>DASUTJ010000046.1:0-11516 GCA_036374655.1 Solirubrobacterales bacterium | reverse complement strand
GATATCGCCGGCGGCGACGTACTCCATCGCCTGGGTCGAGCAGCCGCACTCGGGGTGGATCAGGAACTCGGCGTTGGGATGCTCTTCGCGGGTACGGACGATGTCCAGCGGCTTGATCCCGGCGTGCACGTGGCACTCGCCGTCCCAGATGTGGAAGAGGCCGCGGCGCTCGGGTTCGTCGACGAGCCCGGTCTCGCGCTCGACGAAGGCGCCGAGCCACATGTCGGGGCCGAAGAGGATCTCTTGCTCGGGGCCGTGCTCGTCCCAGATGTGGCGCACGACGTCGACGGCGTTGGAGGAGGTGACGCAGTAGTCGGTCTCGGCCTTCACCTCGGCCGAGGTGTTGACGTACATCACGACCAGGGCGCCGGGATGTTCGGCCTTCCAGGCGCGCAGCTGGTCGGCGGTGATCGAGTCGGCCAGCGAGCAGCCGGCATCGAGATCGGGGATCAGCACGGTCTTCTCGGGCGAGAGGATCGAGGCGGTCTCGGCCATGAAGTGAACGCCGCAGAAGGCGATCACGTCGGCGTCGGTCTCGGCCGCCTGGCGCGAGAGCCCGAGCGAGTCGCCGCGGTAGTTGGCGACGTCCTGGATCTCCGGCAGCTCGTAGTTGTGGGCGAGGATGACCGCGTTCCGCTCCTGCGCGAGCGCGCGAACCTCGTCGCCGATCTCGGCGATCTGCTCCGAAGTCAGCTCCGGTGCCAGCGTAGGTTGGATAGTCGGGAGCTCTTGCATGAGCCCTTCCTTCCTCGATGTTCGCCGGCGGGACTGGGTCCGGACCGGTCGAATGAACGTGCAGGAAGTCTAGTCGATGCCGGCTGCCGTCTAGCCTTTTTCCGATGCCCGAGCTACCCGAGGTCGAGATCGCCGTCCGCCGCCTGGACACCACCCTGGCCGGGGCCGAGGTCGAATCCGTGCTGGCGCCGGGGATGAACGTGATGAAGACCTTCGACCCACCGCTGGACGCGCTGGCGGGGCGCGAGCTGACCGCGGTGCGGCGGGTCGGGAAGATGCCGGTGGTCGAGTTCGGCGACCTGGCGCTGCTGGTCCACCTGATGTCGGCCGGGCGGCTGCGGGTGCACGACAAACGCGCCTCGCTCAAAGACCGCGCCTCGCGGGTCCTGATCCGGCTCACCGACGGGCGCGAGCTGCGGCTGCGCGAGATGGGGACCAAGCAGCGCGCCTGGGCGAAGCTGCTGCCGGTCGACGCTGTCGCCGCCGACGAGATGGTCGCCAGCCTCGGCCCGGAGGCCTGGCCCCCTCCCCCGCTCGCGGAGTTCGCCGCGGCGATCGACAAGCCGCGCCACCTTCACCCGCTGCTGCGCCACCAGAAAGACGTCGCCGGGATCGGCCGCTCCTGGGTCGACGAGATCCTCTGGGAGGCGCGCCTCTCGCCCTTCAAGAAAGGCTCGGAGCTGGAGCCCGTCGAGGTCGAGCGACTGCACGCGGCGCTCCACGTCCTCGGCGACGCGATCGACCACTACGAGGAGACGATCGGGCCGGAGGTGCCGGAGAAGGTTCCGAAGCCGCTGAAGATCCACAAGCACGAGGGCGAGCCCTGCCCGCGCTGCGGCGCCACGATCGAGGCCGTCTACTTCTCGGAGCACCAGACCAGCTACTGCCCCCAGGAGCAGACGGGCGGGCGAATTCTCAAAGACCGGCGGCTTTCGAAACTCCTCAAGTAACGCCGTTACTGCGAAGCGGTGCAGTTATGCGGTCTCCAGCAGCATCGAGAAGTCGAGCGTGGCGGCCGAGTGGGTCAGGGCGCCGATCGAGATGAACTCGACGCCCGTCTCGGCGACCTCGCGGACGTTCTCGAGGTTGACGCCGCCGGAGGCCTCGAGCGAGACGCCGTCGGGCCCGCCCGCGTTCTGATCGCGCAGGGCGACGACCTCGCGCAACGAGTCGGGGCTCATGTTGTCGAGCAGCAGGCGGTCGACGCCGGTCCCGAGCGCGTAGGCGGCTTCTTCGACGTCGCGGACCTCGACCTCGATCGCCTTCTCCGGCTGGGCCGTGCGGGCGCCGTAGACGGCTTTCGCCAGACCGCCGGCGAGGGCGATGTGGTTCTCCTTGATCAGGATCGCGTCGTAGAGGCCGAGCCGGTGGTTGAGCCCGCCGCCGGCGGCGACGGCCGCCTTCTCCAGGTGCCGCAGCCCCGGCGTCGTCTTGCGCGTGTCGAGGATCGTCGTCCCGGTTCCGACCACCGCCTCGGCGTAGCGCGCGGTCAGCGTCGCCACCCCGGAGAGGTGGCCGAGAAAGTTGATCGCGGTCCGCTCGGCGGTCAGCAGCGCCCGGGCGCTGCCGCTGGCGATCAAGACCTCGACCGGCACCTCCTCGCGCCACTGGCCCTCGACGACGAGGTTGTCGACGTCCTCCACCCCGCACTGCCGCATCGCCTCGGCAACGACGCCGAGCCCGTAGACGACGCCCGGCTGTTTCTGCACGATCCGCGCCCGCGCCCGGGCGTCCTCGGGCACGGTCGCCTCCGAGGTGATGTCACCCTCGCCGACGTCCTCGGCCAGGGCACGGCCGACCAGCTCCTCGATTTCCTCCGCCAGCTCGATCATCGCGCCACCCTAACGAGCCTGCAATCGAGCACCTCTGAGGTGTCGGATCGCAGCTTCGCTCTCACGTTTCGTTCGCCGGACACGTTTAATCCTCCAGAGTGACCCTGCTGCCCCCGTTTCAAACCGTTCTGGACGAGCATGCCGCCCCGGTGATGGGAATCTTGCGCGGCGCCGTCGGCCGCGAGGCGGCCGACGACTGCTTCCAGGAGACCTTCCTCGCCGCCCTGCGCGCCTACCCGCAGCTGGAGGACGCGCGCAACCTGCGCGGCTGGCTGCTGACGATCGCCCACCGCAAGGCGATCGACCACCATCGCGCCCGAGGCCGCCGGCCGGTGCCGGTGGCCGAGGTGCCGGAGGTGGCGGTCGAGACCGGGCCCGAGCCCGACGAGCGGCTCTGGGCGGCCGTGGGGGCGCTGCCGCCGAAGCAGCGCGCCGCCGTCTCCCTGCGCTACGGCAGCGACCTCCCCCACGCCGAGATCGCCGCCGCCCTCGGCTGCTCGCCGGAGGCGGCGCGGCGCTCCCTGCACGAGGGACTGAAACGACTGCGAAAGGAGCTGGCATGAGCACCGCAACCGACAAGGCGGTCCAGAGGTTCAAGGCCCGCGCCACCGAAGAGGGACTGCTCGACGTCGCCTACACGACCACCGACTCCCCCTTCGGACGACTACTGCTGGCGCAGACGAAGCGCGGCCTGGTCCGGGTCGGACTGCCGAATCAGGACACCGACCAGTTGCTTGCCGACCTCTCCGCAAGGGTCTCGCCGCGGGTGCTCGAGGCGCCGGCCGAGCTGGACGAGGTGCGGCGCGAGCTCGACCTCTACTTCGCCGGCGAGCTCGACAGCTTCGACCTGCCGCTCGACTGGCAGCTCAGCAGCGGCTTCCGCCAGCGAGTGCTGCGGGCGATCGACCGCATCCCCTACGGCCAGACCCGGACCTACACCGAGATGGCCCGCAAAGCCGGCAACGAGCGGGCGGTGCGCGCCGCCGGCAGCGCCTGCGGCAGCAACCCGATCCCGCTCGTCGTCCCCTGCCACCGGGTGCTCCGCACCGGTGGCGCCCTCGGCGGATACGGCGGCGGGTTGCCGATGAAGCAGTCCCTGCTGGAGCTCGAGGGCGTGCTGGACGAAAAGTCCAGTTCCTAAAGCAAAACAGCCGAAACTCCGATGTTTGGGCGATGCGCAAGCTGCTGCTGCCCCTGTTCGCCTCCGTTCTCCTGCTCGGCGCCGTCGCCGTCCCGGCGCAGGCGCTGAGCCTGCCGCTGCCGCTCGATCCCCTGGTCGCCCCGGAGGACGACGAAGCCGGCGAAAGCGCCGCCGAAGATGGGGCGGAAGAACCCGACGAAGAAGTGTCGAGCGACTGCGTCGTCGAAGACGAGGAAGACGCGCGGTTCTGCGCCGAAATCGCCGAGGAAGAAAAGCTGGAAGCCGAAGAAACGGAAGAGTGCGTGATCGAGGACGCCACCGCCAAGCTCGCTGCCAACCCCGGCAGCGGAACCGTCGCCCTCACCGTTCACTACAGCGCCTACCACCCCGCTTCGGTCGCGATCGACGCCAGCCTCCGCGGCGGCAAGGGCAGCGTCCACCTCGGCGTCAGCCACACCCGCTTCCGCCGCGCCGGCACCTTCCGCGACACCTTCGCCCTCGGCGAGAAGCGGATGGAGCGCGTCCTCGCCGCGCGCGAGTTCGAGGTCGAGCTGCAGGCGGTCAACACCCCGCGCTACTGCCGGCTGGACCTCAGCGGAGCACTTCCCCGAGCCAAGCGCTCGCTTCGCGCAGGTGCGCGGGATCGATCTGGTGGCCCAGGTCGGACTCGCGGTAAGTGACGTCGAGCCCGCCCTCGCTCAGCAGCTCCCGCGCCCGTTCGGCGAAGTCGATGCCGATCACCGGATCGTTGCGGCCGTGGCTGACGAAGGCGCGGGTCTCGGTGCGGTCCGCCAGCGCCGGCTCCCAGCCCTCGACCGTCGGCACGAAGCCGCTGAAGGCGAGGATGCCGGCGACCGACGGTCGCTCGGCGCTGAGCCCCATCGCGTAGCTCATCACCGCCCCCATCGAGAAGCCGCCCAGCACGGTCCGCCCCGGCCCGATTCCGGACTCTTCCCAGAGCTCGTCGTGCAGCTCGGCGAGCGCCGCCCGCGCCGCCTCGAAGGTCTCCGGGTCCGGGTAGCCGACCCGCGGCACCAGGTACCAGTGGTATCCCGGCGAGCCGGGCAGCTGCAGCGGCGCCCGCGGGCAGACCACCCGCAACCGCTGCTCGGGATCGAGGAGGTCGGCGAGGCCGATCAGGTCGCGCTCGCTGGTGCCGCGGCCGTGATGGAGGACCAGCAGCCCCTGCGGGTCGCCGGCTGCCTCCCGTTCGATGTGGATGAGCGAGGCCATCGCTAGCTGGCCGAGGCGGCCGCGGTTTTATTCAGGTAGTCGCGGATGAACTCGTCGATGTCGCCGTCGAGCACCCGCTGCACGTCGCCGACCTCGTGCTCGGTGCGGTGGTCCTTGACCATCGTGTAGGGGTGCATCACGTAGCTGCGGATCTGCGAGCCCCAGGCGACGTCTTTGACCTCGCCGCGCGCCTTGGCCAGCTCTTCGGAGCGTTTGCGCTCCTCCAGCTCGATCAGCTTCGAGCGCAGCAGCTGCATCGCCACCGCCTTGTTCTGCGTCTGCGAGCGCTCGTTCTGGCACTGGACGACGACGCCGGTGGGGATGTGGGTGATGCGGACCGCGGAGTCGGTCTTGTTGACGTGCTGGCCGCCGGCGCCGGAGGCGCGGTAGGTGTCGATCCGCAGGTCGCCCTCGTCGACCTCGACCTCGACGCTGTCCTCGACCACCGGGCCGACGTCGACCTGGGCGAAGCTGGTGTGGCGGCGGGCGGAGGAGTCGAAGGGGGAGATCCGCACCAGCCGGTGGACGCCGCGCTCGGCGGCGAACAGCCCGTAGGCGTTCTCGCCGCGGGCCATGAAGGTGGCGGACTTGAGCCCCGCCTCCTCCCCCGGCGAGGCCTCCAGCATCTCCACCTCGAAGCCGCGCCGTTCGGCCCAGCGCAGGTACATCCGCAGCAGGATCTCGGCCCAGTCCTGGGAGTCGGTCCCGCCGGCGCCGGCGTGGACGGTGACGACGGCGTCGCCGGCGTCGTACTCGCCGCTGAACAGCCGCGCCTCCTCCAGCTCGGCCAGGCGCCGCTCGGCCGATCCCAGCTGGGCGTCGAGCTCGGCCGCCATCTCCTCGTCCTCGGCGGCCATCTCGGCAAGATCGCCAAGGTCGGCGACGTCGCCCTCCAGCCCGCGGAACAGCTCCAACCGCTTCTGGGCGCGGGCGTGGGCGGCCGAGGTGCGGGCGGCACCCTCCTGGTCGTCCCAGAAACCGGGCTTGCCCATCTCCTCCTCGAGCCGGGCTACTTCCCCCTCAAGCGCAGCGGGGTCAAAGGTAGTCCGAGAGCAGGGACAACTGCTCCCGGACGGCGGCCAGGCGAGACGCGACAGGTTGACTCTGCGCGGCGTCGGGCATCGGCACAGGTTATTGGGCGCGCCGGTTCAGGCCGGCGTACGGGCGGTGATGACCCAGGTCGAGGCTGGGGCGAAGACCCCGTCGGGCGTCTCGAACTCGGCGATCGCGGCTCGGATCTTGGCGGCGATCTCGGGCCGGATCTCGTCGACGCGGTCCCCCCAGAGGCGGAGGATCTCCCCCGCCGGGCCCAGGGCCATGCCGAACTCGACCGCCTGATCGAGGTCGGCCCCGACCTTCATCGGCAGGTCGCAGCGGCGCAGCCCGATCTCCTCGAAGCCGGCGATCTTCATCTGCTCGGTGACGGTGTCGGCGTTGGCCATCGAGAAGGGTCCCGGGCCGCAGGTCGGTTCGTCGGTCTCCTCGGGGTGCTCGAGGTACTCGTCGACGATCTCCTCGGCGCGCCGCACCCACTCGTTGTCATCCTTGCGCCGCCAGACGACGGCGGTGAAGCGTCCCCCCGGCTTCAGAGCCGCGCGGACGTTGCGCAGAGCGGCGACCGGGTTGGCGAAGAACATGATGCCCATGCGCGAGAAGGCGTAGTCGAACTCCTGCGGCAGCTCCAGCGTCTGCACGTCGGCGAGCTGGAACTCGACGTTGTCGAGGCCGGCTTCGCCGGCCTCCTGGCGGGCGGTCTCGATGAACGGGGCGGAGACGTCGACTCCGAGCGCCGAGCCCTCGGGCCCGATCAGCTCGGCCAGCCGCTGCGTGGTGTCGCCGAAGCCGCAGCCGATGTCGATTACCCGCTCTCCCCGCCGGGGCGGATTCGACCCCATCGCCACCTCGCCGTGTGCCCCGAGGCCGCCGGTGGTCAGGTCGCGGTACTTGAGGAAGACGTCGAAGAGCGGTCCGCTCCAGGCCTCGGTGGCCTCGACGTTGTCCGGGGCGACGGATCCCATCCGTTTCAATCGTAGGCCGCCCGCGCCTCCCTGGCTAGGGACGGGCGAAATCGAACTCGCGGAGCGCCTGCCCGCGGTCCTCGTAGGGACGCCAGGAGCGGATCTTGTGGTCGCGCAGCTCGAAGGCCCAGGCCATCTCGTCGACCCCGGCGTGGCTGGCGTCCTCTTCCCAGTGCCAGTGCCGCTTGATCAGGGCCACCGCGCGACCGCCGCCGCCCTCGGTGCCGTCCTCGTAGAGCTGCTCCAGCTCGATCGTCTGCTGCACCCCGCCCGGCGGCCGCGTCGCCCAGACCCGCGCCGCCTCGCGCCCCTTGCGCAAGCCGCGCATGGCGTGCAGCTCCACCTCCGGGTCGAGGACGGCGACGAACGCGTCCAGGTCCCGCTCGTTGAAAGCCCGGACGAACTCGCGGACGGGATCAGCCATGCGCCGCTAGGCGCCGTGGCACTTCTTGAACTTTTTGCCTGATCCGCACCAGCAGGGGTCGTTGCGGCCGATGTTCTCTTTCTCGTCTTTGACCACCGTCTCGACCACCTCGCCGTTGCCGGGGGCCGCCACCGCTCCCGCCGCGGCGACGTCGGACGGGGCGGCGCCGCTGGTCGCGACGACTTCCCGCAGGGCCGAGGGCTGGTTCTCCGCCGTGCCGCCGGAGTAGGCCAGGGCGGCGGGCTCGCCGCCCCCGTTGCCCGCCGCGGCCGCGGCCTGGTCGGGCTGGACTTCGATTTCGGCGCGGAAAACCAGTTTCGAGAACTCGTCCCAGATCGAGTGCATCAGGTCCTGGAACATCGTGAAGCCCTCGTTTTTGTAAGCGACGAGGGGATCGATCTGGGCGAAGCCGCGGAGGTGGATTCCTTCGCGCAGGTAGTCCATGTCGAAGAGGTGTTCGCGCCAGCGGTTGTCGATCACCTGCAGCAGGATCGAGCGCTCCAGGTAGCGCATCAGCTCCTCGCCGAGCTGCTCCTCGCGCTCGTCGTAGGCGCTCATCGCGTCGTCGTCGAGGGCGTCCTTCAGCTGCTCCTTGTCAACCGTCTCCGGCGCCAGGCTTGCGACCTCGATGCTGACCGGCCAGATCTGCCGCAGCTGCGTCTCCAGCTCCTCCAGGTCCCATTCCTCGAGCAGGTCGGCGGCGGTGTACTCGTCGACCAGGCGCTCGATCACGCCCTCGATTTCGTCGCGGGCGTTCTCGGAGATGTCGCGGCCTTCGAGGATCTCGCGGCGGTATTTGTAGACCACCCGCCGCTGCTCGTTCATCACGTCGTCGTACTCGAGGACGCGTTTGCGGATCAGGAAGTTCTGCTCCTCGACCTTCTTCTGGGCGTTCTCGACGGTTTTCGTCAGCATCTTCGCTTCCAGCGGAACTTCGGTGCCGTCGTCGTCGGTCGGGCCGAGTTTGTCGAGGATGTTGTAGATCCGGTCGCCGGCGAAGAGGCGGATCACGTCGTCTTCGGCGGAGAGGAAGAAGCGCGACTCGCCGGGGTCGCCCTGGCGGCCGGCGCGGCCGCGCAGCTGGTTGTCGATGCGGCGGGACTCGTGGCGCTCGGTGCCGCAGATGAAGAGCCCGCCGAGCTCGCGGACTTCTTCGCCTTCGGCCTTGCATCCGGGGGCGAGCTCGGCCGTCTTCTCGGCCAGCGCCTCCTCGTAGCCCTCGCTGTCGTGGGTGATCCCCTGCTTTTTCAGCTCGGCGATCGCCAGGTGCTCGGGGTCGCCGCCGAGCTTGATGTCGACGCCGCGGCCGGCCATGTTGGTGGCGATCATCACCGCGCCCTTGCGCCCGGCCTGGGCGATCAGCTCGCCCTCTCGTTCGGCGTGCTCGGGCTTGGCGTTGAGAACCGCGTGCTGGATCCCCTGGCGCTTCAGCGCCTCGGAGATCATCTCCGAGACCTCGACCGAGACGGTGCCGACCAGGACCGGCTGGCCGGCTTCGTGGCGGCTGACGATTTCGGCGATGACGGCGTCCCACTTGCCGTCCTTGGTCTTGAAGATCTGGTCGTTGCGGTCGTCCCGGACCATCGGTTTGTTGGTCGGGATCTCGACCACCGGCATCTCGTAGATCTTCATGAACTCGGTCGCCTCGGTGAGGGCGGTTCCGGTCATCCCCGAGAGCTTGTCGTAGAGGCGGAAGTAGTTCTGCAGGGTGATCGTCGCCAGGGTCTGGTTCTCCTCGCGGATCGCCACCCCCTCCTTCGCCTCGACGGCCTGGTGGAGCCCCTCCGACCAGCGCCGGCCCTCGAGGATGCGGCCGGTGAACTCGTCGATGATCATCACCTCGCCGTCGATCACCGCGTAGTCGTCGTCTTTCTTGTAAAGCGACTCGGCCTTCAGCGCCTGGCTGAGGTGGTTGACGAGGCTGCCGTGCTCGCCGAGGTAGAGGTTGTCGACGCCGATGAATTCCTCGGCTTTCTTCACCCCCTGCTCGGTCGGGGCGACCGTCTTGTGCTTCTCGTCGTACTCGTAGTCGTACTCGGCCTCGTGGGTGTCGCGGGACTCGCCCAGCGATTTCAGTTTCTGTTTGGCCGGCACGCCGATCATCTGTTTGGCCAGGCGGGCAAAGGTGTAGTAGGTCTGGGCCGCCTGTTCGGGCTGACCGGAGATGATCAGCGGCGTCCGCGCCTCGTCGATGAGGATGTTGTCGACCTCGTCCACGATCGCGAAGTTGTGGTCGCGCTGGACGCAGTGCTCGAGCGAGTCGGCCATGTTGTCGCGCAGGTAGTCGAAGCCGAACTCGGAATTGGTCCCGTAGAGGACGTCGAGCGCGTATTTGCGCTGGCGGGTGGCGTGGTCGTCGGGGTCCTGCAGGGCGTCGACGGTGACCCCGAGCGCGTCGTAGATCGGTTTCATCCAGTCGGCGTCGCGGCGGGCGAGGTAGTCGTTGACGGTGACGAGGTGGACGCTCTTTCCGGCCAGGCTGTTGAGGAAGACGGCCAGGGTCGCGGTCAGGGTCTTGCCCTCGCCGGTTTTCATCTCGGCGATGCCGCCGTCGTGGAGGACCATGCCGCCGATCAACTGGACGTCGTAGTGCCGCTGACCGGTGCTCCGCCGCGACGCCTCGCGACAGAGGGCGAAGGCCTCGTTGAGAAGGTCGTCGAGCGGCTTACCGTTGCGGGCCTGCTCGCGCAGGGAGTCGGCCTCGGCGCGAATCTCCTCGTCGGAGAGCGCTTCCATCTCCGGCTCGAAGCGATTTATCGCGGCGACGCGCTTCTGGTAGGCCTTGAACTTCCGCCCCTCTCCCGCGCGCAGCGCCTTCGTTACAAGGTCCATCGCTGGCATTGGTCAAGAGTAGCGGTGCCGACCTAAATTCTTCTTGCTCGCTTCCGCTCCGACCTCTAGTCTCGTGGCAGAACCCACAAGGAGGCACTCACGATGCGGATTGAGATTCGGGGCCGAAACGTCGAGATGACGGATGAGCTGCGTGAGACGGTGCGGAAACGCTTCCAGCGGTTGGGACGGCAGGTCTCACCGCTCGCGACCTTGGAGGTGGTGCTCTCGGAAGAGCGCAACCCTCGGGTCGCCGACAGCCAGGTGGCGGAGGCGACGTTCTACTTGAAGGGAGTGACGCTGCACGCCCGCGAGTGCAGCCCGGAGATGACCCACACGGTGCGGGAGCTTGCCGAGGACATGAGCCGGCAGGTGAAGAAACACCGGGAACTGCGTCGCAAGCGCCGCCGCACGCGGAAGCTTGTCGACCAGATGCGAGGACGTCCGGCCGAGGCACGGCCGTAGGGCCGCGGAGAGCCAACTAAAGGCGCCGGGCAAAAGTCACCGCAACCACACGGGACGCCCCCACGGCCCTCAGCGCTCGCGCACAGGCCGTGAGGGTGGACCCGGTGGTCAGGACGTCGTCGACCAGCAGCACGCTGCGCGGGGCCGCCGCCCGCGCCAGGATCCGCGGCGGGTGGCTGACCCGTTCGGCCCGCCGCTTGCCGACCTGCCGCCCCGTCCCGCGCCGTTCGAGGCACTGTTCCAGCGGCGCTTCCAGCCGGGCCGCCAGCGCCATCGCCAGCTCCCCGGCCGGATCGAACCCCCGCCGGCGCAGGCGCGCCCGAGCCGGCGGCACCGGCACCACCGTCCCGCTCAGCATGTGCGCCGGAGCCAGCCATTCGATCCGCTTCGCCATCAGGTCGGCGACAGGTAGCAGCCGCCGGAACTTCAAGGCCCCGACCAGGTTCCGCGCCACCCCCTCATAAGAAGCCGAAGACCAGACCTTGTCCAACCCAGCAGGTCCGTTTCCCAGCAACGGATCCGCATCGGCCAACCGCCGCCCGCAGCGAGTGCAAACCACGGCCTCAGGCCGGCAGGCTCGCCCGCAAGAAGCACACAAGGGCGGCACCAACGCCACTCCGATCGTCGGGAGCAAATCCATGTCCCGACCCTGCCGAGCAACCCCGCACGCGTGGCGCGCAAAAAGCAAATTCTCTAGGTCGGCTTCGTGAACAGCGTCTGACGGAAGCTGTCGATGGAGGGTGCCGGTGGGGGTGTCCCGGGCACTCAGCATGGAGCCGCGCCACATGCGCCTGGGGCGTCAGCAGATTGCGACCGACGCGGCGGAGGTGCGCCCGGGA
>DASUTJ010000045.1:0-2262 GCA_036374655.1 Solirubrobacterales bacterium | reverse complement strand
GTGGCGGAGGTAGACGCGGTCGCCGACGCCGAGGGACCCGGCCGGCTCGCCGAGCAGTGGCGTTTGCACCTCGCCGGCGCCCTCCTCGTCGTCGAATCGCAATCCCTCCGGCAGCCACGGCGCGGGCAGGCGCCCGGAGTTGCCGGGACCCGAGGCGAGGTAGCCGCCGCCGAGCGCCGTCGCCACCCAGTCGGAGGGCTTGCGCGTAACCGGCAGGGCGAACGCCGCCGCGGGGGTGAGGCTGAAGCGGCTGTAGTGGTCGAAGAGGGCGGGGGCGTAGAAGCCCGAGCCGGCGGTCACCTCGGTGATCGCCGGCTCGGCCGCGGTCAGCTCGAGGCTGCCGGTACCGCCGCCGTTGACGATCTCCAGCTCGACGAATTCGCCGAGGGCGGAGACGATCGCCCGCCGCCGCTGCGCCAGCTCGGTCACCGAGCGCTTCTGCATGAAGCGGATCGCCGCGCCGCGACGCCACTGTCCCGGCGGCCGGTCGCCGACCCCTGCGATCTGCCCCTCGTAGGCCATCAGCGCGTCGAGTTCGATCTGCGGCCGCTTTTCGATCTCCCGGGCCAGGGCCACCGCCTGCTCGACCGTGTGGATCGGCGAACGCTTGGGGCCGACCTTGACCCGGCCGCCGAGCCACCACCAGCTGGCGTCGACGTCGATGCAGACCCGCAGCGGCGGCGCCCCCTTGCCCAGCACCGACTCGATCATCTCCAGGTGCTCGACGCAGTCGACCATCACGATCGGCGCCCCCGCGGGATTGGCGGCCGAGCGCAGGGCCAGCTCCTCCAGCGCGCCCGCGTCGGCGGTGGGGTAGGCGAGCAGCAGATCCTCGAACCCCTGCTCGGCGAGCCACAGCGTCTCCGGCAGGGTGAAGGTCATCAGCCCCTGGAAGCGCGGATCCCGATCGAGGATCGCCCGCAACAGGGCCCTGCAGCGCACCGACTTCGAAGCCACCCGCACGTTCTTCCCCCCGGCCCGCGCCAGCATCGAGTCGGCATTCGCCCACATCGCCTCGAGGTCGACGAAGGCAAACGGAGCCTCGACGTCGGCAAAGACCCGCTCGAAGCGCTCGTGCGACTGGACGGGGGCGGACACGGCGCCAGCCTATCCGCGGGACCGAACGGAGAGGGAGGGATTCGAACCCTCGAGAGAGCTTGCGCCCCCTACTCGCTTAGCAGGCGAGTGCCTTCAGCCACTCGGCCACCTCTCCACGTGCGCGCCGCGCGCCGACCGATTGTAGGTACTCGGGGCCGAACGGGACAGCCGCCGTCTAGTCTCAGCGGCATGGACGAGAGCACCGCACCAAAGTCCGGCGACCACCAGGGGCGCCGCACCAAGATCATCGCCACCGTCGGTCCCGCGAGCTGGGATCCGGCGGTGCTGGAGCAGCTGGTCGCGGCCGGGGCGGACGTCTTCCGCTTGAACTTCTCCCACGCCGGCCCCGCGCGGCAGGCGGAGACGATCGCCGACATCCGGGCGGCGGCGGAGCGGGTCGGGCGCGAGGTGGCGGTGCTCGGCGATCTGCCGGGGCCGAAGCTGCGGATCGGCTCGCTGCGCGACGACGTCGCCGAGCTGGAGACCGGGATGCACGTGACCCTGACCCCCGAGGAGGTGGAGGGGGACCGCGACACGATCCCGGTGCAGTGGTCGGGCGTCTCCGACCTGAGCGAGGACCAGCTCGTCTACCTGGCCGACGGGGCGATCCGGCTGCGGGTCGGCGACAAGGAAAACCAGGGCGTCGGTGCCGAGGTCGAGGTCGGCGGCACCCTCTCCTCGCACAAGGGGATGAACATTCCCGGCGGCGTCGACCTGCCGGCGACCACCGGCGTCGACCTCGGCTGGGTCGACTTCGCGGTCGAGAACGGGGTCGACCTGCTGGCGGTCTCCTTCGTCTCGACCGCCGCCGACCTCGAGCCGGTGGAGAGCCGCCTCAAAGAGCTCGGCTCGCGGATCCCGGTGATCGCCAAGATCGAGCGCCAGGAGGCGGCCGCGAACGTCGAGGAGATCGTGCGGGTCGCCAGCGGCGGGATCATGGTCGCCCGCGGCGACCTCGGCATCGAAGTGCCGCTGGAGCAGCTGCCGATCGAGCAGAAGCGGCTGATCCGCGCCGCCGGCAAGGTCTCGAAGCCGGCGATCACCGCGACCCAGATGCTGGCCTCGATGGTCACCGCGCGGCGCCCGACCCGGGCCGAGGTGACCGACGTCGCCAACGCGATCTACGACGGCACCGACGCGGTGATGCTCTCCGAGGAGACCGCG
>DASUTJ010000044.1:0-37960 GCA_036374655.1 Solirubrobacterales bacterium | reverse complement strand
CCGCATCCGCGAGCCCAAACGCCCGACCGACCTCGGCGAGTTCGTCGCTTGGGTCGAGCGGATGAACTCCGACATGCTCGCCGCCGGGGTCGAGCTCGGCGACCGCTACAGCTTCGACCTCGTCCACGGCCACGACTGGCTCGTCGCCAACGCCTGCGACCACCTCGCCAAGCGCTTCGACGCGCCGCTGGTGACGACGATCCACGCCACCGAGTACGGCCGCCACCAGGGCTGGGTCGACAAGCACCCGCAGACCTACATCCACGGGGTCGAGCGCTGGATCACCAACCGCTCGCACCGGGTCATCACCTGCTCCCACTACATGCGCGAACAGGTCGCCGACATCTTCGGCGTCGAGGAGGCGCGGATCAGCGTCATCCCGAACGGGATCGACCCCGACGACCTGCCCAACCAGCCCGCCGAGGACCTGGCCCGGCTGCGCGCCGAGTTCGCCACACCCGACGAGAAGCTGGTCCTGCTGATCGGCCGCCTCGTCTACGAGAAGGGTTTCCAGCTGGCGCTGGAGGCGATGCCGCGGGTGCTCGAAGAGGCGCCCGGGACCCGCTTCCTGGTCGCCGGTTCCGGCACCCACGAGGCGGAACTGAAGCGCCAGGCCGAGGAGCTCGGACTGATGGAGCACGGCACCTTCCTCGGCTGGATCGGCGACGACGTCCTGCACTCGCTCTACCGGATCGCCGACCTCACCGTCGTGCCCTCGATCTACGAGCCGTTCGGCCTGGTGGCGCTCGAGGCGATGGCCTCCGGCTGCCCCTGCATCGTCGCCGACACCGGCGGCCTGCGCGAGGTCGTCCCGCACGAGGAGGCCGGACTGCGCTTCCGCGCCCACGACCCCGAAGCGCTGGCCGAGGTGGCGATCCGGGTCCTCTCCGACGACGAGCTCGGTCGCCGCCTCGTCGCCGAAGCCTACGAGCACCTGCGCCGCTTCGACTGGGGCGACGTCGCCGAGCAGACCGCGGCGGTCTACGCCGACCTAGCGGGCGCGAAGACCGCTTAAAGACGGCTCGCTGATACTGAAGCTGCCCTCACTCGGGTTGCCGGGGTTCCAGTGGATGCCCTCGAGCAGCTCGACGGGGGAGACGGCGAGGGCGCCGGCGAGCTTCATCAGCGTGTCGACCCGGGCCAACCGGGTGCCGTTCTCGAGCATCCCTATCTCGGTCCGGTGCAGGGCCGCGAGCTTGCCCAGTTCTTCCTGGGACATTGCCGCGCGACGGCGGCAGCGGTGAAGGTTGCGGCCAAATTTGGTCGCGACCTCCTCCGATCTAAGTCTCCCGTCAGGAGCCACGCAGCCAGCATTACGGCAGAAAGTCATTGTCAGCCAGACAATACATGTCGGCCAGGCGGCTAAGCAGCAGAACGATTGAGGAAGTCGACCTGTTGCTGCTTGCGGAGGATCAGGTGCTCCATCAGATGCTCCAGGGCCTCCGAGCGACCGTCGCGGCCGGTCGGCTCGATCGCTTCCTGCAGGGCTTCGACCGCGGCTTCCTCGCAATCGACCAGCCACTTGAGCGCCTTCGCGACGCTTCCCTCGAAGCGGAGCTCGGCCACCTTCGTCGTCGGTTTGCCGCCAAAGGAGATGATTTTTTCGATCAGGCGGCGTGCGTCGGCGAGCTCGGAGTCGCCGAACCCGGTCAGCTTCGAGCCGAGCGCCTGCGCCTCGATCCCGGTCAGGCTGGAGGCGACGAGCGAATACTGCAGGGCGGAGCGGTATTGCAGCTCGAGCGCGGCGTTGAGGCGCTTGACCGCCTCTTTCTCGTCGAGCTTCTCTTCGTCGGGCATGCCCTGGCCTACCCGGGCTGGCCGCGCCCTACTCGTCGTGCCTGGCGGGCTCGGGCGGCTGCATCGTCGTCCAGGCCTCCGGGTCCGGCTCCACCGGGCGATCCCAGCGCAGCTCCTCCGGCGCCTCGCGCATGCGGATGATCCGGGCCGGGACGCCGCCGACGATCGCGTTTGCCGGCACGTCCTTGGTGACCACCGCGTTGGTGCCGATCACCGAGTTGTCGCCGACCCGGACCCCGCGCAGGATGCAGGCGCCGTAGCCGATCCAGACGTTGTTGCCGACCTCGACGTCGCGCTTGTAGATGCCCTGCAGCCGGATCGGCCGCTCGACCTCGACGACGCCGTGGTCGAAGTCGATGAACATCGCCCGGTCGGCGATCACGCACTCCGCCCCGATCCGCACCCGCTGGTAGGCGGAGATCGTGCACTCCTGGCCCATCACGGTCTTGTCACCGATCTCGACGGCACCCTCGTGGCAGCGGATCTTGGTTCCGTCGCCGATCCAGACGAAGCGCCCGAAGCGGATCTCCCCGGCCGGCTCGATCTTCAGTTCCAGGCCCCTACCGAGGAAGAAGGGGCCGTCGGAGCGCCAGCGCCAGCCGGCCGGGGTCAGCAGGCGGCGCCAGAGATAGCGCCAGAGGAGCCGCGCATAGCGCGGGGTCAGCATCCGGTTGCGGGCCAGGAAGCGGAGCACGGCGAGGCAACTCTAGAGATCGCCTCTTAGACTGGGCCGCCCTTGGCTGACGTCGCCAAAACCGCACCACTCGCCGAGCGGCTCGTCGCCGGCGAGAAGCGAGCCCTGGCGCGGGCGATCACCCTGATCGAGTCCGACGACCCCGCCGGCTGGGAGCTGGTCCGCGAGGTCTACCCGCGCACCGGCAAGGCCCGCATCATCGGCTTCACCGGTCCGCCCGGGGTCGGCAAGAGCACCCTGATCGGGGCTCTCACCGGCGAGCTGCGCAAGGCCGAGCGCGAGGTGGCGGTGCTCTCGATCGACCCCTCGAGCCCATTCACCCGCGGCGCCCTGCTCGGCGACCGCATCCGCCTCACCGACCACTTCCTCGACCCCGGCGTATTCATCCGCTCGATGGCCTCGCGCGGCGCCCTCGGCGGCCTCTCCGAGGCGGCGCTGCAGGTGGCGCTGATCATGGACGCCGCCGGCAAAGACGACGTCCTGATCGAGACCGTCGGCGTCGGCCAGGCCGAGATCGACATCGTCGACCACGCCGATACGATCGTGCTGGCGCTGATGCCTGGCTCCGGCGACTCGATCCAGGCCTTGAAGGCCGGAGTGATGGAGATCCCCGACGTGATCGTGGTCAACAAGGCCGATCACCCGATGACCGACACGATGGTCCGCGAGGTCCGCGGCGTCCTCGCCCTCTCGCAGGACCCGGAGGGCTGGAAGGTGCCGATCCTGCGCACCGAGGCTGCCCGCGGTGAGGGCGTCGCCGAGCTGGCGGCGGCGGTCGCCGAGCACCGCGCCTTCATCGAGGAGGCGGGGACGCTGGCCGAGCGCCGCGCCCGCAACCTGCGCAGCGAGGTGCTCGGCATCGCCACCTCGCGGATGCGCCGCCGCCTCGAGCAGACTGTCTCCGAAGACCCGGCCACGGCCGACCTGCTGGACCGGGTCGTGCGGCGCGAGCTCGACCCCGCGACCGCCGCCGGCCAGCTCTTGGAGAAGCACGTCGATGGCTGACGGGGCTCTAGCCTCGGCTGCCGAGGCGATGGGCTGGCTCGGGACCGAGGTCACCGAGCTCGGCGGCAGCGCGATCGGTCAGGTCCAAGGCCTCTACCTAGACGCCGACAGCGGCGAGCCGGCCTGGCTGATCGCCCGCCTCGGCCGCCGCCGCCGCGCCCGCGTCGTCGCCATCCCCTTCTCCAACTGCGCCGGCGCGCCGTTCGGCGTCTGGGTTGCTCAGGAGGCGGACGCCGTCCGCAGCGCCCCGGTGGTCGACCCGACGCGGCCGCTGCGCCGCGAGCACGAGCTGACGATCTGCGCCCACTTCGGGATCGGCGAGAAGGTCGGGCGGGCGGCCGAGGTCCAGGCTCGCGAGAGCGGCGGAATCACCGCCACTCCGCCCGGAACTTAACAGCGTAAAATCTGAGTAATGAGGGGATGCCGTCGGGTCTTGACGGGGGTGCTCGTTGCCGTGTTTATCGCGGGATGCGGGGGGTCGGCCGATACCGGGGGATCGACCACGGCCACCGAAGCCCCACCGCTTCCCAAAGAAGTCAGGGTGTCGCTCGACGGCTACGCGGGGGCGGAGACCGTCGGTCTTGTGATGGCGGACAAGCTGGGCTACTTCGATGACGCCGGGCTCAACGTCTGGATCGGCCGGCCAGCTATACCCAGCAGCACGGTGTACTACGTGGCCACGCGGATGGACGAGTTCGGCATAACCCGCCTGCCGCGCGTCCCGATCGCCAGGGAGAACGGGCTCCCGGTGGTGGCGGTGGGGAGTGTGATCCAGGAGCCGACGGCGGCGATGATCTGGCTCAAGGACTCTGGGGTCCGCACCGTGGCGGACCTGAAGGGGGAGACGATCGGCCTCCCGGAGGTCCCCTACCTGAAAGAACTCCTGGGGGTCGTGCTGGAAGACGCCGGACTGACGCTCACGGAGGTTACGGTCCAGCCGGTCGGCTACCGGATGGTCCCCGCGCTTCTCAAAGGGGAAGTCGACGCGATCTTCGGCGGCTCGCCGAACATCGAGGGAGCGGTGCTCGCATCGCGGGGAGCCGAACCGGTGGTCAAGCGCGTACAGGATCTTGGCGTTCCCGACTACGAAGAACTGGTGGTGATCACCAGGGAAGATCGCGCCGCCGCGGATCCGGAGGCGATCGGCGCCTTCATGTCAGCCGTGAAACGGGGTACCGCCGCTGCGGTGAAGCACCCTCGGGCGGCGGCAACGCTGATCGAAAAAAGCGCCGAAGCGGATCCGCAGGCCACCCGCGGGGAAATCGAAGCCCAGTTGAAGGCGACGCTCCCCCTGCTTTCCAGAACCGGCCGGCTCGACCCCGGGAAGGCCGGCGGTCTTCTCGACTGGATGCGTGAGCAGAAGATGATCGAACGGACGGTCCCGGTCTCCGAGGTCTTCGGGCGCGAGGGCGGCGGGATCACCGCCACTCCCCCGGGAACTTAAGAGTGTAAAGTCTGATTAATGAGGGGATGCCGTCGATTGCTGGCGGGGGCGCTCGCTGCCGCGCTGATCGCAGGATGCGGCGGGTCGGCCGACACCGACACCGGGGGGTCGACCACGCCTATCGAAGCTCCACCGCTTCCTAAGAAGATCAAGGTGTCGCTCGACGACTACGAGGGGGCGGAGAACGTAGGTCTCCTGATGGCGGAGAAGCTGGGCTACTTCGACGACGTCGGGCTCAACGTCTGGGTCGGCAGTCCGGCAAGGCCCAGCAACACGGTGTACTACGTAACCACCCGGATAGACGAGCTCGGAGTAGCTCCGCTTCCACGGGTCGCGATCGCACGGGAAAACGGACTTCCGATAGTGGCGATTGGCAGCGTGATCCCGCGGCCGACTGCGGCGATGATCTGGCTCGAGCAATCCGGGATTCGCACCCTGGCGGACCTCAAAGGGAAGACGATCGGAATTCCGGTGGTTCCCTTTCAGGAGGGTCTCTTGCGGTACGTGCTGGAAGGGGCGGGTTTGTCGCTGGAGGACGTCCAGGTACAGCAGGTCGGTTACCGGCTGGTGCCGGCCTTGCTCAAAAACGAAGTGGACGCGATCTTCGGGGGCTCCCCGAATATCGAGGGGGTGGCGCTGGCGTCACGGGGGGCGGAGCCGGTGGTCAAGCCGGTGCAGGACTTCGGCGTTCCCACCTACGACCAGCTGGCGGTGATTACCAGGGAAGATCGTGCGGAGGCGGATCCGCGGGCGATGCGTGCATTCATGTCGGCGGTGAGGCGAGGCACCGCAGCAGCTGTGAAGGACCCCGAGGCGGCCGCGAAGCTGATCGTGGGCAGTTTTCATGCCGATCCGAGGATCACGCTAAAAGAGGCCGAAGGCCAACTGAAGGCAACGCTCCCTCTGCTTTCCAAGACCGGCAACATCGACTCCAAGCAGACCGAAGAATTCCTCGACTGGATGCGCGAGCAGGGGATGATCAAACAACCGGTCTCGGCATCAGAGCTGCTCGCCGCGCAGGATCCGTCGCAGCCCTGACGCCCGGCGCCGCTACAGCTGCAGGCTCTTGACCTGCAGCAGCTCCTCGATCCCGTAGCGGCCGTTCTCGCGGCCGTGGCCGGACTGGCCGTAGCCGCCGAAAGGTGCCAGCGGGTTGAAGGCGCCGCCGTTGATCTCGATCTGCCCGGTGCGGATGCGGCGGGCGACGGCGATCGCGCGCTCCTCGTCGGCCGACCAGACGCCGCCGGCGAGGCCGTAAGGCGTCGAGTTGGCGATCCGCACCGCGTCCTCCTCGCCCTCGTAGGGCTGGATCGCGAGGACCGGCCCGAAAATCTCCTCCTGCCCGATCGTCATCTCGTCCTCGACCTCGGAGAAGACGGTGGGGCGGACGAAGAAGCCGCGCTCGAGGCCCTCCGGCGGCTCGGCGCCGCCGGTGATCAGGCGCGCGCCCTCTTCGATCCCCTTCTCGATGTAGCCGCGGACCCGCTCGCGCTGGACGTCGGAGACAAGCGGGCCGAGTCGGGTCGAGGGCTCGAACGGATCTCCGGGGGTGAAGGTCTCGGCCGTCGCCCTGGCCAGCTCCTCGGCCTCGGCCAGGCGCTGGCGCGGGACCAGCATCCGGGTCAGGGCGCTGCAGGTCTGGCCGGAGTTGAGGAAGCACTTGGCGACGCCGTCGGGCACCGCTTTCTCGAGGTCGGCGTCGTCGAGGATCAGGTTCGGCGACTTGCCGCCGAGCTCCATCGCCACCGGCTTGACCGTCGCCGAGGCCAGCTCGCTGACTCGGCGGCCGGCCCGGGTCGAGCCGGTGAAGGAGACCATGTCGACGCCGGGGTGGCCGGCGATCGCCTCGCCGACGACGGGCCCGGTGCCGGTGACCAGGTTGAAGACGCCGGCGGGCAGGCCGGCGGCCTCGACGACCTCGGCCAGCATGAAGGCGTTCAGCGGCGTCACCTCGCTCGGCTTCAGCACCACCGTGCAGCCCGCGGCGAGGGCGGGGGCGACCTTGGCGGCGATCTGGTTCAGCGGGTAGTTCCAGGGGGTGATCGCGCCGAGGACGCCGACCGGCTCGCGCAGCACCCGCGAGTTGCCGATCTCCTCCTCCCAGGCGACCTCCTCGATCAGCTTCGGCATCGAGGCGAACTGCGAAGCGGGCAGGCCGACCTGGATGATCCGGCTCAGCTTCAGCGGCATCCCCAGCTCCTGGGTGATCGTCGCGGCGATCTCGTCGCCGCGCTCGTTCAAACCGGCGGCGATCGCCGCGATGTAGCCGGCCCGCTCCTCATGGGAGGTCTGCGACCAGGTCTCGAACGCCTCGCGGGCGGTGCTGACCGCGCGGTCGGCGTCCTCCGGCGAGCAGGCGGGAATCGTCCCGATCGTCTCCTCGGTGGTCGGGTTCACGACCTCGATCGGCTCGGCTCCCGCGGGCTCGACCCACTCGCCGCCGATGAAGACCTTGTCCTTGACCTGAAGCTCAGCCGCCGTCGCCATCCCGCTCCTCCTCGTTGACTTCCTTGCTCAACAAAGCTAGCGGCTAATCGGCTGCTGCCGTGCCGGCACCCATCGGCTGCCGGGCTCCGGGTCCAGGTACCTGCTTGGCGTCGCGGGCGGTCAGCAGCTTGCCGCAGCTTTCGCAGATACCGCGCTCGCTGACGGTCCCGCCGCACTCCTTGTGGACGATCAGCCGTCGCGGGCCCTCGGGGCTGGGGGAGTAGCGGTCGCCCCAGTTCAGCAGCGCGATCAGCGCGGGCCAGAGGTCGAGTCCCTTCTCGGTCAGGAAATACTCGTAGCGGGGCGGGTTTTCCTGGTAGGCGCGCCGTTCGAGGATCTCCTCGTCGACCAAACGCTGCAGCCGGGCCGAGAGGACGTTGCGGGCGATGCCGAGCGACTCCTGCATCTCGCCGAAACGGCGGTTGCCGTGCATCACCGTGCGGACGATTAGGAGCGACCAGCGCTCGCCGATTACCTCCAGCGCTTTGGCGACGGAGTCATCCAGCCCGGGGTAGTCGCGGCGCAGCACGTGTGAATCTTCGCACACATGGTTGCATCAAGCAACTGACTGCGTTAGGCTCGCGCCGACCAGAGTTGCTTCATGCAACCAAGCCGAACGGAGGCCCAAGATGAGGCTATTCCCACGACATAGGCACCACCGGCGCTCCAAGGGCCCGCGGATCGCGATCAGCGAGGCGGAGATCAGCGCCGACCTGCACTACCCGGCTCAGCCGCGACGGCCCCGCCGCACCGCCGACGTCCACAGGCTGGAGATCAGGTGAGCGACAACGGATTGGTGACGGCGCCGGAGGGGACCGCCGCCGAGGTTGCCGAAGCCTTCGCCGCCGAGCGCCCTCAGGACTCCCGGACCCGCACCCTGGTCTGGCAGGACCCGGTGCCGACGGCGGCGGCCGGAGCGACGATGACCGGCATGGAGTACATGACCGCGGTCGTCACCGGCCAGGTGCCGCCGCCGCCGATCGCGGTGACGATGCGGCTGCGGCCGGTCGAGCTGGAGGAGGGGAGGGTGGTCTTCGAGGGCGAACCCGGCGAGGAGCACTACAACCCGATCGGCGTCGTCCACGGCGGCTACGCCGCGACCCTGCTCGACTCCGCCCTCGGTTGCGCCGTCCACACGACCCTGCCGGCCGGCGTCGGCTACACCTCGCTCGGGCTGGAGGCGAAGTTCGTCCGCCCGATGACCCGCGATACGGGCCGCGTCCTCTGCGAGGCGACCGTTCTCTACCGGGGCCGCAAACAGGCCACCGGCGAGGCCAACCTCGTGGCTGCAGACAGCAACAAGCTGCTCGCCCACGGCATCGCAACCTGCATGTTGCTGGGGGAGGCTTAAGAGGCGTGTTGGCGCGCGAGCTCGACCAGGAGCCGCACGCCTATCCCGTTGGCGCCCTTGCCGACGTACTCGCGCCCGGTGTCATAGGCCGTGCCGGCGATGTCGATGTGCGCCCAGGGGGTCTCGCCGACGAACTCCTCGAGGAAGGACCCCGCGGTGATCGTCCCCGCCTTGCGCTGCGAGGCGAGGTTGGACAGGTCGGCGAACTTGCCCTTCATCAGCGCCTTGTACTCGGGGTGCAGCGGCAGGCGCCAGACCAGCTCGCCGCTGCGGTCCCCGGCGGCGGTCACCTCGTCGGCGAGGTCGTCATCGTTGGCGATCACCGCGGCGTAGGTGGAGCCGAGGGCGATCGTCACCGCGCCGGTCAGGGTGGCGAGGTCGACGATCCGCTCGGCACCGAGCTCGACCGCGTAGGCGAGCGCGTCGGCGAGGATCAGCCTTCCCTCGGCGTCGGTGTTGTTGACCTCGACCGTTTTGCCGCTGTACTGGGTGATGATGTCGCCGGGCTTGATCGCCGTCCCCGAGGGCATGTTCTCGGTGGTGGGGACGAGGGCGATCAGGTCGAGCGCCAGCCCCAGCTCGGCGATCGCCGCGACCGCCTCCAGCACCGCGGCGGCGCCGGACATGTCCATCTTCATGTCCGGCATGCCGGCGCTCGGCTTGAGCGAGATGCCGCCGGTGTCGAAGGTGACGCCCTTGCCGACCAGGCCGAGGGTCGGGCCGGTGCCGCCGCCGCGGTAGCGGAGGACGACCAGCTTCGGCTCCTGCGGCCCGCCCTGGCTGACCGCGAGGATCCCTCCCATGCCCTTCGCCTCGAGCTCGGCCTGGCCGAGGGTCTCGGTGGAGAGGGCATCGGAGCCGGCGGCGATTTCCTCGGCGCGCTCGGCGAGGAAGGTCGGGGTGGCGACGTTGGCGGGGGTGTTCTGCAGGTCGCGGGCCCGGTTCTGGGCCTCGGCGGCGACGCGGGCGATCTCGGCGGCGTCGCCCAGCTCAGCCGGCCCGACCAGGGTCAGCGACTCGAGCCGCGGCGAATCGTCGCCGTCGCCGGACTTGAAGCGGTCGAAGCGGTAGGCGGCGAGGATCGTCCCGGCGACCAGCGCCTCGGCCGCCGCGGCGCCATCGCCGAGCTTGGGCACGGCCCAGGCGAGCGAACCCGCCTGCAGGCGCCCGGCCTCCTTGGCGGCGACGGCCGCGGCGACGCGCAGCCGCTCGGCGTCGAGCGCGTCGCTCTCGCCGAGCCCGACCGCCAACACCGGCGGGAAGGCATCCGGGCGCAGCAGCGCCGTCTTCTTGAAGCCGCTTGGTGCATCGTCCGCTCCGGCGGCCGAGGCGATCGGCGCCGGCAGCTCGCCGCCCTCGATGAGGCCGACTACGAGCAGATCGGTCCCGACCGCCGCCAGCTCGACCTGCTTCACCTCGACCTTCATCGGCCGCGAGTTTACGTTGCCCTGTCGGTATCGTCACCCGCTGGACCTGGCGGACAGGGGCCAGGCCAGCGAACTTCGGAAAGGAAAGGCAGTAAATGCCCAGCTCAGTGATCCTCGGTACCGCTCGCACCCCCTTCGGGAAGATGGGCGGCGGACTCTCCTCCCTCGACGCCACCGACCTCGGCGGCACCGTCATCGAGGCCGCGCTCGAGCGCTCCGGGGTCGCCCCCGAGCAGGTCGAGCAGGTCGTCTTCGGCCAGGTGCTGCAGGCCGGCCAGGGGCAGATCCCCTCGCGCCAGGCCCAGATCAAGGGCGGGATCCCCAAGGAGGTCCCCTCGGAGACGATCAACAAGGTCTGCGCCTCGGGCATGCGCTCGCTCGGCCTCGCCGACCAGGCGATCCGCGCCGGTGACTCGAACGTCGCCGTCACCGGCGGCATGGAGTCGATGAGTCAGGCCCCCTACCTGCTGCCGAACGCCCGCTTCGGCTTCCGGATGGGCGACGTCAAGGCGCTCGACGCGATGACCCACGACGGCCTCACCAACCCCTTCACCAACAAGCAGATGATCAACGAGGCCAGCGAGGTCGGCAACGAGCTGGAGATCACCCGCGTCGACATGGACCGCTTCGCCGAGCGCTCGCACCGGCTCGCCCACGAGGCGACCGAAGCCGGCCGCCTCGCCGACGAGATCGTCGGCGTCACCGTCAAGTCCCGCAAGGGCGAGAGCACGGTCGAGGCCGACGAGGCGATCCGTCCCGACACCACCCTGGAGACGCTGGCCAAGCTGAAGGCGATCGGCGGCGACGACGCCACGCACACCGCCGGCAACGCGCCCGGAGTCAACGACGGCGCCGGCGCGATCGTCGTCGCCTCCGAGGAGTGGGCCGAGAAGGAAGGCAAGGCGCCGCTGGCCCGGATCCTCTCCTACGGCACCGTCGCCGACGACTTCCCCTACCTGGCGAAAACGCCGGCCAACGCCGCCAAGCAGGCGCTGGAGAAGATCGGCAAGAGCGCCGACGAGGTCGACCTCTGGGAGATCAACGAGGCCTTCGCCTCGGTCGCCCTCAACTCGGTGCGGATGCTCGGAGTCGACGAGGAGAAGGTCAACGTCAACGGCGGCGCGATCGCCCTCGGGCACCCGATCGGCGCCTCCGGCTCCCGCATCGTCGGCGCCCTGGTGCATGAGCTGCGCCGCCGCGGCGGCGGTCTCGGCGTCGCCGCGATCTGCTCCGGCGGCGGTCAGGGCGACGCGATCGTCATAGAGGGGTGACGGTCCAGCGCGCGAAAACCGAGTCTGGCGCGGACGCAGGGAGGCCGGCGCCGGGAGCGCACTGAAGTGCGTGACCAAGCCGGCCGACCGAGGACAAAGCCAGGCGAAGGTTTGCAGCGCGCTGCCGCTTTCTTCGATCTGGACAAGACCCTTATGGCGGGGTCGAGCGGGATGCAGTTCGCCCGCATCGCCGCCAAGCAGGGGATCGTCGGCAAACGCCAGCTCACCAGCTGGGGCTTCGAGCACATGCGCTATCGGCTGCGCGGGACCACCGACGAGCGCACCGCCGAGGTGCTGAAAGTGGCGCGCGAGCTGATCCGCGGCGTGCCGGCGAAGTCGATCGACCGCATGGGCCCGGAAGTGATGGCGGCGATCCTGCCGCGGATCTTTCCCCAGATGCTGGCGGAGGTCTACGCCCACCAGGACGCCGGTCGGCCGACCTTCATCGTCAGCGCGGCGGGCAACGGCGTCGTCGAGCAGCTGGCCCACGTGCTGGGAATGGACGGCGGCATCGGCACCCGCTACGAAGTCGACGGCGAGGGCAACTTCACCGGCCGTCTCGACGGCCCCTTCGTCTACGGCGAGGGCAAGGTGACGGCGATGCGGGAATTCGCGGCCCGCCACCAGATCGAGCTCTCCGCCTCCTACGCCTACTCGGACTCGCTCTCCGACCTGCCGATGTTGCGCGCGGTAGGCAACCCGGTCGCGGTCAACCCGGATCCGCCGCTGGCCGCGATCGCCCGCGAGGAGGGGTGGCAGACGCTGCGCTTCGAGCGCCTCGGCCGTCGCCTCGTCGCCCTGACGGTGACCCTGCTGGCGACGGTCGCCGGCTTCGGGGCCAAACGCGTGGCGACCCGCCGCCGGCTGCCGCCGCCGTCCCGGTTCCCGCTGCGGACCGGCGCGCGCACCCGTTCCCGCTAGGGTTCCGGGCCGGATGGAGGCAGCAACTGCACGCAAGATCCGCGTCGTCGTCGCCAAGCCCGGTCTCGACGGGCACGACCGCGGCGCCAAGATCATCGCCCGCGCTCTGCGCGACGCCGGCATGGAGGTGATCTACACCGGGCTGCACCAGACGCCCGAGCAGATCGCCGAGACCGTGATCCAGGAGGACGCCGACGCGGTCGGCCTCTCGATCCTCTCCGGCGCCCACATGACGCTGGTCCCGAAAGTGGTCGAGCTGCTGCGGGCGCAGGGGGTCGACGACGTCCTTGTCACCGTCGGCGGCACGATCCCGGCCGACGACATCCCCGAGCTGAAGCAGCTCGGGGTCGCCGAGGTCTTCACCCCTGGCTCGGGAACCGACGACATCGTCGAGTTCATCCAGGAGCGGGCCACCGCCCGCCACGCAAGCGGCGAATAGTGCATTCGACACAGATCGGTGCATAGGTGCCGCCGCGCCGGGTATAGTCCTGATTGACTCGTCAGTCAACCCGCGGCGAAGCGCTAACATCGCGCCCGCAAAAGACCTGAGAATCACCCCAAGGAGGCTTGTTTTGAAGATCTGCGTCCTGGTCAAGGAGGTACCGGACGCCGCCGTTCAGAAGCGCATCGACCCAAGCACGATGCGACTGGACCGCAGCGGCGAGAAAAATCTCAACCCCTTCGACACGCACGCCCTCGAGGCGGCGATGCAGATCAAGGAGGGTGGCGCGATCCCGGTCGAGGAGGTCGTGGCGGTGACGATGGGGCCGGACTCGGCTGTCCGCGCTCTGCACAAGGCCGTCGCCCTCGGCGCCGATCGCTCGGTCCATCTCTCCGACGGCGCCCTGGAGGGCTCGGACGTCTGCGCCACCGGCTACTCGCTGGCCAAGGTGCTGGAGTCGGAGAACCCCGACCTGGTCCTGCTGGGCCAGCAGTCGGACGACGGCGAGTGCTACACGATCGGCGCTGTCGTCGCCGACCACCTGAAGATGCCCTCGCTGACCCAGGTGATCCAGATCGACGTCACCGACGGCAAGCTCCGCTGCGAGCGCCAGGCCGAGTACGGCTACGACACGGTCGAGGTCGAGTTGCCGGCCGTGATCAGCGTCGGCGACGCGATCAACGAGCCGCGCTACCCGAGCCTCAAAGCGATCATGGGCGCGAAAAAGAAACCGCTCGACTCGAAGGCGACCGGCGACGTCGGCATCGACGCCGGCCAGGTCGGCGAGAGCGGTTCGAAGACCAAAGTGCTCGCCCTCAACCCGCCGCCGGCTAAGGAAGCGGGCGAGATCATCGAGGACGAGGACACCAACGAGACGGTCGAAAAGATCGTCGCCTGGCTCGACGAGAGGAAGCTGATCTAGATGGCAGGCATTCTGGTTTACGCCCTCCACGACGACGAGGGCAACTTCAACAAGAACTCGCTCGGAGCCATCTCCGAGGCGGCCAAGCTGGCCGGTGAAATCGGCGGCGAGGCCGCTGCGATCGTCGTCGGCGACGTCGCCGACGACGCCTGCGCCTCGCTCGGCAACTACGGCGCCGCCAAGGTCTACCGGGCCAAGAGCGTCCCGGAGGGCCTGGCCCAGCCGATCGTCGACGCGATGGCCAAGGTCATCCAGGACCAGGGCTTCTCCTACGCCCTGTTCGGCGGCGGTCTGCTCGGCTTCGAGATCGGGGCCGGCCTCACCGCCCGCCTCGGCGCCGGCGTGACCATGGAGGTCACCGCGGTCAAGGTCGACGGTGGCAAACTGGTCGTCGAGCGTCCGATCCTGCAGGACTCCGAGATCGCCGACGTCGGCTACGTCTCCGAGCCCGGCATCATCATCGGCCGCCTCAACGCCTTCGACGCCAATGAGTCCGGCGGCACGGCCGAGGTCGTCGACGTCGACGTCGAGCTCTCCGAGTGGTCGTCCAAGGCGAAGCTGGTCCAGCGCGGCGAGCAGCGCGGCGCAGACGTCAACATCGAGGACGCAGACATCCTCGTCGGCGGCGGCCGCGGTCTCGGCGCCAAAGAGGGCTTCGGCCTCTGCGAGGAACTCGCCGAGTCGATGGGCGGAGCCGTCGCCGCGACCCGCGCGGTCGTCGACGCCGGCTGGTACCCCTACGCGGCTCAGATCGGCCAGACCGGGAAGACGGTGGCGCCGAAGCTCTACCTCGCCGCCGGTGTCTCCGGGGCGATCCAGCACAAGGTCGGGATGCAGAACTCGGAGAACATCCTTGCGATCAACAAGGACCCGAACGCTCCGATCTTCGAGTTCTCCGACCTCGGCGTGGTCGGCGATCTGCACAAGATCGTCCCCAAGCTGACCGAGGCGATCAAGGCGAAGAAGGGCTAGAGCGATGCCAGTAGCTCCGAGCGAGTTCCCGCCGCCGTTCGACTCCGCCAGCGTCATCGCGGCGCCGACGGATCCAGCGGACGAGCGAATCGAGGTTGGCGTGGCGATCGTCGGCGGCGGGCCCGCCGGCCTCGCCTGCGCCAACAAACTCATGCAGCTGCTCGAGAACGAGCCGGAGCTACTGGAGAAGCTGGGCGAAGTCCCGGTCGCGGTGATCGAGAAGGGGAAAGTCGCCGGCGCGCACCTGCTCTCCGGCGCCAACGTCGACCCCTCGGCGATGGAACGGCTCTTCCCCGACCTGCCGCCGGCGGAGTGGCCGCCGGTCTACCAGGAGGTGACGAAGGACGCGACGTACTTCCTCACCAAGAGCAAAGCGTTCCCGCTGAAGCCGCCGCCGCCCAACTTCCGCAAAGAGGGGACCTACACGATGTCGGTCTCCAAACTCGGCCGCTTCCTGTCGGAAAAAGCCGAAGAGGCCGGCGTCTACATCCTCACCGAGACCGCGGCCACCCAGCTGCTGGTCGAGGACCGGATCGTCAAGGGCGTGCGCTCGGGCGACCGCGGCCGCGGCAAGGAGGGCGAAGAGCTCGGCAACTTCGAGCCCGGGTCCGACGTCGTCGCCAAGGCGACGGTCCTGGCCGAGGGCACGATCGGCCACCTCACCTACGCCGCGATGGACTACTTCGACCTCCGCGACGGCTCCGACCCGCAGGTCTGGGAGCTCGGGGTGAAGGAGATCTGGGAGGTCCCCAAGCCTCTCGACCGGGTCATCCACACGCTCGGCTGGCCGCTGCGCTGGGGCCCGAAATACAAGGAGGCAGGCGGCAGCTTCATCTACCCGATGGGCGAGGACAAGGTCTGCTTCGGCCTCGTCGTCGGCCTCGACACCACCGACGCCACCTTCTCGGTCCACGACGCCCTGCAGGAGTTCAAGACCCACCCCTTCATCAAGAAGATCATCGAGGGCGGCAAGCGGGTCGGCTGGGGCGCGAAGACGATCCCCTCGGGCGGCTACTGGGCGCTGCCGAAGCGCTTCTCCGTGCCGGGGATGCTGATGGCCGGCGACGCCGCCGGGATGGTCAACATCGCCGAACTCGCCGGCGTCCACTACGCGATGCACGCCGGGATGTACGCGGCGGAATCGATCGTCGAGTCGCTGAAGCAGGACATCGACTCGGTCAACTTCGAAAGCTACGACGAGAAGATTCGCGGCTCGGTGATCGAGAAGGACCTCTACCGCTCCCGCAACATGAAGCAGCCGCTGACCAAGGGCCTGATCTTCGGCGGCATGATGGGCTCGGCGATGGTCGCGACCAAAGGCGCCTTCCCCGGCGGCCACTGGAAGATCGAGGACAACGCCGAGATCCCCGTCTTCGAGGGCAAGGCGGCGGACAGCTACCCGAAGCCCGACAACGAGCTGACCTTCAACAAGCTCGACTCGGTCTTCCTCTCCGGCAACGCCACCCGCGACGACGCCCCCAACCACGTCCGGATCCAGACCCGCGTCCCGCGCGAGGTCGCCCAGACCTGGGTCTCGATGTGCCCGGCGCAGGTCTACGAGATCCCCGAGGACCAGCTGGAGAGCGGCGCGACCGAGGTCGACGTCCACGTCACCGCCTCCAACTGCGTCCAGTGCGGCGCGATCACCGCCAAGGGCGGCAGGCTGACGCTGCCCGAGGGCGGCGACGGTCCGCTGTACCAAGAGACCTGAGCAAAGCGTTCGACTAAAGGCACGATCCGCGCGCCACGCGCGCGGATCTGCCGCCTAGGGTCGCGGCGTGGTTCTTGCCGGCATCGTATTGTCAGCCTTTGTAATTCTTTTGTCTGTAACCGCCAGTTAAGGCAGGAACATGAGCGAAGGAAAAGCGGTGATGCTGGTCATGGCGCTCACGGTGCTATTGGGCTCCGGCGCCTGGCTCGGCGTCGTGTTGCTTGGTGGAAACGGAGGGTTGGCAACTGTGGCCATGTTCGTCGTAGCCGGAATCGGTTGCGACCAGATGTCACGGATCACGATGAGCTACCACCGCCGCTGAGAGGGCCGCGGGCTCTGCTAAGCGGCTTCGGCTTCCTCGGTCTGCAGCAGCGCCGCGCCGTCGAAGATCTGTGCGGTGCTTGCCGCCGACGGCGTGAAGTCCAGAGTGCTGCGGCGCCGGGGGGCGGCGATCACCGTCCACTCGTCGCAGCCGGCGAAGGCTTCGTCGAGTCGTTGGGCCATGGTGCTGCGGGGGCGATGCTGGTCGAAGATCTGCTTGGACATCTCCGTCCTCCTGTAGGGGATTGGTGAAGTTTCCCCCTGCCCGTCGGACGAAAAATATGCTCTTTGCGATTGTTTGGGAACGCTTGTTCGCTCAGGCCTTCAGGAGGAAGCCGCAAACTCGGCGATCTCGTCGGCCACCCGCTGGGGCTGATCGAGCGGGACGAAAGTGGCGGCGTCCGGAATTTGGACCAGAGATGCGTTGCCGGCTTCGCTGGCCAGGCGCTCCGCGTAGGAGATCGGGAAGTACTTGTCCCCGGGAGCCCAGAGCAGCCGGATGGGCAGGTCGGAGCTGCGCAGCTTCTCGGCCGCGGCGAGCGTGTGGCGCTTGTTCATCCCGGCCGTCACCTTTGCTGCGTCTCTAAGAACCGCCTTGTCGGTCTTTGCCGGCTCCATCCACGACGCGACCAACTCGTCGGGGATCTTCGTCTTCGCGAAGGGCTTGAAGGCGTAGCGGGCGATGGCTTCGATCCGGAAGGGCGCCGCGAGCAGGAACATCCCGCCCGGCAACTTCGCGATCGGCGGCATCGCCTTGAAGGCACCCGGGGGAAAGTTCTCGTGGGTGTCGCAGTTGGTCAGGACGAGGCGGCCGATCCGCTCCGGATGGGACGTCACCAGCACTTGGGAGATCGCCCCACCGGAGTCGTTGCCGACGATCGTCACGTCCTCGAGCTCGAGCTTGGCGAGGAAGCCGGCGATCAACTTCGCGATGCCGGGAGGGGAGAGGTCGGCGTCGCGGTTCATCGCCACCCGGTGCGCCGCCAGCGGCCAGTCGGGGGCGATACAGCGATAGCGGTCGGAGAGGCGATCGACGACCCCGTCCCAAAGCCGGTGGTCGACCAGATAGCCGTGGACGAAGACGACCGGTTTGCCCTCGCCCGCCTCGCGGTAGCGGATCGTCCCCTGGGGAAGTTGGATTTCCTTTTGCTGGTCGGTCACGATGGCCTCCTCTAGCTGGTGAGTCCGTCTAACATACATACAGCATGCATGTAAGTCCAGAATCCGGGAAACGCCGGACCCAGGCAGAGCGGACCCAGGCCACCCGCGAGGCCCTGATCGCCGCCGCCCGCGAACTCTTCACCGAGCGCGGCTACGAGCACGTCGGTACCGAGGAGATCGTCCGCGCCGCCGGCGTCACCCGCGGCGCGCTCTATCACCAGTTCGGCGACAAGGCGAGCTTGCTGGAGGCGGTCTACGAACGGATCGAGGCCGAATCCACCGAGCGCGTCGCCCGCATCGTCCTCGGTTCCGAGCTGCACAGCCCGCTGGCGGCGATGAGGGCCGGGGTCGAGGCGTTCCTCGACGAGTGCGCCAAGCCCGAGCTGCGGCAGATCGCCCTCCACGACGCCCCTGCCGTGCTCGGTTGGGAGCGCTGGCGCGAGATCGGCGCCGCCAACGGCCTCGGATTGATCGAAGCCAGCGTCTCGGCCTCGATCGAGGCGGGTGAGATGCGCAGGCTGCCGGTCAAGCCGCTGGCCCATCTACTGCTGGGCGCGCTGGACGAGGCGGCGATGCTGGTGGCGCGCGACGAGCGGCCCGAGGGGCGGGCCGAGGTGACCGCGGTCCTAGTGGCTCTGCTCGAGAGCTTCGCGGTCGACCGCGTCTAGCGGGCCGGCCAGCCGTCGCGACTCCTTCTGCGCGTACATCCGCACGTCGGCCAGCTGCATCGCGGCGGCGGCCGAGTTCGCCTCCTCGGGGACCGAGGCGATCCCCCAGGCGGCGCTTAGGTCGAAGCCGCTCCCGTGAGAGGAGAGCGCTTCGGCGGCGCGGGCGGCGAGGGCATCGCGGTCTCGCACCTTGCCTTTGATCAGGACGACGAACTCGTCTCCGCCGAGGCGGTACCCCGTTCCCTCGGGCCCCATCGTTGCCTGTAGGCGACTCCCCAGGAGGCCGAGCATCTTGTCGCCCGCCGGGTGACCGAAGGTGTCGTTGTAGTGCTTGAAGCCGTTCAGGTCGAGCAGGATCAGGGTCAGCGGATCGCTGTCGCTGCCCCCTCCTCGTGGCTCGAGGTCCATCTGCAGACGGGCCTGGCTGCCGAGGCCGGTCAGGCGGTCGGTGCGGACCTGTTCGAGCAGGCGCTTGTTGTCGCGCAAGCTGAGGGCGAGGCGGCCGATCACCGCCAGCATCGTCGCCGACCACAGCACCGTGGTCAGGGCGCTGGCGTGGCTGAAGTACTGCATGACGACGAGCGCGATCATCGCCGTGGCGACGATCCCCGGCACGACCATTTCCCGCCAACCGTCGAAGCGGGCGTCCGGGTGGATCGGGTCTGCTTCCGGCTGCCAGGCCTCGAGGCCCAGCAGGACCGCGGAGATCAGGTAGATCGGTTCGACCCAGTCGCCGCCGGGCAGGGTCGATTCGTAGCTCTGCAGGGTGAAGGCGACGTCGGCGACCGCCATCACGGCCAGACCGGCGAGCAGTAGGGACCAGGTTCGTCCCGGCCGCCAGCGGGTGAGGGCAATGATCCCGACGATCAGGGAGATCAGGACCACGTCGCCGAACGGGTAGGCGAGCGTGGTCATTACTTCGACGGCGGTGCCCGAGGTCTGGTCGGCGACGAACTCGACGAGCAGCGCGGCGCCAAGCGCACCGGTTCCCAGCGCGGCGATCGCCCCGTCCATCCAGAGGCGCCGGTCGAGTTCCGTGGCACGGGCGCGCACCAGGAGGTAGAGGCCGAGGATCGCGAGCGGGTAGAACGCGAGGTAACCGACGTCGGCGGGGGAGGGATAGGGGGCCGAGGGGTTGTCTTCGATGTAGAGCGTCCACCAGATCTCTCCGGCCGCCCAGGCGAGGATCGAAGCCGAGATCGCGAACCAGGCGCCCCGTTCGGGGCCACCGCGCAGCGCCCTGATCAGGCAGGCGAGGCCGGCGCTGACGACGACCGCGTCATAGACGACGCCGTTGATCGCGACGTCGAGGCCGGGGCCGCCGAGCCCCACCCAGTCGTGGAGGGCGACGACCGCCGCGCCGCCGAGAAGAACTGCTCCGATTGCATTCCTCACAAGGGCTTCATCGGCACGGCTTGCGCGGTTCTCTAGACTTGGTGGAGATGAAGGCAGGAATCCACCCCGAATACACGCTTGCCAACGTGCACTGCTCGTGCGGCAACCAGTTCTACACGCGGTCCACGAAAGCGGACTTGCATGTAGAGCTCTGCTCAGAGTGCCACCCGTTCTACACGGGCAAGCAAAAGCTGGTCGACACCGGTGGCCGCGTCGAGCGCTTCCAGCGCCGGGCCGCCAAGCACCGGGCCGGGAAGTAGCCCGTGAGCCCGCCCTCGGGCTCGGCGCTCGCCTCCCAAGACTCCCCTTCCGCGCACAACGGAGGGGACCCGCTGCGCATGCCCGACGGGGCGCTGGTCGCCAAGCGCGACGCCCCGGTCGGCGGCCAGGCCGTGCTCGAGGGCGTGATGATGCGCGGCATCTCCGTCTGGGCGGTTGCGGTCCGCACCCCCGAGGGGCAGATCGAGGTGGAGTCGGAGCCGCTCGTCCCCTGGGCCCAGCGGCACCGGATCTGGCGCCTGCCGGTGATCCGCGGCGTCGTCGCCCTCGGCGAGTCGCTGAAGATCGGCTTCAAGGCCCTCGCGATCTCCGCCAACGCGCAGATGGAGGAGGACGAGGAGGGCAACAAAGAGGAAATCGGCGGCTGGATCTGGGGCCTGACGATCCTCTTCTCGATGCTGCTCGCGATCGGGCTCTTCTTCGTCGTCCCGGTCGGCCTCACCAGCCTGATAAAGGATCAGCTGGGGAGTTCGCTGCTCTTCTGGCTGGTCGAGGGAATCCTCCGCACCGCGATCTTCATCGGCTACATCCTCGCGATCAGCAAAATGCCCGACCTGCGGCGGGTGTTCGAGTACCACGGCGCCGAGCACAAGACGATCTCCTGCTACGAGGCCGAAGACGAGCTCGTCCCCTCGCGCGCCAAGCTCTACTCGCGCCTGCACCCCCGCTGCGGCACCAGCTTCCTGTTGATCGTGATGGTGCTGGCGATCTTCGTTTTCGCCCCGATCGGGCTGCCCGCCTGGTACTGGTTGCTGGCCTCGCGCATCCTCGGCATCCCGCTGATCGCCGGCCTCTCCTACGAGGTGATCAAGTGGGCCGGCAAAAACCGCCGCAAACGCTGGGTGCGGGCGGTGATGTGGCCGGGGTTGATGCTGCAGAACCTGACCACCCGCGAGCCCGACGAAGAGCAGCTCGCGGTCGCGATCGCCTCTCTCAACGCCGTCCTCGCCCGGGAGACCCCCGAGGAGGCGGCGAAGAAGCCCCACATCGAGATCGTCGCCTAGCGGCGCCGCTCTACTCTTCGGTCCCATGATCGAGCAGCTGGTCGAGCAGATTGAGACGCGCTTCGCCGACCTCGAGGCGCAGATGTCCGATCCGGAGGTGATCTCCGACCGGGCCCGCTACGCCGAGGTCGGGCGCGAATACCGCGAGCTGCAACCGGCAAGCGAGCTGGCGGCGCAGTGGCGCACGCTGCGCGACGACCTCGAGGGGGCGCGGGAGCTGCTGGCCGAGGGCGAGGACGAGGAGCTGCGGCGGGTCGCCGACGAGGCGCCGGCGCGGATCGAGGAGCTGGAAGAGGAGATCCGCCTGGCGATGGTCGAGCGCGACCCGAACGACGCCAAAAACGTGATCGTCGAGATCCGCGGCGGCACCGGCGGCGACGAGGCGGCGCTCTTCGCCGGCGACCTCTACAAGATGCTGACCCGCTACGCCGAAGGGCTCGGGTTCTCGACCGAGGTGCTTTCCCAGTCCGGCTCCGAGGCGGGCGGTTTCAAGGAGGTCACCTTCGAGGTCAAGGGCGAGGGCGCCTACTCGGTCTTCAAGTTCGAGGGCGGCACCCACCGCGTGCAGCGTGTCCCCGAGACCGAGTCCCAGGGCCGGATCCACACCTCGACCGCGACGATCGCGGTGCTGCCCGAGGTCGAGGACGTCGAGGTCGAGGTCAACCAGAACGACCTGCAGATCGACGTCTACCGCTCGTCCGGGCCCGGCGGCCAGTCCGTCAACACGACCGACTCGGCGGTGCGGATCACCCACAAACCGACCGGGATCGTCGTCTCGATGCAGGACGAGAAGTCCCAGCTTCAGAACAAGGACCGGGCGATGCGGGTGCTGCGGGCGCGGCTGTACGAGCGCGAGCTGGCCGAGCAGCAGGCGAAGATCGCCTCCGAGCGCAAGGCCCAGGTCGGCAGCGGCGAGCGCTCCGAGAAGATCCGCACCTACAACTTCCCGCAGGGGCGGGTCACCGACCACCGGATCAAGCACACCTCGCACAACCTCGAGGGCGTGCTGGCGGGGGAGCTGGGGGAGTTCACCGACGCTCTGGCTGCCGAGGAGAAGCGGCAGCGGCTCGAGGCCGCGGCTTCGGCCGCCTGATCTTGTGGCGACGATGACCGGGGCGGAGGTTCGCGAGGCGCTGGACTCGGCGGTCGACGCGCTGCGCGCCGCCGGGGTCGAAGACTCGCGGCTCGACGCGGAACTGCTGCTGGCCGAGGCGACGGGATGGAGTCGGGCGGCGCTGGTCGCCGACGCGGCGGCGGAGGTGCCGCCGGCCGCGGCGCGCCGCTTCGGCGAGATGGTGCGGCGACGGCTGCGGCGCGAGCCGGTTGCCTACATCCTCGGCCGCAAAGGCTTCCGTGGCATCGAGCTGGCGGTCGACTCGCGGGTGCTGATCCCGCGACCGGAGACCGAGTTGCTGGTCGAGCTGGCGCTGGAGGTGCAACCGGACCGGGTCCTCGACGTCGGCACCGGCTCGGGCGCGATCGCCCTGGCGGTCGCCGACGAGCTGCCGGGGTGCGAGGTGACGGCGACCGACACGTCGCCTGGGGCGCTCGAAGTCGCGCGAGCGAACGCGCAGCGCCTCGGGCTGAGCGACCGCGTCCGTTTCCTCGAAGGCACCCTGCCCGAGGGCGAGGGCTTCGACCTGATCCTCGCCAACCTTCCCTATGTAGCCGGGCGCGACTGGCCGACGCTGCAGCCCGAGGTAACCCAGTGGGAGCCGCGCCAGGCGCTGCTGGCAGGTCCCGACGGCCTCGACGCCTACCGCGCCTTCATCCCAGGGTGCGCCGGTCATTTGCACCGCGATGCGGAACAAATAGCCGGAGCGCTCGCCGTTGAGGTGGGGGAGGGGCAGGCGGCGGCGGTGGCTGCGCTGATGCGCGACGCGGGGTTTGCCGCCGTCGAGGTGCGCCGTGATCTGGTCGGGATTGAGCGGGTCGTCTTCGGGCGCACGGGTGGGGGTGCCCCGTGACCGAGGTGATCCGGCTGGAGAGCGGGGAGGCCCAGGTCGCCCGCAAGGCGCTCGAACGCACCGTCTCCGGCGGCGGGGTCGCGGTCTTCCCCTCGGACGGTCTCTACGGGCTCGCCTGCGATCCGCTCGACGCGGGGGCGATCGCCAGGATCCACCGGCTCAAGGGACGCGACGACGGCAAGCCCTCGGCGGTCATGTACTTCTCGCCGCTGGCGATCCGCGAGATCGTCTCCGGCCTCGGCCCGCGGACCAAGGCCGTGGTCAGCGCCCTGATGCCGGGACCGGTGACCCTGGTGATCGCCAACCCGCACCGGCGCTACCCGCTTGCCTGCCGGCAGGACCCCGAACGGCTCGGCGTCCGCCTGATCGGCGGCCCGCTGGCGGGGACGATGTGCCCCGTCTTCCAGACCTCCGCCAACCTCAGCGGCGAGCCCGCGCCGGCCAGCTTCGAGGACCTGCCGGGGTCGATCCTCGACAGCGCCGACCTGGCGATCGACGGCGGCGAGCTGCCGGGCCTGCCCTCGACCGTCGTCGACATCACCACGATCGAGGACGACGGCCACTGGCGCGTCCTCCGCGACGGCGCGCTCTCTCCCGGCGACCTCGCCAGCAAGCTGGCTTCGGTCGGGCTCGGTTAACAGCCGGAGCCGCCGCGATACGGCAGGCGGACCAGGCGCTGGGAGGTGTTGTCGTTCTCGTTCGACTCGAAGAGGTGTTCCCCCGGGTCGACGGTCATCCGGTAGGCGAAGCAGCCGCGCAGGCCCGCCACGTCGATCCACTGCTGGTGATAGGCGGCCGGGTAGATGTCCGACCAGCCGACCGAGGTGCCGAGTTTGACCCGGTCGCGGAAGGGGTTCTGGTTGCAGCCGGGGTAGACGCGGCCGGCCGGGGATCTGCCGCTCGGCTGGGTGCGGGTCAGGTCGCGCAGGCAGTAGTTGAGCTTGGGGCTGGTGCGGACGACGTTGCCGATCTCGCCGTCCGGCTTCACCCGCAGGAGTTCGAAGGTCGCCAGCTGGTGGACCTTCCAGTAGGAGCCGCCGAAGTAGGTGCCGACGTAGGTGAAGCGCAGCTTTGCCCCGCTTGGGACGGTGATGTGGCCGCCGCCTTGTCTGTAGATCCGCTGGTTGGTCTTCATGCTGCGCGGGCCGTCGCGGCGGCCGCGCAGCTCCATCGGGCCGGTGCCGCGACTCTGCACGTCACTCGTCGCCCGCAGCCGCACCTGGCCGCCGGCCCGCTGCACGTACAGCTCGCTCGGCTTGGCGATCCGCAGGTTGGGGCAGAGGAGAAAGCGCGCTTCCGGTCCTTCGCAGGGATTCTCCACCGCCGCGGGGGCGGTGGAGGGCAGCGCCAGGACCAGCAGAAGGGCCAGCGGAGCGAGCAGGACTCTGGCTCTCACCGGCCCGAGAATATCCATGACCGTTGCTATGGTCGCCCGACCATCTCCGAGCTTCCCGAAAACTTCCAAAACGCGCCGCTGAGCGAGGTCGATCCCGAGATCGCCGGCGTCCTCGACGCCGAGCTGCGGCGCCAGCAGCGCACCCTGGAGATGATCGCCTCGGAGAACTTCGTGCCGCAGGCGGTGCTGGAAGCGGTCGGCTCCGTGCTGACCAACAAGTACGCCGAGGGCTACCCCGGCCGCCGCTACTACGGCGGTTGCGAGGAGGTCGACGTCGCCGAGGAACTGGCGATCGAGCGGGCCAAGAGCCTGTTCGGCGCCGAGCACGCCAACGTCCAGGCCCACGCCGGAGCCCAGGCCAACAACGCCGTCTACATGGCGCTGCTCGAACCCGGCGACACCTTCCTCGGCCTCGCCCTCGACCACGGCGGCCACCTCAGCCACGGGATGAAAATCAACGTCAGCGGCAAGCTCTACAACCCGGTGCCCTACCACGTCAGCCGCGACGACTTCCTGGTCGACATGGACGAGGTCGAGCGCCTGGCGCAGGAGCACAAACCGGCGCTGATCGTCACCGGCTGGTCGGCCTACCCGCGCCAACTCGACTTCGCCGCGTTCCGCCGGATCGCCGACTCGGTCGGCGCCAAGCTGATGGTCGACATGGCCCACTTCGCGGGCCTCGTCGCCGCCGGCGAGCACCCCAACCCGGTCGAGCACGCCGACGTCGTCACCACGACGATCCACAAGACCCTCTGCGGGCCGCGCAGCGGCATGATCCTCTGCCGCGAGGAGCACGCGAAAGCGATCGACAAGGCGATCTTCCCCGGCCAGCAGGGCGGGCCGCTGATGCACACCGTCGCCGCCAAGGCCGTCGCGCTTCACATCGCCGCCAGCGAGCAGTTCAAGCAGCGCCAGCGGCAGACGATCGCCAACGCGCAGGCGTTCGCCGCCGGCCTCGAAGCCGGCGGCGTGCCGGTGATCACCGGCGGCACCGACGTCCACCTCGTCCTCGTCGACCTCACCCCGACCGGGCTCGACGGCCAGACCGGGGAGGACCGGCTCGACGAGGTAGGGATCACGGTCAACCGAAACGCGATCCCCTTCGACCCGCGGCCACCGATGAACCCCTCGGGGCTGCGGATCGGCACCCCGGCGCTGACCACGCGCGGCATGGGCGAGGAGGAGATGCGGGAGATCGCCGAGGTGATCGTCACCGCTCTCGGTCCCGACTTCGAGTCCGCCAAGGACGACCTGCGGGCGCGCACCGACGCGCTGATGGACCGCTTCCCGCTCTACGCCGAGCTCGCGGCGACCGTTTAGCCCCATGAAGGTCTGGGTGGACATGAGCGCGCCTGCGCATGTACTTGTCCTGCGCCCGATCATCGAGCGGCTGCGCGGGGAAGGCCACGAGGTCGAGATCACCTCGCGCGACTACGCCCAGACCCAGCAACTGCTCGAGCTGCACGGGATGGAGCACACGCCGATCGGGCGCCACGGCGGCGCCTCCCGCCTGCGCAAGGCGGCCAGCCTCGCCTCGCGCAGCAGCGGCATGCTGCGCTACGGCCGCGGCCGCGGCTTCGACCTCGCGCTGGCCCACGGCTCCAACGACCTCGCGCTCGCCGCCAAAGCGCTCGGCATCCCCGAGGCCAACATGCACGACTACGAGTACGCGGTCACCCAGCACCGGATCGGCTGCCGCCTCGCGCGGCGGGTGATGTTCCCCGACTCGGTGCCGCTGGAGCGGCTGCGGCGCTTCGGGGTAACCGAGGAGAAGTACTTCCCGTATCCCGGCCTGAAGGAGGAGTACTACCTTTACGACTTCGAGCCCGACTCCGACGCGCTGCGCCGGCTCGGCGTCGACGAGGAGCGGGTCGTCGTCATCGTCCGGCCGCCGCCCGACGTCTCGCTCTATCACCGCAAGTCGAACCCGCTCTTCCCCAAGGTCCTCGACCGCCTCGGCCGCGACGAGGGGGTCCACGCGGTGGTCCTGCCGCGGACCGGGGCCCAGCGGGAGTTCATCACCGGCCTCGGGTTGCCCTCGGTGATCGTCCCGCCCGGCGCCGTCGAGGCCCAGAGCCTGGTCGCCCTCGCCGACCTCGTCGTCTCCGCTGGAGGGACGATGAACCGCGAGGCCGCCGCCCTCGCCACCCCCGTCTACACCACCTACGGCGGCCGCCTCGGTGGCGTCGACGAAGCGCTGATCAAGTCGGGCCGGCTGCGCCCGCTGACCGACTCGCGCGCGGTCGAGCTGCGCAAGCGGACCGCGGAGGCTGCGCCGACGAAGCGCGATCCGTCCCCTCTGGTCGCGACGATCCTCGGTACCGTCGGAGCCTCACCATTGCGCGAAGAGCCTCATCCCGTAACGCCTTCCTAGGCGATCTGCCCGAAGCCGAACCCGGCCTCGAAGAGCTCGTCGCGCCCGCGGCCGAAGGCGACCCGCGACCGATCGACGCGGTCCTTCGGGGGCTCGACATCCTCATCTCGGCCTCGATCCTGCTCGTCCTCTCGCCGCTGCTGGCGCTGGTCGCGCTGGCGATCGCGATCGACTCTGGCCGGCCGGTGCTCTATCGCGGCGCCCGCGTCGGCAAAGCCGGCCACCTCTTCTGGATGTACAAGTTCCGGACGCTGAAGCCCGACGCCGAAACCCGGCTCGGGCCCTACTACGGCGAGGAGCTGACCCGCCGCACCGAGCAAGAGCGGACCCGGATCGGCGGCGTCCTGCGCAAGACCCACCTCGACGAGGTGCCGCAGCTCTGGAACGTGCTGCGCGGCGACATGGCGGTCGTCGGCCCGCGCCCGATCCGCCCCGCCTTCTACGCCGACCTCTGCCGCGAGATCCCGCAGTACTGGCAGCGCCTGGTGGTCCGCCCCGGGGTCACCGGCTTCGCCCAGACCAGGATCACCCGCGAGGAGTCCTGGGCCGACAAGCTCGCCCACGACATGGAGTACATCGCCGACCGCTCGGTCTCGCTCTACGTCCAGGTCCTGCTGGCGACGGTCGCCAAGGTCCTGGGACGCGGCCAGCCCACTTCGTAGCCCGGCGGGGCTGCGAGACTGCCGCCCATGTGCGGTATCTGCGGCGTCGTCGCCGCCGAGCGAGAGGGCGCTCCGGACCTGGAAGCGGTGGCGCGGATGAGCGCCCGCCTCGTCCATCGCGGCCCCGACGACGACGGGCTCTTCCACGAGGGCCCGGTCGCGCTGGCGGCGCGGCGACTCTCGATCATCGACCTCGACCACGGCCACCAGCCGATCGAGAACGAGGACGGCTCTTGTGTCGTGGTCCAGAACGGGGAGATCTACAACTACCGCGAGCTGAAGCGCGAGCTCGAGGGCCGCGGCCACCGCTTCGCCACCGACTGCGACACCGAGGTGCTGGTCCACCTCTACGAGGAGCACGGCGAGGAGTTCGTCGAGCGGCTGCGGGGGATGTTCGCGAGCGCCCTCTGGGACAAGCGCCGCCGGCGCCTGTTGCTCGCCCGCGACCGCTTCGGGATCAAGCCGCTCTACTACCGCGAGGCCGGCGGAGGCCTCGCCTTCGCCTCGGAGCTGAAGGCGATGCTGGAACTGCCCGGCTTCTCGCGCGAGATCGACCCCAAGGCGGTCTCCGCCTACCTCGCCTTCAACTCGATCCCGGCGCCGCTGACGATCTTCGCCGAGGCGCGCAAGCTCCCCCCGGGCCACCTGCTCACCTGGGAGGGGGGAGAGGTGCGGCAGCGCCGCTACGCGCGGCCGGGACCGGTTCCGAACGCCGACCTGCGCCGCGGCTCGATCGACGCGCTCGCCGCCGAGCTGCGCGAGATCCTCGACGACAGCGTCCGCGCCCACCTGGTCGCCGACGTCCCGGTCGGCGTCCTGCTCTCCGGCGGCGTCGACTCGGGCGGGCTCGCCGCCCTCGCCAGCGCCCACGCCGGCGAACCCCTGCGCACCTTCTCGATCGGCTTCGAGGAGGCCGGCTTCGACGAGCTCTCCCGCGCCCGCCTGGTCGCCGAGCGCTACGGCACCGATCACCACGAGCTGATCCTCCGCCCCGACGCGATCGAGCTGCTGCCGCGGCTGGTCGAGGCCTTCGACGAGCCCTTCGGCGACTCCTCGGCGCTGCCGACCTACATCGTCTCCGAGCTGGCCGCCGGCCAGGTCAAGACCGCCCTCTCCGGCGAGGGTGGCGACGAGCTCTTCGGCGGCTACTACACCTACGTCGCCGACCTGCTCGCCCGCCGCGTCGGCCGCCTCGCGCCCCTCGCCCGGCCGCTGGCCGAGGCGCTGCCGAGCCGCAGCGACCGGGTCGGCTTCGACTACAAAGCCAAGCGCTTCGCCCGCGCCGCGGCGCTGCCGCCGCTGGAGCGCCACCACGGCTGGAAGGAGATCTTCTCGGCCGAGACCAGGGCCGAGCTCGCCGGTCCCGCGGCCGCCGCCTGGGACCCGCTCGACCTCTACCGCGAGCGCTACGCGGAAACGGAGGGGGCCGAGCCGCTCGCCCGGATGCAGGACCTCGACCTCGGCATCTACATGGTCGACGACCTGCTGGTCAAGACCGACCGGCTCAGCATGGCCCACTCGCTGGAGCTGCGCGTCCCCTTCCTTGACCAGCGGGTGGCCGAGTTCGCCTTCTCGTTGCCGACGAAGATGAAAGTCCGCGGCTTTGAGAAGAAGCGCCTCCTGCGCCGCGCCCTGGAGCCGCTGCTGCCGAAGGAGATCGTCCACGGCCGCAAGCAGGGCTTCTCGATCCCGATCGCGGCCTGGTTGCGCGGGCCGCTGGAGCCGTTCGCCCGCGAGACGCTGGCGCCCGGGGCGATCGAGCGCCAGGGCCTGCTCGACCCCGCGGCGGTCACCCCGATCCTCGACCGCCACGTCTCCGGTCGCGAGGACCTCAGCCGCCAGATCTGGGGCCTGATGGCGCTTACCCTCTGGTTCGACCGCTATGCCCACTGACACCGACGCGATCCTCGCCTTTCTGGTTGCCGCCGTCCTCACCCTGCTGCTGGTGCCGCTGACCCGGCGGCTGGCGGTGCGGGTGGGGGCGATCGACTATCCGAGCGAGCGCAAGCTCCACCTCGCCCCGACGCCGAAGCTCGGCGGCCTCGGCATCCTCGGCGGTGTCGCCGTTGCCGGGCTGCTGTTCCTCCCAAACGACACCGAAAGCCACGCGATCCTCTTCGGCGCCGTCGCGATCGCCTGGACCGGCGTCCTCGACGACGTCTTCGACCTCGCTGCCGCCCCGAAGCTGCTCGGCCAGGTCGTCTCCGTCGTCATCCCGGTCTCCGCCGGGGTCACCGTCGACAACTTCACCTTCCCCTTCTTCGGCCGACTCACGCCGGGCACGGTCGACCTGCTGACCCTGCCGGGGGGCGGCGTCGTCCACCTCGGCGACGTCGCCACCGTGATCGCGATCGTCGCGGTGATCAACGTGATCAACCTGATCGACGGGGTCGACGGCCTCGCCGCCGGGGTTGCGGTGATCTCCGGCGTCACCCTGGCGACGATCGCCCTCTCGCTCGACCGCACGGCCGCCGGCGTCCTTGCGGCGCTGACCGCCGGCGCCGCCCTCGGCTTCCTCCGCGAGGGCTTCCCGCCGGCCAAGATCTTCATGGGAGACACCGGCTCCAACCTGCTCGGCTACCTGCTCGGGGCGGTGGCGGTGCAGGGCGCGCTGAAGACCAACGCGGTGGTCGCCCTCTTCCTGCCGCTGATCATCCTCGCGGTGCCGATCCTCGACACCGGCTTCGTCGTCGCCAAACGGCTCAAATACCGGCGCCCGGTCTACAAAGCCGACCGCTGGCACTTCCACCACCGGATGGCGGACATCGGCTTCTCGCAGCGGCGCACGCTGCTCTACCTCTACGGCTGGACCGCCGTGATGGCGCTGCTGGCGCTGGCCCTGCGCTTCGTCCCCTACAGCGACGACCACGGCAACTTCGATCCGCTCTGGACCGCGGTGATCGCCCTCTTCGGCGTCCTCGCGCTCGCGGCCAGCGTCTACCTGGTCGAGGTCCTGGAGATCCTCAAGCTCCGCCAGACCCGCCTCCGCCAGCTGATCACCCTGCGCCGCCAGGTGGGAGCCCCGGAGCCAGAGCCCCAAGAGGTCGAGCGCGCGGTCGAAGAGGAGTTGGAGACCGGCACCTTCCCGACCGTGGACCCGGAAACCGGCGAGTTCGAGGCGATCGAGCGGTAGTGGCAACCCTCACGAAGTGGCTTCACAAAGCCATTCCAGGGGCCTTTTGGGTATAGTCGCGGCTGCGCCCGCTCTGCCCCGAGCTGGGCGTATTTCCTTCTTATGTCACCTCCCAAGTACGTCGACCTAATCGCGTTGCTCGCCGCGCTTGCGGTTTTCCTGCTCGGCGATCTGCCCATGCTCGGCTACGCGGTCGCGGCCGCGGTCTGGCTGCTGCAGCGGGGGATCCAGATGCTGGCCCAGCGCCGGATGAAGCAGGAACTGGCCGCCGGCAACCGCCAGAAGGCGATGGGCATCGTCGCCGGCAGCACCCTCGGCCGCGTCTGGCTGATGGCCACCGCGGTGCTCCTGGTCGGCATCGCCGAACGGGAGTCGGGGCTTGCCAGCGCGATCCTGCTGCTGGCGCTGTTCACGCTCTCCTTCGCCGCTCAGGGCCTCGCGCACCTGTTCGACGATCAGCCCGAGGGCCAGGGGGTCGCGTAGATGGAGGCGGCATCCGTGCAGGCGCCGGGCGGCGCCCCGCAAGCCGACCCTCCCAAGTCGGGCGGCCTGAGCACCAAAGCCAAGGTCCTGATCGGCTTCGGCGTCTACTTCGCGATCTCGATCCTGCTGCTGCTGATCTTCGGCAACGACGGCAAGAACGAAGCCTTCAAGCCCCAGAACGAGTTCAAACTCGAACCGTGGGTGACGATCGAACTCGCCGGGATCGACTTCAGCATCAACAAGGCGGTCCTCTACCTCGTCCTCGCCAGCGCCCTGACGATCTTCACGATGACCTGGATCGCGCGCCGGATGGTGCAGAAGCCGAACCGGGTCCAGACCGCGGTCGAGGTCGCCTACGACCTGACCAAGAACACGATCACCGGCGGCAGCCTGCACGGCGGGCTGGCCCGCAAATGGTTCCCCTTCATCGGCGCCCTCTTCTTCTGGATCTGGTTCTCGAACATGCTCGGCTTCCTGCCGCTGCCGACCAACACCGAGCACACCTTCTCGCTCGGCGGCCTCGAGATCCCCTCCTTCGCGATCTACGCCGCCACCGCCAACATCGCGATCCCGTTGGTGTTGACCCTCGTCGTCTGGCTCAGCTACCACGTCGAGGGAATCCGCGCCAAGGGCGCCCTTCCCTACTTCAAGAGCTGGCTGCCCCCGGGTCTGGAGGACATGCACCCGGTCGGCAAGGCCGCGATCTTCGTGATCGAGGTGATCTCCCACTTCGTGCGGCTGATCAGCCTCTCCGTCCGTCTGTTCGCCAACATCCTCGCCGGCCACCTGCTGCTGCTCTTCATGGGCGGCGGGCTGGCGGTGCTGCTGGGGATCGCCGCCCTCGGGGCGCTGACCTTCCCGCTCGCCTTCGCCTTCTTCATCTTCGAGGTCGGGCTGGTGGCGACCCTGCAGGCATTCATCTTCTCGACGCTTAGCGCTATTTACATCGGCGGAGCGACCTCCGCCTCTCACTAGAAAAGGAGTCAACTCTCAAATGGATCCCACCTTGTTGCCCATCGCTGAGGTAAGCAGCGAAGCCGTCGAAAGCGCCGGCAAAGCGATCGCCCTCGGCGTCGGCGCCGGGCTCGGTTCGATCGGCGCCGGTATCGGCGTGGGCTTCATCTTCGGTAAGGAGATCGAGTCGGTCGCCCGCCAGCCGGAGATGAAAAGCGACCTGGAAAGCATCCGCTGGCTCGGCTTCGCGCTGACCGAGGCGGTCGCCTTCTACACCTTCATCTTCGGTCTGATCGCCTTCTTCCTCGCCTAGGTCGATGGAGCTGTTCGGCTACATACTCCCGCTCGCCGCCGAGGCGGCAGAGCACGGCGAGGAAAGCGGTGGCAGCTTCCTGGTCAGCCCGGGCCTCGGCCTGATGATCTGGACGCTGGTCCTCTTCCTGATCACGATGTGGGTGTTGAGCAAGGTCGCCTTCCCGAAAATTCAGGAAGCGCTCGACAAACGCGCGGAAGCGATCAGCGAGTCGATCGACGCCGCCGAGCGGCAGCGAAAGGAATCCGACGAGCTGCTGTCCGAGTACCGTGCCCGCCTCGCCGAGGCGCGGGAGCAGGCCGACGACATCATGGCCCGCGCTCGCAAAGCCGCCGAGACCGCCGAATCCGAGGCGGCCGCGGCCGGCCGGGAGAAACGCGAGGAGCTGGTCGAGGCGGCCAAACGCGACATCGAGGCGGAGACCCGTCGCTCGCTCGACCAGATCCGCCAGGAGGTCGCCGACCTGACCGTGCTCGCCACCGAGCGGGTGACCCGCAAATCGCTCAACGACGAGGACCAGAAACGTCTCGTCGAGGAGGCGCTCAGCGAGGTCGACTTCTCGGCGCTCTCGGGGGCGGAGAAGAACTAGTCATGGCCGATGCAGCTCGCGTATACGCCGAGGCCCTCTTCGAGGTGGGTCGCGACAAAGGCAAGCTGGACTCGCTGCAGCAACAGCTGGGCGAGTTCACCGATGCCGTCGACAGCAATCACGAGCTGCAGGTCTACTTCTTCAGCCCCTACCTCTCCTCGGAGGAGAAGAAAGAGGGTCTGGAGCGCGCGATCACGGGCGCCGAGCCCGAGCTGATCAACTTCCTCGAGCTGCTCGTCGACAAGCATCGGATGCCGGAGATCTTCCGCATCCGGCGCGCGCTCGACGAGCTCTGGAAGCACGAGAACCGCCGTATCGACGTCACCGTGACCAGCGCCGTCGAGCTGGACCCGGCGGTCGTCGCCAAAATCGGCCAGGAGGTCGAACGTCAGACCGGGGAGGAGGTCGACCTCTCGAGCGCGGTCGACGACCAGATCCTCGGCGGCATCGTCCTGCAGGTCGGCAACATGGTCTTGGACGCGAGCATCCGCAGTCGCCTGGAGAAACTTCGAAAGAGCGTCGCCACCGCGGCGTAAGGAGGCATAGAGCACCCGATGGAGATCAAGCCCGACGAGATCGCAAGCATTCTGCGAGAGCGGATCGAGGGACTCGAGACCGATTCCGCCGACCTCTCCGAGGTCGGCACGGTCCTGTCCGTCGCCGACGGCATCGCCCGCATCCACGGGCTCGACAACTGCATGGCGCTGGAGATGCTCGAGCTGCCGCACGGGGTCACCGGCCTGGCGCTGAACCTCGAGTCCGACAACGTCGGCGCCGTGCTGTTCGGCGCCTGGGACGAGATCGTCGAGGGCGACACGGTCAAGCGGACCGGCAAGCTGCTCGAGATCCCGGTCGGCGAGGAGCTGCTCGGCCGCATGGTCGACCCGCTCGGCCGCCCGCTCGACGACCGCGGTGAGATCAACACCACCGAGACCCGCCCGGCCGAGTTCAAAGCCCCCGGCGTCGTCCAGCGCCAGCCGGTCGAGGAACCCGTCCAGACCGGGTTGATGTCGATCGACGGAATGATCCCGATCGGTCGTGGCCAGCGAGAGCTGATCATCGGCGATCGCCAGACCGGCAAGACCGCGATCGCGATCGACACGATCATCAACAACAAGGACAAGGACCTGATCTGCATCTATGTCGCGATCGGGCAGCGGATGTCCACCGTGGTGCAGCTGAAAGAGACGCTGGAGGAAAACGGCGCGATGGAGAACACCATCATCGTCGCCGCCCCCGCCGACGAGGCGGCGCCGATCAAGTACATCGCCCCCTACGCCGGCTGCGCGATGGGCGAGCACTTCCTCTACAACGGCAAAGCCGCGCTCTGCGTCTACGACGACCTCACCAAACACGCTTCCGCCTACCGGCAGATGTCGCTGCTGCTGCGGCGCCCGCCGGGTCGCGAGGCCTACCCGGGCGACGTCTTCTACCTGCACTCTCGGCTGCTGGAGCGGGCGGTCAAGCTCAACGACGAGCTCGGCGGCGGCTCGCTGACGGCGCTGCCGATCATCGAGACCCAGGCCTCCGACGTCTCCGCCTACATCCCGACCAACGTGATCTCGATCACCGACGGTCAGATCTTCCTCGAGTCCGACCTCTTCTTCTCCGGCGTCCGGCCGGCGATCAACGTCGGCATCTCGGTCTCCCGGGTCGGCGGTAACGCGCAGACCAAGGCGATGAAGAAGGTCGCCGGAAAACTCCGCCTCGACCTCTCCCAGTACCGCGACCTCGAGGCCTTCGCCCAGTTCGGCTCCGAGCTCGACGCCGAGACCCAGAAAGCTCTGACCCGCGGCGAACGGCTGGTCGAGCTGCTGAAACAGAAAGAGCGCGAACCGCTCAGCGTCGGCGACCAGGTCGCCTCGATCTACTCGGGCACCGGCGGCTACCTCGACCGGATCAAAGTCGAGCGCGTCGGCGAGTTCCTCGCCGACCTGCGCGTCCGCCTGCACTCGGAGGAGTCGGAGCTGCTGAGCCGGATCGAAGAGACCGGCAAGCTCGAGGAGGCCGACGAGGAGGCGCTGGGCAAGGCGATCGCCGACTTCGTCGACGATTTCGGCCCCGACTTCGACGAGAACGGCGAGCCGCTGGAGGCCGGCGAGTCCGACCGCATCCACTCCAAAGAGGAGCGCGAGGCCCCGGGCCGTACCGCGGGCTCGGAGACCGACTCGGACAGCACCGAGGACGAGGAGGCGGCGACCCCGGCCTAGCGGCCGGAAGCTGGTTTCCCCATGGCATCGCAGAAGGAAGTCAAGAACCGCATCGCGTCGGTCAAGAACATCAACAAGATCACGCGAGCGATGGAGATGGTCGCCGCGGCGCGCCTGCGCCGGGCCGAACAGCGGATCTCCGACATGCGGCCCTACGCCGAGGGGATGCGCAAGCTGACCCGCCGCGCCGCCGCCCAGGCGGGCGGGATCCCGCGCGTCCCGGTCCTCGAAGAGCGGGAGAACGTCAACCGCGTCGGGATCGTCCTCGTCACCGGTGACCGCGGCCTGGCCGGCGCCTTCAACTCCAACATCATCCGCGAGGGCATGCGGATGGCGGCCAAAGTCCGCGAGGAGGGCGCCGAGCCCACCTTCGCCGTGGTCGGCCGCAAGGGTGTTTCCGCTCTGACCTTCCGCAAGCAGGATGTGACCGACTCCTACGTCGGCTTCACCGACCGTCCTGCTTTCGCCAACGCCCGTGAAATCGGCGAGGCGCTGACCGCCCGCTACGTCGACCAGGATCTCGACCGCGTCGAGCTGATCTACAACCGCTTCGTCTCGCCGCTTACCCAGCATGTCTGGACCCAGACCCTGCTGCCGCTGCAGCAGGCGCAGGTGCTCGGAGAGGGCGCCGGCGAGGAGGCCGCCTCCGAAGAGGAGGAAACCGAGGCGGAGAAAGCCCAGAGCCGCTCCGAGTGGGTCTACGAGCCCGACGCGGAGGAGCTGCTGGCGCGGCTGATCCCGGAGTACGTGACGATCTCGGTCTACCGGGCGCTGCTGGAGTCGGCGGCCTCGGAGCTGGGCGCGCGGATGACGGCGATGCGGAACGCGGCCGAGAACGCCGAGGACATGATCGGAAGCCTGACCCTGGAGATGAACCGGGCGCGACAGGCGGAAATCACGCAGGAGATCTTGGAGGTCGTCGGCGGCGCCGAGGCGCTCGGCTAGACGACAGGCCCAGGATCACCACAACACTTCAAAGACGAGCAAAAGGAACCCATGGCTGAGAGCAACGGAAACGGAAGCAACGTAGGGCGCGTCGAGCAGGTCACCGGAGTGGTCATCGACGCTGTCTTCCCCGACAAGCTGCCGGAGATCTTCTCCGCGGTGACGATCGAGACCAGCGGTGGCGACAACGACGGCGAATCGGCCGTCCTCGTCTGCGAGGTGCAGCAGCACCTCGGCGACGACCGCGTCCGCGCGGTCGCGATGGACGCCACCGACGGAATCTCCCGCGGCGCCGTGGTCACCGACACCGGCGGCCCGATCACCGTCCCGGTCGGCGACGCGACCCTCGGCCGCATCTTCAACCTGCTCGGCGAGCCGATCGACAACGGTCCCGAGGTCCAGGTCGAGGAGCGCTGGCCGATCCACCGGCCGGCCCCGAAGGCCTCCGACCTGACCCCGACCCAGGAGATCCTCGAGACCGGGATCAAGGTCATCGACCTCCTCGCCCCCTACGCCAAAGGCGGCAAGGTCGGGCTGTTCGGCGGCGCCGGCGTCGGCAAGACCGTGCTGATCCAGGAGCTCATCCGCAACATCGCCGAGGAGCACTCCGGCCTCTCCGCCTTCGTCGGCGTCGGCGAGCGCTCGCGAGAGGGCAACGACCTCTGGCTCGAGATGAAAGAGTCGGGCGTGATCGACAAGACCATGCTCGTCTTCGGCCAGATGAACGAGCCCCCGGGCGCGCGCCTGCGCGTCGCCCTCTCCGGGCTGACGATGGCCGAGTACTACCGCGAGCAGGGCGGCCAGGACGTGCTCCTGTTCATCGACAACATCTTCCGCTTCGTCCAGGCGGGCTCCGAGGTCTCGGCCCTGCTCGGGCGCATGCCTTCGGCGGTCGGCTACCAGCCGACGCTGGAGACCGAGATGGGCGGCCTGCAGGAGCGGATCACCTCGACCGACCGCGGCTCGGTGACCTCGATCCAGGCGGTCTACGTGCCGGCTGACGACTACACCGACCCGGCTCCGGCCTCGGTGTTCGCCCACCTCAACGCGACCACCGCGCTCTCGCGGTCGATCTCCGAGAAAGGGATCTACCCGGCGGTCGACCCGCTCGACTCGACCTCGACGATCCTCAAGCCGGACGTCGTCGGCGACGAGCACTACCGGACCGCGACCGACGTCCAGGAGGTGCTGCAGCGCTACAAGGAGCTGCAGGACATCATCGCCATCCTCGGCATCGACGAGCTCTCCGACGAGGACCGCCAGACGGTCTCCCGGGCCCGCAAGATCGAGCGCTTCCTCTCGCAGCCGTTCTTCGTCGCCGAACAGTTCACCGGCCGCAGCGGCGAGTACGTGCCGGTCGCCGAGACCGTCCGCGGCTTCCGCGAGATCCTCGACGGCGAGCACGACGACCTCTCCGAGGGCGCCTTCTACATGCAGGGCTCGATCGACCAGGTCCTCGAGAACGCCAAGTCCGGCGCCGCCGCCTAGGGGTCCCAGATGGCCGCGGAGCACATGGTCGACGTCGAGGTCCTGACCCCGGAGGGCGAGGTCTGGAGCGGTGAAGCGCGCCAGGTCTCGACCCGGACCGAGGTCGGCGAAATCGGCATCCTGGCCAACCACGCGCCGGTGCTGGCGGCGCTGCGGCCGACCGAGCTCCGCCTC
>DASUTJ010000043.1:0-7033 GCA_036374655.1 Solirubrobacterales bacterium | reverse complement strand
AACGACGCCTCGGTGCGGCTGCGCAAGCCGGTCGTCTCCGCCTCGATCCTCGGCTTCGACGGCCAAATCTCGACCTTCGTCCCCTACGAGGGACCCTGCTACCGCTGCCTCTACCCGACCCCGCCGCCGGCCGAGCTGGCGCCGAGCTGCTCCGCCAACGGGGTGCTCGGGGTGATGGCCGGGACGATGGGCACCCTGCAGGCCAACGAGGTGATCAAGCTCGTGCTCGGCAAGGGCAACCCGCTGGTCGGCCGCCTGCTCCTCTACGAGGCGCTCGGCACCAGCTTCACCGAGCTGAAGGTCCGCCGCGACCCCGACTGCCCGATCTGCGGCGAGCACGCCGAGGAGATCCCGGAGTCGGAGATGGGCAAGTTCCCCGACTACGACGCTTTCTGCGCCGGGGCCGGCGGCGACCGCCAGACCCTGGCCTCCTAGGCTAGGATCACCGCCCTCATGGCGACCGTCCGCATCCCCCCGGTGCTGCGCCCGAAAACGGGTGGTCAGCCCGAGGTCGAGGCCGCTGGCGCCGACGTCGGTGAGGTTCTGCGCTCGCTGACCGGCGAGTTCCCCGACACCGAGGCCCAGCTCTTCGGCGAGGACGGCGAGCTGAACCGCTACGTCAACGTCTACCTCAACGACGAGGACGTCCGGGTCCTGCAGGGACTCGAGACCGCGGTCAAAGACGGCGACACGGTCGTCATCCTTCCCGCCATGGCCGGCGGCGCCGCTTAGCCCTCAGTGGTCTAGGACCAACCCGAGGAACTGCTGGGTCCGCTCCTCGCGGGGGCTCTCGAGAACCTCGGCCGGCGGACCCTCCTCGACGATCACGCCGCCATCCATGAAGACGACGCGGTCGGCGACCTCGCGGGCGAAGCCGATCTCGTGGGTGACGACGATCATCGTCATCCCTTCCTCGGCCAGCTCGCGCATCGTGTCGAGCACTTCCTTGACCAGCTCGGGGTCGAGCGCGCTGGTGACCTCGTCGAAGAGCATCACGTGCGGGTCCATCGCCAGTGCCCGGGCGATCGCCACCCGCTGCTGCTGGCCGCCGGAGAGCGTTTCCGGGTACTGGTTCAGCCGGTCGCCGAGACCCACGCGCTCCAGCAGCTCGGTCGCCCTGGCGCGGGCCTCCTGCTTCGAGCGGCCCAGCACCGTTTCCTGGGCGAGGGTGACGTTCTGCAGTGCGGTCTTGTGGGGAAAGAGGTTGAACTGCTGGAAGACGATCCCGACCCGCTGCCGAACGAAATTGAGCTCCCAGCTCTGCTCGCCGGTGCCCGAACCGGGGCCCTTGCAGATGTCCCGGCCCTCGATGAAGATCTCGCCCTCCTCCGGGGGCTCGAGCAGGTTGACGCAGCGCAGCAGGGTGCTCTTGCCGGAGCCGCTCGGCCCGAGGATGCAGACGACTTCGCCTTTGGCGATGTCGATGTCGACGCCTTTCAGCACCTCGAGCTCGCCGAAGCGCTTGCAGATCCCCTGCAGCTTGACCATCGGCTCCGCCATCACGCCACCTCGATGTGGGCGCCGCGGGTGATTTTGCCCTGGTTGCGTTTGATGAGTTTGTCGACCAGACGGGCCATCGGCAGCGTGATCACGAGGAACATGATCCCGGCCAGGACGTAGGCGGAGGCGTTGAAGGTTTCTGCTTGGATTTCGCGGGCGACCAAGGCCGCCTCTCCGAAGGCGACGACGCTGACGAGGGTCGTGTCCTTAAGTAGGGAGATCAATTCGTTCAGCATCGGCGCCGGGATCTTGGTCACGGCCTGGGGGACGACGACGTGCCGCATCGCCTGCCAGTGGCTCATGCCCAGCGACCGCGCCGCCTCGACCTGGCCGCCGGGCACGGCTTCGATCCCGGCGCGATAGACCTCCGCCATGTAGGCGCTGTAGACGAGGGTCAGGCCGAAGACGCCGTACCAGTAGGGATCGGGCTGGCCGAACCACTGCGGGATGCGGATGTCTTTCGGGATGAATTCGAGGAACGGGAGCCCGCCGGAGATCAGCAGGATGATGATCAGGATCGGGATCGCGCGGAAGATGTCGATGTAGGCGATCGTGACGAACCGCAGGGGCATGAATTTCTTTCCCGGAAGCTGCCTGATCAGGGCCAGAAGGAGCCCGAGAAACAGAGCCATGATTCCTGCGACGACGAAGATCAGGAGGTTCTTCAAGAAGGCATCGAAGACTTCATCGAAGTGTTCCCCCATGAAGTTGAAGTCGAAGTACTGATTGAAGAATTCGCTCATCGCTCTCCTACTTACCGCTCCCCGGAAGACGAAGGGGCGCCATCATGGCGCCCCTCCAGTCCTCTAAATGTAGTGGCCGCGGCTATTCCGCTTCGTGGGTTGCCGAGAAGATCGCCTCCGGCGGTTCCAGCTTGAACCACTTTTCGTAGATCGTTTTGTAGGTCTCGTCGTCGAGGACTTCTTCCAGCCCTTTGTTGATTTCTTCGAGCAGCTCGGTTTCGCCTTGGGCGACGGCGATTCCATACTCTTCTTCGGTCGGGACTTTCTCGGCGATTTCGACGCCGCCGGATTTTTCGACCGCGTTCTGCGCGACGGGCGCGTCGATGATCACGCCTTCGACGGTGCCAGATTTGAGCGCGTTGACCGCGTCAGGGCCTTCGGGGAAGGGGCGAACTTCGCTGCCGCCGAGTTCTTCTTTCGCCAGTTCCTGACCCGTGGTGCCCTGCTGGACGGCGACCGTCTGGCCTTCCAGGTCTTCGAGCGATTTCACGTCGCTGCCTTCTTTGACCAGCACCGCCTGTTCGGAGAGGTAGTACGGGTTGGAGAAGTCGACGGCTTTCTCGCGTTCCTCGGTAATCGTCGCCGCCGAGATCACCGCTTCGAACTTGCCCTGCTGAACGTCGCGGAAGATCGTTTCGAACGAGGTGTCCTGGAACTCCGGCGTGCGGCCGATCTTTTCTCCGATCGCTTCCATCAGTTCGATGTCGAAGCCGGTGTAGTTGCCGGGTTTCCCTTGCTCGAACGGGGGATAGGGGATGTCGGAGCCGACGGTCAGCGGCTCACTGCCACCGCCACCTCCGCCGCCACCGCTGGTGGTGTCGTCGTCGCTGCTGCCGCAGCCAGCCACGGCGAGCGAGGCGATTGCCAGAAGGAAGACCGCGAGCAGTGCGGTCAGCCGGGTCGATCTCATCGAATTCCTCCGTTCGAGATTGGACAGACGCCGATAGATATACCGGCTGAGCCTTATCTCTCCAACAGATCGCTTTTCTAACCCTCGCTACACTTTCTGAAGTAACGGGCGGCGAAATGGCGGAACTCCTCAACAAACCCTGCGGCGGTCGCTTCGGCAACGTCGTCGAGTCGATCGGCAACACGCCGCTGGTCGAGCTGGCGCGGCTCTCGCCGAAGCCGGACGTCCGCATCTACGCCAAGCTCGAGGGCCACAACCCGACCGGCTCGGTCAAGGATCGGGTCGCCAAATCGATGATCGAGGCGGCGGAGGCCGAGGGCGCGATCGAACCCGGCCACACGATCCTCGAACCGACCTCGGGCAACACCGGCATCGCCCTGGCGATGATCTGCCGTCGCAAGGGCTACCCGCTGAAGGTGGTGATGCCCGACAACGTCACCGAGGAGCGGACCGAGCTGCTGCGCATGTACGGGGCGGAGATCGTCTACTCGGAGGGCGCCAAGGGCTCCAACGGCGCGGTCGAGGTGGCGCTGGAGATGGCGCAGGAGCCCGGTTACTACATGCCCTACCAGTACGGCAACGAGGCCAACCCGCTCGCTCACTACAACGGCACCGCGGTCGAGATCCTCGAAGAGCTGGACGAGGTGACCGCCTTCGTCGGCGGCCTCGGCACCGGCGGCACCCTGATGGGCAACGGCCGCCGCCTCAAGGAGGCCAACCCGGAGACGCTGATCGTCGCCGCCGAGCCCAAACAGGGTGAGCTGGTGCAGGGCCTGCGCTCGCTCGACGACGGCTTCATCCCGCCGATCATCGACATCTCGATGTTCGACCGGAAGATCATGGTCGCCAACCGCGACGCGATCGTCTGGACCAAGAAGCTGCTCGACGAGGAGGGCGTCTTCGCCGGCGTCTCCGGCGGCGCGATCGCCTACATCGCCCACCGCATCGCCAGCGAGCTCGACTCCGGCAACGTCGTCTTCCTGATCCCCGACGACGGCTGGAAGTACCTCTCCTCGGGCGTATACACCAAGCCGATCGAGGAGATCGAAAACCTCGACTCGACGGTGTGGTGGTAGGCAGTCGGACGCGGCTGACCTCGGCCCGATGAAGATCTCGCAGGCCCTGATCGACGAGATGGTCGCGCACGCGCGCGAGGATCTGCCGAACGAGTGCTGCGGGATGATCGGCGGCCGCGACGGCGAGGCGACCAGCGTGGTGCGGGTCGAGAACGCCGCCGCCAGCCCGCTGCGCTACGAGATGGACCCGCAGGGCCAGTTCGACGCGCTGAAAGCGATCGAAGGGACGGGCGACGAGCTGCTTGGGATCTACCACTCGCACACCCGCAGCGCCGCCTATCCCTCCCAGACCGATGTGAACCAGGCGGTCGCCTGGCCCGAACAGGTCTATGTGATCGTCTCCCTGGAGAACGAAGAGGCGCCGGACGTGAAGGCCTACGACCTGGCGGACCTGAAGATCGCCGATGTCGAGCTCGACGTCACATAAGAGCCCGAGCGGGCACCGGCGCGGCGCCCACGGGGGCGGCGGCGACGGTGGTGGTGACGAGGGCGGCGGTGGAGGCGGCGGGGGCGGCGGCAGGCTCGTCAAGGTCGGCTTCGGCCGCACTCAGGTGGAGGCCGAGATGCTGCAGGGGCTGCTGGGCGAGGCCGGCATCCCGAGCGTGCTGAAGCGCACGATGGGCTTCGACGCCCCGGAGTTCTTCGCCAGCGGTCCTCATGACGTGCTGGTCGCCGCCGCGCTCGCCAAGCGGGCGCGCGAGGTGCTTGCCGAGGTGACGGTCGACAGCGAAGCCGACGAGGTCGCCGAGCTCGAAGAGCAACGGCGCCTGGCGCGCGGCGAAACCGGGGTCACCTCGCCGGCGCGGCTGGCCTTCTGGATCGCCGTCGCCGTCCTCGGCGGGTTCTTGTTCATCTGGCTGCTGTACCAGCTGACCTAGGAGCCGAGATGGCCGATCTGGTCGAGATCGCGTTCGTCGGAAACGAGAGCGAGGCCACGATCATCCAGGCCCTGCTCGAGGAGAGTGGGATCCCCAGTCTGCAGCAGCCGGCGGGGCGAACCGGATCGAAGCTCGGCTACCTGTTCGCCGGCCTCGATGGCGGCTCGCGCCGGGTGATGGTTCATGCGCACCGGGCAGCGGAAGCCCGCGCCCTGCTCGACGAAGCCCAACCTCGGGAGGAGCTTCCGCCCGAGTCCGACCCGGCCGCCTAGACCGCGACCGGGCCGCGGACCATCTCGCGCAGGTAGTCGCGCCAGGCGTCCTCGATGTCGCGGAAGCGGGCGTCGAAGGCGTCTTCGAGCTGGACCTCGGGGCCTTGCGGCAAGAGTTTGGCGACGAGGCGCTCGCAGGCCTCGGGGCCGCGCTCGTTCTCGAGCAGGTCGAAGATCGTGCCGCCGAGGATGACCGCGTCGCGGCGCGAGGGCGGGAAAGAGGTGCGGCCGCTCTCGCGCAGGCGGCGGATGACCGCGGCGCGGTAGAGGCCGACCTGGCGGGAGAAGTACTGGGCGCCGCCTTCGACCAGCCAGGCCCAGCGCAGGTAGCGGGCGAAGCGGCGCGGGGTCCAGGAGGGGGGGAGGGCGGTGTTGTTGGCGGCGATCACCATCTGGGCGTAGAGGCGCTCGGCGGTGCCGCGCAGGGCTTCATAGGAGTCGTCTCCGGCGGCGCGCCTTTCCATGTGTGGGTCGTTGAGCACGTGCAGCTCGGTCGACATCGGCCAGCCGGCGAGGTAACGGCGGCCGGCGGGGGCAGCCGACCAGCGGGCGGCGGGGAGAAAGGGATGGGCGGCGGTCAGCCACAGCGGATTGGTGTGGACGACGACCGTCACCTCCTCGGGCACCGTCTCGAAGCGGTCTTCGAGCCGCAGCCGCAGGTGCTCGAGCCGGTCCAGCGTCCGCTCCGCGAAGGCGGAGTCGTCGGAGTCATGCCGCGCGGTGAACGACAGCGACTCGGTCTCTACCCAGGACATCGAGGCGAGACTAGCGAGGCGGGAGGTTGGTTAGACCAGCGCAGGAACGGACGCGCCGCAGCGCTCGCGGATCTCTTCTTGGGCGCGGTCGAACTCTTCGTCGGCCATCACCGGGGTGCCCTCGAAGGGCAGTTCGCGGTCGATCTCGACCCAGGAGCGGCAGCCGTGGTACTCGTCGCGGACGCGGACGGTGACCGGGCGCGGGATCCGGTGGACCCGCAGCAGCAGCACGTGCAGCGGGTGCCGGCGCTTCCAGGCCAGCCGCTTTTCGGCGTAGTCCGGGGTCCAGATGTAATAAGGCGAAAGAGCGTCGAGGCTGCGGCGGTCGTTGATCGTCACGTGGTCGACGACCTCGGCCCAGGCGCGCAGGCGGACGCGGTCGGGCTGGGGGATGCCGCCGTCCTGAAGCAGGGCGCGGGGCGGGGGCTCCTCATCGGGCCACACGCCCTCCTCGAGGGCGCGCCGGAGCTCGGGATGGTGAGACTGGCGGACGAGGTCGTTGCGCTGGTGGTCGAAGGTGGGGTAGAGGAAGAACTGCTCGTGCTCGAGCTCGAAGTGTTTGTCCTCCTCGCGGATCCCGCCCTTGCGCATGGTGATCAGCTGCTCCCCCTCGGACAGCGCGCGCACCGTGACGGCCCATTCCTTGAAAGCGATCGGCATGTGGATCTCGTGGAGGGTTGGTTGGTTGGGTTTTTCGTGTGACGTTCGGGCCCGCCGTGGCCCTGGGGAATTGCCCGCTCCGGAGGCCGGAATCCGGGGTCTCCGGGGGCTACCGCCCCTGTCGCGAGCGGGATACTAGTACGCAGCGACCGTAGTTCCAAGTTTGTGCGCCCTGCGTCAATGGGCTGTGAACTCGGCTCAGGATGCGCGGTTGGCGCCGAGGAACCCGGCGAGCAGCC
>DASUTJ010000042.1:0-9586 GCA_036374655.1 Solirubrobacterales bacterium | reverse complement strand
CCCGGCGAAGCAGAGGTAGGGATTGGCGGCGGGATCCGGGCAGCGCAGCTCGGCCCGGGTCGCCGACTCCTTGCCGGGGTGGTAGAGCGGCACCCGGATCAGGGCCGAGCGGTTGCGGCGCGACCAGGCTAGATAGACCGGCGCCTCGTAGCCCGGCACCAGCCGCTTGTAGGAGTTGACCCACTGGGCGAAGAGCGGCGAGATCTCGCGCGCGTGCTTGAGCTGGCCGGCGATGAAGCTCTTCGCCACAGGCGAGAGGTAGTACGGATCGTCCTCGTCGTAGAAGGCGTTCTTGCCGTCGCGGCTGAGTGACTGGTGGACGTGCATCCCGGAGCCGTTCTCGCCGAAGAGGGGCTTCGGCATGAAGGTCGCGTGGTAGCCGTACTTCATCGCGTACTCCTTGACGACGATGCGGTAGGTCATGCAGTCGTCGGCCATCTCGAGCGCGTTCTTGTAGCGCATGTCGACCTCGTGCTGGGAGGGGCCGACCTCGTGGTGGGTGTACTCGACGTGGATCCCCATTTTCTCCAGCGCCAGGACCGTCTCCCGGCGCAGGTCCGAGCCGGCGTCGAGCGTGGTCAGGTCGAAGTAGCCGCCCTCGTCGAGCACCTCGGGCACGCCGCCCTCCGGTTTGGCGGAGCGGAAGTAGAAGAACTCCAGCTCTGGGCCGATGTTGTAGGCGTCGAAGCCGAGGTCCTCGGCCCGTTTCAGCGCCCGCTGCATGATCCAGCGCGGGTCGCCCTCGTAGGGGCCGCCGCCGGGGACCTGGATGTCGCAGAACATCCGCGCCACCGCGTCCTCCTCGGGCCGCCAGGGCAGCAGCGCGAAGGTCGCCGGGTCCGGCACCGCCAGCATGTCGGACTCCTCGATCGGGTTGAAGCCGGTGATCGAGGAGCCGTCGAAGCCCATCCCGCCTGCGAAGGCGTCCTCCAGCTCGGAGGCGTTGACCGAGAAGCTCTTCAGCTGTCCCAGCACGTCGGTGAACCAGAGGCGGATGAAGCGAACGTCGTGCTCCTTGACGAGCTCGATCACGTCGGCGGCGCTGCGGGGTTGCTCGGCCATGCCTCATTGCCTCCTTGGGGCTGTGCGGAAGGCCGCAAGGTTAGGCGAATGAACCGATCTGGTGCGGAAAGACGTAATACGGGTAAGGAAAAGAGCCGCGAGACGGCTTGAAAGCGTCCGGCTATCCCGGTATAACTTACGACAGGTAAGTAAGCGGCTAAAAGTAAAGTAAAGGCCAGATAACGGCTCTGTAAAGCGACTGCCGCCCGACTCAGAGCCAAAAGCGAGAAGCCAGTGACGGTAAAAACCGCAGTAAGCCGATTCCAGATCCACGACGAGTTGACGGCGCCTGATGAGAGCGCTCCTCTGATCAAGAGCATTCAGGCTGCCGGCGGCGCGGTGACGAAGTTCGTCGGCGTGCTTGCCGGGGCACCCGCTGTCCTCCGCGCGTACACGCGGATGCGCTCGGAGCTGCGCGGCGGAGTCCTGCCGCAGGCGACGAGGGAGCGGGTTGCGCTCGCAGTCGCCGAGTACCGCGGGGACAACTACAGCATCGCCCAGCACGCGAAGTCGGCGCGCCGGGCCGGGCTGGGCCTCGACGAGGTCTCGAAAGCCCGCAGCTTCACCTCCTCCGACCCCAAGGAGGCCGCCCTGCTCAAATTCCTCGAGGAGACGCTCGACCCCGAGGGGCCCCCGCCCCTCCACCTCCACGAGGAGGCGCGGGAGATCGGCTGGACCGACGAGGAGATCCTCGAGGCGGTCGGCCACCTGGCGCTGAACGAGTTCCAGAGCCTGATCGCGAGCGCGGCTGCCCTACCGAAAGACCAGGGCGGCCCGAGGGCCCTTCCCCCGGTGGCGTGACGGTGACGGGGCGCTTAGCGCCCCGTCACCAACGTCGCCGTGTAGAGCAGGCGCGCGGTGCTGTATTTGCAGCCGTAGGTCGCCCGCCGGCCGACCTTTTCCTGCGGTTCGCCCTGGCGGATGTCCGTCGCGTTTTTGCAGGTGCCCGGTTCGCGGCTGGCGCGCCAGACGTTGCTCGCATCCAGATCCTGGGCGAAAGCCGGCGCCCAGGTCGGCACCGTGAGGCCGATGATGTCGCCCTTTTCGACCTTGAGATTGGCGCTGAACTTCACCGTCTGCCCCAGATAGGGGGTAAGCACCTTGACCGAGCCCTGCCGCTGCAGGCTGTAGCGCGGCGGGTTGGTCCCCGGGACGCGGCGCAGGACCGCCAGGCGCGCCTGCGGCGGGGTCCCGAAGAAGCCGTTGAAGAAGGTCCGCTGGCTATTGGTCGGCTGGGCCAGGGTCAGGGTCCAGGCCTTGATCGTGCCGTCAGCGGTGACGAGGAACGGCAGGTTGGTCTGGCCGTTGTTGACCTGGAAGCCGGTGACGCTGCCGATCGCCTGGCAGGGCAGGTCTGGACAGGAGGGATCCGGCTCGGTCGCGGTCTGGCCGAGGATCACGGTCGTGCGGCCGACCTTCGCCGCGTCGCTGCTCGCAGCGAGACCGACAAGGAGCGCCAGGGCGCAGACGGCGATGCCCAGGACCAACCAGTGCCAGTTTCGCGCGCTGGTGGCTGCTGCTCCCTGTGAAGACCTCAACATGAACACGACTCCTCTCGTCTATGGACCTGCCTTGAACACGGCAGCGTAGCCCTCGGAGCGGCCGGAGAGGCGGGATCTCAGCTGTTACTGGCGGCGGCTGCGTCGTCGACGGCGACCGCGTAGCGCACCCGCCCCACGCCTTCGAAGCCGAGGGTGTCGCTGACCGCTTTGGTCAGGTCCCAGGCGCGGCCGTGGGCGTAGGGACCGCGGTCGATCACCTGGGTGACAACCGACCGGCCCCCGTAGACGAACTTGACCGTGGTGCCGCAGGGCAGGGTCTTGTGGGCGACGCCCATCGTCTGCGGCCGCAGGGTCACGCCGCAGGCGGTCGAGTTGCCCCAGAGGCCCGGGCCGTACCAGCTGGCACCGCCGTAGCGCCAGTCGCCAAAGGCGAGACCTTCGTCGCTCGCGCTGGCGGGCGGGGAGTAGCTGGAGGCGCCGCCGGTCGCCGCCTGGGCACCGGTGGCGACCCCGGCGAACAGGGCGAAGAACGCGAGTAGGCCCAGGGCCCAGCGCAGGGAGGTTTGGTTGATCGTCTGCATCTCTTTCCAAGCGCTTACGGGGTTAGCTGTCGGGCTCGCGCTGAAAGAGCTGCGCTACGCGGCACCTGCCGCGACTCGCCCCAACTACTTGGGTCCCCCGCTCTCTGCGTTATGTGAGCAGAGATTGAGCGGATGTGGGCGGCAGATTAGCAAACGCTAAGACGGAAACCCCGAGAAATAGAAAAAGCCTCCAAATGGAGGCTTTTTCCGTAGCGGGCCTGTAAGCCGGATCCTGTCTTGAGCGGCCATCTATCTCTGCGGCCTACCTGGACCTCGCCGAGCCGGGTCGACGGTCCTGCTTGGCCTTGCACCGGGCGGGGTTTGCCTGGCCGCCGCGTCACCGCGACGCCGGTGCGCTCTTACCGCACCATTTCACCATTGCCTGTGCGCGACGCAGCTGCAGTCGCGCCATCGGCTGTGTCATTTCTGTTGCACTTTCCCGCGGGTTTCCCCGGGTGGGCGTTACCCACCGCCCTGCCCTGTGGTGTCCGGACTTTCCTCGAGGGGTTTTCTCTCCCCCCGCGGTCGCTCGGCCCGCCCCTCGATGGTAGCTCGGCAGGCTGCTCTGGCCAAGCGCCCTGCGGCTATGGTGGCGGACATGCGAACGGCGGTTGTAACCGGCGCCGGCAGCGGCCTTGGCCGCGCGATCGCGATCGAGCTCGCCGGGCGCGGCTACCGCGTCCACGTCACCGACGTCGACGCGGGCGCCGCCGACCGGGTCGCGGCGGAACTGGGCGGCGAGGCGCGGGGGTCGGCGCTCGATGTCCGCAACGAGGTCGCCTGCCGCGGCCTGGCCGATTCGATCGGCCGCACCGCCTCCCTCGACCTCTGGGTCAACAACGCCGGCATCTTCTTCCCCGGCCCGCCGTGGGAGCAGAGCGCCGAGGCGCGGCAGCTGATGCTCGACGTCAACGCCACCGGACTGATGAACGGCACGATCGCCGCCCTCGGCCCGATGCGTGCCGCCGGCCGCGGCCACGTCGTCAACGTCGTCTCTCTGGCCGGGCTCGTCGCCGCGCCAGGAGAGGTCGCCTACTCGGCCAGCAAGCACGCGGCGATGGCCTTCACCCTCGGCACCCTCTTCGACCTGCGCCGCACCGGCATCAAGGACATCCAGGTCTCCGCCGTCTGCCCGGACGGGATCTGGACGCCGATGCTGGAGGACAAGCTCGACGACGTCGAGGCGGCCGCGTCCTTCTCCGGCCAACTGCTCACCGCCGAGGAGGTGGCGTCGCAGGTCGGCAAGCTGACCGAGAGGCCACGGCCAATCCTCATCGTTCCCCGCTGGCGCGGCCCGATGCTGCGCCTGGTCAACCTCTTCCCCCGGCTCGCGATCCGGCTACTCCCGGCGCTGCTCTGGGACGCCCGCCGCAAACAAAGGCGCTACAAGAGGCTGATCCAGTCCGGGCGTTGGCCCTGACGACCAGCCCAGGCGCTTCCGCGCCTTACACCTTCCTGAAGACGCCGACCACTTTGCCCAGCACCTGGGCTTCGGTGGTGAGGATCGGCTCCATTTCCTCGTTTTCGGGCTGCAGCCGGATGTGGTCTTTCTCGCGGAAGATCCGCTTGACCGTCGCCTCTTCGCCGATCAGAGCGACGACGATCTCGCCGTCGATCGCGTCGTCGCTGGGCCGCACGATCACGTAGTCGCCTTCGATGATGCCGGCGTCCTTCATGCTTTCGCCGCGGATCTGGAGGATGTAGTCGCCGTCCTCCCCGCCGATCACATCAGGGACCTCGAGGTACTCCTCGATGTTCTCTTCGGCGAGGATCGGCGCGCCGGCGGCGACCTGGCCGACCAGCGGCAGGCCGTTCTCGGGCCGGATCGTCCGCTTGGCTTTGTCGAAGAGCAGCTCTATCGCCCGCGGCTTCGAGGGGTCGCGCTTGACCAGGCCGAGCTTCTCCAGGTTGGCCAGGTGCGCGTGGACGGTGGAGGACGAGTGCAGGCCCACGGCTTTACCGATCTCCCGCACGGTCGGCGGATACCCGGTCTTCGCCGCGTACTTGCCGATGAAGTCGAAGATCTCCTTCTGCCTCTTGGTCAGGTCCAGTTCCATCGTCGTTTCAGTTTCCTCCGGTGCCGGGTCACCCACGTCAAATAGGCGCAAATTGCCTTCGAACACTTGTTCGCAGGCTACCGGCTCCCCCGGACGCCCGCAACCTGCGGCCTTCCCCTGCACGCAAACATCTAGAATCCCTCGCCCTCGAGCGGCTGTGGCGGAACTGGTAGACGCGCAAGGTTGAGGGCCTTGTGGGTGGAAACACCCGTGATGGTTCGACTCCATTCAGCCGCATGGGAGCCCCCGCGCCGCGGGGGTTTTCTCTTTCCCCACCTTTTGGCGCAGCTTGGAGTTCGACTTCCCAGCGTCCCCTTATTCGCCCAGGACCGCAAGGCCTGCGGCCAGTGCGGCCCTGCTGAGATCTCGATCCCAGGTGACGAGGGCTACGTCCTGCTCAGCCAAGTCGAGTGCCGTGGCCAAGTGAACGGCGTCATAGCCGCGTAGAGAAAGTTCGGAGGCGAGAGACCCGGCGGTACGGGTTAGTTGCTGGTCGATGCCGATCGCAATGAGCTCTTCGTAGGTGTGATCGAAGCTCGCCTGCACTTCCTCGTAGAGGCGCTGGTCGAGCCGACCGCCTCGACGGGCTGCCGCCAACGCCGCCCTCCCCTCTGGATAGGCGAGAAGGCTCGATACTGCGTGAGTTGATCTCCCCCATAGCTCTAGCGCCAGCTCCGATCCCTGCTCGGCGAGAACGAGCTTGATCAGCGCCGAGGTATCGAAATAGAGGATCAACGACGTTGGTCCTTGACGAGGTCGGAGACAGGACCTTTGGCGCCGGTCAAAGGCTGCCGGGCCTTCCGTCGCTTCTCGGGCCAACGAACCAGGCCTCGTTGTTCGAGATCTTCGAAAGGTTGGGGTCCGTCGATCTGACTCAGCCGGGCAATGGGCTTGCCGCGCCGGGTAACGACGACCTGGGTCCCCTTTTCGACCTTCTCCAAGTACTCGCTGAGGCGATCGTGGAGCTCACGAACTCCAACCTCGGCCGCATCGCCATGTAGCGTCATAGAGTCGAGGCTAGCAGCTACATCAGGCCTGACATGGCAGGCTCCCCGGCTAACGAAGCTCGAGGAGGCCCCAGGAGCGGACGTAGCCGCCTTCGGGCTGGGCCGTCTTAGCTACAGCGACCACGTGCTTGGTCGTCGACTTGGCTCCCAGGCGGACGCTGAGGCTCTGGTGGGTGCCGGCTACGACGGAGAACGGGATGTTGTGCTTCTTGCCGTCGGTGGTCAGCGTCACGGTGCCGCTGCAGGTGCTCGTTTCGGAGGCGGAGCACTCGACCCAGAAGGATGCCCGGGAGCCGGTCACATGCGCTTCATCCGAGGGGAAGGTCAGTTCGGAGGAAGAGGCGAGACCGGCCGCCCCGGCCACCCCCGGAATCGCGACGACCGCGAGTACGCAGGTCGCCGCGAGCAAGCCGAGAGACGCCTTGATCCGGGTGGCAGGAGAAAACACGAGAGACATGGCACCACAAATGTTCGAAAAGTTCTCTCAAACATTCGGCCAAATCGCCTCTCAGGGCTAAAGTTTTCAATCCCGGCTCGGAACTTTTAGCCGTTTTCCTCCAGCTCCCGCTCCATTTCCTCCGCCAGCACCGGGTGCCGGTAAGGGCTCTCCTCGCGTAGGGCCGCGATCACCTGGCGGCGGGTCTCGGCGCTTTTGTTCTGACCCAGCTTGCGCTTCATCTCGAAGCGGTCGATCGGGATCCGCAGGCCGACAGTGCCCTTGGCTATCGGGGCGTCGGCCGGACTCAGACGGTGGGGTTGATCGAGGTGGCGCTCGAAGTGCTCCACCAGCCTGGTCAGCACCGCGAAGTTCTCGGTCTCGTCAAGGACCTGCGGCATGCCGTGCAGGTGGGCGACGGTGAAGTTCCAGGTCGGGACGAGGCGCTCCTCCGGCGTGTACCAGCCCGGGGAGACGTAGCCGTGGTTGCCTTGCACGATGACCAGGACCTCTCCCAACCCGATCTCCAATACCTCGTCGTCGGGCCGACCGAGGTGGGTTAAAAGAGTCAACCCAGGCGCGTCCTCGTCCAGCATCACCGGATAGTGAGAGGCGACGAGGCCCGATTCGGTCGAGGTCACCAGGGTCGCCCAAGGATGCTCGCGCACCAGGGCCCGCACCAGCTCCGGGTCCTCGGAAGCGAACAGCGGGTTCGGGCGCATGCGCCATCTTCCCAACTCGAGGGGAGGCCGCACGCCGGGCGCGGCCTCCCTCGGGCTCAACGCGGATACAGACTGTTGACAACCGCCGGATCGCCGACCTGCTCGAAGGCGATCAGCTTCCCTTCCTCGTCGTAGGTGAGGACATCGGCCGCCTCCTGGGTCTGACCGTCGAGGGTGACCGTGGTCAGGACCACGACTTTGTTGCCGTCGGCGATGAAATCGTGCGGCTCGGTCTTGAGCCCTTTTTCGCCGAGTTTGGCCCACAGCCCGGCGATCTCTTCCTTACCTTTGTAGGTGCCGGTGAGGGCGCTGTCGCCCCCAGCCGTCCAGGACACGCCGTCGCTCATGTTCTGCATCGCCGCGGCGGCATCTCCTTCGGCAAAGGCCCGGTAGGCGGCTTCGGCCGTTTCCTTGTTTGCCTGTGCGCTCATACGACCTCCTTTTCGCGCTTGCACCGACGCTAACCCGCCGCGCCCCTCACAGGCAAAGGCCGCTCAGGCCAAACAGGAGGGTTCATTTGTTCAAACGGGGGTGCCCCCAGCTCTCACTCAACCGCCGAGCCGAGCGCCTTCTCGATGAAGGGGCCGAGGAGGTCGGCGACCCGCTTGGCGGTCTCCTCCGCCGACTCCCCGGGGGTGGTGACATAGCTGATCGCCAGCCGCACCAGGCTCTCGGAGAGCGTCTGCACGTCGGCTGGAGGCGCCTGCGGCCAGCCCTCCTCGATCACGGTCGCCAGGCGGCCGGTCGCCCACTGCACCACGGGCAGGCCCTGGGTGGTGACGAAGGGCAGCATGCCGCCGGTGCCGTCGTCGCTGAGCAGGATCCGGATCAGCGGGTCGCCGCCCGCCGCCTGCAGGAAGTGCTCGAGGGCGGCCAGGATCGCCGCCTGCGGGTCGTCGAGGTGCTCGCGGACCGCCTTCTCGACGTCGTCCATGAACCGTTCGGCCTCGTGGATGACGAAGGCGAAGCCGAACTCGTTGCGGTTGCCGAACTCGTTGTAGAGCGTCTGGCGGCTGACGCCGGCGCCGCTGGCGATGTCCGCCATCGTTATCTCCGACCAGGTCTGACGGGCCAGCTGGTCGCGGGCGGCGTCGAAAACCGTCCGGCGCAGCAGCTCCCTCGCCGCCTCCTGGTAAGGGGTCCTCCCGTTCGGCACGCCCCCTATCGTCGCAGCGGAGGCAGTCAGGCGTCGGCCGCGACCGGTTCGAAGTCGATCTTGTCCCGCACGCCGCAGTCGGGGCAGGGCCAGTCGTCCGGGACCTCGGCGAAGGCGGTCCCGGCCGGGAAGCCCTCGCGCGGGTGGCCGGCGTCCTCGTCGTAGACGTAGCCGCAGCTGGGACAGCGCCAGGCGCTCATGCGGCCCGTCCGTAGCGCTCCAGCACCCGGCCCAGCTTGCGCGGGTGGATGTTGGCGCGGGTCACGTCGCCTTCGTAGTGCTCGAGCAGGCGCGGGTCCATCACCCGACGCCAGAGCGGCGGGAACCAGGCGAGGACGATCATCCCGGCGTAACCGGTCGGCAGCTGCGGCGCTTCTTCGACGTGGCGCAGAGCCTGGTAGCGGCGGGTCGGGTTGGCGTGGTGGTCCGAGTGGCGCTGAAGGTGGTAGAGGAGGACGTTGGAAGCGACGTTGTTGCTGTTCCAGCTGTGTTCCGGCAGGCAGCGCTCGTAGCGGCCGTCCTCGCGTTTCTGGCGCAGCAAGCCGTAGTGCTCGAGGTAGTTGACGACCTCCAGCAGCGAGAACCCGATCACCGCCTGGACCAGCAGGTAGGGCAGAACGACCGGGCCGAAGACAAGCCCCAGGCCGGCGAAGAGAACGATCGTCATTGCCCAGGCGCTGAGGACATCGTTGTGGAGGCTCCAGGGCGACTTGCCCAGACGGTCCAGGCGGGCCGCCTCGATCCCCCAGGCCGAGCGCAGGCTGCCGACCACGGTGCGCGGCAGGAAGGCCCAGAAGCTCTCGCCGAGGCGCGAGCTGGCGGGATCCTCCGGGGTGGCGACTTTGACGTGGTGGCCGCGGTTGTGCTCGATGAAGAAGTGGCCGTAGCCGGTCTGGGCGAGGGCGACGCGGCTGAGCCACTTCTCCGAGCTGGCCCGCTTGTGGCCGAGCTCGTGGGCGGTGTTGATCGCGATCCCCCCGACCACGCCCATGGTCAGCGCCAGGCCGATCGATTCGATCGTGTTGAGGTCGCCGCTCGACCACAGCCAGCAGGCGAAGATCAG
>DASUTJ010000041.1:0-8557 GCA_036374655.1 Solirubrobacterales bacterium | reverse complement strand
ACCCGACCCCTCCGACCATCGCTTTCTTGAGCTGCTTTACCTAGTAGCCGTCGGGATGCCGAACGGTGAAGGGGCCGCTGGCTTGGGCCTTTAGGGATTTGTGCCACCTTGGGCCGGTGCCGTTGGTGGTGCCGGCGGTATCCCAGCGGAGGCCGGCGACGATCGCGTAGGCGTGGCCGCCGTTGGCGTAGACCGTGATCCAGCGGCCCTTGCCGGCGCTGCCCCAGCCGGCGAGAGAGCCGGAGGGCATCGGGGTGTCGATCAGGCCGGCGCCGCGGAGGGCGAAGCTGACCGCGCCCGAGCAGTCGTAGCCGGCGTCCCACCAGCGGCCGTGGCCGCCGCCGTAGATGTAGGGCTTGGTACGGATCTTGTTCGCCGCGGCGATCACCTGTTTGACCGCCGGGGGCGCATCGGCGGGCGGCACGGCGCGGCCGTTGACCAGGATCGCCTTGCCGGGAGGCGCGGTCGGTGCCGCGGCTTCCGGAGTCGTCGGGGAGACCCCACCCGGGGTTTCCGCCTGGGCCGGGGCGGCGAAGGCCGCGATCGCCGCTACGGCAAGGAAAGCGATGGAAAGGCAAAGGGCGGGCGTTTTTCGGGCCGCCCCCAGGGCGTTCGTCATTCACTCCTCCTTCGTCGGCCTACGGGGTTAGCTGTCGGGCTGGCGCTGAAGGAGCCTGCGCCCTCACTCGAAGGTGAGTTAGCCCCGGAAACTTGGGTCCCCCGCTCCCCGGTCATAGCCGGGGATTAGGCGTTTGTGTGCAGTCCTTAACGTTGAAGGATGGCGGAAGTTTCGCCCCGCAGTGTGCGCTTGGTCACGCAGCGGCCTTGGGCCGCGTCTACTGGACGACCGGGAGCGGCGTGCCGCTGACCGGCGGCGCTTCCGCGGCGCTCGGCGTCGCCTGGAGCACCGGCAGCTCCTGCGGCGTCGCGGCGATGATCCCGCGGGCCGCCTGGCGGATCGCCTGGGAAGCGGGCGCGTCGGGCTCGGCGATCACCAGCGGGGAGCCGTTGTCGGCGTGCTCGCGCAGCGGCTCCGACAGCGGCACCTTGCCCAGCAGCGGCACGTCGAGATCGTCGGAGAGCAGCTGGCCGCCGCCCTCGCCGAAGATCGTGAAGCGCTCGCCGTCGGGGGTCGTGAAGCCGGACATGTTCTCGATCACGCCGAGGATCTCGAGGTCGAACTTCTTCGCCATCTCGGCGCCGCGGTGGGCGACCGACTGGGCCGCAGGCTGCGGCGTGGTGACAACCACGAACTTGGCCTGCGGCAGCAGCTGGGCGAGGGTCATCGAGACGTCCCCGGTCCCCGGCGGCAGGTCGAGCAGCAGGTACTCGAGCTCGTCCCAGGCGACGTCCTCGAGGAACTGCTGGATCGCCTTGTGCAGCATCGGGCCGCGCCAGACGACGGCCGAGTTCTCCTCGACGAAGAAGCCGATCGACATCACCTTCACCCCGCTGGGCGAGTCCAGAGGCAGGATTTTGCGCTCCCCGTTGACTTCGGGTTTGTGGTTGACGCCGAGCATGCGCGGGATCGAGTAGCCGTAGACGTCGCAGTCGAGCGCCCCGGCGGGATGGCCTTCGGCGGTCAGCGCCGCGGCCAGGTTGGCGGTCATCGTCGACTTGCCGACCCCGCCCTTGCCGGAGGAGACGCAGATCACGTTTTTCACCTTCGCCAGGGCGCCCTGCGGCAGCTTGCCGCGGCCCAGCGTCTGCTGCAGCTGGCCTTTCTCCTCGTCGGAGAGGACGTCGAAGCCGACGGCGACGCCGGTCACGCCCTCCAGCTGGGAGACCTGCGCGGCGACCGCCTGTTCGAAGTGGGAGCGGATCGGGCAGCCCGCGGTGGTCAGCGAGACGACGACCTCGACGCGGCCGTCCTCCTTGACCTCGATCGAGCGGACCATGCCCAGCTCGACGATGGAGCGCCGCAGCTCGGGGTCGATGACGGCGCGCAGCTTCTCGGTGATCTGATCTTTGCTTGGAAGAGACATTGGCGTCGATTCTCGCAAAGCCGCAATCTCGGGCGCCGCGAGGGGGGAGAGTTCGGCCCGCAACCGCCTTAGGGCCTCCGGAACGCAGTCGAGCGAAGGAGGAACGATGGTGGGGTCGAGGCTTGGATTGGTGCGGGGCGTGGCGCTGGGCGTCCTGCTGGCGCTGAGCGTGTTGCTGCTGGCGGCGTCGGAGGCGAATGCCGCCAGGTACCGGGTGGCGCAATGCGGCTGGTCCGTGGGCGTCGACGCCGGCTGGGGCGATACCACCGGCGGCGCCAAGTTCCGTCCCGACGCCTGGTGCGGCACGCCCGGCGAACACGTGAAGAGCCTCACCCGCGATGGACAGGGGACCGTTTCGGGCACCCGCTTCGCCCGCTGGCTCTGGGTGCCGCCCCCCGGAACCGGCATCTTCGGCGTGAGCGGCACCTGGTGGCATGCGCTCCATGACGGCATGGAGCAGCGGCTGGGAGCGGTCAACTGGGGCGGCGGGTTCGAACCGCTGCGCCAGGCATCGACCACCGACACCGCCGCGCGGCAGTTCAGTCTCGACTTCCCGATCGGCGCCTCGGGTTTCGAAGACCGGCTGCTCTGCGCCCGGGCCGAATCGAAGTGGTGCTCGCTGGATCAGGGATCGTGGTCGGCGCTGCGCTCGTTGACGATCACCGTCGACGACCCCGGCGCGCCGAGCGCCGGGATCCTCGGCGGCGATCTCGTCGCCGGCGGCTGGCGGCGGGGAGGTCAGGCGGTGGCCCTGACCGCCAGCGACACCGGCGCCGGGGTCCGCTATGGCGAGACGAAGCTCGACGGGGCGCGGGTCGGCTTCACCGAGTACCCGTGCGAGAAGGCCCTGATCGACGGCGAGTGGCGGGCGACGCGGATGCGGCCCTGCCTGACCACGGTTTCTGCCACGCACCCGGTCGCCACGCAGAGCTTCAGCGACGGCTCCCACACCCTGGTTCACTGCGCGGCCGACTTCGCCGGCAACTACAGCTGCACGTCGCCCCGCACCGTGCGGATCGACAACAACCCGCCGGCCCATCCCAAGGCGGTCACCCTCGCCGGCGGCGAGGGCTGGCGCCGGGTCAACGACTTCGACCTCACCTGGGAGAACCCCGGTCAGGGGGCGGCGAGCCCGATCTCCGGCGCGCCCTGGAGGATCGTCGGCTCGGCCGGCTACGACACCGGCGTCCGGTTCGCCTCCGGCAACGACCGCCGCAGCCTCGCCAACCTCTCCGTCCCCGCCACCGGTCGCTACTCGCTGCAGCTCTGGCTGCGCGACGAAGCCGGCAACGAGGACCCCGGCACCGCGGTGACGGTGCCGCTGCGCTTCGACGACCTCCGGCCGGAGGTCCGCTTCTCGAACGAGACGGCGGAGACCCAGGTCATGGCGGACGTCGACGACCTGAATTCGGGGCCGGCGGGAGGGCAGATCCTCTACCGGCGCGTCGACGCGGACGCCTGGACCGAGCTGCCCACCAAACTGGTGCCGGGGGACCGGCCCGGATTGTCCCATCTGGTCGCGCCGATGCCCGAGCTTGGCGTCGGCACCTACGTCTTCCGCGCCGACGCCAAAGACGTCGCCGGAAACGTCGCCTCGACGAATCTGAAAGCCGACGGGACCCAGATGGCGATCCGCCGGGTGCCGCCGCCGCATCTCCCGAAATCCCCGCAGCCCCCGAAAGCGAAGTCGCGGCTGTTCGCCCGTCTTCGGGGAGGGCACGGGCGCGGCGAGTCGCTGACCGTCCCCTTCGGCGCTCCGGCGCTCGTCAGCGGCCGTCTCACCCGCGCCGCCGACGGCGCCGGCCTCGGCGGTCGCGCCATGCGCGTGGTCTCGCGGCCCTCTCGGGGTGCGCTGGCGCCGATGGCCGTCGCCGCCGCCGAGACCGGCGAGCAGGGCGGCTTCGAGCTGCGGCTGCCCCCGGGCCCCTCGCGCCGGGTCACGGTCAGCTTCGACGGCGACGGCGGGCTGGAGCCGGCTTACCGCCAGCCGCTGGAGCTGCGCGTTCGCGCCGGCGTCACCCTCCGCGCAGCGCCCGAGCATCTGCGGACCGGCCAAGTCGTCCGTCTCAGCGGCGGGGTGAAGAGCAAGGGGGCGGCGATTCCCCGTCGCGGCAAGCTCGTCGCGATCCAGTACCTGGAGGAGGCGACCGGTCGCTGGCGCCCGGTCCTCGTCACCCGCAGCGATCACCACGGCCGCTTCCGGGCCCGCTACCGCTTCCGCTACGTCAGCGGGCGAGCGGCGATTCGCCTGCGGGCGACGGCGCTGGCGGAGGAGCGCTGGCCGTACGTTCCCGGCTCCTCGCCTCCGGTCACGCTCATGGTCCGGGGAAGCTAGGGTTCCGGGCCATGTCGCAAGCGACCCTTCACACCAGCGCCGGGGCGATCGTGCTCGAGCTTCACGACGAGGACGCGCCGAAAACCGTCGAGAACTTCCGCAAGCTCTCCGCCGACGGGTTCTACGACCAGCTCGTCTTCCACCGGGTGATCCCGGACTTCATGATCCAGGGCGGCTGCCCGGAGGGCACCGGGCGCGGCGGGCCGGGCTACACCTTCGAGGACGAGTTCAACGACCACAAGGTCGTTCGCGGCGCGCTGGCGATGGCCAATGCCGGCCCCAACACCAACGGCTCGCAGTTCTTCATCGTCACCACCGGCGCGGCGCCCTGGCTCGACGGCAAGCACACCGTCTTCGGCGAGGTGATCGACGGCATGGACGTGGTCGACGCGATCGAGTCGACGCCGACCGACGCCGGCGACAAGCCGCTCGATGCGCAGACGATCGAACGGGTCGAGCTCGACGAGGGCTGAGCGGGCCGGCGAGGAGGTCCCGCTCAGGCGGGACCAGCCGGCTCCTGGCGCCGCTCGCGGCGGCGCCGCAAGGCCTCGCCGGGCCGCCAGAGACTGACCAGCCCGGCGACCAGGGTGACCAGGAAGATCTGGCCGATCATCATCTCCAGGCCGGCGAGCATCCGGCCCGGCTGCCCGCCCGGGACGAGGTTGCCGTAGCCGGTCGTGGTCAGCGTCGTGTAGCTGAAGAAGAGGAAGTCGTTGCCCTCGGGGCGGGCGACCTCTTCGAAAAACGGCCCGCCCTGGATCCGGTCGATCGTGCCGTAGGCGAAGGTGAAGAGGATGCCGAGGACGGCGTAGACGCTGATCGCGCCGAGGATCGTGCGCGACCCGACCTCGGCGCTGGAGACCACCCGCCACAGCACCGCCGCCATCGCCACCGTCAGCAGGCAGATCTGGATCAGCGAGGCGAAGTTCAGGAACCACCGCTCGTCGCTGACCGCGGAGATCGCCGCCAGCCCGACGGTCAGTACCGAGAGCCAGATCGAGACCCGGACCACCCTTGCCCTGACGTGTGAGCTGACCAGGGCGACGACCGAGGTGGCGCTGGTCGTGACCGTCAGGACGACGGCCGACCAGCCCTTGTTGTCGAGCAGCGAGGCCAGCAGGTAGGTGAGGAGGACGAGGGCCAGGACCAGTCCGAAGGCATCGCGGACTCTCTCTGCGCGCTGTCGCCAGAGCTCACCGCCCTGGGCGCGCCTCTCGGCCCTTTCCATGGCTTGGTCGTTCGTCCGCGGGAGGCGCTTTCCTGCTGGGCGCGCCCGGGAGCGGAGGGGGTGGGATTCGAACCCACGAGACCGCTTACGCGGCCTAACGGCTTTCAAGGCCGCCGCATTCAACCGCTCTGCCACCCCTCCGAGCCGCTGCCGGAGAATGCTAGAGATCGGGATTCAAGCCCGGGGACCGCCGCACTGATTGGATTCACCAATGCGTCGGTTGCTCTTGCTCGCCTCGGCGATGATCTTCTTCGACGTCGCCTTCTTCGCGGCGATCGCTCCGCTGCTGCCGGAATACGTCGACGATCTCGGCCTCAGCAAGGCGCAGGCGGGGGTCCTCTCGGCCTCCTATGCCGCCGGGACCCTGATCGCCTCGCTGCCGGCGGGTTACGTCGCCAGCCGCATCGGGCCGCGGCGGGCGGCGATCGTCGGCCTGCTCACGCTGGGCGTCTCGAGCGTCGTCTTCGGCTTCGCCGAGGACATCTACCTGCTCGACGCGTCCCGGTTCGTGCAGGGGGTCGCCGGCGCGCTGATCTGGTCCGGGGCGCTCACCTGGCTGATCACCGCCGCGCCCGAGGACCGCCGCGGCTCGGTGATCGGCACCGCGCTCGGCACCGCCGTTGCGGGAGCGCTGCTGGGGCCGGCGCTGGGCGCGGTCGCCGGCGCCGTCGGCACCGAGCTGGTGTTCGGCTCGGTGATGGTGATCACGGCGCTGCTGGCGCTGGCCGCCGCGCGCCTGCCGGAGGAGACCCACCGTCCCGAGGTGCAGTCCCTGCGCGAGGTCGCCGCGGTGCTGCTCAGCCGCCCGGTGGTCGAGGCGGCGATCTTCGTCGCCGTCCCCTCGGTGATGTTCGGCGCGATCGAGGTGCTGGTGCCGCTGCGGATCGACGACCTGGGCGGGAGTCACGGCGTGATCGCCGCCGGCTTCATCGTCGGCGCGGCGCTGGAGGCGATGCTGGCGCCGGTGGCGGGAAAGATCTCGGACCGCGTCGGCCGCCGCACGCCCTACGTCAGCGGGCTGACCATCTGCGCGCTGGCGATGATCGCGATCGCCGCCGTGGTGACCCTCGGCGAGGTGCTCGCTGCCCTGGTCCTGACCTCGCTCGGCGCGGGGCTCTGCTTCGCGCCCGCCCTGACCCTGATCTCCGACGTCGCCGAGGAAAGCAACCTCCACCAGGGCTACGCGGCCGGGCTCTCGAACATGGCCTGGGCCTCGGGCCAGGTGATCGGCGGCATCGGCGGCGGCGTCGTCGCCAGCCTCACCGGCTACGCGGCGCCGAGCCTGGCGATCGCGGTGCTGCTGGCGGTGACCGTCGCCTACGCGTTCACGGCGATGCGGCCGAAGGGCGAGCCGCGCCCGGTCGCGAGCTAGGGTCGGGCGATGGCACGACGGGCAGACGGCGAATGGGTCAACTGGGCCGGCGACCAGGCTTGCCGCCCGGCGCGGATCGCGAAGCCCCGCAACCGTGAGGAGCTGGCCGAGACGATCGCCGCCGCGACCGCGGCCGGGCAGAAGGTGCGGGTCGCGGGCTCGGGCCACTCCTTCACCGAGACGGCGCTGACCGAGGGGACGATGATCGACGCCGGGGCGCTGAGCGGGGTGCTCGACGCCGACCGCGACTCGGGTCTGGTCCGGGTCGGCGGCGGCACCGTGCTCGCCGAGCTGAACGAGGAGCTGGCGCGACTTGGCCTGGGGATGGAGAACCTCGGCGACATCGACAGCCAGACGATCTCCGGCGCGATCTCGACCGGGACCCACGGCACCGGCTCCCGCCTGCGCAACATCTCGGCCCAGGTCGAGGCGATGGAGCTGGTCCTCGCCGACGGCAGCGTCCGCCACCTCAGCGCCGCGACCGACCCCGAGCTGCTGCGGGCCGCCCGGGTCGGGGTCGGCGCCCTGGGGGCGATCTCGGCGCTGGTCCTGCGCTGCGTCCCGGCCTTCAACCTGCTGCGGGTCGACGCGCCGCACCCGCGCGAGGAGGTGCTCGACACCTTTCAGGAACGGGCCGACGCGCACGACCACTTCGAGCTCTTCACCTTCCCCTACTCGGACCTGGCGCTGGTGCTGGAGCGCAACCGAACCGAGGAGCCGGCGCGCCCCCGTGGCCGCGCCTCCGCCTTCCTCAACGACGTCGTGCTCGAGAACTGGGCGCTGGGGGCGCTGTCGCGGACCGGCAGGGCGATGCCGCGGACGATCCCGTCGCTGGCGCGGCTGGCGGGGCGGCTCGCCTCCGGTAGTCGCACGGTCGACCGCAGCGACCGGGTCTTCGTCAACGAGCGCCGCGTGCGCTTCACCGAGATGGAGTACGGGGTGCCGCGCGAGCACGGGCCCGAGGCGGCGCGGCGGGTGATCGAGTGGGTGCGGCGTAATGAGTACCCGGTCTTCTTCCCGATCGAGATGCGGGTTGCGGCCGGCGACGACGCCCTGCTCAGCCCCTCGCACGAACGCGACACCGCCTACATCGCCGTCCACCAGTACCGGGGAATGGAGTGGCGCCCCTACTTCGAGGCGGTCGAGGAGATCATGGACTCCTACGGCGGCCGGCCCCACTGGGGCAAGCGCCACTTCCAGACCGCGGCGACGCTGGCGCCGCGCTACCCGGCCTGGGAGGAGTTCCAGCGCGCCCGCGACGCCCTGGACCCGGGACGCACCTTCAGCAACGAGTACACGGACCGCGTCCTCGGCCCCTAGAGGAAAGCCTTGCCCTCGCCGCGATAGGTGGGGATCTCGTCGACGATCTCCTCGCCTTCGACCAGGTAGAGGGTGTCGAAGCGCTCGCAGAGCTCGCCCGCCTTGGCGTGCCGCATGTAGACGCGGTCGCCGACCTCCAGCCCGGCGGCGGCCGGGCCGAGCAGCGGCGTCTGCACCTCACCGGCGCCCTCGTCGCTGTCCAGCTCCAGCCCCTCGGGCAGCCACGGGGCCGGCAACCGCGCCTCGTCGCCGGGGCCGGATGCGAGGTAGCCGCCGCCCAGCGCGGTCGCGACGCCGCTCGCCGGCTTGCGGACGAT
>DASUTJ010000040.1:0-34193 GCA_036374655.1 Solirubrobacterales bacterium | reverse complement strand
GGCGCGCAAGCAGGGCTTCGGCACGCTCGAGTCGATCCAGCGCTCCGCCGCCGATCCCGAGGGCCAGTTCCAGGTGATCTCCGCCGAAGAGTTCCACTGGGGCTGCGCCGGCACCGCGCTGGCGATCTCCGGCTCCGGCCTCGCCGCCGCGGGCATCGCCTCCTCCGGCACCCCCGAGCAGATCATGCGCTGGGTTCCCGAGTGCTTTGGGACCGAGAATGAGATCAAGCTCGGCGCCTACGCCGTCACCGAGCCGCAGGCCGGCTCCGACGTCAAGAGCCTGAAGACGACCGCCAAGCGCGACGGCGACGAGTGGGTCCTCGACGGGACCAAGGTCTTCATCACCAACGGCGGCATCGCCGACGTCCACGTCGTCGTCGCCACCGTCGACCCCAGTCTCGGCACCCGCGGGCAGGCCTCCTTCGTCATCCCCAAGGGCACCCCCGGCCTCTCCCAGGGCAAGAAGGAGTCGAAGCTCGGGATCCGCGCCTCGCACACGGCCGAGATCGTGCTCGAGGACTGCCGCGTCCCCGGCGACTGCCTGCTCGGCGGCGACGAGAAGCTGGAGCGCAAGCTGCAGCGCGGCCGCGAAGGGAAGAAATCGCGCGGCGCCGACGCGCTGGCGACCTTCGAGATCACCCGCCCGCTGGTCGGCGCCTCCGCTCTGGGGATCGCCCAGGCGTCCTACGAGTGGACCTTGGAGTACCTCGACGGCCAGTCTGAAAGCGGGGTGCCGCTGCTGAAAGCGCAGCGGGTCCAGCAGACGCTGGCCGACGTCGCGACCGAGATCGAAGCCGCCCGCCTGCTCGTCCAGCGCGCCGCCTGGATGGGCCGCAACGGGGTGCCGATGACCGGTGGCCAGGGCTCGATGTCGAAGCTCAAGGCCGGCGACGTGACGATGTGGGCGACGACGACGCTGATGGACCTCGTCGGCCCATATGCGCAGAGCACCGAGTGCCCGTTGGAGAAGTGGTTCCGCGACGCCAAGATCTACCAGCTGTTCGAGGGCACGGCGGAGATCCAGCGGATGGTCATCTCCCGCATGCAGGCCCGGGAATACGCCGAGCGCCTCGGCTACGCCGCCGAAGTCGCTGCGGCGGCGGCGAAGGAGCCCGTCGCGGCCTGACGCGGGCTTATCCTCGGAACCGTGCACGGACCGCACGGCCACGGACATAGCCACGCCCACGCGCTCGACGCCCGGCGCGCCGACAGCCGGCGGCGGATGTGGTGGGCGCTGTCGATCAACCTCGGCCTGCTGGTGGCCGAGGCGATCGGCGGCATCCTCACCGGCTCGCTGGCGCTGCTGGCCGATGCCGGCCACGTCCTCTCCGACGCCGGCGCGATCGTCCTCGCCCTGATCGCCGCCCGCCTGGCGACGCTGCCGGCGGCCGGCCGCCGCACCTTCGGCTACCAGCGCTCGGAGGTGCTGGCGGCGCTGGTCAACGGGCTGCTGCTGGTCGCGGTCAGTGTCGCGGTCGCGGTGGCGGCGATCGGCCGCTTCGGCGACCCGCCGGAGATCGACGGCTGGGGGGTGCTGGCGCTCGGCGTCTTCGGCCTGGCCGGCAACGTCGCCGCCACCGTCGTCCTCGCCCGCGGCCAGCGCGAGGACATCAACCTCGAGGGCGTCCTGCGCCACTCGGTCGCCGACGCGCTCGGCTCGGTCGGCGTGATCGTCGCCGGCGCCTTCGTCCTGCTCGGCGGCTCGCCCGTCGTCGACCCGATCGTCGGCCTGCTGATCGCGGTCCTGATCCTCGCCTCCTCCTGGCGGCTGATCAAGGAGCCGTTCGACGTCCTGATGGAGGCGGCGCCGGCCGGAGTCGATCCCGACCGCATCGGCGCGGCGATCTGCGAGGAGGAGGGGGTGCGCTCGGTCCACGACCTCCACGTCTGGACCGTCACCGCCGGCTTCGGGGCGATCGCCGCCCACGTCGTCGTCGCCCAGGGGGCCGACCGCGACCTGATCCGCCGCCGCCTCGAGCTGACCCTGCGCGAGGGCTACGGGATCGAGCACACGACGCTGCAGATGGAGGAGGAAGCGAGCCAGGAGCTCCTCCGCGTGGAGAACGCTCCGCCGTCGTAGGCACGGCCTCCGCCACTCGTCTACTTAATTTTAGTAGTTCCCGTTTGCTCTCCGTGTGACTCGGCCTAGGTTGGGTACGCGGAGGCGGAGCCTATGGTCAAACAGGCGAGGAACTACATGGTGGGAGCGATGTCGGGGGCGGGCCTGATCGCCGCTGCCGTCGTCGCCTTCGTGTTGCTCGTCTCGGCACTCGTCTTCGAGGACCTGCCGGTCCTCGGTCTGGGCGGCGGTGGAAACGAGGCTTCGGTCTCGGCCAACGAACCGGCGGCTGTCCCGGCTGCGGTTGCCGGCGCCACCACCGGGCCCGGCGCGCCGGCGGCAGGCGCTGCCGCCGGCGGTGCCGGTTCGGCAAAAGGCGACGGCGCGGCTGGAGGACTCGGCGATCAAGGAGCGCAGGGTGTCCAGGGCGGCGGTCAGCAATCGCCCGGAGGCGGTGGAACGACCAGTGGCAGCGGCGGCAGCGGTGGCGATTCGGCCCCCGCCGCGACGACCAGCTCCAGCGGCGGGTCGGGCGGCGGCGCCACCGGTTCCGCCTCCGGCGGCGGGTCGGGGTCAAATGGCGGATCGGGTGGGGGCTCCGGCGGTTCGGGAGCCGGCGGTGGCACCACCACCTCCTCGCCCTCGGCCCAGGTCACGAACACCGTCAACGAAACGGTCAACCAGGTCGATCAGACCGTGACCGGCGGGGCGCTGGAAGCGACGGGCGTCACCGGCACGACCGAAGAAATCGTCAACGGGGTCGCCGGTCCCGAATCCGCGGTCGGCAAAGTCGTCGACGAAACCGCCAAGACGGTCGAAGGCGTCGTCGGCGGCCTGACCGGCAAATAGCCCCGGGACCGGCGTTCCGCCTAGTTACCTCCCAATCGTCAAAATGCCCGTCCTATGGCGGAGCGGGAACAGGCGGGGTCGGTGGTGAGCGGAGATCCGATCGACGGCTCGGCGGTCTACCCGCAGGGAAGCCGGGTCAACGCCGAGGGTCATCTGGAGGTCGCCGGCTGCGACGTGGTCGAGCTGGCGGAAGCGCACGGCACGCCCGCCTACCTCTACGCCGAGGACGACATCCGCGCCCGCGCCCGCGCCTACCGTGAGGCCTTCGAGCGCCGCGACGCCGAGTACGAAGTCCTCTTCGCCAGCAAGTCCCTGCCCTGCACCGCCGCCTACCGGCTCTTCGCCGAGGAGGGGCTCTCGGTCGACGTCGCCTCCGGCGGCGAGCTGCACATGGCGCTGAAGGCGGGCTTCGACCCCGGCCGGATCCACATGCACGGCAACAACAAGTCCGACGAGGAGATTCTCTTCGCCGCCCGCGCCGGGATCCGCCACCTGATCCTCGACTCCTTCGACGAGATCGAGCGCTGCGAGCGGCTGCTCGACGAACCGCAGCGGGTGCTGATCCGGGTCACCCCCGGGATCAAGCCCTCGACCCACGACTACATCACCACCGGCCAGCTCGACTCCAAGTTCGGCTTCGGTCTCGAGGACGGACTGGCGGCCAGGGCGATCGAGCGCGTGCTCGCCTCCGAGAAGCTCGAGCTGGTCGGGCTGCACGCCCACATCGGCTCGCAGATCTTCGAGCTCGAGCCCTACACGCTGGCGATCCGGGCACTCGGCGAGCTGGCCGGCGACTGGTGCCGGGTGGTCAACGTCGGCGGCGGTCTCGGCGTCGCCTACACCGCCGAGGACGAGCCACCCTCGATCGACTCCTACGTCGACGTCAAGGTCCGCGGCGTCGCCGAGGTCTTCGGCGACGGGGTCAAGATCCTGGTCGAGCCCGGCCGCTCCCTGGTCGCCAACGCCGGCGTCACCGCCTACCGGGTCGGCACCGTCAAGGAGATCCCCGGCGTCCGCACCTACGTCGCCGTCGACGGCGGCATGTCCGACAACCTGCGGCCGATGCTCTACGGCTCGGTGTACGAAGCGCTGGCCGCCGACCGCGCCGCGGCGGCGCCCGACACCCTGGTGACGATCGCCGGCATGCACTGCGAGTCCGGCGACGTGATCGTCCGCGACACGATGCTGGCCGAGCCCGCCGTCGGCGACGTCCTCGTTACCCCGGCGACGGGCGCCTACGGTTACGCGATGGCCAACAACTACAACGGCGTGCCGCGCCCGCCGGTGATCTTTTGCCGCGACGGCGAGGCGCGGGTCGTGGTCCGGCGCGAGACCTACGAGGACCTGACCGCGAGGGACGTCTAGCCGTGACCTCCGAGGGCTCCAAACCCGTGCGCATCGGGCTGCTGGGTCGCGGCACGGTCGGCGCCGCCTTCGCCGAGCTGCTGGCGCAACGCGCCGGCGCGGTCGAGGCGGCTACCGGGCGGCGGCCGGAGATCGCCGGCGTCCTGACCCGCGGCGAGGGCGACTTCGAGCAGATCCTCGCCGGCTCCGACATGGTTGTCGAGCTGATGGGGGGGACCGAGCCGGCGCGCGAGCACGTGCTGGCGGCGCTGCGGTCCGGCAAGCCGGTGGTGACCGCCAACAAGCAGCTGCTCGCCCAGCATGGCGACGAGCTCTTCGCGGTCGCCCGCGAGGCCGGCGTGCAGTTGCGCTTCGAGGCCGCGGTGGCGGCGGTGATCCCGATCGTGCGGACGATTCAGGAGAGCTTCGGCGTCACCGAGATCGCCAAGGTCTTCGGCATCGTCAACGGCACCACCAATTTCATCCTCAGCGAGATGGCCGCCAGCGGCGCCGGCTACGACCAGGTGCTGGCGCGGGCGCAGGAACTGGGCTACGCCGAGGCCGACCCCAGCGACGACGTCAACGGCGCCGACGCGGCGGCGAAGATGGCGATCCTCGCCCGGCTCGCCTTCCACACCCCGGTGACGCTGTCCGAGGTCCCCTACGAGGGGATCGAGGCGATCCAGCCCGACGACCTCGCCTACGCCAAAGAGCTGGGGCTGTCGCTGAAGCTGCTCGGGGTCGCCGAGCGCCGCGACGGCGGCGTCAGCGTCCGCGTCTTCCCCTGCTTCCTCTATCCGGGCCATCCGCTGGCGCCGATCGAAGGCGCCTTCAACGCGGTGATGGTCGAGGCGCCGGCGATCAGCGAGGTGACGATGTCGGGGCCGGGGGCCGGCGGCGTGCAGACCGCCTCGGCGGTGCTCGGCGACGTCGTCTCGATCCTCGCCGGCGACGCGCCGGTGCACGAGACCCGGGTCGAGCTGCCGCTCGTCGAGGACGTCACCTCGTCCTTCTACCTGCACCTCGAGGTCGCCGACCAGCCGGGCGTGCTGGCGCGGGTGGCGGCGGTGCTCGCCGACCACGACGTCTCGGTAAAGAGCGTCGTGCAGCGCGGGGCCGGCGACGAGGCGCGGCTGGTGATGGTGATCCACGAGTGCCTCGAGTCCCGCTTCGCGGCCGCGGTCGATGAGCTGGCGAAGCTCGACGAGCTGCGCTCGCCGCCGCGCTCGATAAGGGTCATCGAGGAGGAGTATTCCGCGTGACCTCGTTCGTGTTGATGGTCTGGGCGCCCTGATGGCGGCGGGTCTTATCGACCGCTACCGCGACCGTCTCTCCTTGGAGCCGGGCGACCCGGTGGTGACTTTGAACGAGGGCTCGACGCCGCTGATCGAAGCGCCGCGCCTCTCGGAGCGGATCGAATCCCGTGCCTACTTCAAGTTCGAGGGGCTGAACCCGACCGGTTCGTTCAAGGACCGGGGGATGACGGTGGCGGTCTCCCGCGCCAAGGGCCGCGGGGCGGAGGCGATCATCTGCGCCTCGACCGGCAACACCGCCGCCAGCTGCGCCGCCTACGCGGCACGCGCCGGACTGCGCGGCGCGGTGATCGTCCCCGAGGGCAAGATCGCGATCGGCAAGCTCGCCCAGGCGCTGATGCACGGCGCCCGCGTCGTCGCCCTGCAGGGGAACTTCGACGACGCCCTGCGGATCGTCCGCGAGCTCTCGCAGAAGCACCCGATCGAGCTGGTCAACTCGGTCAACCCGCACCGGATCGAAGGCCAGAAGACGGCTGCCTTCGAGGTGGTCGAGGACCTGGGGGAGGCGCCGGGCGCGCTGGCGATCCCGGTCGGCAACGCCGGCAACGTCACCGCCTACTGGCGCGGTTTCCAGGAGGTTGACGCGTCTCCCGTCCTCTACGGCTTCCAGGCCGAGGGCGCGGCGCCGCTGGTCCGCGGCGAGCCGGTCGACCATCCCGAGACCGTCGCCTCGGCGATCCGGATCGGCAATCCGGCCCGCTGGGAGGAGGCGATGGCCGCCTTCACCGCCAGCCGCGGCCGCGTCGCCGCCGTCTCCGACGAGCAGATCCTCAACGCCTACCGCTGGCTGGCCGACAACGAAGGCGTCTTCTGCGAGCCCGCCAGCGCCGCCTCGGTCGCCGGCCTCCTCGCCCACGGCCTGCCGGTCGTTGACGGCGCCGCCAAGCCCGAGTCCGTCGTCTGCGTCCTCACCGGCCACGGCCTCAAGGACCCCGACACCGCGCTCTCCAAAGCCCCGCAGGTGCTCAACTGCGAGAACGACCTCGCCGCGGTCGAGCGCGCCGTCTTCGACTAGCCGATGACCGTCCGCCACCGACTCGTCCGCGTCCCCGCCTCTTCGGCCAACCTCGGCCCCGGCTACGACGCGATGGCGGCGGCGATGGCGATGCATTTGGAGCTGGAGGTGGAAGAGGCCGGCGAGTTCTCCTTCGACCCCGGCGGCCTGGAGGTCTCGACCGGGCGCGACAACCTGATCGTGCGGGCCTTCGAGAGCCTGCGGCCGGCGGACGGGATCGCCTTCCGGCTGCGCAGCGAGATCCCGCTGGCGCGCGGGCTGGGGTCGAGCGCGGCGGCGATCGTCGCCGGCCTCTACGCCGCCGACCACCTCTACGAGCTGGCGCTGGAGAAGGAGGAGATGCTGGCGCGGGCAACCGAGCTCGAGGGCCATCCCGACAACGTCGCGGCGGCGATCTACGGCGGCTTCGTGGTCTGCGGGAAGAGCGACGACGGGGCGCCGATCGCAGCCCGCTTCGACCCGCCCGAGGGGCTGGAGGGGATCGTCGTGATCCCGCCCGAGGAGGTCTCGACCGAGCGGGCGCGCGAGGCGATCCCGGCCGAGGTGCCGCTCGGCGACGCCGTTGCCAACGTCTCGGCCGCGGCGATGCTGGTCCTGGGACTGCGCGACGCCGACCTCGATCTGCTGGCGCGCGGGCTCGACGACCACCTTCATCAGCCGCGCCGCCGCGACCTCTATCCGCGCTCGATGGAGATCGTCGACTCGGCCCGCGAGCTGGGGGCGCTGGGGGCGACGATCTCCGGCGCCGGCCCGACGGTCCTGGTCTGGACCACCTGGCAGGACGCCGGCAACGTCGCCGCCGCGCTGGGTGAGCGCTGCGACGGCTGGGCCGACGTTCGCCGCCTCCCCTTCAGTCCCCTCGGCGCCGACGTCCCGGAGCTCTGAACCAGTGGACTGGGTGGTGCGGATCGGGTTGGTCGAGCTGGCGCTGGGCGGTCTGCTGGGCTGGGCGATGGTGGTGCGCGACGAGCGGCCGGAGTGGCTGCGGCGGATCGGCGTGGTCGCTCCGCAGCGGATCCGCCAGGTCCACCTCGACTACGTGATGATGGGCCTGATCCTGATCGGGGTCGGCCTGGCGGTCCCGGACCTGCCGACCGCGGTCGCTGCCGCGCTTGTCTTCGGCACCTTCGTCAACCCGTTTCTCTTCGTCCCCCTGGCCTTCAACCCCGACGTCGACAAGCGGCTCTGGTACCGGGCGCTGGCGGTCGTCTCGTTCGTCGCCATGAGCGGCAGCCTGGTCGTCGCGGCGATCGTCGGCCCGTAGCGGCGTTCGTCCTTTCCCCGACATATGCCCGGAAAGGACGAACGCCGGATAGATTCCGCCTCATGCCTACCTCCGCGAAGTCGAAGCTGCTCCTGCCCGCCCTCGTCATCGCCGCGCTGCTGGCTTTGCCGGCGGGCGCGAGCGCGACGCTGAGCTACGTCAAGAACCCGTTCAACTCGACGGTGTTCGTCGCCAACGACGACGGCAGCGGCGCCAAGAAGGTGGAGGCCGGGCACAACCCCCACGTCGCCCCCAACGGCCTCTCGATCGCCTACCTGCATGAAGGCGCGAAGAACGCGCAGGAACTGAAGCTCGCCCCGGCAACCGGCGGTCCTGGCAAAACGCTGATGACCAACCTGCGCGAAGCCTTCTACCTCGCCTGGTCGCCCGACTCGAAAACGATCGCCGCGCTGCGCGGACCGGAAATCGGCAAGCGCAAGCTGGTCGCGATCGACGTCGCTTCGGGGTTGCAGAGCGTCATCGCCCAGGGCTACTTCAGCGGCTTCAGCTTCTCCCCGGACGGGACCGAAATCGCCTACTCGGTCGCGCAGAGCGAAAAGTACCCGCCGCGCAGCGACGTCTTCACCTTCCCGGTGCCGATCCCCGGCGTGGTCAACGTCCGCGCCCCCGAACCGGTGCGGCTGACCAAGGACCATCGCTCCTCGCAGCCGCTCTGGGGGCCGCAGAAGATCGTCTTCGTCAAGACGCTGGACGCCAAGAAGAGGCAATACGGCCCGAAGAACGAGCTCTTCCTGATGAACCCGCAGGGCAAGCAGGTCAAGCGCCTGACCCACACCAAAGTGCCGCCGCTGCTGCAGGGCCTGTTCCCGACCGACTGGTCGGCGAACGGCGCTCGCCTGCTGACCGAGTTCCAGGGCCAGGACACCAGCTACGCCGTTGTCGTCAACCCGAAGACCGGAGCCCAGCGGCCGGTCGCCGGCACGGGGGAGAGCGGCTTCGTCGGCACCGACCTCTCCGCCGACGGCAGCACCGTCCTCGGCTTCAACGGCGGCTTCGACCCAGGGATCCGCAACCACAAGGTCCAGACCGTCCCCTACGGCGGCGGCAAACCGAAGACGCTGGTCAAAGAAGCGTACGAACCGAGTTGGAGTCGTTGATGCGGTGTCGCCTTTTGCGTCCATACGGGCGCATAAGGCGACACACGCCTAATCCAGCAAGCCCACCTGGCGCAGGATCGAGACGCTGTCGGAGTAGACGTCCTTGCGCTTGACGAGGCCGTCCTCGAAGGGGATCACGTCGAGGCCGTCCCACTCGACCCGGTTGCCGGTCGGCTCGGCGACGAGGTCGCCGCGGCGCATCGTCTGCGTGTGGGTTGCCGAGGCGGTCCATTCCTGCACGACCAGCCCCTCGCGTACGTAGAGGCGCCGGGTGGCGAAGGCGATGTCGGGCCAGGTGGCGAAGATCGAGCCGATGTGCGCGCGCGCCTCCTCGCCTTCGGCCGCCTCGCTCGCAGTGTGGTTCTCGAAGACCATGTCGGGCGCGTGCATCGCCATGATCGCGTCGAGGTCGTGGGCGTTCCAGGCGGCGTTGTAGCGGTCGATCGCCTCCTGCAGCGCCTCGGGGGAGTCCTTGCTCGGCTCGGTCATCGGGGTTAGGGTCGAACCTAATGGCAGCGAACTACACGATCAAGCACCGTGACGATTTCGAGCGGATGGAGGGGTCGGGCGAGTGCACCTGGCTGCTCGCCCGCAAGGCGCTTGGCACCGAGGCCTTCGGCTACAACCTGGTCGAGATCGCGCCCGGCGGCCAGATCCCCGAGCACGACGAGTCCGGCAGCGGCCAGGTCGAGCTCTACCTGATCCTCGAGGGCGAGGCGACGATGCGGCTCGACGGGGAGGACCATCCGGCGCCGGATGGCACCTTCGCCTCGATCGAGCCCGCCGCTACGCGCACGATCCTCAACCGCTCCGACGCACCCGTCACCGCGATGCTGATCGGCGTCCAGCCCGAGGGCGGCTACGAGCCGATGTCCTGGGCCTGAGCAGGGCTTTTTCCGGGTTTGACCCCTGCCCCTATAATCCCGTAACCCGTTAACCCGTCGCGCGCCCGCTCGAAGAAGGCGTGGAACCCGGGAGGTAGAGATGAAGTCCCAGTCCGATCGCGGCGCTCGCGTCGAGCGCTACTCACCAGAGCGCCCTTACCGTCCGCTTGTTTCGCCGCCCAGCGTCGAGGACAAGGACGCCTGCGCCATCTACGCCTCGGTCCGCAAGGACGCGACGCCCAGCCACGAACCGATCGAGCTGGCGATCCCCGCGCTGCAGAAGATGCTCCACCGCGCCGGCAACGTCGACGGCGAGGGGGACGGCTGCGGCCTGCTGCTCGACATCCCGCGCAAGATCTGGGCCGAGGAGGTCCGCCACGGCGGCCACGACCCCTCGCTCGCGACCGATGACGCCTTCGCCGTCGCCCACATCTTCATCGAGCGCTCCCAGGACGTGGAGAAGATCAAGCACGACGCCCGCGAGCTGCTCGCCGAAGGCGGCTTCCGCGTCCTCGCCGAGCGGGTCGGGGTCGTCGACTCGCCCGCTCTCGGCCCGACCGCGCGCGAGGAGGAGCCGATCTTCTGGCAGCTCGGCGGCCTCGTCCCCGACGCCAAGACCCGCGACGCGGTCCTCTTCGACCTGATGATCTGCCTGGAGAAAGAGCTCGGCGTCCACGTCCCCTCCTTCTCCGCCACGACCTGCGTCTACAAGGTGATGGGCGCGCCGAAGGTGCTCGGCGAGTACTACCCGGACCTGCGCGACGAGCGCTTCGAGACGATCGGCTGCTTCGGCCACAACCGCTACTCGACCAACACCTGGCCCTCTTTCAAACGGGTGCAGCCGTTCTCGGTCCTCGGCCACAACGGCGAGATCAACACGATCCAGCAGCTGCGCCAGGAGGCGAAGATGCTGGCGGTCCCGATCCAGCCCGACTCCTCCGACTCGCAGGACCTCAACCGCACGATCGACACCCTGGTCAGCCGCGAGGGCTTCAGCTTGGCCGAGGCGATGGAGATGGTGGTGCCGCCGATCGTCGAGGAGATCGGCCGCCTGCCCGAGGACCTGCACGGCTTCTACATGTACCTCCACCAGACGATGGGCCCGTTCGCGCAGGGCCCGGTGGCGCTGATCGCGCGGCAGACCGACGAGTGCGTCTTCTCCGCCGACGCGATGGGCCTGCGCCCGCTCTGGCAGGTCGAGACCGAGGACGACTACGTCTTCAGCTCCGAGCCGGGCGTGGTCTCGGTCGGGAAGATGTGCTCGGAGCCGAAGCCGCTCGCCCCGGGGGAGAAGGCGCTGGTGCTGATCGACCGCGCCGAGCGCCGCTCGACCCTGCACCCGCACGACGAGATGCTGCGGATCGTCCGCGACCGCTGGCTGGCGCGGAACGGCGCCGAGGCCGTCGCTCCCTACGAGCGCGCGCTGGAGACCGGCGGCCCGCTCGAGGGCGCCGCCGTCCCCGGTTACTCCGACGCCGGCCCCGAGGAGCCGGTCAAGGTCTCCGACCGCGTCCTCGCCGGCTTCGGCTGGCAGCGCGACGACGTCAAACTCGTCCAGCAGATGGCCTCCAACGGGGCCGAGCCGGTCGGCTCGCTCGGCTACGACGGCCCGCTGGCGGCGCTCTCGCCCGAGCGCCAGAACCTCGCCGACTACTTCAAGGAGACGGTCGCCGTCGTCACCAACCCGGCGATCGACCGCGAACGCGAGATGGAGCACTTCTCGACCCGGGCGCTGTTCGGCCGCCGGCCCTCGCTCGACAACGCCGGCGAGGACACCGGCACGGTCGAAACCGGGTTCCCGGTGATCCTCGGCGGGCACCACGAGCTGGCGCCGCTGGCCGAAGAGACCTACCGCCGGATCGCCCGCGAGCACGACACCTACCTGCTCGAGGACCTCTGGGAGGAGTTCCGCGGCCGCGCCGCCGCGGTCGACATCTCCCTGCTCGAGTCGGAGACGACCAAGGGCGCGATCGACCGGGTCAAGCAGGAGGCCGTGAAGAAGGTCCGCAACGGCTGCGAGTTGCTGGTCCTCACCGACCGCACCGTCTACGACGCCGAGCGGCGCTACCTCGACCCGCACCTGGCACTCTCGGCGATCGACCAGGCGCTGAAGCAGTTCAAGGTCGAGAAGGGCGAAACCAACCTGCGGCGGCGCTGCAGCCTGGTCCTGCGCTCGGCGGCGATTCGCAACGTCCACGACGTGATGCTCGCCCTCGGGCTCGGCGCGAACGGTGTCTGTCCGTACACGATGGTCGAGGTGATCTGCGTCGAGGACTACGAGTCCGACGTCTCCAACCTCTGCGCGGCGCTGCGCAAAGGGATCGAGAAAGTGATCTCCACGATCGGGATCCACGAGGTGCGTGGCTACGCGCGCCAGTTCAGCTCGATCGGGATCAAGCCGGAGCTGGCGGAGATCTTCCAGACCGACTACTTCGCCGCCTCCGACAGGGCCGGGACCGGGTTCGTCGACCTCGACGAGGACACCGACGCCCGCGCCCACGCGCTGCGCGGCGACGACGCGGCGGCGAAACCGGCGAAGACGTTCCGCTTCTACCCGAAGGTCTACAAGGCGGCGATCGCGACCGCCAACGGGACCGGCACCTACGAGGAGTACTCGGAGAAGGTCCGCGACCTGGAGAAGCAGAACCCGATCTCGATGCGCCACATCATGGCGCTGAAGGGAGACCGCGACCCGGTCGACCCGAGCACGGTCAACGCCGGCGTCGGCCACCACGACTACCCGATCGTGATCTCCTCGATGAGCTTCGGCTCGCAGTCCGAGCCGGCCTTCCGCGCCTACGCCGACGCGGCGAAGGCGACCAACATCCTCTGCATGAACGGCGAGGGTGGCGAGATCCGCGACATGTACGGGCAGTACCGCAAATGGCGCGGGCAGCAGGTCGCCTCCGGGCGTTTCGGCGTCTCGGCCGAGATGCTGAACAGCTCCTACGTGGCCGAGATCAAGATCGGCCAGGGCGCCAAGCCCGGCGAGGGCGGTCACCTGCCCGGCAAGAAGGTCTCGGCGAAGGTCGCCGCCGCGCGTAACGCCTCGCCCGGCACCGACCTGATCTCGCCCTCGAACAACCACGACCTCTACTCGATCGAGGACCTGGCCGAGCTGATCGACGAGCTGAAGACCGTCAACCCGGACGTGCGGGTCTCGGTCAAGGTCCCGGTGGTGCCGAACATCGGCACGATCGGGCTCGGGATCGCCAAGGCCGGCGCCGACATCATCACTCTCTCGGGCTTCGAGGGCGGCACCGGCGCCGCCCGCCAGCACGCGCTGCGCCACGTCGGCCTGCCGAGCGACATCGGCACCCGCGCCGTGCACCGGGCGCTGATGGAGGCCGGGCTGCGCAACCGGGTCGAGATCTGGGCCGACGGCGGCTACCGGACCGGCCACGACATCGTCAAGCTCCACTGTCTCGGCGCCAACCGCGTCGGCTTCGGCACCCTGGCGATGGTCAGCCTCGGCTGCACGATCTGCCGCGGCTGCCAGCTGGACACCTGCCACGTCGGCATCGCGACCCAGATCGAGACGCCGGAGGAAGCGGAGGCCCACGGGCTGAAGAAGTTCACCCCGCAGGAGGTCGACCGCGCCGCCGAGAGCTGCGCCCGGTTCTTCGCCTCGATGGGCGAGGAGGTCAAGCAGGTGGTCGCCTCGCTCGGCTACGACCGCGCCCAGGACCTGGTCGGCCGCTACGACCTGCTGGAGCAGGTCGGGGCCAAGGACTCGATCGACCTGGCGCCGCTGATCACGCCGCTGGAGGAGCACTTGGATCTGGAACCGCTCGACCTGCCGGTCGCCGAGGAGGTTGAGGCGCGGGCCGAAGCCGGTCTCGTCATGGCCCGGCCGATCCGCATGGAGGCCAAGGAGGCCTCGAGCCAGATCGCCGCGCTGGCGCCGGAAGTCTGCGGCGGAAACAGCGTGCGCAGTCGGTTCCCGCGCGCCACCGACGCCAACGACCGCGTGCTCGGCACCGAGCTGGCCGGGGCGCTGGCCCGCTGGCGGATCTTCGACGGCGGTCCGGAGCCGAGCGAAGATGTGCTGGCGAGCCTGGAGTTCGACGGCGGCTCGGTCGCCGGCCAGGGCCTCGGCGCCTTCAACTCCTACGGGGTCGCGATTCGCATCGAGGGCGGCGCCCAGGACGGCGTCGGCAAGACGATGCTGGGCGGCTCGATCTCGATCCTCAAGGGCAAGGGCGCGCGCGGCAAACGGGTCAACGGCTCGGTCGGCAAGTCCTTCGCCTACGGGGCGCAGCGCGGCAAGCTCTACGTCCAGGGCAGCGCCGACTCGCGCTTCTGCATCCGCCTTTCCGGGGCCGACGTGGTCCTCGGCGGCGAGCCCGAAGGCCCGATCGACGACAGCCGCGGCTGCGTGGTCGACCGCGCCAACGCCAAGGGCTTCGCCTTCGAGTACATGACCAGCGGGCGCGCGGTCGTCCTCGGCGACATCGGCCCCTGGGCCTGCGCCGGCATGACGGGAGGCCGCGTCTACGTCCGCCAGAACGCCTTCGGCATCGACCGGGCAGCGATCGAACGCCGCCTGGGCCGGGGCGCCAAAGTCGAACTCAAGGACCTGGACGCCGAGGCCCTGATCGACCTCGACGACCTCCTCGGCGGCTACGCCAAGGAGCTCCGCGCCACCGACCAGGACGACGAGGCCGACCGCATCCTCGACCTCGCCGCCGACGCGACCAGCAACTTCCTGATGATCGTCCCGCTCAAGGTCCAGGCCGACCCGAGCATCTCGACCGAGTGATCTGCCCGCGGCAGAGGAGCAGTCCTCCGCCGCGGGCGTAGGTCAGTCGCGCTCAGGTCCCGTCGCCGGTACCGGTGGCGGGGGCCGTCTTGTTCTGCGTCAGGGCGATGAAGTCGGCCAGGGGCTTGGCGCCACCAGCGAGCGTCGCCCCGGTGAAAATCGCATCGACCGTATGGGAGACGTGCATCCCGACCGCCTTGAGGAAGAAGAGGCCGAGCGTGCAGCTCAGGATCACGCCCAGGAGGGCGCCGGCGCCGAGCAGCAACGCCGAGCGGTCTGCCTTGGTCTGAGCGGCTTTGACGGCCTCGTCGGTGAGGCTGCTCGGCGGCTTCCAGGGTGGCAGCAACGGTCCAATCAGCGCCAGCACCCCGGCGATCACCTGGGCGACGATGTAGAAGCCGGCGAACAGGGCAAAGTTCGCGACTGGATCGGCCGAGGGATCGAAGACCTGGTCCGGAGGTGGGGTCGCCTCGAACCAGTTCAGCGCGAGCGCTGCGACCACCGCGAGTAAGCCGAGAAACAGAAGGCTCCACTTAGCCGTGGTGGTGGGGTCGGGCAGGGTGTTATCGGCTCCGCCGGAGGCAGTTTCGGCCGGCGTGGCCGTGATCTTCCCCGTATCTCTTGCTTGCATTTATCTCTCCCATGGTCATCCCCGCCTCCCGGGATGAACCTAAAGCTGTGGACCGAGCGCAGCAAGAACAGCTGCGTTCGCCATCCGCCTACCGCCGGGGCTGACCCTCGAGCCGGTCCGCAATCCCCCTGACCTCGCTCAGCAGGCCGTCGAGCATTTGCTCGGTGTCGGAGTGGATTCGCCATTCGGCCAGGCGGCGCTCGGCGGCCAGGTCGTCCAGGCGTTTCTCGAGGTTGGCGGTGCGGTCCTCGAGGCGGGTGAAGCGGCGGTCGGTGCGCTTTTGGGACTTGCGGATGCGGGTCTTGACGTAGCGGCGGAGGTCCTCCTGCATCGTGTCGAGCTCGGAGCGGAGGTCGTCGTTCAGGGGGGCGTCCTGTTCGTCGAGCATCTGCTCGACGCCGCGGCGGACGCGTTCGATCTCGGCGTGGAGCTCTGCGCGGGCCCGCTCGGCCGAGGCCGAGATCGACTCGTCACCGCCAGTGGGGCGGCCAGGGTCATCCGAGAGGGGCGCAGCGGTCACCGGCCGAATCGTAGGAGTGGCAGGGGCGGGAAAATGGACCAGGTGGATTGGTGAGTCCGCGAAAAACCTTGTTCTACAAGGGTTTTCGCGGACTCGCGCTCAGGCCTGCAGCAGATACAGCCGGTGGCGGCCGATCGCCAGCTCGTCGCCGGGCTGCAGCTCGGCGAAGTCGACCTTGCGGCCGTTGACCAGCACTCCGTTGAGGCTGCGGTCGTCCAGGACCCTGGGCGGCCGCTTGCCGTCGGTCGCGAGGATCGCGTGGCGGCGGGAGACGCTCGGGTCGTCGAGGCAGACGTCGGCGGTCTCGCAGCGGCCGATCCGGGTCCAGTCCTCGCCCAGGTGGAAGGTGACGACCTCGTCCCGCTCCCGCATCGCCAGGTAGTAGCCGGGCTCGGCCAGTTGCTCCCGCGCCTCGTCCACCCAGGCCGGCGGCTCGCTGCTGATCGGAAGGGCGAATTCGACGGTGGGGGAGCCGTGCTCCTGCAGCGAGGAGAAGATCGAGTCGCGGCGGAAGCGGCTGGCGCCGCAGCGGGCGCAATCGGGCAGCTCGTCGGTCTCGCGCAGGGACAGCTGGGTGCCGCAGACGAGGCAGAAGTAGGTGCCCTCGCCCGGCATCGAGCCGGAGGGGAACGCCTCACCGACTGGGTGGGTGTCGGCGCTGTTGAAAATGGAAAACAACTCCTTCCCGAAGAACAGTTCGATCCTACTCCCGCCCCGGAGCCCTGTCACTCAAATTCCCCAGCGCGGTCCCGCCGCGTGCCTGACCCATAGAATCCGCGCCCCGATGGGCCCGATCAGCACCGAGATCGAGATCGACCTTCCCCGCGAGCAGGTCTTCGCGGCGCTGGTCGACCTCGCCGTCCGGCCCTCGTTCACCGACCATTTCCTCACCGGCTTCCACCTGCTGCGAATCGACCCCGTCGGCGTCGGCGCCGGAGCCAGGTTCCGGGCCAAGGGGCCGTTGCGGAGCGTCTGGATGGACACCACGATCGTCTCCACCGAGGAGCCCTTCCAGATCGTCGAGGAAGGCCGCGGCGGGCGCGGCAACCGGATCCCCACCCACACGGTCTGGGAGCTGACCGAGGCGCCTGGCCGCCTCACCGCGGTGCGCGTCAGCCACTGGACCGAGCCCGGCCCGATGGACCGTGGCCTGGAGCTGCTGAGCGCCGGCTCGGTCTGGCAGGCCCGCGGCTGGCGCGAGGCCCTGCGCCGCCTGCGCGACCGGCTGGAGTCCGAGCGGCCGGCGGCCGAGCGGGTCGCCGTCGCCGGCGGCAACCGCTTGGCGACGGGCATCCCTTAGGTCGATATAGACTCCCCGCCGCCGATGTCCCCGCACCGCCGCCCAATGCTGCCGCTGCTCGCCCTCGTGGCGCTGCTCCTGCTCGCGGTGAGCGTCTCCGCCTGTGGCTACGAGAGCCATTCGAAGGAGGTCGAGGAGGGTGCGCCGGTCGAGCTCGGCGAGCTGAAGTACAACGTCACCTTCTCGCGCTACCTCAACCCGAACGACAACGAGGACGAAGCCTTCCTGGTCGGCCAGCCGGAAGCGCCGAAAGGCGAAAGCTACTTCGGGGTCTTCTTCGAAGTCCAGAACGAAAGCGACGAGCCGCAGGTGCTGCCCTCGACGCTGACGATCACCGACATCGACGACAACGAGTGGGAGGCGCTGCCGAGCGAAAGCGTCTACGCGCTCGAATTCGACGGCGAAGTCGAATCGGAAGAACAGATCCCGAAACTCGACACCACCGCCCAGCTGGGCGCGATCGAGGGCTCGCTGGCGCTCTTCCTGCTGCCGGAATCCGCCTCGGAGAACCGGCCGCTCACCCTCCACATCCCCGGTTCCGAGGGTGAAGAGGGCGCCGAAGTGACGCTCGACCTCTAGAGCCCGGCCGAGAGGACTTCCGAGGCGATCGGCGCGGCGACTTCGCCGCCCGAGGCTTCCGCTTCGATCAGCATCACGCCGACCGCCAGGCGCGGCTTCTCCGCTGGGGCGAAGGCGCTGAACCAGGCGTCCTTGATCTGCACCGGGTTGTCTTTGTTCTCTTCGCCCGGCTTTGGCCCCAGCTCGGCGGTGCCGGTCTTGCCGGCGACCTGGGCCTCGGTGATCGCCCCGGCGGTGCCGGTCCCTTCGACGACGACGCCGACCATCAGGTCGGTCAGCTCTTCGGCGGTCTTCTTCGACATCACCTGCACCGGGTCGGCCTTGGGCCGCAGCTTCTCGTTGAGGACGATCGAGGTCGGCTCGCGGACGCCGTCGTTGGCGACGGTCTGGGCCACGCTCGCCATCTCCAGCGGCGTCGCCAGGACTTCGCCCTGGCCGATCGCCGAGACGCCGAGGTCGATTTCTTCGCCGATCTCGGTCGGGATCGTCGATTCTTCGGGGTCGACTTCCTCGACGGTCCGCTCGTCGTAGAGGGTCAGCGGCGAGTTGAAGCCGAAGGCTTCCGCGGTTTCGACCAGCTTGTCGTTGCCGACCGCCGGCCCGAGCGGAGCGAAGACCGCGTTGCACGACTCGGCGAACGATTCGGCGAAGGTGCCGCCGCAGAACTCGCCGTTGGCGTTGTTGATGAAGCGGCCGCCGACGTTGACCCCGTCGGTGATTTCGAATTCGTCGTCGAGGCTGACCTCGCCCGCTTCCAGGGCGGCGGCGGTGGTGACGATCTTGAAGGTGGAGCCGGGGGGCTGGGGAGCGGAGAATGCCTGCCCGGCCAGCGCCCGCACGTCGCCGTTGCGCGCGTCGAGCACCGCGACCCCGCCGGAGCGGCCGGCCAGCGCCGAGACCGCCGCCTCCTGCAGGTCGGGGTCGATCGTCGTCTTCACTGGCGCTCCCGGCTTCGGCTTCGACTTGGCCAGGGTGCGGACCGAGGAGCCGTCGGCGGCGACCGCCAGCAGCGAGCCGCCCGGCTTGCCGGCGAGGCGGTCGTTGAAGGCGCGCTCGATGCCGCTGATCCCAACCGGCGTTTCCGGCGGGAAGCCGTGGCGGGCGAGTCGGACCAGTTCCTCTTCTTCGGCTTCGCCGACTACGCCCGTGACGTCGATCGCGGCGCTGCCGGTGGGGTGTTCGCGTTCCTCGGCGGGGCCCTCGGCCAGCGCGGTGCCGTCGCGGGCGAAGATCGGCGCCCGTTCGGCCAGTTCGACGTCGGCGGCGAGCTCCTCGTCGCCCTTGAGACCGGGGAAGACGAGGCTCGGGTCCCATTCGATCCCGCCGTCGGCGTAGGGCAGCTCAACCTCGGCTTCGACCGTGCCGAAGGCGACCGTCCCGATCGTCATCTCGACCGGCACGAGCTTGGCGCCGTCGCCGTCCGTCGCGTCGCCGGCCGAGCCGGCCTCGATCGTCCGCGCCGTCGCCGTCTGTTCGGCTTCGCGGTAGGCGGTTTCGAAGGCCTTGCGGTCGACCTGCGCTTTCGCGGCGTCGTTCAGCTCCCCGTACATGCCCTTGTAGTTGCGCGCCTCCCAGGCCTGGGCGAAGCGGTCGGCGGCGTCCTTCTCGGGCGAGCCGGGAGAGCCCTTGACGACGCCGAAGACGAAAGCGAGCAGGGCGAGGGCCGCCAGCGGGGCGGCGCGGGTGAGCAGGCGGCGGCGGCGCTCCGCCTCGGAGGGGAATGAACTCACCGGCGAAAGGTAATGGAGCTAAAGGAGGGAATCGCGGCCTGCTTCTATTCCGGGGGTGACCGTGTTGGACTGGGCGATCCTCGCCTTCACCTTCGCACTCGCCCTCTGGGGCTATCGCCAGGGCCTGATCGTCGGCGCGCTCACCCTCGCCGGGTTCGGGATCGGGGCCTTCGCCGGCAGCCGCATCGCGCCGCTGCTGCTGACCCAGGGGTCCCACTCGCCCTACGCGCCGCTGTTCGGCGCTCTCGGGGCGCTGCTGGTCGGCGCCCTGATGGCGGTGACGCTGGAGAGCTTCGCCCTCGGCTTGCGGGAAAGGCTCGTCCGCCGTCCCTACCTGCTCGCCGCCGACGGGGCGGGCGGGGCGGCGCTGATCGCCTCGGTCGCCCTCGGGCTCGCCTGGATCTTCGGTGCCGTCCTCCTCCACGCCCCCTCGACCGCGAAGCTGCGCGCCGACATCCAGCAATCGGTGATCCTGCGCAGCCTCAACGACGTGCTGCCGCCCTCGGGGCCGCTGCTGAACGCGCTCGACCGGGTCGACCCCGCGCCGACCGTGTTCGGCCCCGCCGCCCCGGTCGCCCCGCCCGACGCGAAGATCGCCCAGGACCCCGAGGTGCTGCACGCCGGCGACTCGGTGGTGCGCGTGCTCAGCACCGCCTGCGGGCTGGGGATCGAGGGCTCGGGCTGGGCGGTGGAACCGGGGATCGTCGTCACCAACGCCCACGTCGTCGCCGGCTCCGACGACACCACCGTCACCACCCAGGACGGGACCGAGCTCGACGCGACGCCGATCTACTACCAGCCGCGCCGCGACCTGGCGCTGCTGCAGGTCGGGGCGGCGCTGCCGACCCTGCCGATCAGCTCGCGCCGCAAGCGCGGGGAGGACGCCGCCGTCCTCGGCTTTCCCGAAAACGGCCCCTACGCGCTGGCGCCGGCGCGGATCGGCGAGACCCGGGAGACGATCAGCGAGGACTCCTACGGCAACGGCCCGGTCGAACGAACCATCGTCGCCCTCAGCGGCACGGTGCGCAGCGGCAACTCCGGCGGGCCGCTGGTCGACGGGCAGGGCCAGGTGGTCGGCACGGTCTTCGCCGCGACCACCGCCGGGACGCGCGGCGGCTTCGCGATTCCAGCCGAGCAGGTGCGGGGGGCCCTGCGGCAGGTCGATCTGGAGGGGGTCGACACCGGGTCCTGTACCGCTTAGCCCGTCACTTACGTTCTGTAAGGTCGGTTGGCGATGGAGCAGGCCACGCAGGGTCGAGAAGAGGTTGGCAACGCGGTTTGTCCGCATTTCCACTGCGCGATCGAGTTGATCGGGAAGCGGTGGACGGGGGCGATCGTGGTTGCCCTGACCGAGCGGCCGATGCGCTACGGCGAGCTGGGCAAGGCGGTGCCGGGACTGTCCGACCGGCTGCTCTCGCAGCGGCTGCGCGAGCTCGAGGAAGAGGGCCTGGTCGAGCGCCACGTCGAAGCCGGCACGCCGGTGCGCGTCACCTACTCGCTGACTGTGGTCGGGCAGGAACTGGATCCCGTCCTCAGCGAGCTGAAGTCCTGGGCGCGACGGTGGAAGAAAGCCTGAGCCAGGAGGCGCGCGCCCAGCAGGCGAGCGCCGGCCCGCAGTTGCCCGGCCCGTTCGCCGTCGGGCGCTACGCCCGCAAACTCCAGGAGGAGATGCGCAAGCGGGCGCGAGTGCAGCTGATCGGCGAGGTGACCGGGGTCAGCCGCAGCAAGGTGCAGGCCTACTTCGAGCTGCGCGACGGCGAGGGCGCGGTCCCCTGCGCGATCTGGCTCACCGACCTGGAGAAAGCGGGGCTGGGCGACGGGGCGCTGCGCGACGGCGCCGAAGTGGTGATCTGCGGCGGCCCCGACTACTACCCCGGCGGCGGCCAGGCCTCGCCGAGCTTCTCCTTCCGCGCCACCCACGTGCGGCTGGCCGGCGAAGGCGACCTGATCGCCAGGCTGGAGGCGCTGCGCAAGCAGCTGCGCGCCGAGGGCCTGTTCGAGCTGCAGAAGCAGCTGGCGCGGCCGCTGCTGCCGAAGACGATCGGGGTCGTCACGGCCGAGCGCGGGGCGGCGCGGCGCGACCTCTGCGCCGGCCTCGAGCGGCGCGGCTGGGGCGGCTCGGTCGTCTGGGCCTTCGCCCCGGTGCAGGACCGCCACGCCGCGCCGGTGATCGGGCGGGCGCTGCAGGACCTGGCGGCGCGGCCCGAGGTGGAGGCGATCGTCGTCACCCGCGGCGGGGGCAGCCTCGCCGACCTCTGGGCTTTCTGCGACGAGACGCTCTGCCGCACGGTGGCGATGCTGCGGGTGCCGGTGGTCAGCGCCGTCGGCCACGAGCGCGACAGCACCCTGATCGACGACGTCGCCGCGGTCGCCTGCTCGACCCCGACCCACGCGGCCGAAGCGGCGGTGCCGCTCGACTGCCTCGCGGCCAGGGGCAGCCTCGAGCGCTGCGCGGTGGCGCTGCGGCGGGCCGGGGAGGGGGCGGTCGAGGCCCGCTCGCGGCACCTCGGCGCCCTGGCGCGCGGGCCGGCGCGGGCGCTGCAGCGGCAGCGCTCGGACCTCAACCAGAAGATCCGCGAGATCCGCGCCGCCTCCGAACGCGGGCTCGCCGACCGGACCTCGTTCCAGCGGCGGATCGGGACGGTGGTGCTGGAGCGGGCGCGGCGGCGGGCGCTCGGGGCCGACATGGAGCAGCAGCGCGAGGGGCTGAAGCGGGCGGCGGTGGCGCTGCGGGCACACGAACCCGAGCGGACCCTGGAGCGCGGTTACGCCCTGGTCGAGGACGAGGGCGGCGAGCCGCTGACCAGCGCCGCCGAGGCCGGCGCCGCGGAGCGCATTAGCCTTCGCTTCAGCGATGGACGCGTCCGAGCCAAACCAGAGCGCGACGAAGCCTGACTCCTACGAGGCCGCGGTCGAGCGGCTGGAGGAGATCATCGACCGGCTCGACTCCGGCCAGGCCGGGCTGCGCGAGACGCTTGACCTCTGCAAGGAGGGCAAGGAGCTGGTCAACTACTGCGCGGCCGAGCTCGACGAGGTCGGCGAGGGCCTGAAGGAGCTAAACCTCGACGACCTCGCCGCCCGCCTCGACAGCAGCGGGGCCGGAGCAGAGACCCCTTAGCGCCGGGCAGCCGCGGCAGAGGGACCAGTCGCGTTCCTCCGGTGCGGCGACCGGGAACTCTCCCTGGCCGATGCGGGCGATCGTCGCCTCCAGCTCGGCTCGGGCGGCGCTCATCTCTTCGGCGGTGAGCAGCGAGACAGCGGGCTCCTCGGGCCGCTCGAGGAAGACGTAGGCGACTTCGACTTCAGAGGCGCCGAGCGCCTCGGCGACCGCGAGCGCATAGATCGACCGCTGCACGCCATAGTGGGCGGCCCGCTCGGCGGGAGCGGCGCCGCCGAGACGGTCGGTCTTGTAATCGATCACCAGAGGCGCCGCACCCTCGCGCTCGACCAGAAGATCAATCGACCCGCGCAGCACGGTCCCTCCGATCCCGAGCAACAGCGGCACCTCGGCCCGGATCCGCGTCGCTTCGGCGGCGATCCGCTCCCGCAGCGGCGAGTCGATCCACTGGCGGACGGGGTCGATGAGGCCCCCTGCTTCTTGCAGCCCGGCTGCCGCGGCGTGGCGTCGAGCCAGGTCCTCGCTCGGCACGGCCCATCCGTTCGCCTCGCTCCACTCGAGCAGAGCGTGGACCGCCGCGCCGCGCGCCGTCCGTTCTTCGCGCGCTGACGGCTCGCCTTCGTTCCCCGGCTTCGCCTCGCTCCGCGCCAGCCCCAGCACCCGCTCCATGTAGAAGCGGTAGGCGCATTCCTCGTAGGCGGAGATCGCGGTGTAGGAGAGGGGGCGGCTGGGGACGATCGGGGGTTTGCGCTCGACCAGCGGCGGCGGCCCCTCGCCGAGCCCGCGCTCGGCCTGGCCCTCGCGGCGCAGCTCGCGCAGCTCGACGGCCCGCTCGGGCGAGGGCAGGTTGACCCGCACCCGGATCTCCGAGGGGTCGAAATCGGCCTCCAACCCCGGGCGCGGCTCCGGCGGCGCCACCGGCACCGTCGCGTCCTCCTCGCGCGGCAGCCCCAGCGCTTCGACCAGGCGCTCGACCACCGGCCGGCCCTTCGTCTCGCGGCCCTCTTTCGGGTTGACCACGCCGCTGAGGATCAGGTGGTCGCGGGCGCGGGTGGCGGCGACGTGGAAGAGGCGCAGCTCCTCTTCGGCTTCGCGCTCCTGGGACTCTTCGCAGAGCGCGCCGTAGTCGTAGAGGTCGATCTTGGGACGACCCAGCCGGAGCAGGCGCAGGCCGACTCGCGGCTGCTCCTCGCGGCCGATCGCCAGCAGCGGCGCCCGGTTGCCGTTCAGCAGCCGGCGGGCGAGGTCGGGGACGGCGACGACGCCGAACTCGAGACCCTTGGCGTTGTGGACGGTCATGATCCGGACCCCGTCGTGGCCCTCGGCGGCGGTCGCCGCCTGGGCCTCGGCTTCGCCCTCGGCCCGCGCGGCGAGGAAGTCGAGGAAGCCGCGCAGGTCGCGCCCCTCGCGCGACTCGTACTCGGCCGCCAGCCGACCCATCTTGCGGACGTTGGCGAAGCGCGCCTCGCCGGCCGGGCGCGAGAGAACGGCCAGGTCGTAGCCGGTCTCGGTCACCACCGCCTCGACCAGCGCCGGCAGCGAGAGGCGCGGCGCCCGCTCGCGCAGCGAGCCGACCGTGGCGACGAAGCGGGCCAGCAGCTCGCGCTCGGCGTCCGGGATCCCCTCCAGTCGCTCCGGCTCGGTCAGCTCGGAATCGCCGGCGCCGGCGGCGCGCTCGACCGCGGGCCAGACGTGGCGGCGCTTGCCGGCCGCCTTGCGCAGCAGCCAGAGCGTGTCCGGGGCGAGCGCGCAGGCGGGGGAGGCGAGGGCGCCGAAGAGGGCGTGGTCGTCGAGCGGGTTGGCGACCACGGCCAGCAGCGCGCAGACGTCGGCGACCTGCTGCTGGGACCAGTAGCCGCGGCCGCCGACCACGTAGGGGCGCAGCCCGGCGCGTTCGAGCGAGTCCTCGTAGGCGTCGAGGTGGGTGAAGGCGCGCAGCAGGACGACCATCTCGCTCCGCGGCACCCCGGCCCCGGCCAGCTCGCGCAGCCGCTCGGCGACGAAGCGGGCCTCGGCAAGGCAGTTGAGGGGGGTCGAGCCGTCGATCGCCGGCTCCAGCTCGACTCCCTCGGCGTCCCAGCCGTCGCGGGCGGTCAGCAGCAGATCGACGGCTGGTTCCGAACCAGCGACCTCCCGCGCCTCGCTTCCGACTCGCAGTGGGGTGTAGGCGCCGCCGAGCAGCGTCTCGCCGAAAAGATTGACCGCGCCGACCAGCTCCGGTCGGGAGCGGAAGTTGCCGCTCAGCCGCATCAGCTCGGCGTCGGCGCGGCGGTCGATCTCCTCGCGCCGCCGGCGGAAGACCTCGAGGTCGGCGTGGCGGAAGCCGTAGATCGACTGCAGCTCGTCGCCGACCACGACCAGCTCGGTCTTCGGGCCGTGCAGCGCCTCGATCAAGCGCAGCTGCAGCCGGTTCGTGTCCTGGAACTCGTCGACGAGGACCTGGCGGAACCGCGAGCGGTAGTGCTCGCCGATCTCGGCTCGCTCGAGCAGGCGCGCGGCGAGGATCTGCAGGTCCTCGAAGTCGATCCCGGCCCGCCGCTCCTTCGCCGCCTCGAAGCGGGCCGAGAAGAGCTCCAGCAGCTCCGCCAGGTGGCCGTAGACGACGCCGCCCTCGCCGGCCGCCGCCAGGCTCGCGACCGCCGTGTCGATCGCCTCCTTGTACGGAGCGAGCGCCTTGGCCTTGCTTTTCGTCGCGAGCGCCGACAGCTCGTCGAGGCTCGGGGGCGAGCCGGGACCGAGCAGCTCCAGCGCCCGCTCCAGCAGCTCGCGGTCGGCCTCGCTTCGCTTGCCGTTCTTCTCCCGCAGCTCCTCGAGGCACTCCGCGGCGGCCGCGGCGGCCCGGGCGAGCGCCGCTTCGGGGTCCGGTGGCGGCGGCTCGGGCAGCTTCGGATCGGCGATGCCGCGGCTGCGCAGCTCGTCGTGGACGGCGGCGATCGTCGCCCGCAGCCCTTCCAGGTCGTAGGCGGCGACGGTCTCCTCCCGGGCGGCGTCGCCCGCCTTCAGAAACTCGACCACGGCGTCGTCGAAGGCCTCGCGGGCCGCGCGGGCCGTCTCCGGCGCGTCGAGGACGCGGAAGCCGGGGTCGACCCCGGCGGCGACCGGGTGGGCGGCGAGGACCCGGTTGCAGAAGCCGTGGATCGTCGTGATCCAGGCGCCGCCGATCCCCGCCAGCGCCGCCGCCGCCCGCTCGGAGCCGCGCTCGGCCCGCCGCGCCAGCTCGGTGCGGATCCGCTGCCGCAGCTCGGCCGCCGCCTTGTCGGTGAAGGTGAAGGCGAGGATCGCGTCGGGGGAGAGGCCGGAGTCGCAGACCAGGCGGCAGTAGCGGTCGACCATCACCCCGGTCTTGCCGGTCCCGGCTCCGGCCTCGAGCAGCACGTCGCGACCGCGGACGGCGATCGCCGCGGCCTGCTCGGGGGTGGGCTCGCGCGCCACCATCGTCGCCTCCTCGCCGCTCACCGTTCCTCGTTCTCCTCGTCCTGCTCCCAGCGCGGCGCCCGGTCGCGGCGGCAGATCGGCGCGAAGGTGCAGTAGGAGGGACAGACGTCGTGCCCGCGCAGGCCCGGTCGCGGCCCCGGGTCGCGGCGGATGTCGCCGGTCCGCATCCGGGCGACGATCTCGCCACCGCGGCGGCGCGAGTCCTCCAGCACCTCCGCCAGCTCCTCGGGCTCGACCACGTCGTTGGGATAGAGGCCGTAGCCGGCCAGCTCCCCAGCCGCCGTGGCGGCGACGACCCCGCGCGGTCGCCGCTGCGAGGTGCCCCGCAGCGGGTGGTAGAGGGCGCCGGCCGGCTCGGCGCCCCAGTGCTCGGCAACCGCCAGCAGGTAGAGCGGCAGCTGCAGCTTGGCCCGCTCCTCGAACTTGTCCAGCGGGGTGACCTGGGAGGCGAGCTTGTAGTCGATGACCACGGCGCGGCCGCCGCCGGAGCGGTCGACCCGGTCGATGGCGCCGTGCAGGCCCCAGCCGCCGAGGTCCAGCACCGGCCGCTCGGCGTCGGGGTGCTCGCCGAAGCGGGCCTCCAGCAGCCAGGGCTCGAAGCCGCCCGGGTCGCGCTCGGCCTCCTCGGCGAGGAAGCGCTCCAGCAGCCGTTCGACCCGGCGCGCCATCGCCCGCTCGGCCGGGTGGTCGCCCAGTTCGCGCTCGGCGACGATCTCCGCCAGCAGCTGGCGGCCACGCTCGATCCAGGAGGTGAGCGTGTCCGGCCGGGGGAGCGGGTCGCCGCTGGGTCGCTCGCTGAAGAGGCGGTCGAGCGCCTCGTGCATCAGCCCGCCCTGGACCAGCGGGTCGGGGACCGGGTCGAGCAGCTGCGGGTCGAGCTCGTGGCCGGCGAACCAGCGGTAGGAGCAGAGGTCGAACTCCTCCAGGGTGGTGCCGCCGTAGGCGGCGACCGCGGCCAGCGACTCGAGCGCCGCCGGGTTGGTCAGCGGCCCGGGCGCGCGCGAGGCCGCGTCGGCGCGGCGCGCCTCGGCGAGCCGGGCGGCGATCCGCCCCGACAGCTCTGCTTCGACCCCCACCCCGGCCAGCAGGGCCGCCGCGTCGGCGGCGGGGCCGTGCGCGGCGAGGGCCCGCGCCAGCTCGTCCTCCGAGGGCGCCTCGGCCAGCGGGGCGACGACCTGGGCGAGGTCGCGGGCGACGGTCATCTCCACCTCCACCGGGTCCGGCTCGGCGCCGTCGGGCGCTGGCGCGAGCAGCGCCCGCACGTCGTCGAGCAGCGGCGAGCGAGCGGTCGCGCCGCCGTCCTCGTCGCTGTCGCGGTAGGAGAGGACGAGGCTGCGGCGGGGGAGGGCGAGGCAGGCGTGGAAGAGGTAGCGCTCCTCGGCCTCGGTGTCGCGCCGCGGGTCGAGCCCCAGCGTCCCCCGCTGGGCCTCGGAGAGGAAGGGGTCGCCGCCGCGGTCCCGCCGCGGGAACTCGCCGTCCTGCAGCGAGCCGATGACGACGTGGTCGAAGCGGGCGGCGCGCAGGCGGTAGGGGTCGGCGATCCGCACCCGGCCTTCGACCGGTCCCGACCAGACGCGGAAGCCGAGCTCCTCGACGAGCCGCGGCAGCTCCCGCGGCCGGGGGACGAGGTCGCCCAGCTCGGCAAGCTCGGCGAAGGCGCCGGAGATCGCCGCCGCGGCGCGCAGCTCGACCCCGTCGCCGGGGTGCAGCCGCGGCCCGTCCTCGGCGTCGCGCAGCGGCCGGGCCGCCATCGTCGCCGCCAGCGCCGCGACCTCGGCCACCAGCTCGGCAGGCGAGCGCTCGGCCGCGGCGCGCAGGCGCAGCAGGTCCCGCGGCGCCTCGCCGTCCTCGCCCTGCCAGAGCAGCAGGGCCGTCTCCGCGTCGCGCACCCGGCGCTGGCGCAGCCGGCGCTCGAACCAGTCGACCCGCCGCGGCGAGAAGCCGGAGGCGCCGCGCAGGTAGCGGAGGAAGTCGGCGGCGCGACCGCTGCCGAACTCGGTCTCCAGCAGTGCGATCAGGGCCCCGCCGACGCCGGTCCCCGCCACCGGCAGCTCCGCCTCCAGCGCGGTCGCGATCCCGTTCGCCTCCAGCGCCGCCTGGATCTCGGCGCCGCGGCGGGAGGGGTCGCGGAGGGCGACCGCGATCTCTGCCGGGTCGGCGCCCCTCTGGACGAGGCGGGACACCTGGGCGGCGATCGCCTCCGCCTCCGCCCGGGTGCCGGCAGAGCGCAGCAGGGTGAGGCTCCCGTCCGGGGTCATGCGCCCGGGTCGCCGCGTGCCGAAGGAGCGCTCGAGGTGGAAGAGCAGCGGGCTCTCGGTGTTGCCCGGGTCGGCCGCGGTCGTCACCTCCTGCGCCGGCTCCAGCTCGCGCAGCCGTCCCAGCAGCCGGCCCCGCGCCTGCAGCGCCGCGCTGCCCTCCTCGTAAGGGAGGGCGACGGTGACCTCGGTCAGCCCGGCGAGGGCGGCGAGCAGCTGGAACTGGTTCTCGGTCAGGTCGTCGAAGCCGTAGAGGAGGACCGGCCGGCCGCCCCAGAAGGAGCCGTCGCGGCGCAGCTGGGCGATCGCCTCGCGGGCGATGCCGTGCGCGTCGGCGCGCCCGGTCCGCCGCCGCACCTCCTCGTAGCCGCTGTAGAGGGTGGCGAGGTCGCTGAGGTAGGCGGAGCCTTCGAGCGTCGCGGCGCTGGCCTCGACCTCCTCCGGCCCGACCCCGGCCGCCTGCAGCTCGTCGATCAGCCGCTCCAGGGCTGCGGCGAAGCGCGGGCGGGCGGCGGAGCGGCGCAGCGGGCCGAGCCGCTCGCGGCGCGCCTCGATAGCCACCGCGATCGCCCGCAGGCGCTGGGCGGCCGAGAGCTCGGCGCCCGGGGGCGTCCCGGCGGCGGTGGCGACGGTGCGGAACAGCGCCCCGAAGGTCATCGCCGCGCCGCCCAGCAGCGCCCCCTCCTCGCAGAGCTCGCGCTCGAACCAGAAGACGTCGTCGACGGTCGGCACGACCAGGACGGGGTCCCGCTCGCGGGCGGCGGCGAACTCGCGCCGGATCAGCCCGGCGCGGCCCGAGTTGGGCGGTCCGTGGATCAACTTCAAGGGCACCCGCCCGAGCCTACGGACGGCCCCGGCGCCGCCATACGGGCACCCCGCACGACCCCGCAAACTGGGGGATTAGCGGGCATCTTTTGGCGTCCCCAGGCGCCTCTACCTTTTCCCGCAGCCGATGTCCCTCTGCTTCGTAGACCCCGCCGACGCAATCCGCGCCATCGCCGACTCCGTCGGCCGTGAGGCCCGCCGCCAGCTGCTCGGCGAGGCGGTTCGCGCCTGGGTCGACGAGATCCCCGAGTCCGAGCTCGAGGTCCACTACGCGAAGGCGATCTCCGAGCTCGACGAGCACGACCTCTCGATGCTCGCCGCCTGGCACGGCTCCCTCGAGGTCGGCCAGCCGGTCCCGAACCGCGACTTCCTCATGGCCGCCTTCGGCTCCCTCGGCGAGAACCGCCGCGAGGCCCTCAAGCTCGCCGCCGGCTTCCGCGGCGAGGAGGCCGTCGACTCCGGCGTCACCGAGGAGGACGCCCTGGAGCTGGTCCTAGGCCTCCTCGGCCCACCCCGCTTGATGGAGCTAGCCACCGAGGCGCTAGAGCTCTACGTGTGGGACCGGGCCGGCAGCGACAACTAGCGCGGAATCCGCCAGTTCGGCGGTTAAGATAATTCCAGCCCTTCTAATCGACAGGTGATGCTCCTAGGAGAGCGCCTCTGACGGCCAGAGAAGGGTGATAGCGACAGCCAATCTTCTCGCAGTGCAGATCGGTTTTGGGAGTGTCGCAGGCACAACGCTCGGCCTGTCACGAGCGTGCCGAAGCATGAATGGGCAGGTCGCAGTTCGTCTTCAAGACGCATTGCGCTCGATCCGGCAGGGGTGAGAGCCAGTGCGCCCGGAGACGAGATGCGCAGACAGGTACGTGAACGCGAGAGGCCAGAACCTTCAGTTGTCTGGCAGACGCTCGCCATCACTTTCGCTGGCTTCAGTTTCGCGGCGGCGCTGGGAGCACTGACGATTGCTGAGAACGGGGCGGTCAGCAGCGGAGAACTCTGGATCGGAGCAGCGGGATTTCTGCTGGCGGCGGTTCTCTGTTTCGCAGCGCACCTCGATGTGAACAGGGGCCGGAGGAGCAAGTGGGTTGAAGTAGAAGAGCTGCCATCCGGCCAACAAAAAGACCCGCCTGCGCGGGTCTAGTTGCGAGGTGGGTAATCAGCCCACAAACGCCTGATAAGCCCCTTATTCGTATCAGCAGGACATGGGTTTCAACGGACAGAGCCTTAGGCGAGGGCTAGGACCAGCGCGAGGGCTTCGTCCACTCCTCGCATCTCCGTTGCACTCAGGTGCCCCTCGAAGTCGTCGAGCCGGCCCACATCGAGGGCGCGCAGCTGCTCGACCATCACCCGCGCTCGCTGGCCGGCGATGTCGACCTCGGGCCGGAAGCTCGCCGGCCGCACACTTTGAGAGGTGGGCGCAACGAGCACGGTCGAAAGCCCCAGGAGCTCGTCCGCCTGGACCAGCACGGCATATCGGGCCCCGTGCTGCTCATGGCCGCCTCGCCGGGGAAGCCGGATGCGGTAGACGTCACCCCGCGTCACTCAGGCCACTCGGCTGCGATCGCATCCATGTCGGCCATCACCCGGTTCCGCTCGGCTCGGTCGAGGGGATCGTTTGCGAGCCGGGCAACCTCCGCGGCGAGCCCGGACCGCCTCCGCTCACGCTCAGCCGTCTCGGCGATCGCTTGGCGAGCCGCCTCCGCACGGGTAAGCCCGCGCTTGCGGGCGATGTCATCCAAAGCGCGCCACCCATCTGTCCCAAGGCGGAGCGATAGCGGATGGGAAGCAGCCACAGAGCAAGTGTAGCGCGTTTTGCACTACGACCATCGCAAAGCGTGATCGCCAAGCACAAGTCCGCCCCTTCGCTACCTGACAGTTAATTACTTAATGAATTTCTTGCATTGGCCCGTATTGGTCGTAGGGTGCGCGCATGGCGCCTGTGACCTCGCGGTCTGACGTTCTCGACCTCGTCGCCTATCGCGGCGACGCGAAGACGCTGCTGGCCTGGGACCTGCCCGCCAAACGGCGCAAAGGGCTCGTCGGTTTCACCATCGCCTGCAAGCCTCCGCGCAGGCGGGAGTACTACCTGTGGAACCAGTTGCAGTTCGAAGACCCCGACCAGCACGCGCAGGACGACTCCGAGCCGGCGAACTCGAGCGTCAACGCCCCGTTCCACAAATTCCGCTGGCTGCACGTGCCGGGCATGGACCACCAGGGCCTGGAGCCGGTCATGGGCACTTACACCTATACGGTCACGCCGCGCTACTGCGACTCCCGCAAACGGCTGCTGCCGCTCGACCCCGGGTTGAGCGCGTCGGTGAAGGTTCTCGTCGACGGCTTCGAGAAGGGCTCGCTGCAGCTCGCCTTCACCCGCGGATACGTGCAGTCGCAGGCCTACACCCGGCGTTTCGGGAGCAAAGTCCGAGTCACCCCCTTTAGAGCCGAGCTGCTGTACGACACCTCGGCCGTGGCTGGAACCAACCCGGACGGGGAGGAGTTCACCTACGCCGAGCAGTACGCCTGGCTCGGGTTCAGCGCGCGCAAGGCGATCTTCGCGCTGCTGGACGAGGTCCTCGCCGATAAAAGCTCAGCCTCGACTTCTTCGCCTACGACCTCGGCGAGCCCGACCTGATGAAAAGGCTCCTCACGCTTGCCGAGCAGGGGCGGGTACGGGTGATCCTCGACAACGCGGGCCTGCACCACAGTGCGAAAAAACCGAAGCGCGAGGATCGGTTCGAGGAAAGGTTCGAGCAGGCGGCGACGGGCGATGCGGCGATCAAACGCGGGAACTTCCGGCGCTATGCGCACGACAAGGTCATGGTCGTCTCCGACGCGTCCGGGGCGAAGAAGGTCCTGACCGGCGCGACGAACTTCTCCGCCACCGGGTTGTACGTCAACTCCAACCACGTTCTGGTCTTCGACGACAAATCGACCGCCGAGAAGTACGCCGAGCTCTTCCAGCAGGTCTGGGACGACGAGGTCGAAGCCGCTCCGTTCATCGCCTCGGAGTTGTCGGCCGAAGAATTCTCGCCGCCGAGAACGGTGAAGCCGCCCCGCAAGATCACCTTCGCGCCGCACAGCAAAGAGGTTGCGACCGGGCTGCTGGACGGGATCGTCGCCCGCATAGACGCCGAGGCCGCCACCAAAGGCCCGGCGGCGAGCGTGCTATTCGCGGTGATGGGCCTGGAGGGGTCGGGACCGGTCTATCCGGCCCTGCAGGAGATCCACAAAGACGACGGTGTCTTCAGCTATGGCGTGTCCGACGACCCCGAGGGGATCGCCCTCTACGAACCCGACCGGAAGACCGGCGTGCTCGTCACCGGCAAGCCGAAGAAAACGAAACTACCGCCGCCGTTCAACCAGGTGCCGAGCCTCGGCCTCGGCCACCAGATCCACCACAAGTTCGTGATCTGCGGTTTCAACGGCGACGATCCCGTCGTCTACTGCGGATCGTCGAATCTGGCGCTCGCCGGCGAAATGGTGAACGGGGACAACCTGATCGAGATCCGGGACGGCGACGTCGCCACCGCGTTCGCCCTCGAGGCGCTGGCGCTGGTCGATCACTTCCAGTTCCTCAATCGCCTCTCGCAACACGGCCGTGACGTGGCAGAGCCGCCGGCGGCCAAACGCGAGGCCGCCCGGAAAGCGGATTGGTTCCTTTCGACCGGCGACGGCTGGACCCGGCCCTACTTCGACGAGGACGATCTGCGCTGCCTCGACCGCGAGCTGTTCGCCGCTCCGCTTGTTTAGCCGCCCCCCGACGGGGCTAACCTCGTCTTGGTGGACGTTCCCCCGCAAGCGATAGTCATCTTCGGCGCGACCGGCGACCTGGCGCGGAGGAAGCTGCTGCCGGGGTTGCTGCGACTGTTCCAGGCGGAACTGATGCCGGAGTTCCGGATCATCGGAGTCTCGATGGAGGACATCAACGACGCTCGCTTCCGGGCGATCGCCGAAGAGGCCTGCCGCGAGCATGCCCGCCACGCATTCGGCGGCGAGGAGTGGCACGAGTTCTCCAGCCGGCTCTCCTACGTGCCGCACTCGCGGGCGCCGGAGGGTTTGAAGGAGGCGGTCGACAAGGCCGAAAAAGCCCTGGGGCCGGAGATGCGCATCCTGCACTACCTCAGCGTGCCCCCCGAAGCCGCACCCGACGTGATCCAGATGCTGAAGACCTGCGGGCTCTCGGAGCGCTCGCGGGTGATCATGGAGAAGCCTTTCGGGACCGACCTGGCCAGCGCCCGCAAGCTCAATCACATGGTCCACGAAGTCCTCGGCGAGGACCAGGTCTTCCGCATCGACCACTTCCTCGGCAAAGAGGCGGCGCAGAACATCCTCGCGCTGCGCTTCGCCAACGGCCTCTTCGAGCCGATCTGGAACCGCAACCACATCGACCACATCCAGATCGACGTGCCGGAGACGGTCGGGGTCGGCTCGCGGGCGCAGTTCTACGAGAAGACGGGCGCCTTCCGCGACATGGTCGTCACCCACCTGTTCCAGATCCTCGCCTTCGTCGCGATGGAGCCGCCGACGGCGCTGGCGCCGGACCCGATCACCGACGAGAAGAACAAGGTCTTCCGCAGCCTGCAGCCGCTCGACCCCGCCCACGTGGTGCGGGGGCAGTACGAGGGCTACAGCGACGAAGTGGGCGTCGAGGACTCCAGCACCGAGACCTTCGTCGCTCTGCGCTGCGAACTCGACAACTGGCGCTGGAGCGGCGTCCCCTTCTACCTGCGCACCGGCAAGCGGATGGAGGAAAGCGCCCGCATCATCTCGATCGCCTTCCGCGAGCCGCCGCACGCGATGTTCCCCCAGCACTCGCGGGTCGGCCGCTACGGGCCGGACCATCTCACCTTCGACCTCGACGAGTCCTCCCGCGTCTCGCTCTCCTTCTACGGCAAGCGGCCGGGGATGGGGATGGTGCTGGAGAAGGCGAGCATGCAGTTCTCGCTGGAGGAAAGCGACTACCGCGGCGAGACCGTCGAGGCCTACGAGCGGCTGATCCGCGACGCGATGATCGGCGACCGCACCCTGTTCACCACCGCGCCGGGGATCGAGCGCCTCTGGGAAGTCTCCGAACCGCTGCTGCAGGACCCGCCGCCGGTGAAGCCCTATCCGCAGGGCTCGTGGGGGCCGTCGGAGATCGGCGCCCTGATCGCGCCCCACAGCTGGCGCCTGCCCTTCGCTCGTCGCTGGCG
>DASUTJ010000039.1:0-14973 GCA_036374655.1 Solirubrobacterales bacterium | reverse complement strand
TCTTCGGGCGTGACCTCGTCGAGGAACTCTTTGAATTTGTCGACGACCTCCTCGGTGTCCTCGACCTCGTGCTCGAACTCGATCGCCGACTCCTCGATCACCTCCTCGGCCGCGAAGATCGGGGCCGCGACGCGGACCGCCAGCGCCAGCGCGTCGGAGGGGCGCGAGTCGATCTCGACCTCGGAGCCGTTGATCGAGACCGTGATCGAGGCGTAGAAGGTGTTGTCGCGCAGCTCGGTGACGGCGACCCGCTCGCACTTCGCGTCGAGGTTGTCGAGCATGTCGGAGAGCAGGTCGTGGGTCATCGGCCGCGGCGTCGTCGCCCCCTGCAGCTTCATCAGGATCGCCGCCGCCTCCGGGTGCCCGATCCAGATCGGCAGGAAGCGGTTCCCGTCCACGGTCTTCAGCAACACGATCGGCTGCTTGCCGACCATGTCGAAACTGACCCCATAGATCTGCATCTGCTGCAAAGGAGCTCCCGACCGAGGTTGAAGCCGAAGTATAGGTCGGGCTCCTACCCGCTCCCGGGGCGTCTCACCCGGGGAGACAGATGGGCGATCCTGGATTCGAACCAGGGACCTCGTCCTTATCAGAGACGCGCTCTAACCAACTGAGCTAATCGCCCGGGGACGGCGATGATAGCGACGGGACGCGGAGCGGTCAGGAGCCGCGTTTGCGCAGGCGGCGAGCCAGCGCGTGGGCCTCGCGGACGTCGTTGAACTGGAGCTCGGCGACGATGCCCTCGCCCTTGGCGCGGGTGGTGACTTCCTGCCCCAGCGCTTCCTCCAGGGCCTCGGCGGCGTCGCGGAGCGCGGCGAGGGCGTCGGGATCGGCGGTCGCGCGCCTAGGCCTTGCCTTTGGCTGGCTGGCCAGCCGAACCCTCTCCTCGGTTTCGCGGACCGACCAGCCGCCGCGGGCGGCGTCGCGGGCGAGGCGGCGGCGGACGTCGTTGCCCGGAGCGGCGAGGAGGGCCTTGCCGTGGCCCTCGCTGAGGTCTCCGGACTCGAGCATCTGCAGCGCCTCGTCGGGAAGCTCCAGAATGCGGATCAGGTTGGAGACGGCGGGGCGGCTGCGGCCGACGCGCTTCGCCAGCTCCTCTTTGGTCAGACCGAGCTCCTCGACCAGGGCCGCGCAGGCCTTCGCCTCCTCGACCGGGTTGAGGTCCTCGCGGACCATGTTCTCGATCAGCGCCGCCTGCAGCCGCTCCGCTTCGGCCTGGTCGCGGATCACGGCCGGGACCTTCTCCAGACCCGCCTGCTGGGCGGCGCGCCAGCGCCGCTCGCCGGCGACCAGCTCGTAGCTGCCGTCGGGAAGGGGGCGGACGAGAAGCGGCTGGACGACGCCGCTGGCCTCGATCGAGGCGGCGAGAGCCGCGAGCGCCTCGGGCTCGAAGTGGGTCCGCGGCTGCGACGGGTTCGGCTTGATCAGCTCGACCGGCAGCTCGCGCAGCTCACCCGCCGCCGTGGCCTCGGTTTCGGGGAGGATCGCCGACAGGCCGCGGCCGATTCCCCGGCGGGTGCTAGCCACGGCTCGCGAGCTCCTTGGAGAGGGCACGGTAGGCGACGGCACCGTGGGACGAGGGCGCGTGCTCGGTCACCGGCAGACCATAGCTCGGCGACTCGGCGACTCGGACGCTGCGGGGGATGACGGTCTCGAAGACCATCCCGTCGAAGTGGTCGCGCAGCTCGGCCTCGACGTCCTGGGCGAGGCGGGTGCGCTCGTCGTGCATGGTGATCAGCAAACCCGAAACCTCAAGTTGAGGGTTCAACTCACGCCTGATCAGGCCCAAGGTTTCCAGGAATTGCACCAGCCCCTCGAGCGCCAGGTACTCGGCCTGAACGGGCACGATGACACGGTCGGCGGCGACCAGGGCGTTGACGCTGACGGGGCCGAGCGCGGGCGGACAGTCGAGCAGGGCGACTGCGAAGCGCTCCCGCAGCGGCCCGAGGCGCTCGCGCAAGCGGGTCTCCGAGCCCTCGATGCGCGGCAGCTCGACCGCGGCGCCCGCGAGGTCGCGGCTGGCCGGTACCAGCCAGAGGTTGTCCGGGCCGGCGGGACGGGCCGCCTCGGCGACCGAAGTGTCGCCGGTGAGGCAGTCATAAGAGGAGGGGTGGAGATCGCGGCCGCCGCCCAGGGCAACGGTCGCGTTGCACTGCGGGTCGAGGTCGACGAGCAGCGTCTGATTGCCCTCCGCGGCGGCGCAGGAGGCGAGGTTGACGGCGGTCGTCGTCTTCCCGACGCCGCCCTTCTGGTTCGCCACGGCATAGACCTTGCCCATCAGCAGTCCAGCCTAGAGAAGGCACTCCCGGCGCGTTTGCAAGCGGTCGGATAGCCTCCCGCCCGTGCCCGAGAGCTTTGACTGGCCGGACGATCCCGCCGAGCGCGCCCAGGAGTTGGTCGAGGGCGTCCTCGACGAGCTCGACCTCGATGGCGACGTCGTCGTCGACGAGAACGACGAGCGGATCCTGCTGACGATCGAGGGGGAGGACGACTACGGCCTCCTGATCGGCAAACGCGGTCAGACGATCGACGCCCTGCAGCTGCTCTGCTACCAGGCCGCCTTCCGCGGCCTGCGCGAGCGCAAACGGGTGATCGTCGACGCCGCCGGCTACCGGGCGCGGCGCCGCGAGACCCTCGAGGGGCGCGCCGATCGCGCTGCGGAGCAGGCCCTGGCCAACAAGGCCGTGATCGAGATGGACCCGATGAGCGCCCAGGAAAGGCGCGTCGTCCACGAACGGCTGAAAGAGCGCTCCGGCATCGAGACCTACAGCGAGGGCGACGAGCCCAATCGCTGCGTGATCGTCGCGCCGCTGCTGCCGGAGTGAGCGCCGACCCGGCCGCGAGCCTGGACGGCGCCGCGCGCGCAAAGCTGGAGACGGTCCTCGCGCTGCTCGCCGAGGAGCGCGCCTCGGTCAGCTCGGTGGTCGACGAGCGCGCCTGGCGGGTGCACGTCGTCGACAGCCTCACCGGCCTCGAGATCCCCGACCTGCGCGCGGCGGCGCGCATCGCCGACGTCGGCGCGGGCGCGGGCTTCCCGGGCCTGGCCCTGGCCGTCGCACTTCCCGCGGCGCGGGTGGACCTGATCGAGTCGGTGGGGCGCAAGTGCGAGTTCATGCGCCAGGCGATCGAGGCGGCGGAGATCTCCAACGCCACCGTCCTCAACACCCGTTCGGAGGACCTGGCGGCGAGGGACGGGCCCGATGCCTACGAGGTCGTCACGGCCCGAGCCGTAGGCCGCCTCTCGACCCTGGCCGAGCTCGCATCCCCGCTCCTGAAGCCAAATGGCGTCCTCGTCGCCTGGAAGGGCAAACGCGACGAGGATGAGGAGCAGCAGCTCGCAAACGCGGCCGAGTCACTAGCTATGCGCCCCGAACAGATTCTCGACGTGGGGAGCCGCGCCGGCTCCGAGCATCGCCACCTGCACGTCATCCGCAAGACGGGCTCGACGCCAAGCAATCTCCCGCGCAACCCCGGCATCGCCAAGAAGCGACCCAAGGGCTGAAGCGGGAGTTAGCGGCGGCGCTTCTTCTTGCGCGGCGGCGGAGGAGGCGGTTTGGCCGCCTGCACCGCAGCGACCCCCTCGGGCGTGGCCGTGACCGGCGGCGGCACGATTTTCTGGATCGCCAGCTGCTGCCCGATGGTCCAGATGTTGGTCGTGATCCAGTAGAGGATCAGGCCGGCCGGGAAGCTGAGGATGAAGGGAACGAAGACGAAGGGCAGCAGCATCATCAGGTTCCGCTGGCTTTTGTCAGCGGTGATCATCATCACCATGCTGGAGACCAGCTGGGTGCCGACGTAGAGCACGATTAGGGTGATCAGTTCGGCCCCGGTCGCCTTCGCGGTGAGGTCGTCGATGAAGAAGAATTCGGCTCCGTAGGCCGCGCAGTGACCGGCTTCTGGGCAACCCATGTCGGCCGGCAGCTCGTTTTTGAGAACGAAGAAGAGCGTGATGAAAACCGGCAGCTGCGCCAGAAGAGGTAGGCACGAAGCGAGCGGGTTGACTTTGTTCTCTTTGTAGAAGCGCATCATTTCCTGCTGCAGGCGCTGTTTGTCGTTCTTGTATTTCTCCTGCAGCTCCTTCATCTGCGGCTGCAGGGCCTGCAGGGCGCGCATCCCTTTCAGCTGTTTGTAGGTGAGGGGAAGCAGCACGGCTCGCGTGCAGATCGTCAGGGCGATGATCGACATCCCCCAGGAGAGGCCGGCGTTGTCGTGGAAGAACACGAGGACCGAGCTTCCGAGGTCGATCAGAGGCTGGAGGATGTTGGCGGTGAGGGGCGTCATCAGTGGGTCTTGTGCCACTCGGCGGGGTGGACCGGGCCGGTGCGGAGCGTGAATCTATCGGGGATGGGGTCGAAGCCGCCGTGACTGAAGGGATTGCAGCGCAGAATCCGCCAGGAGCCGAGGAGGAAGCCGCGGATCACCCCGAAGCGTTCGACCGCTTCGACCGTGTAGGCCGAGCAGGTCGGCTCATAGCGGCAGCGGCGGGGCATGCGGGGTGAGACCCACCGCTGGTAGCCCCGAATCGGGGCGAGGAAGATGCGTTTCACGTGGAACGGCCCCCGGCCAGAGCCTCTTCCAGGTTGGCGGCGACACCCGCCATCCCCTTCTGCTCGATCAGGTCTTTGATCTCGGCCCGGGCGACGATCACGAAGTCGTGGCGGGGGGGCAGGTCGTCGGCGATGCTCCAGAAAGCCTCGCGCAGGGTTCGCTTCACCTTGTTGCGCTCGACCGCGCCGCCGACCTTGCGACTGACCGAGACACCGAGCCTCACTTCCTCGCGCTCCTCGTCCTTGCGGGGGAACCGGTAGAGCACCAGGTACCTGGTCGCGTGCGAGGAGCCGTCGCGATAGACGCGGTCGAACTCACCGCTACGAGAAAGGCGCCGTCGTTTGGGCGCCATCAGCTCACGGAGTGAGGCGCTTGCGCCCTTTACGCCGGCGGCGCTTGAGGATCGCGCGACCGCCCCGGGTGCTCATCCGGGCGCGGAAACCGTGGGTCTTTGCCCGCTTCCGCTTCTTGGGCTGGTAGGTGCGCTTCATTGCCGGCGGAAGTATAGGGACGAGCCCGAAAATCTTTTCTGCGGCATTTGCGAGGGGCCCGGGTTGGGCGCTCAGGCACGGCGCTATGGTCGCGCGGCCGGTGCCCGATGACTCCCATCCACACGACCTCGACGCCCTCTGGCGGGCGGCCCGCGATCGCCTGAAGTCATCGGTTCCGGAGTCGACCTACCGGCTCTGGCTCGAGCCGATCGAGGTGGTCGGCTGCGAGGGCGACACCCTCTACCTCACCGCCCCGGAGAGCGTCCGCGCCTGGAGCGAGCGGCGCTACTCGCTGCTGATCGCCGAAGCGCTCCGCGACACCGAGTCCGGCCTGGAGAGGGTCAGCTTCGCCGACCTGGAGCCGGGAGCCGTGGCGGCCAACGACGTCGAGTTGAACCCCAGCTACACCTTCGAGCGCTTCGTCATCGGTCCCGGCAACCGTCTCGCACACGGCGCGGCCCTCGCGGTCGCCGAGGCGCCGTCGGAGGCATACAACCCCCTCTTCCTCCACGGCCCTCCCGGTCTGGGCAAGACCCACCTGCTGGGGGCGATCGCCAACTACCTGCGGGAAAACGCCTCCGGCCTCAGCGTCCGCTACACCACCGCCGAGTCCTTCACCAACGAGTTCGTCGCCGCGCTCCGATCCTCCGGCGCCGAGGCGTTCAAGGCCCGCTACCGCGACATCGACGTCCTCCTCATCGACGACGTCCAGTTCCTGCAGGGCAAGCCGGCGACCGAGGAGGAGTTCTTCCACACCTTCAACGCCCTCTACGAGTCCGGCAGCCAGCTGGTGCTCTCCGCCGACCGCATTCCCAGCGAGCTCTCCACGCTCGCATCGCGCCTGCGCGATCGCTTCGAGTGGGGCCTGACCGTGGCCGTCGAGCCGCCCAACCTCGCCACCCGCCTCACCGTCCTCCGCCACCTGGTCGCCGAGGCCGGGGTCGAGATCGCCGACTCAGACGCGCTGACCGAGCTCGCCAACCGGATCGAAGCCAACGTGCGGCAGCTGCGAGGGGCGTTGACCCGGGTCCTCGCCCACGCCTCGCTGATGGCGAAGCCGATCAGCTCCGAGCTGATCGCCGAAGTCGTCCCCCGGCACCGCCCCTCGCAGCCGACCTCGGTCGAGGAGATCCAGCAGCGGGTGGCCGAGGGGTTCGGCATCTCCCGCGCCGAGCTGATCGGCTCCAGCCGTGCCGCGACGCCGCTGCGGGCTCGGCAGGTGGCGATCTTCCTCACCCGCGACCTCACCGATCTCTCGCTACCGCAGATCGGTCGCCTCTACGGGGGCCGCGACCACACCACCGTGCTCAATTCCCTGCGGCGGGTGGAAGCGAGCCTCGGAGAGGACGGCGACCTGGCCGAGAAAGTGCAGGAGCTGCGCGGAGCTATCCACAACCCTGTGACCGAGGAGCGCTGACAGCCGCCGGCGCTGCAAGAATCCCCAGCCTTCCACAGCCCGATCCACACCCGGCAAACCCCAGTAGCATGCCGAATTCCCCGCGACCGAACTTCTTTCCACAGCTCCTAACTCAACTCAAGAAGGCAAGAATCCGAGGCAGACTGACTTGAAGCTCACGACCAAACGCGAAGACCTCGTCTCCAAGCTCTCGATCGTCTCCAGGGCGGTTTCGACCCGCGCTGCCACCCAGGCGCTCTCCGGCGTCCTCCTCAATGCCGAGGACGGCCGCGTCACCCTCGCCGCCACCGATCTCGACCTCGGCTTGGAGACCACCCTCGAGGCCGGTGTTGAGAGTCCTGGCTCCGTGCTTCTGCCCGGTCGCCTCTTCGCCGAGGTGGCCCGTTCCCTCCCCGACCCGAGCGTGGAGATCGAGCTGCGCGCCGCCGAGCAGGACGTCGAGATCCGCAGCGGCGGCTCCAGCTTCCACCTGCGGGTGCTGCCGGTCGAGGACTTCCCGAAGTTGCCCCAGCCCGATGCCGAGCCCGGCCTGAGAATCCCGGCCGCGGCGCTGGAAGAGAGCATCGACCTGGTCGCCCGGGCCGCATCCCGCGACGACATGCGCCCGGTCCTGACCGGCGTCTTCGTCACCGCCAGCGGCCGCGAGATGACGATGGTCGCCACCGACTCCTACCGGCTGGCCGTTAAGCGCACCGAGTTGGAGGCCGAGCTCGGCGGCGAGCTTGAGGCCAACATCCCGGCCCGGGCGCTGCGGGAGCTGGCGCGCGTCCTCGCTTCCGAGGGAGCCGGCGAGGCGACGATCTCGCTGCTCACCAACCAGGCGGTTTTCGTGGCAGGGTCGATCCTCCTGTCTACGCGGCTGATCGACGGGCAGTTCCCCAACTTTCGACAACTCCTGCCGGAGTCCTTCGAGCACGACGTGCGGCTGCCGCGGCCGGAATTCCTCGATGTCGTCCGTCGCGTCAGCCAGCTGGCCCAGCGCAACGCGCCGCTGCGGCTCTCGTTCGAGTCGGGAGAGCTGACCGTGGCGGCGGAGACGCCGGACGTGGGGGACGCGCGCGAGACGATGCCCGCCGCCTTCGAGGGGGAGCCGCTGGAGATCGGCTTCAACCCCGAGTTCCTCAAAGAGGGAATCGAAAGCGTCTCCGGGGACGAGGTGATGGTGCGGCTGATCTCGCCGCTCCGCCCGGGCCTGCTGGAGCCGGTGGAGGGCGACGACTTCCGTTACCTGGTGATGCCGATCCGCCTCAACGTGTAGCCGTGCCGGCGCCGGGCGGGTGAGCGCGCCGTGCTCGTCACCGCGATCGAGGCGAAGCCGCTGCGCAGCCTGGAGCGGGTCCGGGTCGAGCTGGCACCGGGGATCGTCAGCGTCATCGGGCCCAACGGGACCGGCAAGACGAACCTGGTCGAGGCGCTGTACTTCGCCCTCACCGGCCGTTCGTTCCGCACCTCCGACCGCCGCGACCTGATCCCCTTCGGCGGCTCCCTCGCCAGGGCGGAAGCGACGATCCGCGACGAGGACGGGATCGAGCACAAGCTGCTCGCCTCGGTCAGCCGCAGCGAAGGCCGCCGGCACCTGCTCGACGGCGAAGCCGCCGCGCCGGCGACGATCGCCCGCAACCGGCCGCCGGTGGCGGTCTTCGCACCCGACCGGCTGACCCTGGTCAAGGGACCGCCCGCGGAGCGCCGCGCCCACCTCGACGGCTTCATCACCGCGCGCTGGCCGGCCCGGTCGGAGCTGCGCAAGCGCTACGGCCAGGCGATCGCCCAGCGCAACGCGCTGCTCTCGCGGCTGAGTGCGAGGTACGGATCCCCGGAGGACCTGCGGATCTGGGACGCCGGTCTAGCCGAGGCCGCGGCGCCTCTGGTCGAGGCGCGGACCGAGGCGATCGCCGAGCTCGCCGCTCCCTTCGCGACCGCCGCGACCGAGCTCGGCCTGGAGGACGCCGCGCTCGAGTACGCGCCCCGCGCAACCGGGACGGCCGAGGAGATTCGCGCCGAGCTCGAGCAGCGCCGCGAGCAGGACATCCGGCTCGGCCGCAGCTCCTGGGGCCCCCACCTCGACGAGCTGAAGCTGCTGGCCGCCGGCCGCTCGCTGCGGCGCTTCGGATCGCAGGGGCAGCAGCGCGCGTCCCTGCTTGCCCTCCTCTTCGCCGAGCGCGCCGCGCTGCTCGAGGCGCGCCGGGTCACCCCGCTGCTGCTGCTCGACGACGTGATGAGCGAGCTCGACCCCACCCGCCGCGACCTGCTGGTCGATCGGCTCGGCGACGGCGGTCAGGTGCTGATCACCGCCGCCGACGAGGAGTCGGTTCCGGAGCCCGCGCGGCGGTCGGTGGTGCGGATGCCGCCGCCGCAGACAGAAAGCGCCGCCGCGTGAGCCGCCGCCGCGCCCCGCGCCCCGCCGCCAACGCGTTCCAGGCGGCGCTGAAGCGGGCGGCCCCGCAAACCCCTCTGGCCGCGGTCCAGACGGCCTGGTCGGCTGCGGTCGGGGAGCGCTTGGCGGCGGTCGCGCAGCCCTCGGCGGAGCGCGGTGGAACGCTGACCGTCGAGTGCGCCGACGCGGTCTGGGCCCAGGAGCTGGACCTGATGCAGGAGACCCTGCTGGAGCGGCTGCGGGAGGAGCTGGGGGACCAGGCTCCCGAAGCTTTGCGGTTTCGCGTCAACTCAGAGCGTTTCTAGTCACACATTCTCTGCGATTTGCAGGGAAAAACGTGTCCGGCGACGGCGAGTCCGCGAGGTCGAACTGGTATTCTTATGGCAACTCGCATTTACGCCCCGACCAACCGTGGAGCGAGTCTCCGGGCGTCGGGGTTTTCTCTGTTCGACGCTTGTCTCTGTGTAAACCGGAAGGGACTCATTGCCTGAGAAAAAAGCCAGCGGCGGTAGCTACGGCGCCAAGGACATCACCGTCCTCGAGGGGCTCGAAGCGGTTCGCAAACGCCCCGGCATGTACATCGGCTCGACCGGTCCGCGCGGTCTGCACCATCTGGTCTACGAGATCGTCGACAACTCCGTCGACGAGGCGCTTGCCGGTCACTGCGACAGCGTCCGCGTCGTCCTCCACCCGGACAACGCCTGCACGGTCGAAGACAACGGCCGCGGCATCCCGGTCGAGACGATGGAGAAAGAGGGGAGGCCGGCCGCCGAGGTCGTGCTGACCGTTCTTCACGCCGGCGGCAAGTTCGGGGACGGCGGCGGCTACAAGGTCTCCGGCGGTCTGCACGGCGTCGGCGTCTCTGTCGTCAACGCTCTCTCCGAGCGCCTGCACCTTCAGATCAGCCGCGACGGTTACGTCTGGTCCCAGGACTACGAGCGCGGCAAGCCTCAAACCGACCTCGTCAAAGGCGAGACGACCAAGGACCACGGCACCAAGATCACCTTCCTCCCCGACCTCGAGATCTTCGAGGAGATCGGCTTCGACTTCGAGACCCTCGCCGAGCGCCTGCGCGAGACCGCGTTCCTGACCCGCGGCCTGAAGATCGAACTGGTCGACGAGCGCGGCGAGACCAACAGCGTCACCTTCCAGTACGAGGGCGGGATCGAGGACTTCGTCCGCCACCTCAACGCCAACAAAGAGACGCTGAACCGCAAGCCGATCTACTTCGAGGGCAGCAAGGACGAGGGCGAAGTGGAGATCGCGATGCAGTGGAACGCCTCCTACCAGGAGTCGATCTTCAGCTTCGCCAACAACATCAACACCCACGAGGGCGGCACCCACATGTCCGGCTTCCGGGCGGCGCTGACCCGAACCCTCAACGCCTACGCGCGCAACAAAGGGCTGCTGAAAGAGAAAGACGACAACCTCGCCGGCGAGGACGTGCGCGAGGGCCTGACCGCGGTCATCTCGGTCAAGCTGCACGACCCCCAGTTCGAGGGCCAGACCAAGACCAAACTCGGCAACCCGCCGATCAAGGGCCTGGTCGAGGAGGTCGTCAACCGCAAGCTGGCCGAGTTCCTCGAGGAGAACCCGCCCGAGGCGCGCCGGATCATCAGCAAGACGATCGACGCCGCCCGCGCCCGCGCCGCGGCTCGCAAGGCACGCGACCTGACCCGCAAGTCGGCGCTGGAGAACTCGACCCTGCCCGGCAAGCTCGCCGACTGCACGGTCAAGGACCCGAGCCTGGCCGAGATCTTCGTGGTCGAGGGCGACTCCGCCGGCGGCTCGGCGAAGCAGGCCCGCGACCGCAACACCCAGGCGGTGCTGCCGCTGCGCGGCAAGATCATCAACGTCGAGAAGAGCCGGATCGACAAGGTCCTCGCCAACAACGAGATCCAGGCGCTGATCACCGCGATCGGCACGGGCGTCCACGACGAGTTCGACATCGAGGGCGCCCGCTACCACAAGATCGTGATGGCGACCGACGCCGACGTCGACGGCGCCCACATCCGCACTCTGGTCCTCACCTTCCTCTACCGGCAGATGAAGGAGTTGATCGAGGCCGGGTACGTGTACATCGCCAAGCCGCCGCTCTACCGGGTCAAACAGGGGAACCAGGAGACCTACCTCGAGCGCGAGTCCGAACTCGAAGAGCTGCTGCTGCGCGACAAGATCGAGGAGTTCGAGCTGACCGACGCGAGCGGCGAGAAGCGCAAGCTGACCTCCAGCCGCTGGCAGTCCTACATCCGGCGCTCGAAAGAGTACGAGGGCTGGGGCTCCTCGCTGCAGGCCGACTTCGGCCACGAAGTGGTCCGCTTCCTCGAGGAGTCGAGCCTGCTCGACGAACAGGTGACGAGCGTGGCCGCGGCGCGGGACCTGCTGCAGGGCGGGGGCGATCCGCGCGAGCCGTTCGAGACCGAGGTGCTGGAGAGCAGCGACGACCTCGTCGTCGTCAAGGCGGTCGAGCGGAAGAGCGGGCTGGCCCGGACCCATCGTCTCCCGGCGACCCTCTTCGCGCATCACGACTACCGCAAGTTCGCCGAGGTGCACGCGGCGCTGCTGAAACAGGTCGGGCGACCACCGTTCGAAGTCAGCCGCGGCGAGCGGCGCAACGTGGCGCTCTCCTTCGAGGCGCTGCGCGGGGCCGTTCTCGAGCTGGCCCGGCAGGGCGTTCAGCTGACCCGCTTCAAGGGCCTGGGCGAGATGAACGCCAAGCAGCTGCGCGAGACGACGATGGACCCGGCCTCGCGGACCCTGGCCCGGGTCACGCTCGAAGACGCGACCGCCGCCGACACGATCTTCTCGATGCTGATGGGCGACCAGGTCGCCCCACGCCGCGACTTCATCGAGACCCACGCGAAAGAGGTGAAGTTCCTTGACGTCTAAACGGAACCGATGCGGCGAGGCGGGCAGCTGATGGCCCTCGACGCCCTGACCGGGAACATCGAGGAGCGCGGCCTCGAGCAGGAGATGCGCTCGTCCTACCTCGATTACGCGATGAGCGTAATCGTCGGCCGGGCCCTGCCGGACGTCCGCGACGGACTCAAGCCGGTCCATCGCCGGGTGCTCTACGCGATGCACGACATCGGCCTGCAGCCGACCCGTCCCTACCGCAAGTGCGCCTTCATCGTCGGCGAGGTGATGGGCAAGTACCACCCCCACGGCGACTCGGCGATCTACGACACCCTGGTGCGGATGGCGCAGGACTTCTCCCTGCGCTACCTGCTGGTCGACGGGCAGGGCAACTTCGGCTCGATCGACGACGATCCGGCCGCCGCCATGCGGTACACCGAGGCTCGCCTCGGCCGCCTCGCGACGGAGATGCTGCGGGACATCGACGCCGACACCGTCGACTTCGGCCCCAACTACGACGAATCGACCCAGGAGCCGCTGGTCCTGCCGGCCCGCTTCCCGAACCTGCTGGTCAACGGCACCTCCGGGATCGCGGTCGGGATGGCGACCAACATCCCGCCGCACAACCTGCGCGAGGTCGCCGGCGCGGTCGCCGCCTACATCGAGGATCCGGCGATCGACCTCGCCGGCCTGATGCAGCACATCAAAGGCCCTGACTTCCCGGGCGGCGGGATGATGAGCATGGAGGGGATCCGCGACGCCTACGCCTCCGGTCGCGGCAGCATCCGGGTTCGCGCCCGCGCCCACGTCGAGCCGTTGAAGGGGGGCAAGGAGGCGATCGTCGTCACCGAGCTTCCCTTCATGGTCAAGAAGGGCGGCGAAGGCGGCCTGATGACCAAGATCGCCGACCTCGCCCGCGACAAGAAACTCGAGGGCATCTCCGACCTCCGCGACGAGAGCGACGAACGCTCCGGGATGCGGCTGGTGATCGAGTTGAAACGAGGCGGCCCGCCGGCCAAAGTCGTCCTCAACAATCTCTACAAGAAAACCGCGATGCAGTCGACGTTCGGGGCCAACATGGTCGCCCTGGTCGACGGCGTCCCGCGCACGCTCAGCCTGCGCGAGCTGATCGAGCACTACGTCGAACACCAGCGCGAGGTCGTCACTCGCCGGACCCAGTACGAACTGCGCCGGGCGGAGGCGCGGGCGCACATCCTCGAGGGCCTCCTGGTGGCGCTCGACAACCTCGACGCGGTGATCAAACTGATCCGCGCCTCGAACGACCCCGACGCCGCCCGCGACGGATTGATGGAGAGCTTCGAGCTCTCGCGCGAGCAGGCGCAGGCGATCCTCGACATGCGCCTGCAGCGCCTCACCGCGCTCGAGGCCGACAAGGTCCGCGCCGAGCACGCCGACCTGATGGAGCGGATCGGCGAGCTGCGGGCGATCCTCGGCGACGAAGCCAAAGTCATGGCCCTGGTCAAGGACGAGCTGGCCGAAATCGTCGAGGCCTACGGCGACGAACGGCGGACCGAACTCGTCCACTTCGAGGGCGACGTCGGGATCGAGGACATGATCGCCGACCAGCAGATGGTGATCTCCCTGACCGCTTCCGGGTACGTCAAGCGGCTACCGCTCGCCACCTACCGCCAGCAGCACCGCGGCGGTGTCGGGGTGATGGGGATGAACCTCAAAGAGGACGACTACATCGCCCATCTCCACATCTGCTCGACCCACGACTTCCTGCTCTTCTTCACCAACCGGGGCAAGGTCTACCGGCTCAAGGTCTACGAGCTGCCGGAGGGCTCGCGGACCGCGAAAGGCAGCTCGCTGCGCAACCTGCTGCCGCTGCGCGAGGGCGAGCGGGTGATGGCGGTGATCCCCACCCGCGACTTCAAGGAGAACAAGTACCTCGCCTTCGCCACCGCCAAAGGGCTGGTGAAGAAAACCAAGTTCCTCGCCTACAACACGCCGATCCGCGCCGACGGGATCATCGCGATCAAGGTCAAGGACGGCGACGAGCTGGTCCAGGTGCGGCTCACCTCGGGCGAAGACGACATCCTCATGGTCTCCCACTCGGGCCACGCCTCCCGCTTCTCCGAGCAGCACGTGCGGGAGATGGGCCGCGACACCAGCGGGGTCAAAGGGATGAACGTCTCCGGCAAGGACAACCGGGTCCTGGCGATGGACATCGCCCGCAACGACACCGAACTCTTCGTCGTCACCGAGAACGGCTACGGCAAGCGCACCGCGGTCTCCGAGTACCCGGTCAAGGGCCGCGGCACGAAAGGCGTCCTCACCGCCAAGCTGACCGAGAAGAAGGGCGGCCTCGCCGGCGCCCTGATCGTCAGCGAGCACCAGGACCTCCTCTTCATCTCCCAGAACGGCATGGTCCAGCGCACCCCCGCCAGCGGCATCTCGCAGATGGGCCGCGCCACCCAAGGCGTCAAGGTGATGAACATCAAGGACGACGACCGCGTCAGCGCCGTCGCCCTGGTGGTCGAGTCCGAGGAAGCCGAGGACGTCCCAGCGACTCCCGAGGACAACGGCCAAGAGCCACTGGCCGAGGCCTCACCCGACGGCGCCGCCGAGTAACGCCTTACTAAGCAGCCTGCGGTAGGTACTGCTCCCAGGCCGCCGGGATCTTTGGGCTGGCGACCTGGATGAAGACGGTTGGCGGCGGGGCTTTGGGGACGTTCGCCGGGTGCATCTCGATCTCGCGGGGGAGGCGGTTGCCCTTGCGCCGGTTGCAGGGAGGGCAGGCGGCGACGATGTTCTCCCAGACCGATTTGCCGCCGCGGGAGCGGGGGATGACGTGGTCGACGGTGAGGCCCGACTTGGTCGAGCCGCAGTACTGGCAGGTCCAGGAGTCGCGGGCGAGGACGGCGCGGCGGGTGATCTTGCGCCGGTGGGCCTCGCGCGGGATGCGGACGTAGTTGACGAGGCGGATCACGTCGGGCCGCTCCATCGTCATCCGCTCGGAGTGCAGCAAGGCGCCGTCCCGCTGCTCCAGCAGTTCGGCCTTTTCCTTCAGCAAGAGGACAGCGGCTCGTCGCAACGTGCAGACGTTGATCGGCTCATACGTCGCGTTGAGTACCAGGACCCTGGCCATGGTTGCCGGAAATTGTAGGCATCTCGGCGCTGGTTCCTCATTACGCAGGAATCTTTCGTGTCTCAGCCGACCGGATAAGAGCCGAGGACCCTGACCGAGGCGGCCTTCGTCCGCAGCGCCGAGATCGCCTCGGCGACGGTCGTGTCGGTCTCCGCTCCCTCGAGGTCGCAGAAGA
>DASUTJ010000038.1:0-25978 GCA_036374655.1 Solirubrobacterales bacterium | reverse complement strand
CCGTTGGAGTTGTGGCCGTCGGCGTAGCGGTAGGCGACCTGCCCGTTGGCCTCGATCGCGTCGAGCATCTCGTCGGGGGCGTAGTAGCGGCCTTCGCCGTGCTTGGCCGGGATCGAGAGCCGCTCTCCCGTTCCCTCCTCGATCAGCTCGACCTGGTGGCAGCGGAAGCGCAGCTCGACGTTGCGCAGCAGCGCCCCGGGCAGCAGCCCCGCCTCGCAGAGGACCTGGAAGCCGTTGCAGATCCCGAGCACGGGAGCGCCGCCCTCGGCCGCCTCGGCGACCGCCTCCATCGCCGGGCTGAAGCGCGCGATCGCCCCGGCCCGCAGGTAGTCGCCGTAGGAGAAGCCGCCGGGGACGACGACGCCGTCGACCCCGTCGAGATCCCGGCTCTCGTGCCAGATCAGCTTCGCCCCGTCGCCGTGGACCTCGCAGGCGTGCAGCGCGTCCCGCTCGTCGCAGGACCCGGGGAACTGGAGGACGCCCCAGATCACAGGGTCTGGATCTCGTAGTCCTCGATCAGGGGGTTGGCGAGCAGCTTCTCGCAGAGCTCGCCGAGCCGCTCGGGGTCCTCGGCCTCGAGCTCGACCATCCGCCCGACGTGGACCTGGCCGATGCCCTCGAATCCGAGCGCCGGCAGCGCCTTCTCGACCGCCTTGCCCTGGGGGTCGAGGATGCCCTCCTTGGGGCGGATCAGCACGCGCGCCTTCACAGGTCCAATCTAACGATCGTTGCGGCTGCGCCGTATGAAGCGGATGCCGCGAAGCGGCGCTTCTAGAACGACTCGCCGGTGATCCGCTCGTAGGCCTCGACGTATTTGGCCCGCGTCTGCTCGACCACGTCGGGCGGCAGCTCCGGCGCCGGCGGCTTTTTGTCCCAGCCGGTCTCCGAGGCCCAGTCGCGCACGTACTGCTTGTCGAAGGACGGGGGAGTGGCGCCTGGCTGATAGCTCGCCGCCGGCCAGAAGCGCGAGGAGTCGGGGGTCAGCACCTCGTCGCCGAGGACGACCTCGGCGCCGGCGTGGCGACCGAACTCGAACTTGGTGTCGGCGAGAATGATCCCGCGCTGCGCCGCATGCTGGGAGCCGCGCTTGTAGACCTCGATCGAGACCCGCCGCAGCTCTTCCAGCAGCGCCCGGTCGCCGACGATCTCGGCGGCGCGGTCGAAGTCGACGTTCTCGTCGTGGTCGCCGATCTCGGCCTTGGTCGAGGGGGTGAAGATCGGCTCCGGCAGCTGGTCGGACTCGACCAGGCCGGAGGGCAGCTCGATCCCGCAGACTTCGCCGCTCTCCTTGTATTCCTTCCAGCCGGAGCCGGAGAGATAGCCGCGGACGACGCACTCCACCGGGTACATCTCCAGCTTGCGCACCCGCATCGCCCGTTCGGCGACCTCCTCGGGCACGTCCTCGGAGATGAAGTGGTTGGGGACGATGTCCTCGGTCAGCCCGAACCAGAAGACCGACATCCGGTTCAGCACCTTGCCCTTGTCGGGGATCGGCGTCGGCATCACCACGTCGTAGGTGGAAATGCGGTCCGAGGCGACCATCAGCAGGTCGTCGTCCCACTCGTAGATCTCGCGCACCTTCCCGGAGGAGAGGAGCTTCAGTTCGTCGATAGTCGGCATGGCGGCGATGCTATGGGATGCTTCTCTCCGTGGCACTCCCGCCCGAGGTCAAGCGCACTCCCCTTTCCCAGACGATGCGCTGGGGATTTCGTCCCGTCGCCTTCATGGAGGACTGCCGCCGCCGCTACGGCGATGCCTTCGGCGTTCGTTTCGTCGGCTTCGAACGGCCGATGTTCATGATCTCCGACCCCGAGGCGATCAAGGCGCTCTACCGCGAGCCGAGCCACGGGCTGCCGCCTGGGCGCAACATCGTCCTCGAGCCGATCCTCGGCTCGAAATCGCTGCTGATCCAGGAAGGCGCCGAGCACCTCAGCCGCCGCCGGCTGATGCTGCCGGCCTTCCACGGCGAGCGGATGCGCTCCTACGAGGAGACGATGACCGAGATCGTCGACACCGAGATCGACTCCTGGCCGCTGCACGCCGAGTTCCCGATCCACGCCCGGATGCAGGCGGTGACCCTGGAGGTGATCCTCCAGGTCGTCTTCGGCGTCTCCAGCGGGCCGCGGCTGGACCGGCTGCGAAACACGCTCTCCACTGTCCTGCAGGAAACCGCGACCCCCGCGCGGCAGATCCTCGGGCTGGCGCTGCAGCGCTTCGGCGGCCCCGGCCCGTTCGCCCACTTCGACGCCCAGCTGCGGGAAGTCGACGAGCTGCTCTTCGCCGAGATCGCCGAGCACCGCGAGCGCCCCGACCTGGCCGAGCGCGAGGACATGCTCTCGATGCTGATGCTGGCCGAGTTCGAGGATGGCTCGCGGATGGAGGACCAGGAGCTGCGCGACCAGCTGATGACGATGCTGCTGGCCGGCCACGAGACGACCGCGACGGCGCTTGCCTGGACCTTCGACCTGCTGCTGCGCCACCCGGCGGTTCTGGGTCGCCTGCGCGACTCCCTCGCGGCGGGCGAGGAGGACTACCTGCGGGCGACGATCTCCGAGTCGCTGCGGCTGCGCCCGGTGATCCCGCTGGCCGGGCGCCGCCTCTCGAAGGAGCTGGTCGCCCACGGGATGACGCTGCCGGAGGGCACCGACGTGACCCCGGCGATCTGGCTCACCCACACCCGGCCGGACATCTATCCCGAGCCGTTTGCCTTCAAGCCCGAGCGCTTTCTTGAGGACGGTCCCGACACCTACTCCTGGATCCCCTTCGGCGGCAGCGTCCGCCGCTGCATCGGCGCCACCTTCGCCGAGTTCGAGATGCGCGTCGTCCTCCGCGAGGTCCTCACCCGCTGCGAGCTGCACAAGGCCAGTCCCGAGCCCGAGACGACCGGCCGCCGCAACATCACCCTCTCGCCGAAAGCCGGCACCCCGGTCATCGTCACCTCACGCGAGCCGGCCCGCGAGCCACTCGCGGTCTGACAAAACATTTCCGACAGGTTTTGTCTACACTCCTCTCCATGGAGGCACTTCTGGAGAGGGGGACGGACATGGAGAGCTGGAACGACGAGCGGATGGACGAACAGAGCCGGCGAATGGATGCTGGGTTTGAGAAGGCGGCGACCAAAGAGGAGATGAACTACCGCTTTGACCAGGTCAACCGGCGCTTCGACAAGGTCGACGCTCAGTTCTTCGAAGTCAACGAGCGCCTCGACCGCCTGAACCACACGCTCCTTGTTGGCGCCAGCGGCGTAATCGCCGCGCTGATCGCGAACGGGATCTGGGGCTAGCTCAGCCGCCGGACTTGGCGGGGGAGTGCGGGTGCTCCCTCGCCCACTTGGCGATCGTGCCGGAGCCGGAGATCACCTCGCCGTTGTCGAGCACGAGGATCGGGACTCCCTCCTGGCCACTGAGTTTCTTGATCTCCGCGCGGTCCTTTTCGCGGCTTCCCCAGGTCCAGGGCATCAGCCGGTAGCCACCGACGGTCTTGATCTCGTACTCGTAGCCGGCCGAGTCGAGCGCCTTGCCCGCTTTCGCGCACGGGTGGGCAAAGCCGGGCCCCGTCGTCTTCTGACCGCAGGTGTAGAGGATCATCGGGCCAGCCTACTCGGCTTCGAGCGCGGTGGCGACCTCTTCGCAGGCCCGCTCGCCCGACTGCACCGCCCCGTCCATGTACCCGTTCCAGACGGTGGCGGTCTCGGCGCCCGCCCAGTGGATGCGCCCGATCGGCTCCCGCAGGGCGCGCCCGTATTCGGTCCAGCCGCCGGTGGTCATCAGGCAGCCATAGCAGCCGCGGGTCCACTCCTCGTCGGCCCAGACGCGCTCGACGAAGCCGGTGGGCCTGGCCGCCCGCGGGCCGAATAGGCGCGCGTGGCCATCGAGGATCGCCTGGCGCCGCTCCGCCGCCGGCCGGGTCGCCCAGTGGCGCGCGAACCGTCCCTCGAGGAACCCGAGGAGGACGCCCGGGCTGCCGTCCGGCGGCGAGTTGTCGAAGACAACCCGCGCCGGGCCGACGTCGCTCGTTCCCTGCCCCGAGAGCCCCTCCCGGCGCCAGAACGGCTCGTCGTAGAGCGCCATCGTCTTGATCACGCTCCCCTGCGGCATCCGCTGAGTCAGCTGGTCGCGCAGCGCCGGCAGGATCGGGTCGTAGTCGATCCGGCCGGCGAGGGTGGGCGGGACGGCGACGATCGCGCGCCTGGCCCGAACCCTCACGGCGCCGCCGTCGCCATCGGCGTGGACGGTCACCCGGTCGCCGCCGTGCTCGATCCTGCGAACGGCAGAGCCGAGGCGAACCCGCTCCGCGCCGAGCTGCTCGGCCATCAGCAGAGCGAGACGCTGCGACCCACCGTGGAAGCGATCCTGCTGGGCGCCCCCTTCGGTCCCGATCAGGCTGTCGAAGCCGCTGCCCGAGCGCGTGTAGAAGAGGACGTGGAGGAGCGAGACGTCGGCCGGCTCGGCCGCCCATACCGCCTCCGTCACCAGCTCGAACAGCGTGCGGCCGGCGCGGGTGCGGAGGTTCCGCCGCACCCAGGTGGCGAAGGTCTGGCCGTCCCAGCGCCGCGCCTTCGGCGCGTCCCACGGTGCCTCCAGCGGCACCTGCCTCGCCATCCGGTCGAGCCGCACCCGCGCCTGTTCGAAGTCGGCCAGCGCCAGGGGCGAGACCGCCTGCGAGAGATCGCGGAGAAGTTCGGGGCGCAGCCTCGCGAGCTCGCTGTAGGTGGCTCGCTTGCCGCCCATCACCATCACGTCCCGGCCCTGGTTGAAGGTCGGGAAGGTCGTGACGCCGAGCTCGCTCGCGAGCGCCGCGATCCGGTCCTGGGTCGGCCCGATCCACTGGCCGCCCACCTCGACGACCTTGCCGTCGCCGATCTCCTCGTTGAGGAGGCGGCCGCCAACCCGATCGCGCGCGTCGAGCACCAGCGGCTGCAGCCCGACCGCCGCGAGCCGCCGTGCCGCGACCAGCCCGGCGAGGCCGGCGCCCACAATCGCGACGTCGGCCTCGAGCTGCTCGGTCATGGCTTCAGGATTGCAGCGCTTCCAACCGCTCGAAGATCTCGGGCAGGTGGGTGAGGTAGGCGTTGTAGTCGAAGACGGCGTCGAGGTCGAGGTCGGGGGCCGCCGCGGCGATCAGGTCGCGGAACTCGGTGCGGGTGTCCCAGGCGCGCTGGGCGTTCTCCTGGACCATGCGGTAGGCGTCGTCACGGGTCATCCCGGACTCGACCAGGGCGGTAAGCGCTCGTTGGCTGAACAGCGCGCCATAGGTGAGGCCGAGGTTCTCTTTCATCCGCTCCTCGTTGACCTTCATCCCCGCGGCGACCTTGGTCGCCAGGTCCTGCATGTAGTCGAGGCCGATCGTCGCGTCCGGGAGGATCACCCGCTCGGCGCCGGAGTGGGAGATATCGCGCTCGTGCCAGAGGGCGACGTTCTCCATCCCCGCCTGCGAGTAGCCGCGCAGGACGCGGGCCAGACCGGTGATCCGCTCGGTGCGGATCGGGTTGCGCTTGTGTGGCATCGCCGAGGAGCCCTTCTGGCCGGCGGCGAACGGCTCTTCGACCTCGCGCACCTCGGTTTTCTGCAGGTTGCGGACCTCGGTCGCGAAGCGCTCCAGGCCCGAGCCGGCGAGGGCGATCGCCGCCAACAGGAAGGCGTGGCGGTCGCGCGGGATCACTTGGGTGGCGACGTCCTCGCGCTCCAGCCCCAGCTTCTCCATCACCCGCGCCTCGACCGTCGGCGGGACCGAGGCGTAGGTGCCGACCGCACCGGAGAGCTTGCCGAAGCGCAGCTGCGCGAACGCCTCCTCCAGCCGCCGCAGGTTGCGGTCGGCCTCGAAGGCGAAGCCGGCCAGCCGCAGGCCGAAGGTGGTCGGCTCGGCGTGGACGCCGTGGGTGCGGCCGACGCAGAGCGTGTCGCGGTGTTCGAGTGCCCGCTCGACCAGCGCATTGCGATAGCCGCGGGCGCCGGCGACGACGATCTCACCGGCCTTCCCCAGCTGCACCGCCAGCGCCGTGTCGAGCACGTCGGAGGAGGTGAGGCCGTAGTGGATCCAGCGGCCGTGCTCGCCAACCGAGGCGGCGACCACGTCGACGAAGGCGGCGACATCGTGGTCGGTCACCTTCTCGCGCTCGTCGACCGCCTCGACGGTGAAGGCCGCCTTCTCGCGCGCATCGCGCGCCGCCTCCTCCGGCACCGCACCCTCCGCCGCCCAGGCCTCGGTCGCCGCCAGCTCGACTTCGAGCCAGCTTTCGAGCTTGGCCTGCGGCGTCCAGACCGCCCCGATCTCGGGGCGGGTGTAGCGGGGGATCACGCGTTGATTATCCGCCCGGCGAGCACGCCGGCGTTTTTGGCGCCGTCGATCGCCACGCAGGCGACCGGGATGCCCGGGGGCATCTGCACCGCCGAGAGCAGCGCGTCGAGCCCGCCGAGGCTCTTGCCGAGGATCGGCACCCCGATCACCGGCAGGTCGGTATGGGCGGCGGCTACGCCCGGCAGCGCCGCCGACATCCCGGCGCCGGCGATGATCACCTTGAGGCCGCGCATCCGCGCGTTCTGGCAGTACTCGCGGACCATCTCGGGGTCGCGGTGGGCGCTCATCACCCGCACCTCGTAGCGGATGCCCAATTCCTCGAGGGCTTTGCCGGCCGGTTCCATCTTCGGCTTGTCGTTCTTCGAGCCCATGATGATCCCGACGTGGGGCTCGTCGACCTCGATTTCGGTGAAGGCTTCCTCGACGGACGCCATCGTCGCCGTCTGGGTGGGATCGGCGGGTCCGCCCCCTGCGGGCGTGGCGGTCCCGGTCGGCTGCGGCTCCTCTGAGATCTCGCTCATCTCACTCCTCTTGGAATCGGTTGGTGAACTGAATTAGCTGGGGACGCGCTCGACGGCGCGGGCGGCGATGTCGCTGCGGATCTGCATTCCCTCGAAGGAGATCCGGCTGGCGGCATCGTATGCACGATCGCGCGCCTCGGCGGGGCTCGCTCCAAGGCCCGTCAGGTTCAGTACCCGCCCACCGGCGGTAACGATCTCGCCGTCGCGCTCGGCGGTGCCGGCGTGGGTCACCTCGGCGATCGCCGCCGCCTCCTCGAGGCCGTGGATCACGTCCCCCTTCGAGGAGGACTCGGGGTAGCCGGCGGAGGCGAGCACGACGGTCACCGCCCAGTCGTCGCCGAACTCGGCCGACATCCCGGCCAGGCCGCCCGGCTCGCGGGCGGCGAGGAACAGCTCGGCCAGGTCGGAGCGCATCCGGGGCAGCACCGCCTGCGTCTCGGGGTCGCCGAAGCGGGCGTTGAACTCGAGCACCTTCGGACCCTCGGGGCCGATCATCAGGCCGGCGTAGAGGACGCCGTGAAACGGGACGCCGCGGGCGGCCATCGTCGCCACCACCGGGCGGTGGACGCGATCGACGATCTCCTCCACCTCGGCGGCGCCGAAGCCGGGGACCGGCGAGTAGCTGCCCATGCCGCCGGTGTTGGGTCCCTGGTCGCCGTCGAAGATCCGCTTGTAGTCCTGGGCCGGGGCCAGCGGGACGACGTTCTCGCCGTCGCAGATTGCCAGCAGCGAGAGCTCCTCCCCCTCGAGGAAGTCCTCCAGAACGACCGTGGTCGCGCCGAAGCGCCGCTCGGTGAAGAAGAGCTCGACCGCGGCTCGCGCCTCGTCCTCGTCCTGGCAGATGATCACGCCCTTGCCCGCGGCGAGGCCATCGGCCTTGAGCACGGTCGGGTAGGTGCAGTTCGCGAGCTGCTTCAGCGCCTCCTCGCGGCTGCGGAGAAGCACGTGGGCGGCGGTCGGCACGCCCGCCTCCTCCATCAGCTCCTTGGCGAAGGCCTTCGAGCCCTCCAGTGCGGCCGCGTCGCGGAGCGGTCCGAAAGCTGCGATGCCGGATCCCTCGAGCGCGTCGACCGCCCCCGCCACGAGCCCAGCCTCAGGACCGATCACGGCCAGGTCGACGCCGTTCTCCTTCGCGGCGGCGACGATCGCCGCGGTGTCGTCGGCGGCGACGTCGGGCAGGCAGGCGGCATCCGCCGCGATCCCGGCGTTGCCCGGTGCGCAGAGGACGTCCGTGACCCGGGGCGAGCGCCGCAGCGCCCGCACGATCGCGTGCTCGCGGCCGCCGCCGCCGATTACCAGTGCCTTCAACGCGGGTCCGGGCTTACAGCGAGCTGGACAGGTCCTCGGCCGGCATCGCCGCCAAGGTCTGGCTGGTCATCGTCCCCCGCGAGCCGAGCTCGACGGAGACCTTGGCCATCGTCTTCTCGTCGGGTGCCTCGACGATCGTGACGAAGTCGTACTGCCCCAAAGTCGCGTACTGGGCCACCACCTTGGCCCCGATCTGTTCGACCTCGCTGTTCACCTCGGCAACCCGCCCGGGGTTGTTCTTCAGCGTCCGAACACCCTCGGCAGTCAAGTTGGTCAGCATCACATAAGTCGGCATCTCCGCCCCCTTCAGTCGTGATCGGGCCTCCGGCCCAACCGTACTGCTTTTGGGCGCGGCGCTAGTAGGCGTAGTAGCCGGCGTGGATGTGGTCGCAGTGGTCCGGCAGCGCGAAGGCCGGGCCGAGGCCGTCGAGGTCGAAGCAGTAGATGAGCTCGCTGGGGTGGAACGGGGCCGGGAGCTGAGCGAGGGCGTAGCCGAGCTCGGCGCACGGGGCGGTGGTTGAGGTGTCGGTGCAGGAGACGCCGTCGACGGCGGCGATGTCCATCGCGCGGCCGTAGAAGTGGTTGGAGACGTTGCCCGAGGCGGTCATCTGCGAGTGGTCGGAGCGCAGCGAGGAGATCGTGATCTGGTGGTCTTTGGTCATCAGCGCCAGCAGCCCGGTGACCCGCTGGTCGAGCAGGCCGGCCTGGATGTCGCGCAGCTCGAGGTCGTTGGAGAGCGTCAGGTTCTGCCAGTTGATCTGGGCGGCGACGTCGCCGGGGAGGACGATGGTCCAGCTCTCGGTCGTCGTCGCGCACTTGCCGGAGAGCACCTCGGCCTCGCGGGCGACGGCGTCGACGTACCAGGCGGCCTGGTTGTGGGTGAAGACGCCGGCGTCGATCCCGCCGCGCGACCACATCAGCCGCGCCAGCGTCGCCGCCGAGTCGTCGATGTCGGCGTGGCGCAGGTGGCCGTCCTTGTCGCCGTCGACCGCGTAGTCGCGCCACTCGACGGGGTCAAGCCCCAGAGGCCCTTCGGTCCGCAGCTGCTTCTTGCCCATCCCGCGGCCGAAGTCCGACTCGAGGCGGGCAATCGCGGCCAGGGTCCAGACGCCGCGCTGGCCGAGTTCGTAGCGGCCGGCGGCCGCCTCGAAGGCGTGCAGGTACTCCTCCGGGATCTGCTTCTTCCAGTCGACCGCCGGGGTGCACTCGAAGACCTGGATCTGCGGGGTGAGGGTCAGGGTCGCGTAGTCGGTGCCGACTTCGTTGGCGTAGCAGCCGGCGTGCTCGAGCACGTCTTCGACGTACCAGTCGGCATGGTTGTAGGCCCAGATCGCGCCCCAGACGTCGGCGGGGAAGCCGGCGGCGCTGAGGTACCGGGCCGCGGCGTGGATCGCGTCTTCGGGGTTGTTCGGGTCCTTGACCCCGTCGCCGTTGGCGTCGACCCCGTACATCGCCCAGGTTTCCGGCATGAACTGCATCCAGCCTTCGGCGCCGGCGTAGGAGGGGCCGAGGTTCTGGCCGAAGCCGGTCTCGATCGCGTTGATCGCGGCGAGGATCGCCGGGCCCTGCGGCCCCAGCCCGTATTTGTCGGAAGCGCTGTGGTAGATCGGGATCAGGACCGGCGGCACGCCGCTGATCGCGCAGCTCGACGCCGGCAACGAGGGGATCGCGAAGGCTCCGGGGGGCGGTCCCGCCGAGGTCGCGCCGGTTTCGGTTTCTTCGGAGGCTTCGGGTTCGTCGTCTTCCGCCGGTTCGTCTTCCTGGCCGGGACCGACCCCGCCACTTGACGGGGGCGTCTTCGTCGCCGGGGCGGGCGGCGGCGTCAGCGCGTCGCCTTCCTCGACCGGGGGCGTCGCTTCGCCGGTTCCCCAGGGAGCTTCCAGGCTCGCGCCCGGCGTCGGCTCCGGCGCGTCGGTCACGGCCTCGGCCCGCGCCACCGCGACCGGCACCGCCAGCGCCGCGGTCGCCGCCGCGGTCGCCATCGCCGCCCTGATCTTCTGCCCGCGCTCCATCACCCGAGGACGTTGGTCACGCGCCACTGTTTGTCTTTCAGCTGTTCCATCTCGAGTCGCAGCTCGCTGGTCGCGCCGACCCGCAGCAGCGAGACGCTGACCGGGTAGATGCGATCGTGCGAGGGAGCGGGGACGACGTTGAGGACTTTCGCCTTCGGCACCTCGACGCCTGCCGGCTGGCGCGGGGGCCGCTGCATCAGCGCCTGGGTCACCTCGGGGACGGCGGTCGCCTTGAAGGCCTTGCGGACCGCCGACTCCTCGCCGCCGGTCTCGTAGACGACGAAGGCATCGGCAAACTTGCGGGCGACGGCGATCGCGCCGGGGCCGGCCGGTGGACCGTCGACGGCGTTGGAGGCCGAAGCGCTGGCGGCGGCCGGTGCCGCGGGCCGGGAGGAGATCGTGTCGGTCGACGCGTTGCCGGTGCGGCCGGCGGTCGAAGCGGTCGCGCCCTCTTCTTCGAGCGGCTGGGAGTCGGAGACCTTCGAAGCGTCCTGCTCGGCGGGTGCCTCGAAGACCGGCGCGGCTCCCTGCAGCGTCGGCTCCGGCTCGGGCTTCGGCGCCGGCTTGGCGACGGGCTCGGGCTTCGGCGGCACCGCGACGACCTGGGCGGCGGGCGCCGGTTCGTCGCCGCCGGAGGAGATCAGCGAGTAGCCGCCGACCGCCAGGCCGAGGGCGAGGACGACAGCGCCACCCGCGACCATGGCACGGCCAGCGTCGCTGAGCGCGCGGAAGTGGTCCTCGAGCGGCCAGACGAAGTTGTCGCGCACCGCCAGCGAGAGGTCCTCGAGGGCCTCCGGTTGCTGCCGCTTCGGGCGCGCATTGATCGGGGTCTGGTCGTCGCTCATTGCCGGCTTTTAGTCGCTCTCTCCCACGCCTAGGGTCGCAGGTGAATTAAAGAGCACCTTTACGCCTTCATGTTTCGGCAGGAAAGCTCGGAAATATGAGCGTCAGGCAGCCGCTGCAGTAGGCGTCTCAGCCCGCTCGAAGACGATCTCGCCCTCGCGGGCGTCGACCCGCACCACATCGCCTTCGCCGAACTCGCCCTCGAGGATCTTCAGCGCCAGCTTGTCGACCAGCTGCTTCTGGATCACCCGCTTCAGCGGACGCGCCCCGTAGGTGGGGTCGTAGCCGAGGTTGCCGAGCAGGGTGCGGGCGTCCTCGCTCAGCTCGATCTCGATCCCTTTCTCGCGCACGCGGCCGACCAGCTGGTTGACCTGCAGCTCGACGATCCGGCCGATGTCTGCCTTCGAGAGCCGGTGGAAGATCACCGTGTCGTCGATCCGGTTGAGGAACTCGGGCTTGAAGGTCGCCGCCAGCACCTCTTCGATCTGCTCCCGGATCTGCTCGTCGACCTGCTCGCCGACGATCCGGTCGGAGCCGACGTTGGAGGTCATGATCAGGACCGTGTTGGTGAAGCTGACGGTGCGGCCCTGGCCGTCGGTCAGCCGGCCGTCGTCCATGATCTGCAGCAGCGTGTTGAAGACGTCGGGGTGGGCCTTCTCGATCTCGTCCAGCAGCACCACCGCGTAGGGCCGGCGCCGCACCGCCTCGGTCAGCTGCCCGCCCTCCTCGTAGCCGACGTAGCCGGGGGGCGCGCCGATCAGCCGCGCCACCGTGTGCTTCTCCATGTACTCGGACATGTCGAGGCGGACGATCGCCTGCTCGGAGTCGAACATGAACTCGGCCAGTGCCTTCGCCAGCTCGGTCTTGCCGACCCCGGTCGGGCCGAGGAAGAGGAAGCTGCCGATCGGCCGGTTTGGATCCGACAGCCCGGCGCGCGAGCGCCGCAGCGCATTGGAGACGGCGCTGATCGCCTCGTCCTGGCCGATCACCCGGTCGTGCAGCCGCTCCTCCATCTGGATCAGCTTCTGCACCTCGCCCTCCATCAGGCGGCTGACCGGAATCCCGGTCCATTTGCCGACCACCTCGGCGACGTCCTCTTCGGTGACTTCGTCGGCCAGCATCGTGCCGCCGCCGGCGTGCAGCTCCTCCAGCCGCGCCTCCTGCTCGGAGATCTGCTTCTCCAAGTCGGGGATCTCGCCGAATTTCAGTTCGGCGGCGCGTTCGAGGTCGGTCTCGCGTTCGGCCCGCTCGACTTCGCGGTTGGCATCCTCGAGCTTCTCGCGGGCGCCCTTGATCGCCTCGATCGGCTCCTTCTCGTTCTGCCAGCGGGTGCGCAGCTCGGAGGCCTCCTCGCGGAGGTTGGCCAGCTCCTCTTCCAGCGCCTCGAGCCGCGCCTTCGAGGCATCGTCGGTCTCCTTCTTCAGCGCCTCGCGCTCGATCTCCAGTTGCTGGATCCGCCGCTCGACCTCGTCGATCTCGGTCGGCACCGAGTCGATCTCGATCTTCAGCCGCGAGGCGGCCTCGTCGATCAGGTCGATCGCCTTGTCGGGGAGGAAGCGGTCGGCGATGTAGCGCTCCGAGAGGGTCGCCGCGGCGACCACGGCCGAGTCCGAGATGCGGACGCCGTGGTGCTGTTCGTAGCGCGGTTTCAGGCCGCGCAGGATCGCGATCGTGTCGTTCATGTCGGGCTCGCCGACCAGCACCGGCTGGAAGCGCCGCTCCAGGGCCGCGTCTTTCTCGATGTGCTTGCGGTACTCGTCGAGGGTGGTGGCGCCGACCGCGCGCAGCTCGCCGCGGGCCAGCATCGGCTTCAGCAGGTTGGCGGCGTCGACCGCGCCTTCGGCGGCGCCGGCGCCGACGATCGTGTGGAGCTCGTCGAGGAAGAGGACGATCTGACCCTCGGCGTCCTGGACCTCCTGCAGGACCGCTTTCAGCCGCTCCTCGAACTCGCCGCGGTATTTGGAGCCGGCCAGCAGCGAGCCGATGTCGAGCGCGATCACCTTGCGGTCGCGCAGGCTCTCGGGCACGTCGCCGGCGACGATCCGCTGCGCCAGCCCCTCGACGATGGCGGTCTTGCCGACGCCGGGGTCGCCGATCAGCACCGGGTTGTTCTTGGTCCGGCGGGAGAGGACCTGGATCACGCGGCGGATCTCCTCGTCGCGGCCGATGACCGGGTCGAGCTTGCCGCTCTCCGCCTCGGCGGTCAGGTCGCGGCCGAATTTCTCCAGCGCCTGGAAGGTCTCCTCGGGGTTGGGGGAGGTGACGCGGTGCGGCCCGCGGACCTCGCCGATCGCCTTCTCCAGCGAGTCGCGGTCGGGCAGGATCTCGGCGACCGTGGAGTCGGTCAGGGCCAGCAGCAGGTGCTCGGTCGAGATGTACTCGTCGCGCATCGTCGCCATCTCGGTCTCGGCTTTGCGCAGGACCGCGGCCAGGTTGGAGGACATCCGCGGCTCTTCGCCCTCGCCGCTCAGCTTCGGCAGCGCCGCCACCGCCTCGTTGGCGCGGGCGGCGATCGCCGCCGTGTCGGCGCCGAGCTTCTGCAGGATCGGGACGACGAGGCCGTCCTCCTGTTCGAGCAGGGAGACGAGGAGGTGCGCCGGGGCGATCTCGGGGTTGCGCCGGGTGGACGCCAGCAACTGCGCCGCCGCAACGGCTTCCTGGGATTTCACCGTGAATCGATCTGCCTGCATCAGCTCTTCCCTCTATTCGTATGCCGGCTGGGTCCGGTTTCAAGTTCCTCGATCCGCTTCCGCAGCCTTCCCCCTTCGGCGCGCAGCTTCTGCACCTGTGCTTCCAGCGCCAGCACCGTTTCCACCCCGGCGAGGTTCAGCCCTTCGGCGGTCATCTGCTGGATTCGGCGCAGCCGTTCGACGTCGCGCTGCGAGTAGAGGCGGGTGTTCTTCGGCGAGCGCTTCGGCGCGATCAGGCCGCGCTGCTCGTACATCCGCAGCGTCTGCGGGTGCATCTCGGCCAGTTGGGCCGCGACCGAGATCATGAACACGCCCTGCTCCTCGCTGAAGGTCGCCTTGACCCGGCGCCGGTAGGTGGCCATCAGCGCCCCGCCTTCCGCAGCAGCTCGGCGCGCGGGTCGGACCCGTTGAGGGCCTCGGCCAGCTTCTCGACCGCCTCGCTCTGCTCCTCGCTCAGCTCGTCGGGGATCGCGATCTCGAGCCGGTAGCGGATGTCGCCGCGGCCCGCGCCTTTCGGCTTCGGTGGGCCCTCGCCGCGCAGCCTCTGGATCGCCCCGTGCCTGGTCCCGGGGGCGACCTTGATCCTCTTCGTGCCATCCAGGGTCGGGACCTCGATCGCGCCGCCGCGCAGCGCCTCGACCACCGAGATCGGGACGGTCACCTCGAGGTTGCCGTCCTCGCGCCGCTCGAAGACGGGGGAGGAGGCGACCCGGGTGGTGACGTAGAGGTCGCCGGGCGGGCCGCCGCGGGGGCCGTCCTCACCTTTGCCGGCGAGCCGGATCCGGGTCCCGTTCTTGACCCCGGCGGGGACGTTGACTTTGTAGCGCTTGGTCTGCTGGGTGAGGCCGGAGCCGCCGCAGGTGGGGCAGGGGTCCTCGACGATCTGGCCGGCGCCGCCGCACTGCGAGCAGGGCTGGCTGATCGAGAAGAAGCCCTGTCCCTGCGCCTCGACGCCGCGGCCTTCGCAGCGCGGGCAGGTGACCGGCGAGGTGCCGGGTTTGGCGCCGCTGCCGTGGCAGGTCGCGCAGCGGCTGGACTTCGGCACGGTGACGCTGATCTGGGCGCCGTTGATCGCCTGGTCGAAGCTCAGCTGCACTTCGGTCTCGAGATCGCGGCCGCGCACCTGCTGGGCCTGCGGCCGGCCGCCGCCACCGCGGTTGAACATGCCGCCGAGGATGTCGCCGAAGTCGAAGCCGCCGAAACCGCCCGGGCCGGTGCCGAACGGCGCCTGGCCGCCCTGGCCGAAGCCGGCGAAGACGCCGCCCTCGTCGTACTCCTTGCGCTTCTCGGGGTCGCCGAGGACGTCATAGGCGGCTGAGATCTCCTTGAACTTCTCCTCCGCGGCGGCGTCGTCCGGGTTGCGGTCAGGGTGCCATTTCCGGGCCAGCTTCCGGTACGCCTTCTTGATCTCCTCGTCGGTCGCCTTCTTCGAGACGCCAAGCGTCTTGTAGAGCTCGTCAGCCACCCGTCTCCTAACTACTCACCACGACCCGAGCCGGCCGCACCAACTGCTCGCCCAGCACGTAGCCCTTCTGCAAGACCTCAACGACAGTGCCGCTCTCCGCGTCCTCTACGGGCTGAGTCGAAAGAGCCTCATGCCGGGTGGGATCGAACTTCTCCCCCTTGGGATCGACCACCTCGACCCCGTTCCGACCCAGCGTCTCCCGCAACCCACCCAGCACCATCTCAACGCCGGCAGCAAGGCTCTCGCCCTCCCCGGCAGCCTCCAGCGCCCGCTCCAGGTTGTCCACCGCATCAATCACTTCCCGAGCCACAGCCACCTTCCCGCGAACCTGAGCGGCCTCCAGGTCGGCAGCAACTCGCTTCCGAAAGTTCTCGAAGTCAGCCTTAGTCCTGCGAGCCAGTTCGAGGTACTCCTCTTTCTCCTTCTGAGCGTCAGCCAGCAGCTGATCGAAATCAGCCTCGACGGCCTGAGCCTCCGACTGATCCGCATCTCCCGCGGGTGGCGACGATTCCGAGGACTCTCCCGGTAGGGAGAGCCCGGAATCGGAGACAGGACCCGCGGGCCGAGCGCTCTCGTCCTGACCCGTCATTTCCCGTCCTCGTCAACCACCTCAGCGTCAACGACCTCCTCCTCATCAGAGGAAGGCCCGCCCTCGGAAGCCCCGTCAGCCGAAGCCTGCTCAGCCGAGGCTGCCGCATAAAGCTGCTCGGACACCTTGGTCATAGCCGAGTTGAGCGCCTCGAGCTTCGAGTCGATCTCCTCTTTGGACCCGGCCTCGACGGTCTCACGCACCGCTTTGGCCGCAGCCCGAGCCTCGTCCTTGGTCGCCTCGTCGACTTTGTCGCCGGCCTCGTCGAGCGCTTTCTCCGCCTGGTAGGCGGCGTTCTCGGCAAGGTTCCGCGACTCCGCCAGCTCACGCTGCTGACGGTCCTCGTCGGCGTGCGACTCGGCGTCGGAGACCATGCTCTGGATTTCCTCGTCGGAGAGCCCAGAGCCGGATTTGATCTCGATTTTCTGCTCTTTGCCGGTGCCTTTGTCTTCGGCGCTGACGTTGATGATGCCGTTGGCGTCGATGTCGAAGGTGACCTCGATCTGCGGCATGCCGCGCGGCGCCGGTGGGATCCCGGTGAGCTGGAATTTGCCCAGGCTCTTGTTGCCGCTGGCCATCTCGCGCTCGCCCTGCAGGACGTGGATCTCGACCGAGGGCTGGTTGTCGTCGGCGGTCGAGAAGACCTCCGACTTCTTCGTCGGGATCGTCGTGTTGCGCTCGATCAGCTTCGTCATCACGCCGCCTTTGGTCTCGATCCCGAGGGTCAGCGGGGTGACGTCGAGCAGCAGCACGTCCTTGACGTCGCCGGCCAGCACGCCGGCCTGGATCCCGGCGCCGACGGCGACGACCTCGTCCGGGTTGACCCCCTGGTGCGGGTCCTTGCCGGTCAGCTCTTTGACCTTCTCGCGGACCGCCGGCATGCGGGTCATGCCGCCGACCAGGACGACGTGGTCGACCTCGGTGTCGGCGTCTTTCAGCGCCTGTTTCACCGGACCGACCACGCGGTCGAGCAGGTCGCCGGTCAGCTCGTTCAGCTTCGAACGGGTCAGTTTCAGATCGAGGTGCTTCGGCTGCCCCTCGACCGCGGTGATGAACGGCAGGTTGATCTGCGTCTCCTGGGTGGAGGAGAGCTCGATCTTCGCCTTCTCCGCGGCCTCGTAGAGGCGCTGCAGCGAGTTCTTGTCCTGGGAGAGATCGACGCCCTGGTCGCGCTTGAACTCCGCCACCAGCCACTCGACGATCGCTTTGTCCCAGTTGTCGCCGCCGAGGTGGTTGTCGCCGGCGGTCGCCTTCACCTCGAAGACGCCGTCGCCGATTTCCAGCACCGAGACGTCGAAGGTGCCGCCGCCGAGGTCGAAGACGAGGATCGAGTGATCGGAGTCCTCTTTGTCGAGACCGTAGGCGAGCGAGGCGGCGGTCGGCTCGTTGATGATCCGCTTGACCTCGAGGCCGGCGATCTTGCCGGCGTCCTTGGTCGCCTGCCGCTGGTCGTCGTTGAAGTAGGCGGGGACGGTGATCACCGCGCTGTCGACGGGCTCGCCGAGCTTCGCTTCGGCGTCCGCTTTCAGCTTCTGCAGGATCATCGCGCTGATCTCTGGCGGGCTGTAGTCCTTGCCGCGGACCTCGACCCGCACGTCGCCGTTGGGGCCGGGGACGACCTTGTACGGGACGATCGTCTCCTCCTCTTTGACTTCGGACTCCTTGCGGCCCATGAAGCGCTTGATCGAGAAGATCGTGTTCTCGGGGTTCATCACCGCCTGGCGTTTGGCGACGGTGCCGACCAGTCGCTCGCCGCTCTCGGTGAAGGCGACGACAGACGGGGTGGTGCGCCCGCCCTCCGAGTTCTCCAGGACGGAGGGCTCGCCGCCCTCCATCACCGCGACACAGGAGTTGGTCGTGCCGAGGTCGATTCCGATCGTCTTTGCCACTTTTCCGCTTACCTCCAGGGGTTTCGTGATTCAAGCTCTAAAAATCTAAGTGGCAGTATGGCAGATCCTTGAGGGCGGCTCAAGCTGTTCGCTTATATTTGTTGGAGCAAAGGGGGGTCCGGGTAGCCCAAGGGGTGGCGCTCCCGGCTCGGAGGCGCTCGAAACCGACCTCGATCCGATCGGATCGCGAAGAGGAGGAAAGACTTGAGCTCCGTACCGAATCGCCGGTTACTCGCACCGGTAATCGCAGCCGTACTGGTCCTCGCCCTGCTGTTGCCGGCCGCCGCGCTCGCGCACGGGAAAGGTCACGGTCACCACAAAGGCCATGCCCATCACGGCAACCACGGCAAAGGTCACGTCGCAAACGTGATGACCCGCAACCTCTACCTGGGGGCGGACCTGACGCCGGCGATCCTGGCGCCGACGCTGCCGGAATTCATCGCCGCCAACGGCCAGATCCTGCGCGAAGTGACCGCCAACAACTTCCCGGTTCGGGCCAAAGGCCTCGCAGACGAGATCCTCAAAGCCAAGCCGGATCTGGTCGGGCTGCAGGAGGTGGCGCTGTGGCGCACCGCGCCGGTCAACTTCGAAGTGCTGACCAAAGGCCCGAGCGCGACCACGGTCCGCTACGACTACCTGGCGGAACTGCTGGCCGAGCTGAACAAAGGGCCGGACCGCTACGAAGTCGTCGTCGTCCAGAACGAGTTCGACCTGGAGGCGCCCGGCGACGAGGACGGCAATCCGGAAACGGGTCCGCTCGGCGCCGACATCAACGGACGCCTGACGATGCGGGACGTGATCCTCGCCCGCCACGGCGCCGGCGTGGAGACCAAAAACGCGCAGTCGGCCAACTTCACCACCAACCTCGTGGTGACCGTGGCCGGCGCGCCGGTGACGATCAAACGCGGTTGGACGGCGACTGACGCCCGGGTGCGCGGCAGCGGCTGGTTCCGCTTCGTCAACACCCACCTGGAGGCGTTCCAGCCGCTGATCCGCCAGGCGCAGGCGGCCGAGCTGGTGGCCCCGACCGGGCCGGCGACCAGCGACCTGCCGGTCGTCCTGGTCGGCGACCTCAACTCCGACGACGACACGGTCGAAGGGGCGGACCGGCTGGCCTACGAAACGCTGCTGGCCGCGGGGATGGTCAACCGCAGCACCGACGACCCGCTCAGCTGCTGCCTCAACTCCAGCCTGCTGGAAGTCGGCAAAGGCGGTAGCGAAGCCGACTTCGACCACCAGGTCGACCACATCCTCACCCGCGATCCCGAAGCGGTGACCCTGGTCGATTCGGCGGTGAGCGGCATCCAGCCGGTCAACGGGTTCTGGAACTCCGACCACGCCGGGGTCTTCAGCGCCCTGCGGTTCGAGAAGTAGAAGCGCTTACCGCAACGAGAGAGAGAGGGGGCGGGCGACCGCCCCCACTTCCTTGCCCTCAGCCCTCGCCGGCGGTGCGGGCGACGAATTCGGAGACTTCCTGGGCCTGCTCTTCGTTGAGGATGCCGCCCGGCATCCGGCCCAAGGTGGTGGTGCTGTCGACGCCTTTTTCGATCGCGTTGAGGACGCGGCCTTCGGTCGCTTTGATCGTGCTTTCGACCGTTTTCGGGTCGCCTTCCGGCGGGCCTGAGGGGGCAAGTAGTTCGTCGAGGTCCGGCCCGTAGTTGCCGTCGGTGCCGGCGCTGTAGAGCGCGTGGCAGGTGCCGCAGTTGGTGACGAAGAGGGACTGGCTGTTCTCGAGGCCGGCGGGGACTTCCATCTCGCCGCTCTCGCCGTCGCCCTTGCCGCTGAAGACGGCATAGGGGATGGCCACAGCGAGGAAGACCATCAGGACCCCGAACCAGATGAAGGTGCGCTTGCTCATTTAGCGGCGCGCATACTAACTGCCGACCACCCCGGCGCGGTTTTCGCGGTACCAGGGGCACATCCGCCGCAGCGCGCACTCGCCGCAGCGCGGTTTCGGCCGGCAGACCGCGCGGCCGTGCCGGATCAGGTTCATGTGGAGCTCGTAGGCGTCCTCCGGCGGCACGATCGCCAGCATCTCGTCGTGGGCCTTCTCGAAGGAGGCCTTTGCGGGGAAGAGGCCGAGGCGGCCGCCGACCCGGTGGACGTGGACGTCGACCGGGATCTCGGGGATGCCCCAGGTGAAGATCAGCACGCAGGCGGCGGTTTTGCGGCCGACGCCGGGCAAATCGAGGAGGAACTCGAGCGACTCCTCGCGCGGGGCGGTCTCGGTCCAGTCGAGGTCCGGAGGGTCGCCGAGCCGTTCGAGGATCGCCTGGATCCGCGGCGCCTTCTGCTTCGCCAGGCCGCCGGGCCGGATCGCCTCCTCCAGCTCGCCCACCGGGGCGTCGCGCGCTTCCTCCCAGCTGGGGAAGCGCTCCAGCAGCGCCGCGTAGGCGACGTCGCGGTTGCGGTCGTTGGTGTGCTGGGAGAGGACCGTCTTGACCAGCTCGCCGACCGGGTTCCGGTGCGGCACTTGCCGCGGTACTCCGTAGGTCTCCCGCAGCCGGTCGCGAATCGCCCGCACCCGCCGCCTGTCCGGCCGTTTCCAGCTCACCGCCGGGACCCTAGCCATCGTCACCGTTTGGCTACCCGAGGCCGTTAACGCGCGGGCTACAATCGTTGGTTCGTGTCCCAAGCCTTTGCCGCAATCACCGCGAGGCTCCCCAAGGGCTGGGGAGACCTCGGGCGTCAAGCCGCGATCCTGGTCGGGGTCGACCTCGCCTACACCTTCGTGCGGGGGATCGCCGACGGCCACAAAGCGATCGCGATGATCCACGGCCAGCAGGTGATCGACTTCGAGAAAGCGACCGGCACCTTCTTCGAGCCGGGCCTGCAGGCGTTCTTCCTGCCCGCGCAGGGCGTCATCGATATCGCCAACCAGATCTACCTCAACGCCCAGTTCTCGATCGCGCTCGGGTTCCTGGTCTGGCTCTACCTCTTCCGCAACGAGTCCTATTACTTCGTCCGCAACATGTTCGTCGCCTCGATGGGGCTGGCGCTGATCGGCTACGCGTTCTACCCGACCGCGCCGCCGCGGATGTTCCCCGAGTACGGCTTCGTCGACACCCTCAACGCGTTCGCCGAGGTCGGCCACGACTCCTCGATCGCGAAGATCTTCATCAACCCCTACGCGGCGGTGCCGAGCATGCACTGCGCCTTCTCGATGATGATCGGGGCGAGCGGCGTGATGGTCTGCCGCCACTGGTGGGCGAAAGCCTGGTGGGCCTTCTGGCCGCTGCTGGTCTCCTGGGTGACGATCGTCACCGCCAACCACTACTGGATCGACGCCGCGCTGGGCTGGCTGGTGGCGGCGACCGCCGCCGGGATCGCCTGGCAGCTCGCCCGCGCCCGGCCGCACGCCTGGGCCTTCCGGACCCCGGCTCCGCAAGAGGCCGAGGCGTAATAGCCTCATCTGCGATGCCTCCCTCCGCGCCGCCCCGGCGCAGCAATCGCGGCAGCGCCCGGAACGGGCAGGAGCTGCGCGCCTACGCGCGCGACCGGCTGATCGAGTCCCGCCTGACCCCGAACGCGATCTCGATGGCGGGTCTGGTCGGCAACCTGATCGCCGCCGCCCTCGTCACCCAGGAGCTCTTCTTCCTCGCCGGGGTCGCCTTCGTCGTCGGCTCGGTGATGGACACGCTGGACGGGCGCTACTCGCGGATGTCGGGCAAGGGGTCCCTGTTCGGCGCCTTCCTCGACTCGACCCTGGACCGGATCGAGGAGGGGATCGTGCTCGCCGCGGTCGCCGGCTACTTCGCCGCCCAGGGCGAGGATTTCGCCGCCGCGATGTGCGTGGTCGCCGTCCTCTTCTCGCTGATGGTCTCCTACACGCGCGCCCGCGCCGAGGCGCTCGGGGTGGAATGCAAGGTCGGTTTGGCCACTCGCCCGGTCCGCGTGGTGATACTTTCGATCGGCTTGATCTTCGCCAAGGGCGCCGGCATCGGCGATTTCGAACTGCTGGCCCCGGCGGTCTACGTGATCGCCGCCTTGACGATAGTCACGACTTTCCAGCGGGTATGGCATGTGCGAAACGAGCTATCCGGCGAGGTCTCCGGCGTCAAGGACGACGGTGGCGGCGCTGGGGACGTGTAACCAGCGAAGCCGCCGGGTGTGAACAGCCACCTAGCGCAATCCCAGGAGGACTTCGAATTTCATGAGTGAGAACGGAAACGGCCACGCCAACGGCGCCGGCCGCACGGACGAGAAGGTCCGCGTCGCGATCGTCGGCGTCGGCAACTGCGCCAACAGCTTCATCCAGGGCATCCAGTACTACAAGGACGCCGATCCGGCCGACGAAGTGCCGGGCCTGATGCACGTCGACCTCGGCGGCTACCACGTGCGCGACGTCGAATTCGTCGCCGCCTTCGACATCGACGCCGAGAAGGTCGGCAAAGACCTTTCCGAGGCGATCTGGTCGGGGCAGAACGACACGATCAAGTTCGCCGACGTGCCGAACCTCGGCGTCGAGGTGCACCGCGGCATGACCCACGACGGCCTCGGCAAGTACCTGAAACAGAAGATCACCAAAGCCCCGGGCGAAACCGCTGACGTGGTCGGGATCCTCAAAGAGACCAAGGCCGACGTCGTCGTCTGTTACCTGCCGGTCGGCTCCGAGGAGGCGACCAAGTGGTACGTCGAGCAGGCGCTGGCCGCCGGCGTCGGTTTCGTCAACTGCCTGCCGGTCTTCATCGCCCGCGAGGACTACTGGGACAAGCGCTTCCAGGAGGCCGGGCTGCCGATCATCGGCGACGACATCAAGAGCCAGGTCGGAGCGACGATCGTCCACCGGGCGCTGGCCCGCCTCTTCCACGACCGCGGCGTGCGGCTGGAGCGGACCAGCCAGCTCAACGTCGGCGGCAACATGGACTTCTTCAACATGCTCGAGCGCGAGCGGCTGGACTCGAAGAAGATCTCGAAGACCAACGCCGTCACCTCGATCATGGGCCACGACCTGCCCGACGAGAACGTCCACGTCGGGCCTTCGGATTACGTGCCATGGCTGACCGACCGTAAGTGGGCGCACATCCGGCTCGAGGGCAACGCCTTCGGCGACGTGCCGCTGACCGCCGAGCTGAAGCTCGAGGTCTGGGACTCGCCGAACTCGGCCGGGGTCGTGATCGACGCGGTGCGGCTGATCAAGCTGGCGCTCAACAACGGCGTCGCCGGTCAGCTCGACGGGCCCTCCAGCTACCTGATGAAGAGCCCGCACACCCAGCGCCCCGACGACGAGGCCCGTGAACAGACGGAGCAGTTCATCGTCGCCAACGAGCGCGGCAAGGCGCTGCCCGGGGCCCCGGCGGAGACGCCGAGCTCGGCTTCGGCCTAGGCGTCCGCAACTAGCGCAGTCTTATAAGAGCCCGCTCCGGCGGGCTCTTATTCTGCTCCAGTGACCTTCGAGCCGCTCTCGATCGCCCAGGCCTTCCCGGTCCGCCGCAGCGGGGCCAACCCGGCGGCCCGGTTCGCGACCGCGGTCGCCGACGAGCTGGAGCGGCGCGGTCACGAGGTGCTGCGGATCTCGACCGGCGACCCGGTCAAACGGATGCTGAAAGGGCGGGGCCCGGACATCGTCCACGTCCACGACCCGTTCGCGCCAAGCGCGCCCTCGGCGGCGCTGCGCCATTCCTACTCGCTCAACGTCGCCACCTTCCACGCGCCGCAGGAGCGGACGCTGACGACCCAGGTGGCGCGGCCGCTGGTCGAGATCTTCTTCGGCCGGATCGACGCCCGCACCGTGACCCGGCCGGAGACCGCGGAGCTGCTCGAGCGCTTCTTCCCGGACAGCTACGAGCTGGTCGGGGCCGAGGCGGTCGCCGACGAGGGCTCAGCCGATTGGGGACCGGTCGCCGACGAGTTCGAAGCGATTTACCGGCGGCTGCTGGCGCGGCGGCACGACCCGACCGGGGACCCGGCGGTCCGCGAGCGGATCTCGCAGCGGCCGCTGATCGAGGTCGACCTGCACATGCACACCGACCACTCCGGCGACTGCGCGACCCCGGTCGACGTGCTGATCAACACCGCCCGCGACCGCGGCCTGGGGGCGATCGCGATCACCGACCACAACGAGGTCTCCGGGGCGCTGGAGGCGCGCAAGCTGGCCGAAGAGCTGGGCGACATCAAGGTGATCGTCGCCGAGGAGGTGAAGACCGCCGAGCAGGGCGAGGTGATCGGCCTCTTCCTCGAGGAGAAGATCCCCAAGGGGCTGACGATGGCGGAGACGATCGCCGAGATCCGGCGCCAGGGCGGGCTCGTCTACGTGCCGCACCCGTTCGACCGCTTCCACTCGGTGCCCGACTACGAGCACCTGCTGGACATCGTCGAGGAGATCGACCTGCTGGAGGTCTTCAACCCGCGGGTGGCGCTGACCTCGTTCAACGAGGAGGCGGTGCGGTTCGCGCGCAAGTACCGGATCGTGCCGGCGGCGGGCTCCGACAGCCATGTCGCCCAGGGGCTCGGCAGCGTGCGGCAGCGGATCCACGACTTCGACGGGCCGGCCGAGTTCCTCGAGGCGATGCGGGACGCGGACATCACCCGCAAGCACAAGAACCTCGTCTACGTCCAGACCCTCAAGTTCCTGCAGACGACCGGGCGGCCGAAGGCGCCGAAACGGCGGGTGCCGGACGCGAAACCGGTCCGCGGCGGGCGGCCGCGGCGGCGCGGCGAAGGGCGCCGGGCGAGCAAGTCCTGATGCAGGCGGGTCGCCGCAAAGGAGCCGCGCCGGCCTCGTCAAAGAAGCCCGTGGTGCGCAGCATCGACGACGAGATACGCGAGAAGTACCTGGAGCGCGCGATCCGCGAGCTCAACCAGATGAGCCGCGAAGTGCAGGAGTGCCAGCACTGCCCGCGCGGCAAGCTGATGCCGGTGCTCGGCTCCGGCCATCCTCAAGCCGACATCTTCATGCTCAAGCACGCGCCGATGGCCTCGGAGATCGAGGAGGGGGTCGCCTTCTACGGTCGCTCCGGCAACGCGCTGATGAAAAGCTTCAAACGGCTCGGCATCGATCCGCTCGTCGTCTACGGCACCCTCTGCGCCAAATGCCCGATCCCCGAGCCCGACCTCGCCGCCGGCGAGTGCGTCGGCCGCCTGGTCGAGGAGCTGGCGATCGTCCAGCCGAAGATCGTCGTGGTGATGGGCGAACCGGCGCTGCGCGTCCTCAACGGGCTCAGCGTCCCCCTCTCCCGCGCGATCGAGCAGCGCGAGGGGGAGATCCAGCCCTTCACCCCCACCATCGACGCTCTCTACGTCCCGGACATCGACCTCTCTCTAGACGAAGAGGGCGCCAAGCAGCGCTTCTGGCGAGCCTTCAAGCAGCTCGGCGACTGGTACGACGACCTGCCGCCGTATTAAGCGGAGGCTTTCGTCTGATTAGACAACTGCTCTTGACTAGCGCTTCTCCAGGCGTTAGGACCTATTGCGTACCCAGTTCTGCAGGAGCTGGCAAGCAAAGGAGAGACGCAGATGAAATACCTGAAGATTCTCGGACCCGCCGCCGTCGCGGCAATGGCCTTGGCGGCCTTCACCGCCGGCAACGCCGCGGCGACCGTACTCGAGGTCGAGGGTCAAAATTGGCTCGAATCGGTCGAAATCAACGCCAGCCTCGAGACCGGCACCTCGGCAACCCTGGCTAGAACAGACGGATCCCTGGCCAACACATGCACCAGCTCGACCGTCGCAGGCGCGACGTCGTCGCCTTTCACCGGGGAACAAGTGACAGGTGCGCTCAGCAGCCTCACCTTCGCCAGCTGCAGCGAAACAGTCACCGTTGACGCCAAAGGGCAGCTCTTCGTCAAACACATCGCCGGCACCACAAACGGCACAGTGTTCTCCGAGAATGCCGAAGTGACAGTCAAGACCCCCTTCGGCAACGAGGTCAACTGCAAAACCGGTACGGGCACCGACATCGGCACCCTGACAGGAGTCAAATCCGGCAACGCGACAATGGACATCAACGCCGTTCTCAACTGCGGCTTCCTGCTGCCTTCCGCGACCTGGAAAGGCGCCTACACCGTCACAAGCCCAACAGGGCTGGGGGTGAAGGACAAGAACAGCGGTAACAACTAGCTGACACAAACTGTGCTTCCAGCGCCGTTGCTAAGCGTTGGCGAGCCGTTGGAGACGTAAGGAGAATCACAGTGAGACGCCTAAACACCCTTGTCATAGCCGCGACCGCGGCTATGACCCTGCTGGCCTTCACCTCCGGCGACGCCGCGGCGACCGTGCTCGAGGTGGAGGGCCTCACCTGGCAGGAATCGGTCGAAATCAACGCCAGCCTCGAGACCGGCACCTCGGCAACCCTGGCTAGAACAGACGGATCCCTGGCCAACACATGCACCAGCTCGACCGTCGCAGGCGCGACGTCGTCGCCTT
>DASUTJ010000037.1:0-4718 GCA_036374655.1 Solirubrobacterales bacterium | reverse complement strand
GTCTCGAAGCCGGCGATCACCGCGACCCAGATGCTGGCCTCGATGGTCACCGCGCGGCGCCCGACCCGGGCCGAGGTGACCGACGTCGCCAACGCGATCTACGACGGCACCGACGCGGTGATGCTCTCCGAGGAGACCGCGGTCGGCCAACACCCGGTCGAGGCGGTGGCGGTGATGGACCGGATCGCCCGCGCCAACGAGCCCGACCTGCCCTACCGCCAGTGGCTCTACACCCGCACCGACCAGGCGACCCAGGACGTCGCCGACTCGGTCGCCCAGAGCGCCGTCGGCGCCGTCTACCGGCTCGGCCTCAAGGCGGTGGTGGTGCCGACCAACACCGGCCGCACTGCGCGGCTCGTCTCGGCCCACCGGCCCGACGTGCCGGTGCTGGCAGTCTCTCCATATATAGAGACGGTGCGACGGGTCAGCCTCCTGTTCGGGATCACCGCCGTGCAGAGCGACTTCGGGACCGAGCTGCGCAGCCTGCTCGGCCACTGCGCCGGGGAGGCCGCTAAGCACGGGATCGCGGAGCCGGGCGACCTGGTCGCGATCACCGCTGGGCTCGACGGCCAGGAACTGGGCACCAACCTGTTCGAGGTCCATAGGGTTCCGGAGATATGAGCGCGGACGCGGCGGCAAGGCTGGAGCGCGAGGAGAGCGGCCTCGCGACGATCACCCTCGACAGCCCGCCGCTGAACCTCTTCGACCAGCGGATGATGGACGACCTGCGGGACGCGGTCGACGCGGTCGCCGCCGAGCCGCCGCGGGCGCTGCTGATCCGGGCCGAGGGGCGGGCGGTCTCCGGCGGGGTCGACGTCCACGTCTTCGCCGGGCTGACCCCGGAGCAGGGGAGCGCCCTGTGGGACGAGCTGCTGGGGATGATCGACCAGGTCGAGGCGCTGCCGGCGCCGGTCGTCTTCGCCGCCCACGCGTTGACCCTGACCGCGGCCTTCGAGCTCGCGCTTGCCTGCGACCTGATCGTCGCCTCGCCGAAGGCGAAGTTCGGGCTGGTCGAGAAGGTCGTGGGGCTGACGCCGTCGATGGGCGGCACCCAGCGGCTGGCCGAGCGCGCCGGCAGCGGCCGGGCGCGGCACTTCGTCATGTCCGGCGGGATCTTCGACGCCGAGGAGATGGAGCGCTGGGGCGTCGTCAACCTGCTCTACGAGGACCAGGACTTCGACGCCGCGGCGCGGAAGCTGGCCGAGGAGCTGGCGGCCGGGCCGACCAAGGCCCACGCGATGACCAAGCACATCCTCCGCCGCTTCCGCGAGGGCGGGATGACCGCCGCTGACGAAGCCGTGCGGACCGAAGCCGCCGAGCTCTTCGCCACCGAGGACCTGCAGAACGCGGTCCAGACCTTCCTCGAGAAGGGCGGCCCGGGGCACGCCACCTTCGAGGGCCGCTGACTCAGCTTTCGCTTAGGCGAGCTTTGTAGGCTGCGCGAATGCCAGGGGTCCCCGGAATGCCGAACGTCGACTTCGACGCCATTGCCAAAGGGCTGGCGATGGCCGTGCCCTTCGCGGCCTACCTCGATCTGGAGATAACCGAGGTCAGCGCGGGGGAGGCGACCGTCGTCCTGCCGCGCAAAGCGGAGTTGAACAACCACGTCGGCTCCCAGCACGCCGGGGCGCTCTTCACCGTCGCCGAGACCGCCTCGGGAGCCGCCTTCGTCGGCGCCTTCGCGGTCCGCATGGGCGACGTAGTCCCGCTAGCCAAGTCGGCCGAGATCGAGTACGAAAAGGTCGCCCACGGAGCGATTACGGCGACCGCCAAGCTCGGCATCGACGCCGCCGCGGCGATCGCCACGCTCGACGACGAGGGCAAGGTCGAGTTCCCCTGCGAAGTCGAGCTGCACGACAAGGACGGCAACCGCGTCGCCACCGCGACCGTGCACTGGCACGTGCGGCTCAAATCAAGTAGTTAGCCGCTCCGCCGGCAGCCGCCGGGTCGACCAGAAGGACGCGAGGACCAGCAGCGCTGCAACCAGGAAGGCGAGCTTAAGCGCCTCCAGCTGGGCGTCTTCGTAGTGGCTGACCAGCTGGTCGGTGGCTTTCGGGGGCACGCGGGCGGCCCGCGCGGCTTCGCGGACCTGATCAGAGGCGACGAAGCTGGCGCCGGCGCTCAACTGCACCTCGACCTGCTGCTCGACCCGATCGGAGACCTGCGGGTCGTCGGCGATGTTGGAGGTGAAGGCGGCGATCAGGCCGGTGATGACGATCGCCCCCAGCAGCGCCGTGCCGAGCGAGGAGCCGAGCTGCTGGGCGGTGTTCTGCAGGCCGCCGGCTTCGCTCCGCTGCTCGTCGCCGATCGCCGACTGGACGACGTTGCCGAGCTGGGAGACGACCAGGCCCATGCCGACGCCGAGCACGCCCATCGCGACGAGGAAGGAGGTGTTGTCGAGCTCGGGCTCGATCGTCCCCATCAGCATCAGTGCGGAGATGAAGACAAGGACGAGACCGGCGCGGACCAGCGGCTTCGGCGCGAAGCGCGAGGCCAACGCCGAGCCGACGATGGCGCTGACGAAGAGGCCGACCGAGGCGGGCAGCATCCGCACCCCGGTTTCCAGCGCGTCTAGGCCCTGGACTATCTGCAGGAAGAGCGGGATCGTGAAGAAGATCCCCATCAGGACGAGGTTCTGGGCGAGGAGCATGCCGACGCCGCCGCGCAGCGCCGGGATCTTCAGCAGGTCCAGGCGCACCAGGGGTTCCTCCCCTCGTTCCTCGCGCCGCCGCTCCCAGCCGACGAAGAGGGCGAGGAGGACGCCGCCGGCGGCGATCACGAACGGGGTCAGCGAGAAGCCGAAGGGGGTGATCGGCGAGCTGCGAGGGGCAAGCCAGCCCCAGTTGCTCGCCTGCAGAACGCCGAAGACGAGGACCGCGAGGCCCGCCGCCGAGAGGACGCTGCCGACCCAGTCGAGCGCCGGCCGGTTCGCCCCGCGCTCGGGCTCGCGGAGGGTTCGCGTGCCGAGCAGGATGCCGATCGCGACGATCACCTCGCCGACGAAGACGATCCGCCAGGTGAACTCGGTGGTCGCCCAGCCGCCGAGGATCGGCCCGACGGCGATGCCGGCCCCGGCGACGCCGCCGAGCACGCCGTAGGCGACCGCCCGATCGCCGCCGCGGTAGGTGCCGGCGACCAGGGCGACCATCGCCGGCAGGACCAGCGCGGCGCCGATGCCCTCGAGGATCGACCAGCCGAACATCAGCGAGGGGACGCTCCACGAGGCGGCGGTCAGCCCCGAGCCGATCGCGTAGATGACGCAGCCGACCGCGAAGACGCGGCGCCGGCCGAAGATGTCGCCGAGCTTGCCGCCGGTCAGCATCAGCCCGGCCATCACCAGCGCGTAGAGGGCGATCACCGCTTGGATCGTCGTCACCGTGGTGTCGAAGTCCTCGACCAGCTGGCTGATCGCGACGTTCATCACCGCCTGATCGAGCACCATCAGAAACTGAGCGGCCCCGAGGACCCCGAGTGCCGCCCACTTGGTCACGAGCGCCAGCCTACGCGCTGGGTGGGCCAATAGGGTTTGGATCGATGGATTCGACCGCCTCCCCGCCGGCGCCCGCGTCGACCTCGTCAGCCCCGCCGCGCGCCGGGCTGGTGCTGGCGGCGCTGATCTCGGTCGCCGCGGTCGCCAACCTCAACCTCGCGGTCGCCAACGTCGCCCTGCCGGACATCGGCAAGGCCTTCGACGCCAGCCAGACCGGGCTCGACCTCGTCGCCGTCGGCTACTCGCTCGGGCTCGCCGCCTCGGTCCTCTACCTCGGCGCGCTCGGCGACGCCCACGGCCGCAAGGAGATGCTGCTGGCCGGCACCGCGCTGGCGATCCCGGCCTCGCTGGTCGCCGGCTTCGCGCCCTCGATCGAGGTCCTCTTCGGCGCCCGCCTGGTCGGCGGGCTCGCCGCCGGGATGGCCTTCCCGACCACGTTGGCGCTGATCACCGCGCTCTGGAGCGGGGCGGAGCGGACCAAAGCGATCGCCCTCTGGTCGGCGCTGGGGGGAGGCATCTCGGCGCTCGGGCCGCTCGTCTCCGGCGCCCTGCTGACCCAGTTCGACTGGGACTCGGTCTTCTTCGTCACCCTGCCGCTGGCGCTCGTCGCCCTCTACCTCGCCTGGCGGTTCATTCCCGCCCACGTCAACGAGACCTACGAGCGGGTCGACAACCTCGGCGGCATCCTCTCGGTGCTGATGGTCGCCGCCCTGGTGCTGGCGATCAACTTCGCGCCGGTGCCGGGGGCCGGCGCCGCGGCGGCCGGGCTGGGGATCGCCGCCCTCGCCGCGATCGTCGCCTTCGTCCTGCGCCAGCGCCGCGCGGCCTCGCCCCTCTTCGACCTCGAGGTCGCCGGCCGGCGGGTCTTCTGGGTTGCCGCCTGCGCCGGGATCATCGTCTTCGGCTCCCTGATGGCGGCGATGTTCATCGGCCAGCAGTACCTGCAGAACGTGCTGGAGTACTCGACCCTCGACGCCGGCCTGGCGATCATCCCGGCGGCGGTGGCGATGGTCCTCGTCGCGCCCCGCTCGGCGAAACTCGTCGAGGCGCGCGGCGCCCGCTTCACCCTCCTGCTCGGCTACGCCTTCTGCCTCGCCGGCTTCCTCGTGATGCTGCTGCTCTGGGACGAGAACGCCCAGTACTGGCACGTCGGGCTCGGGTACGTGCTGATCGGCGTCGGCGTCGGCTTCGCCGGCACCCCGGCATCACACTCGCTGACCGCCTCGGT
>DASUTJ010000036.1:0-18526 GCA_036374655.1 Solirubrobacterales bacterium | reverse complement strand
GCTCGCTGCGGGATCATGCGCGGGTGAGCGACTCGCGACGCAGCGCCGCCCTGCACCTCTGGCCGCACCTGCTGCCCGATGACGCCAAGGCTCCGCGTCGCCTGGCGCCGCGCCTCCCGACCCGCCAGCCACTCCGCTTCGGGCAGGCGGTCGCGCTGAAGGCCGGCCGGCTCGGCTGGGACCGCAGCGTCGCCGAGCCGCTGCAGCGCTTCCGCCGCGAGGCGCTCGGCGACGGGGCGCCCGGCCCGCCCCGCGTCCTCGTCCGGGTCGACGAGTTCCCCCACGCCCGCGCCCACGACCCGAACGGCAAGTTCGGGACCGAGGCGTTCCGTCGCTTCCACGCGGTCCTCGCCGAGGCCGGAATCCCCTACCTGCTGGCGATCACCCCGCGCGTCTCGCGCGACTACCTCGATCCAGAAATCGAGGATCGCCGCCCGCTCGACCCCGGCGAGATCGAGACGATGACCGCCCTCCCGGGCGACCGGGTCGTCTTCGGACTCCACGGCGCCGACCACCGCACTCGCCACGCCAACCCTCGCCAACACTCCGAGTTCTGCGGTCTCTCCAACGACGAGGCCGCCGCCCGGATCGACGGCGCCCGCGCCATCTTCGACGGGCTCGACCTCCCCACCCCCGTCTTCGTGCCCCCCTTCAACCGCTTCGAGGCCGGCCAGTACACACTCCTCGCCGACCGCTTCGAGGTCGTCTGCGGCGGCCCCGAGAGCGTCCGCCTGCTCGGCTGGCAACCGACGCCCGTCTGGCAGGGCGACGCGGTCTACCTCCCCTCCTACGCGCCGCTCTACGGCACCTCGGCCGAGGCCGCCACCGGCGTCCAGGCGCTAATCGACCAGCAGGCCAACCTCTGGGCGCCGGTCACCCTGCACTGGGGCTGGGAGCTGGAGGACGACTTCGCCTCCCTACGCCGCCTCTGCGCCCTGCTGCAGGGCATCGCCGCCGACTGGACCGACTTCCTCGCCGCCGTCGCGGCGACCCGCTAGGCCGCCTTGCTGATGGCGAGGTGCGGAAGAGCGGACTGGCAGTGCGACAACCTCATGCCGCCGCCTCCTTCAAGCTGTCCCTGAGCGCCTCGACCACCCGCACCAGGCGCTCCTCGCCCAGGTGCGGATACAGCGGCAGGGTCAGCTGGGTCCTCGCTGCCAGTTCGCAGCGCGGCAGCTCCTTCTCCCCCGCGCCGTAGGCGGTGAATTCGTTGATCGAGGGATAGAGGACGCTGGTCTGGACCTTGTGGTTCTCGGAGAGCAGTTTGCGCACCGGGTCGCGCAGCTCGGGGTTCTCGAGCATCACCGGCATCACGTAGCAGGAGCTGACGTCCACCTCTTCGTCCTTGTAAGGGAGCACGAGCCCCTCTACCTCGCCGAGCAGCTCGCGGTAGCGATGGGTCAGCGCCCGCCGCTGGGCGATGTCGGCGGCCAGGTCCGGCAGCCGGGCCGAGAGCAGCGCCGCCCGCGGCTCGTCCATGCGGTAGTTGTAGCCGACGTTGACCACGTCGTAGCCCATCGCGTGGCCGCGGTGGCGGTCCCAGGTCCCCGAGGTCATCGCGTGCGAGCGGCGGCTCCGCGCCAGCTCGGCGACCTCGTCGCTATGGGTCGCCAGCAAGCCGCCCTCGCCGCAGCTGAGGATCTTGTTCGAGAAGAAGCTGAAGGTGCCCGCCAGGCCGATCGTGCCGAGTTTGCGGTCGTCGCCGACCGGCGTCGCCTCGGGGCTGTGGGCGGCGTCCTCGATCAGCGCCAGCCCGTGCTGCTCGCAGAGCTCGCGCAGCGGCTCCAGCGGCGCCGCGTAGCCGCCGTAGTGGACCGCGCAGACCGCCTTGGTCTTCGGCCCGATCTTCGCCGCCACGTCCTCCGGGTCGAGCCCCAGGTCGTGCTGGCCGGCAACCTCCGCCAGCACCGGGGTGCCGCCGCAGTAGCGGACCGCCGCCGCCGAGGCGACGAAGGTGATGCCGGGGACGATGACCTCGTCCCCCGGTCCGATCCCGGCCGCCAGGTAGGCGAGGTGCAGGGCCGAGGTGCAACTGGAGACGGCGATCGCGTGCGGGGCGCCGATGTGCTCGGCGAACTCGGCCTCGAACTCCTGGGTCCGCGGCCCCAGCGTCAGCCAGCCGGAGCGCAGCGTCGCGGCCACGGCCTCGACGTGCCTCTCGGAGAGCTGGACGTCGAAGACGGGGATCGGGGCCTGGGTCTCGGAAGCTGCCATCGGCGCCTGATTCAACCAGTGCAGGGCCATTCCCTGCATACAATCCGCCCAACGCGGTTCACCAGTCGCTTCACACCAGTCGATGCACAAAGGAATAAAGGCTCTAGGCGCCCTCGGCGTCGCAATGACGATCGTCTTCGTCGCCGGCGTCCTCGCCGCGGCGAACGTCGTCAACCTCCCAGGCAACTGGCGGACGACGCTCGGCTTCCAGGAGGAGACCCCGAACCCGGACTGCCGCGTCGGCATCTACCTCAACGACCCGGCCTCGCCCCCGGCCCCGGCGGGCGGCTGGCGCCTAGAACCGGAAACGCCGCGCAACCAGATCGAGGCCAGCGCGATCGACATCGGCGAGACGATCTACGTCGTCGGCGGCTCGCCCCCGGCAACCTGCACCGGGTCGTCGCCTACGACACGGGGACGAAGAAGTTCAGCGACCCGACCCAGCTGCCGACCGGGCTCAACCACGTCCAGGCGGCGACCCGCGACGGCAAGCTCTACCTGGCGGGCGGCTACCTCGACGGCGAGGACCCGACCGGGAACTTCTGGGAGTACGACCCGGCGACGAAGGAGTGGGCGAAGCTGGCGCCGCTGCCGCAACCGACCGCGGGCGGCGCGGTGGTGGCGATCGGCGGCAAGCTCTACGTCGCCGGCGGCGCCCCGCAGACCTTCGGCGCCACCGCGCCGGTCGCCCCCTACCCCGAGCTGCAGATCTACGACTTCGAGAGCGGCGAGTGGTCGCTCGGGCCGGAGATGCCCAGCCCGCGCCATCACGTCGGCGGCGCCAGCCTCGGCGGAGATCTCTACGTCGCCGGCGGCCGCGGCGAGGCCGACCACTCGCTCGACACCTTCGAACGCTACGACCCGGCCACCGGAAGGTGGAAAAGCCTGCCGCCGCTGCCGCTCGGCGTCGCCTCCCCCGGCCTGGTCGCGGCCGACGGCAAGCTGGTGGTCGTCGGTGGCGAGGACCAGGACGAATGGGAGGACGGCAAGGGCTGGGTCACCCCCAGCGCCTGGGAGTTCGACCCGCGGACGAACCGCTGGTCGAGGCTGCCGAACATGGAGTACGAACGCCGTGGGGGCGGCGTCGCCGCGGTCGGCGACACCGTCTACGCGATCGGCGGCAGCTACTGCCCCGGCCTGAAGCCGGGCGGCCCGGTCGGCACCCACACGGTCGAGTCCCTCAACATCGCCCGCGCCCGGACCAGCTAGCGCGGAACCCCGCGAGAAGTAGGGCCTGACAAAACCCGCCGAACGCCGTTGGAGGCGGGATGAAGATCCTGGCCGTGCTCCTGGCGGCGATGTCGATCCTGTTCGGCGTCGCGGTCCTCGCCTACGCCGAGGTGATCGACCTGCCAGGCAACTGGCGGACGACGCTCGGCTTCCAGGAGGAGACCCCGAACCCGGACTGCCGCGTCGGCCTCTACCGCAAGTCACTGACCTCGCCGGCGCCCGCGCCCGGCCAATGGCGGTTCGAGCCGGAAGCGCCCAAAGCCCAGGTCGAGAGCGGCGGCACCACGATCGGCGACACGATCTACGTGGTCGGCGGCGCCCGCCCGGGGAACCTGCACACCGTGCTGGCCTTCGACAGTCGCACCCGCCGCTGGTCGGAGCCGTCGAAGCTGCCGGTCGGCCTCAATCACGCGATGGTCGCCGCCCACGACGGCAAGCTCTACGTCGCCGGCGGCTTCCTGGGCGGCAATGAGGCAACCGACCTCTTCTTCCAGTACGACCCGGCCACCGGCGAGTGGTCGAAGCTGCCGCCGATGAGGCTGGCGCGCGGCGGCGGCGCGGCGGTGACGATCGGCGACAAGCTCTACGTGATCGACGGCGGCGACAACCCTTATGTGACCGGGAACCCCAAGCCGCCGGTCCCGCGCCTCGAAGTCTTCGACTTCGAGCAGCGGACCTGGACCGTCGCCGCCCCGCCTCCGGTCGGCGTCCACCACACCGGCGCCGCGTTCGTCGACGGCAAGATCTACCTCGCGGGGGGCCGCTTCGCCGATGAAGTCTCCAGCCCGACCTTCGACCGTTACGACCCGGCGACGGATCGCTGGACGCGGTTGCCCGACCTGCCGCAGGGGAAAATCTCCTCGCTTGCGGTCGTGGCCGCCGACGGCAGGGTCGTGGCGATCGGCGGCGACGACGAGCAGAACTGGGAAGACGGCGGTGGATTCGTCTCGCCGATGGCCTGGGCCTACGACCCCCGCACCGAGCGCTGGACCCGCCTGCCGGACCTGCACGTCGAGCGCCACGCCTTCACCGCGGCGACCGCCGGCGGCCGCATCTACGCGATCACCGGCACCATCTGCCCCGGCCTGAAGCCGGCCGGCCCGGTCACCACCCACACCGTCGAGTCGCTGCCGATCTCGATGGTGCGCGACTCCTAAGCGCGATACTGCACGGATGCGGGGCGCTCAGCACCGGCTTCTCAAGGTCCTGCTGGGCGCGATGTGTGTCGTCTTCGCCCTGGGGGTGCTGGTCGCCTCCGGTCCGATCAACCTCCCAGGCGACTGGAGGGAGACGCTCGGATTCGAGGAGGAGTCGGGCTACCCGCCCTGCGAGCTCGGCATGTACCGCAAGAGCCCGGCCTCGCCGCCACCGCCAGACAGCCCCCGCTGGCGCTTCGAGCCGCCGGCCCCGCGGGCGCCGGTCGAGGGCGGCGCCGTGGCGATCGGGCCGGTGATCTACGCCACCAACGGCGAAAAGCCGGGCAACCTCCACACCGTCCTCGCCTTCGACACCCGCACCGGGCGCTGGAGCGAACCGACGCGGTCGCCGGTCGGCCTCAACCACACCCAGCCCGTCGCCTACCGCGGCGACCTCTACCTGACCGGCGGCTACCTGGACGGGGACGTCCCGACCGACGGCCTCTGGCGCTACGACCCGCAGGCCGATCGCTGGGACGAGCTGCCACCGATGGGCCTACCGCGCGGCGGGGCCGGGACCGCAGTCGTCGGCGACAAGCTCTACATCGCTGGCGGCGCGCCGCAGACCTTCGGCGTCAGCCTCGAGGGCAGCGCCTACGGCCGGCTCGAAATCTTCGACTTCGAGGACGAAACCTGGGAGACCGGTCCCGACATGCCGGTCCCCCGCCACCACACCGTCGCGGTCGGCCTCGGCGGCAAGGTGTACGTCGCGGGCGGTCGCGCCGGCCTGCTCGACACCAACAACGACACGCCGCCCTCCGACGAGTTCGACCGCTATGACCCGGTCAGCGAAGAGTGGGAACGGCTGCCGCCGATGCCGCTCGGGTCCGGCTTCATGGGAGTCACCACCGCGGCCGGCAAAGTCGTGATCGTCGGCGGTGAGGACCAGCAGCACTGGGAGGACGGCGGCGGCTGGGCGACGTCGAGCGCCTGGGCCTTCGACCCCCGCACCGATCGCTGGCAGCGGCTCCCCGACCTCGAGGTCGAGCGGCGCGGCATGGGCGCGGCCACGGTCGACGGCAGGATCTACGTGCTGATGGGCAGCTACTGCCCCGGCCTGACGCCCGACGGCCCGCAGGGCACGCGGACCGTCGAGTCGCTGCCCGTCTCAGCCGTGCGAGAAGGCTGAGCGTCTCAGTCGACGTTGTCGGCAGCCGCTTCGGGCGACTCGCCGGGGTTCTTCTTCGGGACCAGCACCAGCCGCTTGAACTCGGCGACGAGGACGCCGTCCTGGTTCAGGACCCGGGTGTGGACCTTGACGATGCCGCGGTCGGGCTTCGATTTCGACGGCTTGACGTCGAGCACCTCGGTCTCGCAGAAGAGGGTGTCGCCGTGGAAGACCGGGTTCGGGTGGCTCAGTTCTTCGGTCGCCAGGTTGGCGATCGCCTTGCCCGAGATGTCGGAGACGGACATCCCCAGCGCCAGCGAGTAGACCAGCGGCCCGACGACGACGTTTTTGCCCTGCTGGGAGCCGCTGGCGTAGACGTCGTTGATGTGCAGCGGGTGGTGGTTCATCGTGATCAGGCAGAAGAGGTGGTCGTCGGCCTCGGTCACGGTCTTCGCCGGCCAGTGCTTGTAGACGGCCCCGACCTCGAACTCCTCGAGGTAGCGCCCGTAGCTGTGGGCGCCGCTCGCCTCGCGCTCGGCCTGGTCGGTGGTCAGCTCGTAACTCTCGGTCATGCTCGCTTTCGTCTCCTTGGAAGTTTGGCGGCGCCGGATGCTATCTGGCGCTCCTGTCCGGGGGCTCTATCTAGACTCCTCGCGATGCAGATCGGGATCATCGGCCTCGGCTACGTGGGCCTGCCGCTGGCCGTCGCCTTCGCCGAGGCCGGCTGCGAGGTCGTCGGCCTCGACGTCGACCGCACCAAGGTCGAGGCGCTGAACGCCGGCCAAAGCTACATCGAGGACGTGCCGAGCGAGACGCTGGCGCCACTGGGCGAGCGGCTGCGGGCGACCACCGAGTACCCCGACCTCGCCGCCTGCGACGCGGTGATCCTCTGCGTCCCCACCCCACTGAGCGATTCGCGCGAGCCCGACCTCACCTACCTGGTCGAATCGGCCGAGGCGCTGGCCAAGGTGCTGCGCTCCGGACAGCTGGTCGTGCTCGAGTCGACCACCTACCCCGGGACCACCCGCGACCGCCTGCTGCCGATCCTCGAGGGCTCCGGCCTCACCGCCGGCAGCGACTTCCATCTCGCCTTCTCGCCGGAGCGGATCGACCCGGGCCGCACCGACTACACCGTGAAGACGACCCCGAAGCTGGTCGGCGGCGTCACCGAGGCCTCGACCGAGCGGGCCCGCGAGCTCTACGAAGAGATCTGCGACACGGTGATCGTCCTCTCCACCCCCGAGGCGGCCGAGCTGGCGAAGCTCCTGGAGAACATCTTCCGCTCGGTCAACATCGCCCTCGTGAACGAGCTGGCGCAGCTCTGCGACCGGCTCGAGATCGACGTCTGGGAGGTGATCGAGGCGGCCTCCTCGAAGCCGTTCGGCTTCATGCGCTTCGACCCCGGGCCGGGGATGGGCGGCCACTGCCTTCCGGTCGACCCCTTTTACCTCGCTTTCAAGGCCCGCCAGCACGACTTTTACCCCGAGTTCATCGAGCTGGCCGGGAAAGTGAACCAGGCCCAGCCGGGCTTCTGCGTGGAACGGATCGAGCGGGCGCTGAACGGCGCCGGCAAGCCGGTCAACGGCTCCAAGATCCTCGTCCTCGGCGTCGCTTATAAGGGCGGCGTCGGCGACACCCGCGAATCGCCGGCGCTGAAGATCATCGACCGCCTGCAGGAGCTCGGCGGCGAGGTCTCCTACCACGACGCCTTCGTCCCGGAGCTGGCCAAGCAGGGACTCTCCTCGGTCGAGCTCGAGGCGTCGCTGCGCGAGTGCGACCTGGCCGCGATCGTCACCGCCCACCCCGGCGTCGACTGGGCCGACGTGGTCGCCAAGGCGCCGCTGGTGGTCGACTTCCGCGGCGTCACCCGCGAGATCGAGGCCGACAACCTCGTCCGCCTCTAGCGAGTGGCGACTTTTACCCCCTATAGGGGCCACAACTCGCCACTCGTTCTCAGTGGACTTTTTTGAGGCGGTTGCGTTCCTCTTGTTTCTCGACGACCTGGACGATCAGCTTGGTCACGTTTGAGTCGCCGGTCGCCTTGATGTGGCCGGTCTCGGCCGCGCGGCGGTAGCTCTTCAGCGTCCCTTTCTCGGCCAGCTCGTTGAACTGCGGCCGGTCGACTTCGACCAGGATCCGCTCGTCCTGCGCCAGGTCTTTGGCGATCTTCGGACCCGGCAGCTCGACCCGGTAGAGCTGGACGTCGTGTTTGGCTTTCAGCTGCAGGCCGAAGACGAGCTTGAGGTTCTGCAGCGCGGGGACTTCGGCCTGGAAGCGCTCGACCGCGGTGCGGATCAGCTCAGAGGTGGAAGCCATCGCGTGATGCTAGCCCACGCCCCGTGCTCTTACCCTTAGACGAGCGATGGGCGACTACGCGAGCTGGGATTTCGAGGAAGGCGAGGAGCTCCACCCGGGGCGGATCGTGCTGAAGCCGATCGGCGGGGGCAACCGCTACGAGGTGGTCCTCGTCTGGGACGAGCGGCTCTACGCGCTCGGCGTCGCCAAGGTCTTGCGTCCCGACCAGGCCGCCGACGAGAAGGCGCTGCGCGACCTCGGCCGCGAGGTGGAGGCACTGAACGCCCTCGCCCACCCCACCCTGGTCCGCAGCTTCGACGCGGTCCTCGAGGGACCCCGCCCCCACGTCCTGATCGAGCACCTGGAGGGACCCTCGCTGCGGCGCCTGATCAGGCGCGACGGAGCGATCCCGCTGGAGCAGCTGCTGCCGCTGGCGGCCCACGTCGCCGGGGCGCTGCAGTACATGGCGCAGGCGGGTTACGTCCATCTCGACGTCAAGCCGGACAACATTGTCATGGGCCTGCCGCCGCGCCTGCTCGACCTCAGCATCGCCCGCACCCTGGAGCGCGCCGGCCGCACCGACGGCCCACTCGGCACCGACCCCTACATGGCGCCCGAGCAGTGCCTCCCCCGCGAGGCGGCCGGGGCGCCGATCGGGCCGGCGACCGACGTCTGGGGCCTGGGCGCGACCCTCTTCCACGCCGTCAGCGGCGAGAAGCCGTTCCCGCGCGGCTCGGGCGACGGGGGCGCGGAGCGCTTCCCGCAGCTGGTCGAGGACCCGCTGCCGTTGCCAGACTGGCTTCCCGAGGAACTCTCGGCGTTGCTCCTTCAGACGCTCGAGCGCGATCCCGCTAAGCGCCCCAGCTGCGCCGAGCTGGTCGAGCGCCTGCAGCCGCTCGTCGCCGAGCTGCCGCGGAAGATGACTCTCTCCCGCCGCGGCGCCCTCGGCCAGTAAGGAAATCCGCTCCAAAAGCACGTGATCTTCGTCCCGCTTCCGGGTTCTAGGCATAGACAACCGGTAGCGGCAATCGAACACGACCAGGAGGCAAGAACCATGTCTAAGCGATCGAACAGCAGCGGCCGAGTGCCGGCCGCCGCAAGGGTGTTCGGCGACCTTCAGGCAGACGACGCGCTCACCCCCGGCGGGGTCTCGGCAGCGCGCAAATCGGGCGCGATCTTTCTCGCGTTCCTCGTCGTCGGCTTGACCCCGCTCTTCCTCGCCGCCTACGCCAGCGGCGTGATCGCCGATCCGCCGGCAGCGCTGGCCAAGGACGGCAACAGCGGTCCCGGCGGCGGCGATGACGACGACAGCTCGGGCTCGGGCGACGGCGATGACGACGACAGCGGCACTGGCACCCACACGCGGACCGGCGCCCAGGCCGCCACGGACGACACCAGCCTCAACGGCGCCTCGACCCGTGGCACCACGGACGACAACGACACCAACACGAAACTCGGCACCGATGACACCAGCCGTGCCGGCGCCGACACCCGAGGCACCACCATGGACAACGACACCCACACCGGCACCCAAGGCCAGACCCGGACTCGTACCGGGTCCTAACTGACCAGGGCGCGAAAACCAAGCCTGGCAAGGACGCAGGAAGGCCGGCGACGGGAGCGCACTGAAATGTGCGTGACCTAGCCGGCCTTCCGAGGACGCCGCCAGGCGCCGGTTTGCAGCGTCCTGGCTAGATCTTGTGGCGCTGCAGCAGCTTCTTGCCGATCACCATCCGCTGAATCTCCGAGGTTCCCTCGCCGATCAGCAATAGCGGCGCGTCGCGGTAGAGCCGCTCGATCTCGTACTCCTTCGAGTAGCCGTAGCCGCCGTGGATGCGGAAGCTTTCTTCGACGCAGTACTTGCCGCACTCCGAGGCCAAGAGCTTCGCCATTCCCGCCTCCAGGTCCGAGCGCTCGCCGGCGTCCTTCATCCGCGCCGCTTTGCGGGTGACGAGGCGGGCGGCCTCCAGCTGGGTCGCCATGTCGGCGAGCTTGAACTGGATCGCCTGGTGGTTGGAGATCGTCTTGCCGAAGGTTTTCCGTTCCTGGCTGTAGCGCAGGGCCAGCTCCAGGGCGCGCTGGCCGATGCCGACGCCGCGGGCGGCGACGTTGACCCGCCCAACCTCCAGCGCGTCCATCATTTGCACGAAGCCCTGGCCTAGACCGGCCTCCTCGCCGCCGAGGATGCGCTCCGGCGGGCACTTGTAGCCGTCGTAGACGAGCTCGGTCGACTCGACGCCCTTGTAGCCCATCTTCTTGATCTTGGGCGGGACGTTGAGGCCCTTGTAGTCGCCCTCGCCGGTTTCCTTCCAGGCCTCCTTCTCGGTGATGAAGCAGGTCATCCCCTTGTAAGGCGGGTCAGCCTTGGTGTCGTTCTTCATCAGCACGAAGACGACGCTGGAGCCGAGGCCGTTGGTGACCCACATCTTCTGCCCGTTCAGCTCCCAGTTGCCGTCGTCGCCCTTCTTGGCGGTGGCCTTGATGCCCTGGACGTCGGAGCCGACCTCGGGCTCGGAGAGCGAGAAGGCGGCGCGGATCTCGCCGGTCGCCATCTTCGGCAGGAAGTACTCCTTCTGCTCGTCGGTGCCGAACTTCATCAGCAGGTAGGAACCGATGAAGTGGGTGTTGACGACGCCGGAGATCGAGATCCAGCCGCGGCTGAGCTCTTCGACGATCATCGCGTAGGTGGTCAGGTCGAGCCCCATGCCGCCGTACTCCTCGGGGATCGTGACCCCGAAGAGGCCGAGCTCCTTCATCTGCTCGACGATCGGCTCCGGGAAGGAGTCCTCGTGGTCGTAGTGCTCGGCGTTGGGGATGATCTGCTCGTCGGCGAACTGGCGGACCATTTCGATGATCGCTTCCTGCTCGTCGGTCATTTCGCGATACGCAGCGGTGTCTACGGCCATGGCTCCTGCTTCAGGTAGTTGGAAGGGCGGAAATCAGCGCGGCAACGCGGGTGCGGCGGCGCTCTGGAAAGCCAAGGATATCGACGCGGGGTCGGTTCCGGGGTCGATGGCGCGCAGCGCCGCGGCGGCCTTGAGCAGCATCTCCTCATACTCGCGCTCTGGGTCCGACCCGAGGACGATCGCCCCGCCGGCCCCGACCGTCGCCTCGCCGCCGGCGAGGACGATGGTGCGGATCGCGACCGAGAGGTCAACGGCGCCGCCGAGGCCGAGCCAGCCGATTGCGCCGGAGTAGACACCGCGCGGACCCCCCTCGAGGCGGTCGAGGATCTCGGTCGTGCGGCGCTTCGGCGCGCCGGTCATCGAGCCGGGCGGGAAGCAGGAGCGGACGCAGTCGAGCGCCGAGATCTCGGGCCGCAGCTGCCCGCGGACGGCGGAGACGAGCTGGTGGACGGTCTCGTAGCTCTCGACGGCCATCATCTCCGGCACCTCGACGCTGCCGACCTCGCAGACGGCGCCGAGGTCGTTGCGGAGCAGGTCGACGATCATCAGGTTCTCGGCCCGGTTCTTCTCGTCGGCGGCGAGGTCGGCGGCCAGTGAGGCGTCCTCATCGGGTGTGGCGCCGCGGCGGCTGGTGCCCTTGATCGGCCGCACTTCGGCCTCGCCGTCACGGCTGACGCTGAGGAAGCGCTCGGGGGAAGAGCTGAGGACGGCGCGGTCGCCGAAGCGGAGGTAGGCGGCGAAGGGCGCTGGATTGGCGCGGCGCAGCCGGCGGTAGAGGTCGAGAGGGTCGGCGTCGACCTCGGCGCTGATCTGGTTCGTCAGGCAAATCTCGTAGCTGTCGCCTTCGCGAAGGTAATCGATCGCAGTCTCGACATCCGCCAGGTACTGCTCGTGAGACCGGGTAGAGGAGAGCGCGCTTGGGAGAGAGCCGGAATCAGGTCCCACATTGCAAGTAGGACCTGATTCTGGCTCTCTCCCGGCCGCGATGGCGAGGAGATGAGATTCCGTGGCGCCCAGCCAATCCTTGGCCACCTCCTCCCCACCCAGCTCGTGCAGGCACAGAAGGAAAGTGACTTCCTCCTCGTGGTCGAAGGCGATCAGGCGGTCGCTGAAGATGAGGGCGGCGTCGGGGTGCTCGGTTGGATGCCCGGGGGCATGGCCGCACTCGGACTTGAGCTCGTAGCCGAGGTAACCGACGTAGCCGCAGTCGAACTCGAAGGGGAGGTCGAGCGATTCGGCGGGTCGGAGCTGGGTCAGGCGACGCCGAAGGCGGTGAAGCAGCGGCTCGCCCTCGCGGGCGTCGTGAAGGAGTACTTCGGCGAGCGGACCGCTCGCGTCTCCCATGAAGGAAAAACGCGCGCGAGGGCCGGGGCGGCTGCTGTCGAGCCAAAACGCGTGATCGCTTGCTCCATATATAGAGACGAAGGCAGCCTCGGGGTCTGGAAGCGCGTCGATTCGACGAACCGCCACCTTGGTCGAAGAATCCAGTGTCGCTTTTGTTGCCCTATGCGACACAAAAGCGACACTGGGATCCTTGATCGGTTGCGGCGTCAGGTCGCGGAAGTTCGCGAGGAGCTGCTTGCCGTGCTCGGTGGCGATCGACTCGGGGTGGAACTGGACGCCCCATTGGGGGCGGGTGCGGTGTTCGGCCGCCATCGGGACTCCGTCGCAGGTGGCTGTCTCGCGCAATGCGGAGGGGAGCGGGGACGCCAGCGCCAGCGAGTGGTAGCGGGTCGCTTGGAACGGGCTCGGGATCCCGGCGAAGAGACCTGTGCCCTCGTGCTCGATGGCGACCACGCGGCCGTGCATCGGTTCCGGCGCCGGCTCAACCCGGCCACCCTCCAGCCAGCCGATCCCCTGCAGACCGAGGCAGACTCCAAGTAGGGGTTTCTCGCAGGAGCGGATCGCCTCGGCGCAGACGCCGAAGTCGGCGGCCCGGTCGGGGCGCCCGGGACCCGGCGAGATGACGACGTTGTCGAACTCCAGCCGCTCCAGCTCCGGCCAGCTGGCAGCGTCGTTGCGGACGACGATCGGCTCGCTCCCATTGACCTCCGCCAGCAACTGGAAGAGGTTGTAGGTGAAGGAGTCGTAGTTGTCGATCAGCAGCGTGCGCATCGCCCGGTGGAGCCGAAGAGCAGAATATGCCCCCTATGACCCCCGCTACCCGCCCCGACCCCGCCCTGGGGGTCTTCGAGACGATGCTCGTCGTCCGCGGTGAGGCCGTGGAGCCCGCGGCCCACCTGGAGCGACTGGAGACCAGCCTTGACGCGGTCTACGGCGCCGGCCTCCCACCGGAGGCGCACCGCGTCGTGACCGAGCACGCCGAGGGCCTGGAGCTAGGGCGGCTGCGGTTGACGGTCATCCCTTCCGGCTCGGAGGGAGCGTCGGCACCGAGGCTAGAGGTGGACGCCGGCGAGCTCGACAGCTGGCCGCACTTCCCGGAGCAAGCAGTCTCCCTGCGCCCGCACCACGTCGACGGCGGGCTCGGCTGCCACAAGTGGGCCGATCGCGCCGCCCTGCCGACCCCCGCGCAGGGGGAGGCGCCGCTCCTGGTCGACGGCGACGAGGTACTCGAGGCCGCCTGGGCCAGTGTCTTCGCCGTCCGCAACGGCGCGGTCTTCACACCCCCGCTCGACGGGCGGATCCTGCCCGGCGTCACCCGGGCGACGATCGTCGACCTAGCCTGTGCGCGCGGATTCGAGGTCTCCGAGCAGGTCCTTACCTTGGAGGAGCTGCGCCTAGCCGACGAGGTGTTCCTCACCAACTCGATCCGCGGAGTCGAGGTCGCCGGCGCGGTGGACGGTAGGTCGCTGCAGGCGCTTGGCCCGGTGACCGCCGCCCTCCGGGACGACCTGCGCAACTGCTGGAAAAACGAAGCGGCCGCCCGGAGGCGGCCGCTTCGCACTTCGGTCTGACCTTCCCTGGCTAGCTAAACGGGATGACCGTGATCGTCCGGTTCGAGAAGCTCGAGGTACCGGACGAGCTCTTGTACTGCAGGGTGAACGTGTTCGAACCGGCGGTGAGGTTGGTGATCACCGTGGTCGTGCTGGCCTGAATGCCACCGGTACCGGTGCTGCTGCCGTGCTCGCGGATCACCGCGCGCTCGTCAGTCGCGTTCTGAGTGGTGGCACCCGAGACGGCGAAGCTCATGTAAGCCGTCCTGTCGCCTTCCGGATCGACGAACCCGGTGATGATCACCATCGCTTTGGTGCCGGTGGTGAGCGTCACCGACGGGTTCGAGCCGCCGCCGGTCAGCGAGCCGTAGCTGTTGGCGTTACGCGATCCGTTGTTGCTGGTGCTAGCGATCGAGGGGGCGAGAAGGCCGGATGGGCCCTGTTTACCTTCCGGACCCTGCGGCCCTTCTTTACCTTCCGGACCCTGTTTACCTTCGGGTCCTTCTTTCCCGTCGACGCCGTCTTTACCGGGAAGACCCTGAGGGCCTTCTTTGCCTTCCGGACCCTGAGGACCTTCCGGACCTTCTTTACCTTCCGGACCCTGAGGACCTTCCGGACCCTGAGGACCTTCGGGGCCTTCTTCACCGTCGATGCCGGGAGTACCGGGGAGACCCTGCGGGCCTTCTTTGCCTTCCGGACCGACCAGTGAGGTACCGGTCGTGGGCCATTCGCCGCCGGCCTTCGGGCCGTAGATCTCGTTGGCGGCGGTGTCGACGTAGAAGTCGCCGTCGGCGCCGACTACGTTCGACGGGGCACCGGTGCCGTTGAGAACGGTGTTGCCGTTGGCGCCGTCTTTGCCGTCGACGCCGGGCAGACCCTGGGGTCCTTCTTTGCCTTCTTTTCCTTCGGGGCCTTCGGGACCTACGGCACCGTCTTTACCGTCGATGCCGTCTTTCCCGTCTTTACCGGGAGCGCCCTGCGGCCCTTCTTTGCCTTCAGGCCCTTCGGGGCCGACAGCGCCATCTTTGCCGTCTTTACCGTCGAGGCCGTCTTTGCCCGGCAGACCCTGGGGGCCTTCTTTGCCTTCGGGGCCTTCGGGACCTACGGCACCATCTTTGCCGTCTTTACCGTCGAGGCCGTCTTTACCGGGAGCGCCCTGGGGGCCTTCTTTTCCTTCGGGACCTTCCGGGCCGACGGCGCCATCTTTGCCGTCTTTACCGTCGAGGCCGTCTTTACCGTCTTTACCCGGCAGGCCCTGCGGACCTTCTTTGCCTTCCGGTCCTTCTTTGCCGTCGGCTCCGTCTTCGCCGTCTTTACCGGGCAGACCCTGGGGGCCTTCTTTGCCTTCGGGGCCTTCTTTGCCTTCGGGGCCTTCTTTGCCGTCGGCTCCGTCTTTGCCGTCTTTACCGGGGAGACCCTGGGGGCCTTCGGGACCGACAGCGCCGTCTTTCCCGTCTTTGCCGGGGGTGCCAGGAGTGCCGGGCAAGCCCTGCGGACCCTGCGGCCCGACCAGCGAGACGCCGCTCGAGGGCCATTCCCCATTCGCCTTCGGGCCATAGATCTTGTTGGCGGCGGTGTCGATGTAGAAATCGCCGTTGGCGCCGACCAGGTTCGACGGAGCACCGGTGCCGTTGAGAACGGTGTTGCCGTTTTTTCCAGCCTGACCGGGAGCACCGTCTTTGCCGTTGGTCCCGTCTTTGCCGGCAGCACCGGCTTTACCCTCGGCGCCAGCAGCCCCGGCGGCACCCGTGTCGCCCTTGGCGCCGGATTCGGCGCTGACGCCGAGCACGCCCTGCTTGCCGGAGCCGACGACCTGAACGCGTTTCTCGCCCGGTTTGCATTTCAGGCTCTTGCCGTTGAAACGCACGATGCCCTTTTCGGGGCCCGAGGTTTTGACGCAGAGGGTCAGCGACTCGACCGTGATGGTGTTTGCGGCTGCCGCCGGCCCTGCGCTCGCCATCAGGGCGAGCAGGCCGAGACAGATCGCAACCACAGCCGTGCGAGACGACCGTGAAGTTGAAGCACTCATTGCGGATCTCCTAACTGGTTTCACAGTTCTCCTAAAAAGAAAAGAAGCCCGCAAATGGCGGCCTTCGCGCGGCGAACGTAGCGAAGCCACGGACGTTTGACCAATGATTTGAGTCGTACATCTGGCCAAACTCACTACTTTTGCTAAAGGTCAGTAGGAAAAGTTTGGACCGGAGCCGTGATCTGGCCGTTTTCACCCACTAGACCGTTCGTCCAGACGCCTTGACTAAGTTGGATTCGCAGGGCCCGGGAGGCCGATACGCGTGGCATGCAGCGTCGCCTCGCCCAAGCCCTCCTCGCGGTAGCCGTCGGCTGCGGGATCCTCGCTTCGACGGCCGCCGCCGCCTCGCTGGATGACGCCACCGCCGTCGGCCAGCCGGTCGCCCGTCAGGCGACCCTGCGGGGGAGCTGCCCCGCCAACGTCGACCTCGACGCGCCGGCTGCCACCCAGGAGAGCGCGATGCTCTGCCTGATCGGCGAGGCCCGGGAGCGCTACGGCCTGCCGGCTCTCTCCGAGTCCGCCGCCCTCGACGGGTCGGCGACCGAGAAGAGCGGCGACCTGCTGCGCTGCAACGAATTCAGCCACACCGCCTGCGGGCGAGAATTCTCCTTCTGGATCCGCGAAAGCGGCTACATGTCCGCCGAGTGCTGGCGGGTGGGAGAGAACCTCGCCTGGGGCGTGGAAGAGGAAGGGACCGTCGCCTCGATCTTCCGAGCCTGGATGCGCTCAGAAGCCCACCGCGAAAACATCCTCGGCGACTTCGAAGAAACCGGCATCGACCTCCAGGTCGGCCAGCTGGGAGGCCTGACCGGCGTCCACCTATGGACCCAACACTTCGGCTCCCACTGCAACAGCTAACTAACCAGTCAGCTTCTGCAACCGAGCGGCAAGAGCATCCGCCCTTTCGCTGAACCGCTGAAAGGGATCAATGACCACTTCCCGGGTGACCTGACCACTTCGGGGTGGAGGCTGCTCTCCCCCGCCCCCTCCGGCGGGTGGCGACGATTCCGAGGACTCTCCCGGTAGGGAGAGCCCGGAATCGGAGACAGGACCCGCCGGCCGAGCGCCCCGGGCAGCCTCCACAGCCGCCACGCTCGCCGACTCAGCCATCTCAGCAGCCCGCCTAGCCTGCCGGGCCGCATCAAGAGCCATCTCGCCGACCTCCCGAACCCCCTCCTCCGAGGCCCGAGCGATAACCACCGCCTCGTCGATCCGAGCCTCGAGCTCGGCCACGGTCGGCACCGTGCCCTGCGGCACGACCCAGTCCTGCGTGCTGTCCCGCTGCGCTCCCTCGATAACCGCGCAATTTAGGCGTGCGGGAGGCGGCAAATTCGCACGCCGATTAAATTTGCAGCCGCCCTGAACTTCGAACCGACCCGAGGAGCAGCTTGAGACACCCCAGAGAGTTCTTCCTACCGCAGGCGATCGGCGCCCCGGAGCCCCTCCGTGAGATCCCGGTCAAGCCCTCGCGGATGATCCACTTCCTCGACTTCTCGAACGAGAAGATGGTCGCCAAGGCCGGCGACATCGCGGCGAAAACCGACATCCTGCTCGGCAACCTCGAGGACGCCGTCCCCGTCGACCGCAAGGAGGCCGCCCGCGCCGGCCTGATCCGCGCCGCGAAGGAGAACGACTTCGGTCAGACCTCGCTCTGGACCCGCGTCAACGCGCTCGAGAGCCCCTGGGTCCTCGACGACCTGACCCAGCTGGTGACCGAGATCGGCGACCAGCTGGAGACGATCATGGTCCCCAAGGTCGAGGGCGCCCACGACATCCACTACGTCGACCGCCTGCTCGCCCAACTCGAGGCCAAGGCCGGACTGTCGCGCCCGATCCTCGTCCACGCGATCCTCGAGACGCCGCAGGGCGTCGTCAACCTGGAGGAGATCGCCAACGCCAGCCCGCGCATGCAGGGGATGAGCTTCGGCCCCGCGGACCTCGCCGCCGCCCGGCGGATGAAGACCACCCGCGTCGGCGGCGGCCACCCCGGCTACCGCGTGATGGAGGACCCGGTCGACCCGGAGAACCCCGAGGCCGACCGCGTCTCCGCCCAGCAGGACCTCTGGCACTACTCGATCGCCCGCATGGTCGACGCTTGCACCGCCGCCGGCATCCTCCCCTTCTACGGGCCGTTCGGCGACATCAAGGACACGGCAGGATGCGAGACCCAGTTCCGCGCCGCCTTCCTGATGGGCTGCGTCGGGGCCTGGTCGTTGCACCCGGTGCAGATCGGGATCGCCAAGAAGGTCTTCAGCCCGCCGCCGGACGAGGTCAAGTTCGCCAAGAAGGTGATCGAGGCGATCCCCGACGGCCGCGGCGTCCACATGATCGACGGCAAGATGCAGGACGACGCCACCTGGAAGCAGTGCAAGGTGATGGTCGAGCTGGCGGAAATGCTGGCCGAGAAGGACCCGGAGCTGGCCGAGGCCTACAACTCCTAGGCAGTGGCCAAGGGGTACCGCGGGTACCTAAACAAGCTGTCTAAATAGGCCTTCCCCGCCATTGGGGAAAGCCTATTTTTCCAATCCCCTTTCCCGTAATCTGGGAGGGAACGTTCCCCACGTTGCAGCGGCTCATGTGATCCAAAGCTGCTGCCGATACGGAGTTTGCGTTGATAACCGCAACCCGCACTTCGTTTCGGACTTACAGATAGA
>DASUTJ010000035.1:0-8198 GCA_036374655.1 Solirubrobacterales bacterium | reverse complement strand
CGGTCGAAACCAGCAGGTCGCTCTTGACCGAGGTGGCGACGACAGGTCCTTCCCATTCGAGCAGCGCGGGGATCGTGAAGCCGGTCGTCTTGTTGGCGATCCGGCTCGGGCCGACGACCACCACCGACGCCTGAGCCGTCGTTGCCACCAGGCGGCGGCCGTGCTTTCCGAGCACCAGTCGCCCTCGTTTGGAATCCCCGACCCGGAGGTCGCGCAGGTCGCGGCGCTTGGCCCATCGCGCTCCCTGGACGCGGCGCTGCCTGCCGCCGGCGCCGTAGCGGAGGTGGCGGTCGAGCAGGTGCAGGAGGAGAGCAGCCAATCCGAGTGCGACAACGGCGCCAAGGGCCTCGGGGTTGGCGCCGAGGTCGCTCATGCCGCGCCCGCCGCCTCGCGGTGGCGGACCATCCGCGCATCGGTGTCGACAATCGCCTGCTCGATCGAGGAGAGCCGGTGCTGGACCAGGAAGGAACGGCGGCCTACCTGCCAAAGCGCCTCGCCGCGACGAAGCGTCGGCACAAGTTCTGCCTCGGTCGCGCTCAGGCCCAAGAGGCTGCGAAGACCCTCGATCTGATCGGGCGGCTGGGCGAGGATGACTTTGGTGTCGGCGTCGGCGATCAGCCCTTCGGCGATCCGCGCTTCGCGCGACCCGGCCGCCCCGGCGGCCCCGAGGTCCGAGAGACGGTGCAGGGCGATGATGTTCTGCACTCCGTGGGCGCGGGAGAGCTTGAAGGAGCGCTGCAGCCATTCGGCGACTCCCAGGTCGGCGCTGATCCGCCATGCCTCATCGACGGCAAGGATCACCTTCGGCGGGTCGCCCTCTTTTGACTCGGCGGCGCGCTTTCGCTCCAAGACGACGCCCTGCAACCAGGCCGCCGCGCAGGTCATCAGGATCCCCAGCGCCGAGGAGTCCTGCATCGCGGAGAGATCCAGGGCGACGAAGGAGGCGTCGAGGTCGAGGCCCTTGGAGGTCGGCCCGTCGAACATCCCCCGCAGGTCTCCCTCGCAGAGGCGTTGCAAGGCCAGGGCGACCTGCCGGGTCGAGGCGGCGAAGTCGCCGGCGTCCATCACCACCTCCGCCGTCATCTCCGCCGAGGGATGCAGCAGAGCGGCGACCACTTCGGGCAACGTCGGCTCCCGGGGCTCGGCGGCGCTCACCACCCGCAGCGCCACCCGCAGGCCGGCGTCCTCCTCCGGGGTCAGCTCCCGACGAAGCGCGGCGGCGGCGACCGAGCGAAGCAGGCTCAGCTGCCCCTCGCGGCCCATCCGCGGGCTGATCGGGTTCAGTCGCACCTCGCCGCCGGGGACGAGCGCGATCGTCGTCCCGCCGAGGAAGTCGGCGAGCGGCGCGAACTCGCCCTTGGGGTCGAGGACCCAGGCTTGGCGGCCGAAGATCGCCTGGCGGGCGATGTAGGTCTTGAGGAAGGCCGACTTGCCCCGGCTGAGCTGGCCGACGACCAGCATGTTCGGGCCGGGGAGGATTCCGGCTTCGTAGGCCCGCCAGGGATCGAAGACCCAGGCGCCGCCGCAGGCATCGCGGCCGATGTAGACGCCGGGGGCTCCCAGCCCTCCCTCGGCGAGGAAGGGATAGAGCGCCTGGAAGTGCGCCGTGGTCGCGTTGTGGCCCGGCCGCTCCCCCCGGCGCCTCTTGCCGCGGATCACTTCAGCCCCCGGCAGATCGGCAGGAGGTTCATGAAGGCGGCCTCCTGCTCCCCATACATCCTCTGGAACTCCAGGCGAGCGAGCGCCCCGGAGTGCACACCATCGGAGTAGTGGCGCTCGGCCTCCTCGCCGCCGCGGCCGTGGACCCCGAAGTAGCCGGTGAAGATGACCTCGGCGTGGCCGTCGGCGAGCTCCTCCTCGCGGCGGGCGGCGGCCTGCTGGCGGCGCCTGATCCGCGCGCTCGTCAGGAACCCCTGGCGCTCGCGCTGCATCTCCTCGGCGACCTCGGCGGTGCGGGCTGCCTCGGCCTTGCGGATCGCCGTGGAGTGGGGGACCGGCTCGATCACCACCGAGACGGTCCGGCAGGCCGTGGTCTGCATCAGCAGCGGCGTCAGGAAGGCGGGGCCGACATCGGTCCGGGGCCAGCTGGAGATCCATGCCGTGATGTGGTGTGCGGAGTCGGAGCGGTAGCTCGACCAGTCCTCCTGATCGGCCATCGGCCCCATCAGCGCGGGGTCGGTTCCTTCGCGATCGGACCCCAGGCCCGCGCGGGTCCGCGACAGCCGCCCGTAGGGGTCGAAGGCGTCGCGGATCGCCGCCGCGTAGCGGCGTGGCCGCAGCAGGCCGAAGACGGTTATCTCGGCGATCGACAGCCGCTCGGCCAGGTTCTCGACCTCGCGCAGAAGCAGCTCGCAGGCCGCCTCGACACCGCCGCCCAGCCTCCGCATCTCGCGTGAGGCGCGGCGCTCAGAGATCTGCAGCGCCAGGAGGATTTCGTGCTCCTGGGTGACCGGCGCCGCCGACTCGATCAGCTCTATGTAGGAGGCAACGAGGCCCGAATCGAGCGGCACCGCCCGGTCGCGCTCGGCTTGCAGGTAGGCGGCGGGCTCCTCGCCGCTGACCGGAAGCGTCTGCTCGATCCACTGCAGACGCCGGACCGGGCTCCCGTCGCGCGCCATGCTGGCGATCACCGAGCCCCAGGCGTCGAGCTTCCGCTCCTGCTCGGAGGAGTCGAGCAGGCCGAAGGCCCCCGCGCGGACCGCGAGCGCGGCGGTGTAGGTGCCGGCGCGGCGGTCGTGCAGGACGCCGACCTGCTCGGAGCCGTAGGGGACCTCCAGCATCCGAAGCCCCGAGAGCTCAGGCGGCAGGCAGGAGGTGAAGGCAACATCGCCGTCGGCCCCGATCCGCACTCCGCCCGAGGGGGAGGCCGAGCGGTAGCCGCGCTTCTGAGCGGGGGAGCGGAAGGCCCAGCGGAGGCCGACCGGCGCCCACTCCTCCAGGGTGCGGCCCTCGAAGGGAAGGTAGATCGCCGCGCCAGCGGCGCCGAGGATCGCCAGGGCGAGCACCATCCCCGCCCAGCTCCGCAACCCGTACATCGCCCCCAGCGCCAGGACCGCCGCGACCGCGATCACGCAGACCTGGCCGATCCGCAGCGGCCCGACCACGCCCCGCTGCTCGAGGGGGCCGAAGCGGTAGCGGCGGGCGCTCACGCCGCGCCGCCTTTCGGGATCGAGTCGCCTTTCTCAGCGGAGGGGCGCGGCGGCTTCGACGCGCCGGGAGCCGGGCCGCCCCCGGCCTCCTGGGGCTCGGGAGCCGAGAGGCGAGGCGATGACTGCCCCCCGGATTGGCCGCTCTCGCCACGCTCGCTCGCGGCGCTTGCCGACTCGCCGCCGCCCGCGCCGGGGCGTGGGGTCGATTCGCGGCCCGAGTTCGCCGACGTCGAGCCCTGCCCGCCTCTCGACGAAGCCCCGCCGGACCTCTCGGCCGCCTGGCTAACTCCGGTATCGCCAAGACGCTCGCCGGCACCCTTGGCGCCCTTCGCCATGTCAGCGGCGACGGTGGCGACCGGGACCGCCCCTGAGGCTCCCGCCCCCGCCGCCGCGCTCTCGCCTCCCGAGGCCCCGCCGCCGGAGCCTCCCCTGCCGGCGCCGGGGGCTTTGCCTCCCGATCCTCCGCCGCCGTTGCGGCTGCTGCCGCCTCCACCGCTGGCGGCGTCCCAGTTGCGGCGGCTCAGCTGGTGGACCATCATCATCGAGTTCGCGAACTCGACCGTTCGCACCGCGCCGCCGCCGGCGCTCTGGCGGTTGAAGGCCGAGTTGACCGCGCCCTCGGCGAACGGCACCAGTTTGAACAGGACGAACGGGGCGAAGCACGCCAGCAGCAGCATCGCCCCGGCCGCCAGGACGTGCTCCACGGCTCCTTCGTTTTTGGCCAGGAGGCTCGCGGCCAGCGAGACGATGGCGACGATGACGAACTTGGAGAAGATGATCACTAACAAGAGCTCGCAGGTCCGGGTGAGCGCCGAGGACCAACGCGGCCAGATCGAGGCGGCGAGCGCCAACGGCATGAAGAGAGCGACGACGTAGATCGCCGCGTCTCGCATCAGCAGCTCGATCCAGACGAAGAAGGCGGCGAAGGCGGCGACGATCGCGGCGATGAAGCCGACGAAGAGGGGAACGGCGACGGCGCCGGTGGCTTCGCCGGCCGCCGGAGCAGGTCCCGGACCTCCCGCTGCTCCTGCAACCGCGCCCGGGCTGGCTCCGGCCTCCGCCAGCGCCTTGATCGCCCCTTCGAAGAACTCCTTGGAGTCCGCCCCCGCCGATTGGGAGATGGCGAGACACATCCCGTCGCAGGTCGCGATCAAGAGCTGCACCACCACATAGGCGGCCGAGGTGGCGATCGCCGCCAGCGGCACGTTGACCAGGAAGACCCGCAAGAGCAGACCCGCGTCGCCGCGTCCGATCGCCTCGAAGACGCAGAAGATCGCCATCAGCGCCGCCATGAAGGCGGCGAGCAGCGCCATCAGCCGGTACTGGCGAAGGAAGCCCTTGCTGAGCAGGTTCGGCGTCGTCGTCTTGTCGGAGAGGACCGCGACCTCTCCGATCAGCCACACCGCCCCGTCGGCAACCCAGGCGGTGACCTGGTTGAAGACGCCCTTGCCGATCGACTTCGCGGCGTCCTTCAGGGGATCCAGGGCCTTGCCCGGCAGGCCCAAGATCGGATCGGTCACCGCCTCGCAGGCATCGCCGATCGGGTTGCCGATCCCGATCGCGCCGCCGATCACGTCGACCGCGTCCTTCGGGTCGGGCAGCGGCGAGTCGCAGACGACGTTGGCCTGCGCTGCCGGTGGGGCCGGCGAGGCGAGTGGCATGGCGGCTCCGAGCCCGAGCGCCGCGACCGCGATCAGCACCGCCCTACGGAGCGACGGCATAGCGCTCCATCTGCTCGAGCAGGTCGACGACGCCGAACCCTTCGCCGCCTTCGCGCGGAGTCACCAGGCGCGGCGTGGGGCCGAATGCCGCCCGGGTCGCCGCGATCCTCCAATCGCCTTCAGTCCAGGCGAGGACGGTGCGCGAGGTGCCGAAGTAGGCGGTGGGCTCGGCGGTGGTGGCGTTGCCTGCGACGGTGAAGCCCCAGGTCTCGATGACCGCCCGACGGGGTGAGTAGGAGGCAAGGCGGTAGGAGATCGGGACCGCGAAGTAGGCGCTGGGCACCGCTGCTCTGACCCCGGCGCCCAGGGTTCCCCGCGCCAGGCGCCGGGCGCCCGGTTCGTTCGCCGCGATCATCGCCGGGGCGTAGGTGGGGGTGGCGACCGCTTCCACCCGGCGGCGAAGCTCGCCCGGTCGAAGGATCGCGGTGTCGGCGAAAGCCTGCTGGTAGCCGGTGTTGGCGGCGATGGCGCCCGCACGGGTGTGGGCGTAGCCGACCCCGACTCCCCCGGACCCTTGGCGGGTAGGTCCGGGGGAGCCGGGGGCGTGTGGGGAGGGGGAGGGGTCGCTGGGTGCCGAGATGCGCCCGGCGAGGAGGCCGAGGGCCCCGACGGCGGCGAGGATGAATGCGCGGCGCATCACTTGACGCCGGTCCCGGCGACGTAGAAGAAGTTGATGACGGCGGCGACCGCGCCGACGGCGAAGGCGCCGGCTGCCGATTTCAAGAGCCGTTCCTTGCCGTCAGCCGCCTGGCTGTAGTTGCTGGAGCGGCTGCCGATCGCCCACTGCCCCGCACCGAGGAGGAAGCCGAAGGCGCAGGCGATCATCGCCGCCGCAGCTGCTCCGTTCAGCAGCTTCTGGAAGGCGCCGATCCCGGGCAGGCCGCCCGGATCGGGATTGACGTTGATCTTCTCTGCCGCGAGATAGAGGTGGAACTTGAAGGTCTCGAAAGCGGACACCGCGCGCTCCTTGTCGTCGGGTTCGACTTGTGCGCGGGGTGAAGTGCCGCGAGGCGCGGTTCAGTTCCACGGTCCTGGCCGGGCTCCGTATCGCGGTGAGACTGCCGGCCGGACTAGTGCTTGGAGCGGTGCTGCTGGGGAGCGCTATGCAGCCCCAGGGAGCCTTCGAGCGCCGTGACGATCCGTTGGGCTCGCTGCTGAGCTGCGTGCATCACCAGGTCGCTGCTCTGCTGCGGGAAAAAGCAGAAGGCCAAAGCGACGAGGGCCGCCACCAGGCGCGGCCATATCTGCCGCGCGAATCCCAGAGCTTGCAGGGCATCCATGCTCGAACCCTAGGCCCGGCCCAGGCGGCACCGTTGCTGCACGATCCCGTCCATGAGCGGGGCCGCTTGGCTCGGGCGCCCTAGCAGCGGGGCGGTCGTGCCTTGGCCCGGTTGAGCCGGTATCGGTCCCACCGCTCCAGCAGCCCGATCACCCGATGGAGGAGATGGACGACGCCGAGACCCAGCATCAAGAGCGTCATGGGCCATGCCGCCGCAGTCGGCAAATGGATCAGTCGCAGGAGCTCCTCCATCCCCGTTCGTTGTAGCGCGGTCCCGGGAGGGAAACCTCCGGATCTGGCAGAGCTTTCCCGCATTTAGCGGGCCTTAACAGAATTAATGCCCTAACGGTCGAGGCGTGAGCCCTTGGCTTTGGCTGGCTTGTCGCCTGCCGCGACCCCAAGGCATTGGACGTCGTTGTCGCTCAGAGCCGCCAGGGGAAGATCGTGAACCTCCCACCCGGCGTCACGAAAGACCGAGACAGTGCCCGGATCCAGTATCGGCACCGCGATTGCCCCGCTACGGCGACGGATCATCCAGACGCGCTTTGAGCCACCGGCGATGCTGAACCTCCTCGGGCCACGGCGCCTCCGCGCACAAGGAGGATAGGCACAATCCGTACTGCAGCCCACCTCCGGGCAAGGACTTCACCTATGACCGGCATCTGCGCACTGCGACGGTCCGCCCGCCGGCGCCTTCACCGGAAGCGCGCGCTATAAGCGAGACAAGAAGGCCGGGCAGCGCTGGAGCGGGGACCTAAGCGTCGACATGCCGGGACGGGCCGGAGTCGCTGACTGGCCCGACGCTTCGGGCCACCTTGCCGAGCATCGGCGAAGAACACCCGTGAGGGCCCGCCTGCGCCGCTAGCTGGAAGCAGAGGCGCTCTAACCCCTACATCCCGAACTCCGACGAGGTCTGCGAGCCCGAGGACGAGCTGCCCGAAGGCTTGGGGGTCCCTTCGTTCCCAGAGCTCGTTGCGGGCCGGGCCACCGAGGAGCTTTGCGGCGAGACCGGCGTGTTTTCCGTGGCACCGCTGGGCGATGCAGCGGATTCCTCCGCTTCGCCACTCTCGAGCCCGAACTCGTTGACGGTCTGCGCGGCGCTGGCCGTTGGCGGATTCGACGTCGCCGCCCGCTCGCGAGGCTCGGGGATCGACCGAGAAGCTGGGGATGGAGACCTTTCCAGCGAGCCGGCCTCCCCTCGATCTCCGGTCGAGCGCTCCGGAGCCTGGGTTGCCGCGCCGTCGGTCCCACCCGCGGGCTGGCGATGGGGCGAGGCCGTCGAGGTCTCGCGCGCCGGATGCGCGCGACTCGGCGGCGAGGTCTCCTTTGCATCGATGCCCGGCCCGACGACGCCGGTCGCCGCACCGGCCAGGCAGGCGACGAGGGCCGCTCCGCAGACGCCGGCCGCCGTCCTCCCCGCGCCGCCCATTGCAGCCGCGTTGCCCGTTTCCGCCAGCGGGCCGAGGCGGCCACCGCCGAGGACCATCGAGTCGCGGAGGGTTTCAGCTGCGCCTTCGATCCACATCAACGCCGCGCGGGGCGGGGCGTGATCCCGCGAGATCACGAAGGCCGGAATCGCGACCTCCACGCCGAGCAGCTCGCGGTCGCCCACCAGCTCGCGCAGCCGCTCGAGAGCCGCCTGATGGTGGCGGGTGGCAGAGGCTTTGGACCAACCCAGACGCCGGCCCGCGGCGCCGATTTCCATGTCGTTGAAATAGATCAGCGCGAGCAGCCTCCGCTCCCGCTCGGGAAGCTCACCCATGACCCTGACCAGCGTCTCCTGGCGATCGTGGTCCAGGGTCTCCTGCTCGGGTGTCGGCGTGGATTCGTCGGCCAGGTGAAAGAAGTTCTCGATCGAGGTCTCCTTCGGCCTCGATCGTTCGGCCCGCACGAACTTGATCGCGCGCCGGTAGGCGATGACGACCAGGAGGCTCACTGCGTCATCCACCTGTTCGACCGCCAGTCGCGCCGCGAAGTCGGTGCGCGCCTGGGACATGATTTCCGGCACCCATTCTTTGATCCACTCGCGCGGAAAGTGCTTGGCGTGAA
>DASUTJ010000034.1:0-22178 GCA_036374655.1 Solirubrobacterales bacterium | reverse complement strand
AACCGTCGAGTGTTCCTGTGCCATGAACGCCGAGAAGGGCATGTGGTACCAGGTGGTGTCGCCGCCGAACATCCCGAAGTCGAGGCTCGACTGGGTCGGGAAGGTCCACTCGGCGACGGTCCAGGAGGCGACGGCGAAGGCGATCGCCAGCGCCACCGTCTCCACCCGCGGCGCCGCCACCTCGAGGCCGTCCCCACCGGCTTTCGAGCGTCCGAGCCAAGCGGCGCCGAGCCCGACGGCGACGCAGACGACGACGATCCAGCCGAAGTAGAGGAGGCTGAGCGAGCCCAGCACCTGCAGGCAGACGACGAGGAGGCCGACCGTCAGCGTCGCGTCCGCCAGCCGCGCCAGGGCGCCGGTGAATTCGGGCACGATCCAGCGCCGCAGCCAGTAGCCGCCGAGGCCGAGAGCCGCCACGATCCCGATCAGGGCGAGGCAGCCGGCTATGTAGGAGCCGAAGGAGGGTGCCACGAAGGCCGGGATGCTATTCGGCCCGGCCCCCGGGAACCGCCGCGCCCCGGGTTCCTTCTACCTAAGCGGTGGCGGGGATGGTGCAGGCCACGCCGGTGCCTTTCAGGCCGCAGTAGCCATTGGGCACCTTGTGCAGGTACTGCTGGTGGTAGTCCTCGGCGTAGTAGAAGGGCCCGGCGGGCTCGATCTCGGTCGTCACCGGCTCCTTGCCGGCGGCGCTCAGCGCCCGGTCGTAGGCGTCTCGCGCCATCTCCGCGGTCGCCTTCTGGGCGTCGTTCGTGAAGTAGATCCCCGAGCGGTACTGGGTGCCGACGTCGTTGCCCTGCCGCATCCCCTGGGTCGGGTCGTGCTCCTCGAAGAAGACCTTGAGCAGGTCGGCGTAGGAGACCTTCTCCGGGTCGAAGGCGACCAGCACCGCCTCGGCATGGCCGGTCTTCGCCGTGCAGACCTCCTCGTAGGTCGGGTTCGGAGTGGTCCCGTTCTGGTAGCCGACCGCCGTCGTGTAGACGCCGTCCAGTTCCCAGAAGAGCCGCTCCGCGCCCCAGAAGCAACCAAGGGCGAAGTAGGCGACCTCGACCCCGTCCGGGAACGGCGGCTCCAGTGGCGTGCCGAGCACCGCGTGGGTCGCCGGCACGTCGAAGGCGCGCTCGCTGCGCCCGGGCAGCGCCTCCGCCGGAGAGACCATCTGCGTCTTCTCCGGGTGCATCATCGTCATCAGCTTTCCAAGTCTGCTCATCTCAGCCTGTTCCTTGTTTTGGCCTCCTATGGAGAAGGTAGCGTCTCGACATGGCCTGCTTGGTGGTTTTGCTCGCGTTCATCTCGCCGCGCTTGGCGCTGTTCGCGATCTTCCTCTTCTCGGATCTGCTCAGCCGCGCCTTCGACAGCTGGTTCGTCCCCCTGCTGGGTTTCTTCCTGCTCCCCTGGACGACCCTCGCCTACGCGGTCATGTGGTCGGCCAGCAGCAACGAGGTGACCGGCTTCGAGTGGTTCATCGTCATCCTCGCTTTCCTCATCGACCTCGGCTCCTGGGCGAACCGGGGACGGGCGCGGCGCGACTAGCGCCTTTGTTCGGCATAGCCGAACAAAGGCGACACGCCTAACCCTCGGTCGGGTAGGCGATGCGGATGTGCCGCTTGGAGAGGACGAGGAAGGGAACGTTGCTGACTTTGCCGTCGGCCAGGGTGACGACCTGGACGTTGGTCAAAGGCACGAACTCGAACTCGCCGCGGTTGAGGGAGTCCGAGAAGCGGCTCTGGTAGCCGGCCGGCGGCAAGGTCAAATCGCCCTCGATCAGCTGGCGATCGGTTTCGAACACAGCCCGCTCGACGCGGCGGCGCCCCCGCCCCTCGCCCTGATCGACCTGGTTTCCGTAGAGCTCGTCCATTCCGCTAGTTCCTCATTCTTCGACTTGAAGGGGGGAGAACTTGATCTTGCACGGACTTGGTCGGGGGTGACGACCGGCCTTTCTCAACCCCTCCATCTGAGTGACCATTATAATGGTCATATGGCTAAATCAATGACCGCCACCGCTGCCAAGGCGGGCTTCCTGCGCCTTCTCGACGAGGCTGCAGCTGGCGAGGAGATCGAGATCACCCGGCACGGCCGCCCTGTCGCCCGCCTCGTACCTCCTACCGGCGCCGGCTCGCTAGAGGGCTTGTTCAAGGGGCGGGCGATGACGGCGGTCGACGACGAGCAGGATCTCTTCTCAACCGGCGAGGCCTGGGAGGCGTCCTAGATGAGCGCGGTTCTACTGGACACCCATGTCGTCCACTGGTGGTCGGCGGAGCCGGATCGGGTCAGCAGATCGGCCCGTCGAGCATTGGACAGCGCCGACGAGTTGCTCGTCGCGGCAGTCTCCTGGTACGAGCTGGCGTGGCTGGCACGCCACGGGCGCATCGCCCTCAACGTTCCGATCCGCTCCTGGCTCGAGGACCTCAGCGCGCAGGTGCGGACGGTCAACGCCAGCCCGGCGATTGCCGACACCGCAGTCGCGCTACCCGATTCGTTTCCGGGAGACCCCGCAGACCGGCAGATCTACGCCTCGGCGATCGAGCATGGCGTGAAGCTTGTGACGAAGGACCAGGCGATCGCGGCTCACGACAAACCCCGGTCGATAGTCGTCTGGTAGCTAGCCCTCCGCGTGCTCCGCGGCCCGCTCGCGCGCCTGGGCCTTGTCCTCCAGCGTCATCGCGCCGGGATGGCCGTCGCCGGGCCAGGGTGAGAGCACCATCAGCAACCGCGCGTCGGTGCGGGCGACGACGGTGTGCCGCTCGCCAGGGTCGAATTCGAACAGGTGGCCGGCACGGGCGTTTGCGAAGTCGGCGCCATCCTCGGTGGTGACGTCGACGACCCCGTCGACCACGATCACCCGCGCTCGCTCGTGCACCTCGTGCTCCTGCAGTTCCTCGCCCTCTGGGAGGTTCAAGAGGATCGATCGCGCGTCGTCCCCGGAGGCAAGGATCCGCGGCTGATGCGGCTCCACCTCCACCGTCGTCAAATCCCAACTCTCCATCTGCAACCTCCTTAACCCGGTGACATCTGCTCAGTCCCTACCCGATGAGAGTAAGGGTCACCCGCGGTCGTCGGCCAGCGCCCCCCGCCGCGCCCGCCAGAGATAGGAGCAGACGACCCCGGCGAGGAGGGGGAAGCCGATCAGCAGAGCGGTCGTCACCACATAGGGAGCCCACAAGGCGGGGTTCCCGTCGTTTTCGCCCGAGTCCCACCCGATCGTCCGCCCGAAGATCGCACCAAGCACGGCGAAAACGGCCCACCAGCGGCCGACCAGGAAGCCGACGACCGGCGCCGCCAACCACGCGACCAGCCACAACACGTCCGGGACGCCGACCGTGTTGTCGAGCGCCATCAGCCCTCCGAGCGCCGCGGCATAGAGAACGGCTGCGAGAACACGCCAGACCATGCCCCCAGATACCCCGATCGCGGAATCGGTTTCGGCCTTGAGTCGGGGCGCCCGGATTCGAACCGGGGACCTCCGCCACCCAAAGGCGGCGCGCTACCAGGCTGCGCCACGCCCCGACTGGGGCAAGTGTAGGTTCTGGGGCGATGGCTGAGGTGCTCCCTTTCAAGGCGCTGCACTACGACCTCGGGAAGGTCGGCTCGCTGGACGCGGTGGCGGCGCCCCCTTATGACGTGATCGACGCGGCGCAGCGGCGGGCGCTGCTGGAGCGCTCTCCCTACAACGCGGTCGCGATCGACCTGCCGAAACCGTTCGACCCCGCCGACCCCGACAGCGACCCGAGCGGCGACCCCTACGCCGAGGCGGCGGCGCGGATCGAGAGCTGGAAAGCCGACGGCGCCCTTGTTCAGGACGGCGAGCCGTCGCTCTGGGCGCTGACCCAGGACTACGTCGCCCCCGACGGCAACAGCTACAGCCGCAACGGCATCCTCGCCCGGGTGCGGGTCGAGGACTACGAGAGCGGCACCGTCCGGCCCCACGAGCGCACCCATCCCGGCCCGCTGCTCGACCGGCTGGAGCTGACCCGCGCCAGCGGCTACAACCTCTCGCCGATCTTCTCGCTCTCGACCGAGGACGCCTGGCCGCTGGTCGCGCCAACCCTGCCGGACGAGCCCTGGGGCGAGGCGACGGACGAAAGCGGCACCGTCAACCGGCTCTGGAAGGTCGAGGACCCGGCCGTCCACGCCGCGGTCACCGAGTGCCTGGCAACTGCCCAGCTGCTGATCGCCGACGGCCACCACCGCTACGAGACCGCCCGCACCTTCCGCGACGAGGTCGGCGGCGAGGGACCGCACAACTGCACGCTGATGTCGCTGACCGGGCTCGACGACCCCGGCCTCACCGTCTTCCCCACCCACCGCCTCCTCTCCGGCTTCGCCGACGATCCCGAGCGTCAGCAGCGCCTCGGCAACGGCCTGCGCGAGCTGTTCGAGATCGAGGAGGTGAGCCGCGATGAGATCGACCCCGCCAGCGAGAGCGGCGTCGGCGTCTTCGGTCTCTACGACTCCTTCCACAAGAAGGCATTCCGCCTGCGGCTCAAGGACCTCGGCGAGGTCGACCGCCGCCTGGAGGGCATGCCCGAGGCCTACCGCCGGCTCGACTCGGCGATCCTCGAGACGCTCGTCCTCAAGGGCCTGGCGGGGATGAGCGACCACGACATCGACGAGCGCAACGGCCTCGAATACGCGAAGACCGTCGGTGACGCGCTGCGGATGGTCGACGAGGGCGCCTACGACGTCGCCTTCATCCAGCGCGGAGTCCCGGTCGAGCAGGTGAAGGACATCTGCAACACCGACGCGGTGATGCCGCCGAAGTCGACCTTCTTCTTCCCCAAGGTGATGACCGGCTTCGCCTTCAACCCGGTGCGCTGAACGTGGTCAAGATCTACACCAAGAAGGGCGACGACGGGACCACCTCGCTCTGGTACGGCGGCCGCGTCCCCAAGCACCACGGCCGCACCGACGCCTACGGCACCCTCGACGAGGCCTGCTCGCAGCTCGGCGTCGCCCGCGCCCTCTGCGGCCCCGACCAGGCCGAGCTCGCCGCCGACATCCTCCGCATGCAAGACGACATCTTCGTCGCCGGCGCCGAGCTGGCGACCGCGCCGGAGGCCGCCGGCCGGCTCGAAGACGGCATCAGCCGCACCACCGAGGCGATGGTCGCCGAGCTGGAGCAGCTGATCGACCGCTACATGGCGCGGGTCGAGCTGCCGCCGAAGTTCGTCATCCCCGGCGGCAACCAGCTCTCGGCCCAGCTCGACGTGGCGCGGACCACCGTCCGGCGCGCCGAGCGGCGCATCTCGGAACTGAACGAAGCCGGCGAGATCGAGAGCGAGACGGTAATCCACTTCGTCAACCGCGCCTCCGACGCCATCTACGCGATGGCCCGTTTTGCCGACGTCGACCACCCTGCCCTGTTCGAGGGCCGCGGCAAGGGCTGAGCGTGCGGATCGTCGCCCGCCGGGTCGAGGGCTACGCGCACGACGTCGATCTCGACGGCAGCCACGACCTGCGGGTCGACGAGCCGGCCCACCTGGGCGGCACCGACACCGGCCCCCGCCCCACCGAGCTGCTCGGCGCCAGCCTCGCCGGCTGCATCGCGATCACGATCGAGATGTACGCGGGGCGCAAGGGCTGGGACCTCGGCGCGGTGGAGGTCGACGTCGAGGTCGGCTACGAGGGCCCCGTGCCCACCCGCTTCGAGGTCGGGGTGAAGCTGCCGGGCGAGCTGGACGAGGAGCAGCGCCGCCGGCTGCTGGTGGTCGCGACCAAATGCCCCGTCCACAAGGTGCTGGCCGGCGAGGCGCACGTCATCGTGACCGAGCACATGGAGCCGGCCTGATGGACCTCGGCCTGGGCGGACGCACCTGCGTCGTCACCGGCGCCAGCAGCGGCATCGGCCGCGCCACCGCGCTGCAGCTCTGCGCCGAGGGGGCGAACGTCGTGCTGGTCGCCCGCGGCGAGGAGCGGCTATCGGCGGCGACCGAGGAGGCCGTCCGCGCGGCCGAGCCCGCCGGCGGCGCCGCGACCTATCTCTCCCTCGACGTCACCGCCGACGATGCTGGCGAGCGGATACTGGCCGCGGCCGAGGAGCGCTTCGGCGCCCTCGACGTGCTCGTCAACAACGCCGGCGCCGCCCGGTGGCGCGACCTGGACGACGTTCCCGACGAGGACTGGCGCGCGCAGTACGAGCTCAACGTGATGGCGCCGCTGCGGGCGATGCGAGCGGCGATCCCGCCGATGGTCGAGCGCGGCTGGGGCCGGGTGGTCAACGTCTGCTCGACCGCCGGCAAGCGACCCTCGGCGGCGATGGCCGAGTACTCGGTCGCCAAGGCCGCCGAGCTCTCGCTCTCGCGCCTCTTCGCCGACCGCTACGCCAAGACCGGCGTGCTCGTCAACGCCGTCGCCCCGGGGCCGGTCGAAGCCGAGATGTGGATGGAGCCCGGCGGCCTGCTCGACGAATCGATGGAGGCGAGCGGCGCCGCGAGCCGTGAGGACGCTCTGGCCGAAGCCGGCGCCAAGCGACCGATCGGCCGCCTCGCCCAGGCCGAGGAGATCGCCGCGGCGATCGTCTTCCTCTGCTCCGAGCGCGCCTCATACGTCGCCGGCGCCGCCTGGTCCGTGGACGGCGGAACCGTCCAGGTGATCATCTAAGGAAGGGTGGGCTCGACGATGCCTGCCCTCACATTCCGAAATGGGCCCCTTCCCTACTTCCCGCAATCCAAGCTTCAATCCGGGTGGCGTCCGCAAAGGCGCGCGGCCCAAATCTCAAAGGAATCGGAATCGCATGAGGCAGGGAGTTAGCGAGCCGAGTTATCTCATCCTCTCCAAAATCGAACGTCCCGTCCTGGGTGTTCAAGCAGATACCAACTGTCGCCTCTGCCGCCGCTAAACGCTGCACGAGGGCAGCGTCATGGAGCGAATGGCCCAAGACCAACACATGCGTCGCCATTTCTAGCGCCTTATCGAACTCATCCCAGAGCTGTTGGACCGCCGCGTCGCGGGTCGGATCCTTGTCTGGATCGGGATAGAGGACCGTCGGCACGCCCATCGTTTCGTTGTACGGCTGGTCGGCGTAGTGCTCAATCACATTGCCTTCCTTCTGGTACCAACCGACAGCACCATGCAAATGAAGCACAGCGATCTCTTTTGGCGCCTTGACCAGCTTTTCTACCAAGCCCTCCGGTGCCAGTTTGGGGGAAAGGCCAGGGCGCCGGATGAAGCCAGTGTTCGGTAAGTAGCCCAGCTCGGCAAATGCCATCTCGATCGAGCAGTCGTAATTCGTCGTAACAAATACCGGCTTCTCGGAAATGCCACCCTCTTTGAGTACAAAGAGAAGCCATTCATAAGCCTTTGCAGCATCACCGATGGAGATTCGCCCGGCACCGAACTCGCTGTAGAGAGTTCGGTTGAGCGTAGCCATGATCGTCCGTAAACGCCCACTCTCGCGCTGGAAGGCGTGCCTAATCTCAGTGGGGTACTTTCCGACATTGGAACCGCCGAGGCCAAAAAAGCGCTCATTCAATGGCCGAAGCTCTTGCCATCGAAGGATCGCACCCAAAGCCTCCTCAAAGTCTTCGCTCGACATACCCGGACTCAACCTCGCAGCAGAAGCAAGGTTCGGCTCGGCCGCATCCAGTGCGTCGCAGAGCTTGTCGCACCAGCCCGCCATTAAGGGCAGGGGACTGCCCTCACCGAGTTCGCAACTCGCCCCGGCACCGGTGACTACAACGAGGTTCACTCGCAAATCCTAGGCAAAACCCGACTACTAAGGCAGTCTCGGTCAGTCACTTTCCAAAATCTCCAGATCGCTCACTGTCAATCTGGGGCAACGTCGAAGATGATGACTCGATGGATGTCAATTCGGGATCGAGCGCTGCATCCAGAGTCCGCGGGATTTTGCGGCCGTGACCAAGCAATGTGACATCGAGGCGGCGGTGTTGCTGCCGCTCTACGGCTGGCCCGACGACCCGGGGCTGATCTTCACCGAGCGCCGCGCCGACCTGCGCCGCCACGCCGGCGAGATCTCCTTCCCGGGCGGCCGCCGTGACGACACCGACGCCGACCTGCGGGCGACGGCGCTGCGCGAGGCCGAAGAGGAGATCGGGCTCGACCCCTCCAGGGTCGAGGCGGGCGAGGCGCTGCCGGCGACGCGGACCTTCGTCACCAATTACGTCGTCCACCCCTTCGTCGGCTACGTCCCCCACCCGCGGGAGCTCGACCTCCAGCCGAACCCGACCGAGGTCGAGACCGTCCTCACCTTCTCGCTGGAGCTGCTGCGCGAGGGCTACGAGATGCGCCGCCTGATCCGGCGCGGCGTCCCCATCCACACCCCGACCTACGAGGTCGAAGGGCAGTTGATCTGGGGAGCCACCGCGCGGATCCTCAGCGACTTAATGCAGAGCCTCGACTAGCTCTTGCTGGGCTGCGGAACTATCCGGATGTAGGGCTTCGGCTCCTCCCACCCGTCGGGGTAGGTCTCTTTCGCTTCGTCGTTGGAAACGGAGCCGGCGATGATCACGTCGTCGCCCTGGTTCCACTGCGCCGGGGTCGCGACTTTGTGGTTGGCGGTCAGCTGCAGCGAGTCGATCACCCGCAGCACCTCGTCGAAGTTGCGCCCGGTGGTCATCGGGTAGACCAGGATGAGTTTGATTTTCTTGTCGGGGCCGATGACGAAGACGTTGCGGACCGTCTGGTTGTCGGCCGGGGTGCGGTCGCCGGGGTCGCCGGAGACGTCGGCCGCCAGCATCCCGTAGGCCTTCGCGATCTCGAAGTCGGCGTCGCTGATGATCGGGTACTCGACCCTGGCGCCCTGCGTCTCCTCGATGTCGTTTGCCCACTCCTCGTGTTTGTCGAGAGGATCGACCGAGAGGCCGGCGATCTTCACGCCGCGCTTCTCGAACTCCGGCTCGATCCGCGCCATGTAGCCGAGCTCGGTGGTGCAAACCGGGGTGAAGTCCTTGGGGTGGGAGAACAGGACCGCCCAGGAGCCGTCGATCCAGTCGTGGAACTTGATCCGGCCTTGGGTGGTGTCGGCCTCGAAGTCTGGTGCTACGTCACCCAGTTGCAGAGCCATTTTTGCCGCTCCTCTCGCGTTTTCGGCTATTACCTGAATTCTTATCGGAGTTTAGCTATTTAGGTTCGCCGACCAAGATGGTCAGCACCTCGTTCGCCCTGAACCGCACGGGGATCCGCCAGGTACGGCTCGCGGCGCGAACGATCTCCTCCCCCTCTTTGGTTCCCTCATAGACGACCCCACGAACCGGGGTTTCGACCAGGTGTTCCAGCAGTCGCTCGAGGCGCGGGCCGTGGATCGCCGCCAGCTCCTCCTCGCTGCCGGTCGCGCCGCCGAGCAGCAGGACCAGTACGGCGACGTCGTCGACCAGCTCGAGGATCGTCCCCGGCCGGTCCGGGTCGGCGAGCGCCGGCTCGATCCCCGCCGCCGAGATCGCCTCCAGCCCCTCCTCGCGGCGGCTGGTCCCGCGCACGGCCCAGCCCTCGGCCAGCAATCGCTCTCCCAGCTGCCGGCCGCGGCAGCCGCAGCCGACGATCAGCGCCCGCGCCACGCTCAGCCGGCCTCGAAAGGGCCGCGGCCGCGCAACCGCAGCTGCTCGTCCTCGGCGACGCTTTCCTGCAGCTCCCGCTCGGTCATCTCCGGAACCCCGCGCCGGCGGCGAATCTCGTTCTGCGCCTCCATCATCTGCCGGATGTCGTCGATCTCGTTCTGCGCCTCGACCTCGGGCGAGCGGGTCGGGGTCCAATCCACCAGGCTGGCGGAGCTGCCCGGGTAGTAGTGGCCGACGATCAGCAGAACGCCGACCATGAAGGCGAGCAGCGCCAGGGTCCCCAGAATGAAAAGCACCCGACAAGGATACGGTTCATCCCCATGCCCGACGCCTACGTAGTCGAGACCGCGCGCACGCCGATGGGCGCCTACCGCGGCGCCCTCTCCGGCGTCCGACCCGACGACATGGCGGCCCACGTGATCGCCGCCGTGGTCGAGCGCAGCGGGGTCGACCCCGAGCGCATCACCGATGTCTACTTCGGCGCCGCCAACCAGTCCGGCGAGGACAACCGCGACGTCGCCCGGATGGCGGCGCTGCTCGCGGGGCTGCCGCAGAGCGTCCCCGGCGCCACCGTCAACCGCCTCTGCGCCTCCGGGCTGGAGGCGGTGAACAGCGCCGCGCGGGCGGTGAAGACGGGCGAGGGCGACTTCTACCTGGCCGGCGGGGTCGAGTCGATGAGTCGCGCCCCCTGGGTGGTCGAGAAGCCCGAACGCGGCCTTCCTCGCGGCCCGCAGACGATGCACGACACGACCCTCGGCTGGCGGATGATCAACCCGCGGATGGCGGAGCTCGGCGTCTCGACCGAGGCGATGGGCGAGACCGGCGAGAACGTCGCCGAACGCTACGAGGTCAGCCGCGAGGACCAGGACGCCTTCGCCCTGCGCAGCCACCAGCGCGCCGTCGCCGCCGCCGAGGCCGGCAAGCTGGCCGAGGAGATCGTCCCGATCGAGGCACGGCAGGGCCGCGAGACGGTCCTGGTCGAGGCCGACGAGGGACCCCGCGCCGACGCCTCGCTCGAGAAGCTGGCGAAGCTGCGGCCGGTCTTCCGCGAGGGCGGCACGGTGACCGCCGGCAACGCCTCGACCCTGAACGACGGCGCCGCCTGCCTGCTGATCGCCTCCGAGAAGGGCGCCGAGGAGATCGGCGCCGAGCCGCTCGCTCGCATCGTCGCCACCGGCGTCGCCGGAGTCGACCCGGCCTACATGGGGATCGGCCCGGTGCAGGCGGTCCCCCGCGCGCTCGCCAACGCCGGCCTCGAGCTCGATCAGATCGACCTCGTCGAGCTGAACGAGGCCTTCGCCTCGCAGGTCCTCGCCAGCGCCCGCGAACTGGGAATCGAAGAGGAGCGGCTCAACGTCAACGGCGGCGCGATCGCCCTCGGCCACCCGCTCGGCTGCTCCGGCGCCCGCCTCGCCGGCACCCTGGTCCGGGAGCTGCGACGGCGCGGCGGCAAGTACGGGGTGGCGACGCTTTGCGTCGGCGTCGGACAGGGCCTCGCCACCGTCTTCGAAGCCGTCTGAGCGTTCGATCCCATTAGGGTGATGGGCGTGAAGCGCGCGCTGACCCCGGCAATCCTCTTCCTGGCGCTGCTGATGCCCGCAACCGCGGCGGCGGCTTCGGGCGACGCCCAGGCCTCGATCGTCGGCGGCCGCGGCACGACGATCGCCGAGTTCCCCTCGCTCGCCTACATCGAGGCGGACCAGGGAAAAAGCGGGTTCTCCTGCACCGGCACGGTCGCCGCCCCGCGGATAATCCTCACCGCCGCCCACTGCGTCGAGGACATCGAACGCGGCACCTTCGCCTCGCCCGGCCAGTACGCGGTGGCGACCAATACGACCAGCCCCGGTCAGGCCCTGCGCGAGAACGTCTTCAAAGTCGTCGAAACCCACGTCTTCCCCGGATTCGACCCCGGCAGCCTGCGCGGCGACGCCGCCATCCTCGTCCTCGACCGGCCGACCGCCGCGCCGCCGATCGCGCTGGCCGGGGCCGCCGACGCCGGGCTCTACGCGGGCGGCGCCGCGATCCAGCTGGCGGGCTGGGGCCTGACCAACTCCAGGGCGATCAACCCGCCCGAAAGCCTGCGGGCGACGACGATGGTCGTCCAGCCCCCGACCGCCTGCAAGCAGAAGACCAAGCGCTTCTACCCGGAGTTCTCGAGCGCCGCACAGTTCTGCGCCCTCGACACGCCGACGAAGAAGAGCGGTGGCTGCTTCGGCGACAGCGGCGGTCCCGGGATCGGCCAGCGCGCCGACGGCACCCCGGTCGAGCTGGGGATCATCAGCACCGGCGGGCCCTTCTGCAACCCCGAGTTCCCCAACGTCCTGACCCGGATCGACACCGTCTCCACCTGGGTCGCGGAATGGGCCGCCGCGACCGAAGTCGGCGCGCCGCGGCCCAACCCGCCCGTCGCCCTGCCGCAGATGACCAGGTCCGTGGCCGAGCTGTTCGCCGTCTTCACCCTGCAGACCCAGTTCGGGCGGGCCTTCGAACGCGCCACCGAAGTCTTCGGCAACTGCCGCCGCACCGGCCGCAGCAGCGGGCGCTGCGAAGTCGCCTTCCGATCCGGCCGCAACCTCTACGCGGGTGTCATCACCCCCTCCTATGTCAGCCGCCAGGGAGCGGTCTCCTGGCAGAGCCACTTCAAGATCGAATGGGCGGCGCTGAAGTGCCTGCGCAAGAACCCGAATCGCTGCGCGATCCACACCCGCAGCAGATAGCCTCGGCCGCTGTGAGCGAGGGCTTCGAAGAGCTGGCCAGCGTCGACGGGACGATCGCCCCGACCGCCGCGGCGACCGTCCCCCTCAAGGACGACGGCCTCTATCGCGGCGACGGCGCCTTCGAGGTGATCCGGCTCTACGACGGCAAGCCGTTCGCCCTGGTCGACCACCTCGACCGCCTCGGCCGCTCCGCCGCCGCGATCCAGCTCGAGTTCGACCGCGGCGCGCTGGAAGCGGAGATCGAGGCGCTGCTCGCGCAGGCCGGCCCGGTCGAGGGCCAGCTGCGGCTGATCGTCACCCGCGGCGGCCGCCGGATCGCCGCCACCGAGCCGATCCCGGCCCACCCCGAGACCATGAACCTGGCCACGGTCACCTACTCCCCCACCGTCATCCTCGACGGGGTCAAGTCGCTCTCCTACGCGGCCAACATGCAGGCGACCCGGATCGCCAAGGGCAAAGGGGCTGACGAGGCGGTGCTGATCCGGCCCAACGGGACCGTGCTCGAGCCACCGACCTCCGCGATCTTCTGGGTCTCGGCCGAAGGCGAGCTGCGGACGCCGGCGCTCGACGACGGGGTGCTGGAGTCGATCACCCGCGACCGGATGATCAAGGCGCTGCACGTCGAAGAGGGCAGCTGGCACGTCGACGACCTGCACGGCGCCAGCGAGGCGTTCCTCGCCTCGACCACGCGCGAGATCCAGGCGGTCGCCTCGGTCGACGGCAGGGTCTTCCCCGCCGCCCCCGGCCCCCGGACCGAGGAGGCGCAGCAGGCCTTCGCCGAGACCCTCGGCCGCGAGCTGCGGGAACTCTGACCATGGACTTCACCTACAGCGACGAGCAGAAGCTGATCCGCGAAACGGCGCGGGAATTCGCCGAGCGCGAGATCCTGCCGAAGGTTCGCGACAACGACCGCGAGGGCCGCTTCGACCGCGAGCTGGCGCGCAAACTGGGCGAGGTCGGCTTCCTCGGCGCGCCGGTGGCCGAAGAGTACGGCGGCCGCGGGCTCGACTACGTCAGCTATGGCCTGATCGCCGAGGAGATCGGCCGCGCCGACTCCTCCGCCCGCACCGTCGTCTCGGTCCAGACCTCGCTGGTCGCCGGCTCGATCGAGAAGTGGGGCAGCGAGGAGCAAAAGCAGAAATGGCTGCCGCGGCTCTGCTCGGGCGAGGCGCTGGGCTGCTTCGGCCTGACCGAGCCCGACACCGGTTCCGACGCCGCCAACCTGCGGACCCGGGCGACCAAGACCGACGGCGGCTGGTCGCTCAGCGGCCAGAAGATGTGGATCAGCCTCGGCAACTTCTCCGAGGTGGCGCTGATCTTCGCCCAGACCGACCCGGAGAAGAAGCACCGCGGCCTCGCCTGCTTCCTGGTTCCCTGCGACTCCGACGGCTTCACCACCCAAGAGATCCACGGCAAGCTCGGGCTGCGGTCCTCCGACACCGCCGAAATCTCGCTCGACTCGGTCGAGGTCGGCGACGAGGCCCTACTGGGCGAGGTCGGCGACGGCTTCAAGGTGGCGATGAGCGCGCTGGAGAACGGCCGCTACAGCGTCGCCGCCGGCTGCGTCGGGATCTGCGAAGGGTGCGTCCAGTCCTCGGTCGACTACGCGAAGGAGCGGAAGCAGTTCGGCGTCCCCCTCGCCCGCTTCCAGCTGGTGCAGGAGATGATCGCCGACATGATCCTCAAGCGCGACGCCAGCCGGATGCTGGTCCTGCGCGCCGGACTCCTCAAGGACGAAGGAAAGCCGAACCTGGAGGAGACCTCGGTGGCGAAGCTGTTCGCGACCGAGTCGGCGGTCGAGTGCGCCAACCTGGCGATCCAGGTTCACGGCGGCTCCGGCTACGTCGACGACTACCCGGTCGAGCGCTACCTGCGCGACGCCCGCGTCACCACCCTCTACGAGGGCACCTCGCAGATCCAGAAGCTGATCATCGGCCGCCAGGCGACGGGGATCAGCGCGATGCTCCCCTTCGAGGAGTCCTGAGCTTGGCCCTCGTCGAGGTCGCGATCGACGAGTTCCACGTCGCCCTGCTGCGGCTGAACCGCCCGGAGGCCCGCAACGCCCTCTCGCAGGAGATGCGCGAGGAGATCGCCACCAGCCTCGAGCGGCTCGACGCCGACCCGGAGGTGCGCTGCATCGTGCTGGCCGGCAGCGATGATTACTTCGCCGCCGGCGCCGACATCCGGGCGATGGCCGAGCGGCCGATCGACGCCGAACCGGACCCCAGGGGGATCGAGTTCTGGAGGCGCCTGGCTGCGGTCGAGACGCCGACCATCGCCGCCGTCTCCGGCTACGCCTTCGGCGGCGGCTGTGAGCTGGCGCTGGCCTGCGACATGATCGTCTGCGACGAGAAGACCCGCTTCGGCCAGCCGGAGATCACGCTCGGGATCATCCCCGGGGGCGGCGGCACCCAGCGGCTGGCGCGGGCCATCGGCAAGCAAAGGGCGATGGAGTACGTGCTGACCGGCCGCCGCTGGGACGCGCAGACGGCGGAGAGCTGGGGCCTGGTCAACCGGGTCGTGAAGAAGAAGGCCTGGCTCGATGAGGCGATCGCGCTCGCCCGCCTCGTCGCCGAGCGGCCGCCGCTGGCGGCGCGCCTGGCGAAACGCGCGGTGCTGACGGCGCAGGAGACGAGCCTCGCCGACGGCCTCGTCGCCGAGCGCGAGCTGTTCGACCGGGCGATGGCGAGCGAGGATCGGGTCGAGGGGATGAACGCCTTCCTCGAGAAACGCGAGCCGCGCTTCCAGGGCCGGTGACGGCCGCGCGCGTCGGCGTCGTCGGCGCCGGCACGATGGGGGCGGGAATCGCCCAGCTGGCGGCGCTCGCCGGCTACGAGACCTTTCTCGAGGACACCGATGCCGAGGCGCTGCACGGGGCCGCGATCAGGATCGGCGAAGACCTGTCCAAGGGTAAGTCGCGCGGGCGCTGGAGCGGGGACGAAGCCGAAGCCGCGCTCGGCCGCATCGACTACGGATCCGCCCTGACGGACCTGGCCGGCTGCGACCTGGTGGTCGAGGCGGCCCCGGAGAGCGTCGAGCTGAAGCGCGGGCTCTTCACCTCGCTCGCGGAGGTGCTCGGACCCGAGCCGGTCCTCGCCACCAACACCTCCTCGCTGCGCGTCTCGGAGATCGCCGCCGGCGTGCCCCAGCCCGAGCGCGTGGTCGGGATGCACTTCTTCAACCCGCCGGCGCTGATGAAGCTGGTCGAGGTGGTCGCCGCCGAGCGCTCCTCCGAGGCGGCGCTGGCCACGACCACCGAGGTCGCCGAACGGATGGGTCGCACCCCGATCCGCGCCAAGGACAGCCCCGGCTTCGTCGCCAATCGCCTCGCCCGCCCCTTCACCCTGGAGTCGCTGCGGATGCTCGCCGACGGGGTCGCCGACGTCGCCACGATCGACCGCGTCGTCCGCCTCGGCGGCGGCTTCCGCATGGGGCCGTTCGAGCTGCTCGACCTGATCGGCCTCGACGTCAACCTCGAAATCGCCCGCTCCTTCTTCCGCCAGGGCGGCGAACCGGAGCGCTGGCGCCCGAGCCCGATTCAGGAACGCCTGGTCGCCGAAGGCAAGCTCGGCCGCAAGAGCGGGCACGGCTACTACGACCACGCCGAGGAGCGCGACCTCGATCCCGAGCTGGGCATCCTCGCCCCCACCCTCGACCCGGAGAAACTGGCGCGGATCGATGGACCCGCCGAAGAGGTCCTCACCCGCCTCTTCGCCCAGATCGCCAACGAGGCCGCCTTCGCACAGGAAGAGAAGGTCGCCTCGCCCGAGGACATGGAGACGGCGATGCGGCTCGGCTTCAACTGGCCGCGGGGACCGCTGGCCCTGACCGAGCTGATCGGCGCGGGCCGCGCCGTCGAGATCCTCGACCGCCTCGAGTCCGAGAACGGCGAGGCCTACCGCGCCGCGCCGCTGCTGCGGAGCAAGGCGCGAGGAGAGACCACATGAGCCCCGAACACAAGCCGGCGACCGCGATCACCGCCCGCCGCAATCGCGAGGCGGCGGCTTTGCTGCCGCCCGAGCGGGAGGACGACCTCGCCGACGCGAGCCGGGGGTTGGTGGCCACCTTCGAGCCGGCCGTGGTCACCGACGCGAGCGGGCGAGTCGTCTGGGACATGGCCTCCTACGACTTCCTCGAGGAGGAGTGCCCCGTCACCGCCAACCCCAGCCTCTGGCGCCAGAGCCGCCTCAACCGGCTCGCCGGCCTCTTCGAGATCGCGCCCGGCTTCTACCAGCTGCGCGGCTTCGACCTCTCCAACATGCACGTGGTCGAGGGCGAGCGGGGCATCGTCGTCATCGACCCCCTGATCTCGGCCGAGACGGCCGCCGCGGCGCTCGCCTTCTACCGCGAGCACCGGGGCGACCGCCCGGTCACCGGCCTGATCTACACCCACAGCCACATCGATCACTTCGGCGGCGCCAAAGGCGTCGTCTCCGAGGCCGAGATCGAGGAGCGGCAGATTCCGGTCCTCGCCCCGGTCGGCTTCCTCCACCACGCGGTCAGCGAGAACGTCTACGCCGGCACCGCGATGGCGCGCCGGGCCGGCTACATGTACGGGGCGCAGCTGGACCGCGGTCCCGACGGGCAGATCGGCTCCGGCCTCGGACAGACCACCTCGCTCGGCACCCTGACCCTGATCCCGCCCAACCTCGAGGTGACCGCGACCGGCCAGGAAGAGACCGTCGACGGAGTGCGGATGGTCTTCCAGCTGACGCCGGGTACCGAGGCTCCGGCGGAGATGAACTTCCACTTCCCCGAGCAGCGGGTGCTCTGCATCGCCGAGAACGCGACCCACACGATGCACAACACCCTGACCCTGCGCGGCGCCCTGGTCCGCGACCCGCACATCTGGGCCCAGTACCTGGACGAGTCGATCGAGCTGTTCGGCGCCGACTCCGACGCGCTGTTCGCCGGGCACCACTGGCCGCGCTGGGGCAGCGAGCGGATAGTCGAGTACCTGCGCAAGCAGCGCGACCTCTACGCCTACCTGCACGACCAGACCCTGCGCCTGCTCAACCGCGGCCTCACCGGCCGCGAGATCGCCGAGCAGCTGGAGCTGCCGCCGGAGCTCGCCGCCGAGTGGCACTGCCGCGGCTACTACGGCTCGGTCAGCCATAACGTCAAGGCGGTCTACCAGCGCTACATGGGCTGGTTCGACGGCAACCCGGCCCACCTCTGGGAGCACACTCCGGTCGAGTCGGCGCGCCGCTACGTCGAGTTCATGGGCGGCGCCGAGCGGGTGCTGGAGCTGGCCCGCGCCTCATACGAGGCCGGCGACTACCGCTGGGTGGCCGAGGTCGTCAACCACGTCGTCTTCGCCGAGCCGGACAACCGGGACGCGCGAGAGCTGCAGGCCGACGCGCTCGAGCAGCTCGGCTATGGCGCCGAGAACGCGACCTGGCGCAACTTCTATCTGGCGGGGGCCGGTGAGCTGCGCAAGGGGATCGAAGGAACGCCGACCGGCACCCGGGCGCCCGACATCCTCGCCCGCCTCTCGGTCGAGCAGATCCTCGACGGGATGAAGGTGAGGATCGACGGACCCGCCGCCTGGGGCAAGCGGATGACGATCGCCTGGCAGGTGACCGACCCCGACGAGCGCCACCTGCTGAGCCTGGAAAACGGCGTCCTCCACCACCGACCGGACAGCGGCGAGACCGAGGCGGAAGCGACGCTGGTGATCGAGCGCGCCGCGCTGAACGAGATGCTCGGCGGCGAAGCCGATTTGGCCGCACTGGCGAGCGGCGGCCGTCTGCGGGTAGAGGGCGACGGCGAGAGGTTGGGCGAGCTGCTCGGGCTGCTCGAGGAGCCCGATCCGAGCTTCGCGATCGTCACCCCGGAGGCCTAGAAACCCGGCTCAGTCGCTGCTGAGCCGCATCATCAGCTCGTCGGGATAGCACCAGCTCCAGTCCTCGCCCGGCTCGGCCGAGCGGATGATCGGATGCCCCGTGTCCTGATGGTGGGCGGTGGCGTGCTTGCCCGGAGAGTTGTCGCAGCAGCCGATGTGGCCGCAGGTCTGGCACATCCGCAGGTGGACCCAGCTCATCCCCATCGCCAGGCACTCCTCGCAGCCCTCGACCTCGTCGGGGAGGTTGAGGTAGGTGACCGAGTCCAGATGGGAACAGGTCGAGTTCACGCGCTCAAAGGTATATCGAAGACCGATACTTGCCCAATAACTAAGGAATTCTTATTCAAGAACCGGTGAGCTGCCCGGAGGTCAGGATCCGGTGGCAATCTCGGCCGGCTCGCCGCCGGGCATCCAGTGCGCCTCGACGGGCACGTCGGCGTCGCGCAGGTAGCGCTCGGCGTCGAGCGCGCCCATGCAGCCGGTCCCGGCCGCGGTCACGGCCTGGCGGTAGGTGTGGTCGACGACGTCGCCGACGGCGAAGACCCCCGACAGGTTGGTGCGGGTCGCCCCCGGCTCGGTGACGATGTAGCCGTCCTCGTCGGTGTCGACCTGGCCCTGAACGATCTCCGATTTCGGCACGTGGCCGATCGCGACGAAGGCCCCGTCGGTCTCGAGCTCCTCCTCGGCGCCGGTCTCGGTGTTGCGCAGCCGGACCTTCGCGAGTTTGCCGCTCTCGCCGGCGATGAACTCCTCGGCCACGAACGGCGTCTTCAGGTCGATGTTGTCCTTCTCGCGGGCGCGGTCGAACATGATCTTCGAGGCGCGGAACTCGTCGCGGCGGTTGACGATCGTCAGGTTCTTGGCGAACTTGGAGATGAAGATCGAGTCCTCCATCGCCGAATCGCCGCCACCGACCACGATCACGTTCTGGTCTTTGAAGAAGGCTCCGTCGCAGACGCCGCAGGTGGAGACGCCGCGGCCGCCGAGCTCCATCTCGCCCGGCACGCCGAGCCGTTTCGGCTCCGCCCCCATCGCCAGGATCACGGTCTTGGCGCGGTGCTCCTCGTCCCCGAGGAAGACCTTCTGCACGCCACCGTCGGAAAGCTCGACCCGGTCGACGTCGTCGGTGACGAAGCGGGTCCCGAAGCGCTCGGCCTGAGCGCGGAACTGGGCCATCATCTCCGGCCCCATGATCCCCTCGGGATAGCCGGGGTAGTTCTCGACGTCGGTCGTGTTCTGCAGCTGACCGCCCCACTGGAAGCCCTCGAAGACGATCGGCTCCAGGTTGGCCCGCGCGGTGTAGAGCGCCGCCGTGTAGCCGGCCGGCCCCCCACCGATGATGATCACGTTCTCGACCTTCTTGCTGTCAGTCATTTTCGCCGCCTGAAGTCTAATACTTTACTTTTTATAGTAGCTCTACTCGCGGTCGAAGGCAATCTCCGCGACCTCGTCCACCGTCGAGTGGGTCTCGCCCCCGCGGTCGATCGGCAGCTCCCCCTGTTCCCAGCGATGGACCGTGTGGCGGAGCTGGAAGAAGGCGAAGATTCCGGGTGGGATCGGCATCCAGAAGGCGACCAGGCGGAAGATCAGGATCGCCGGGAAGACGGTCTCCTCGGGGATCCCGAAGAGGACGAAGGCGCCGATCATGCCGGCGTCGACCGCCCCGACCCCCGCCGGGGCCAGCGGGAAGAGGTTGGCGACCATGCCGAGGAAGAACCCCTGGACCACCACCGCCAGCGGCACGTGGACGCCGAAAGCGTGGAACGAGGCCCAGAGGACGCCGATGCTGGCCGCCCAGAAGCCGGCGGCGCCGAGCACCGCCAGGCCGCCGCGGCGGGGATGGGCGAAGAGGCTGAGGGCGAAGCGGAAGCCTTCCCCCAGGGTGGCCGGCACTTTGCCGGCGGTCCGCAGCCAGTTGCGCGAGCGCTCACTGTGGGCGAAGCGGGCGAGGCGGCGGTCGGAGTCGGGCGGGATGAACGCCACCAGCACGCCGAGGATGATCAGCAACCCGGCGACGCCGGCGGGGATGATCGTCAGCTCGACCGAGCTCTTGCCGTTGAGAACCCCGGTGCGCAGCAGCACCCCGAAGACGATCAGGGCGATGGGATAGAAGGCGTAGTGGAGGGAGACGAAGGCGACCATCCGCCGGGCGACGTCGCGGCGCGGCATCCCGGCCTTGCGCAGCGCCCAGTAGGTGACGGCGATGCCGCCGGCCCCACCGGCCGAGAACAGCAGGGTCCCCGCCACCCCGGCCATGTTGATCTCGTAGGTCTCCTTCCAGCTCAGCCGCAGCGCGTCGCCGCCGACCACGGCCTTGAAGAGGGCGATGTAGGTCGCGTAGGCGACGACGTTGAAGCCGATCGCGATCCCGATCCAGAGCGGGTCGGCCTCGTCGAGCTTGCCCAGGGAGTCGCCGAGCCCGACCAGCTTCGGGAAGAGGAAGTAGATCCCGCCGAGCAGGATGAAGACGACGACGATGGTCTGGATCAGTCGCCGGGTCGTAAATATCGGCATTTCGGCGAGACGGTTGTTGCCGTTCGCCGGGTCTTCCGGAGACACCTCAGGCAAATTACCCGCTGGCGATCCTCTCCAGACGCTGCAGCACTCCGTTTACCCCGCTAACGAGGGGTTCGGCCAGCGGCTCACCCTTCCTCACGGCGGCCACCAGGGCGGCGCCGGCGATCAGATCGGTGACGTAGTGCTCGCCGAGGTAGACCAGGGCGAAGCCCAGCGTGCCGGCGTATCCCCAGCCGATCGCCCCCTCGACCTTGCCCGCTTCCGACAGCGAGAGCGCCGCCTGCAGCGAGGTGGCGAAGTGCAGCGAGGGCATCGCCGCCCAGGGGTTGCCGCCGAGCGCGTCGTAGAGGCGCTCCCAGGCCCGGCCCCAGGTCGGTTCGCCGACCTCGACCATGATCCGCCGCACCTCTTCCCCGGTCAGGCCCTGCTCGGAAGACCACCAGGGCGGCGCGGTCGGGACCGCGAAGTAGACGGCGCAGCCGAGGTCGAAGACTGCCGCCATCTGCCGGGCGGAGCGCGGAAAGCGCTCGTTGTGGCGGACGAGGATCAGGGCCAGGGAGAGGTAGGGCTCGACGAACCAGAGCCAGTGGGTCCAGGTGAGGGCTTTGTTGAGAGCCCCGACCCCGCGTCGGCCGGCGAAGGCCCGCTGCAAGCGGGAATTGGGAAGGCGTCCGGCGCCGATCGCCCGGTCGACCTTGATCGGGTAGCGGGTCCTGAGCCGTTCGCGCAGGCGCTGGGGGTCGTCGAAGGGCAGCTCGTGGGCGACGGTGAAGGCCCACATCTGCAACGCGTAGAGGGCGACGTCGCGCCGCTTGGAGCGCGGCTGCAGAACCGCCAGGCCCAGAGGGCCGGCCGCGACCGCCGCGACGGTCACCCCGGTCGGCAGCCGTAAACGCTTGCGCAGGAAGGGGACCGCGACCGCGGCGCCGACCGCCGCCACCCCGCCGGCCCGCACCGTGAGGCGGAGCGCGTTCGATGGCCGGGAGCGCCTCCTCATGAGGCTGGCGAGTATAGGTCGGCGACCCGGAGGCGGCCGGAATCCGCGGCGCCGCCCCGCCTGAATAGAATGGCCGCGCTTTGGCGCCCCATTCCCCTGGCACTGACCAGATCGACACTCTGCTTTGGATCGGCATCGCCGCCGCCGCGATCCTCATCGTCGCGGTCACCGTCGCGCTGCTCTACGTGGTGCGCCGCTTCCGCTCCGAGCGCGGGGCCGAGCCGCGCCAGCTGCTCTCCGGCCGCGGCCTGCAATTCCGGGTCGGCGCCGTCCTCACCTTCTTCGCCGCCCTGCTCTTCGTCCTCGGCGTCGTCTTCACCGACAACGCCCGGGAAAAGCCCTCGACGGGCGACGCCGGGCTCGCCTCGCAGAAGTCCGAGCCGCTGAAGATCAAGGCGACCGGCCAGCAGTGGCTGTGGCGCTACGACTACCCCAACGGCGCTTTCTCCTATTACAAGCTGGTCGTCCCGGTCGACACCGCGGTCGAACTGGAACTGCTCTCGACCGACGTGGTCCACACCTGGAACGTCGCCGAACTGGCCCGCAAGGCCGACGCCGTCCCCGGTAAGACCAACCGCGTCTTCTTCATCACC
>DASUTJ010000033.1:0-4308 GCA_036374655.1 Solirubrobacterales bacterium | reverse complement strand
AACCTGCACGTGGAGGTCGAGGACAAGAAGATCCTCAAAGGCCTCGACCTCGACGTCGAGAAGGGCAAGGTCCACGCCCTGATGGGCCCGAACGGCTCCGGCAAGTCGACGCTCGCCAACGTGATCATGGGCCACCCGGCGCTCGAGGTGACCGAGGGCACGATCACCTTCAAGGGCGAGGACATCACCGAGGCCGCCCCCGAGGACCGCTCCCAGGCCGGCCTCTTCATGGCCTTCCAGTACCCGGTCGCGATCCCCGGCGTTTCGGTCAGCAAGTACCTGCGGATGATCATCAACGCCCAGCGCGAGGCCCGCGGCGAAGCGCAGATCAAGATCAAAGACTTCGCCAAGACCGCCCAGGAGGCGATGGAGCTGGCGAACATCCCCAAAGACTTCTCCAGCCGCTACCTCAACGACGGCTTCTCCGGCGGCGAGAAGAAGCGGATGGAGCTGCTGCAGCTGGCGCTGCTGCGGCCGGAGATCGCGGTGCTCGACGAGACCGACTCGGGCCTTGATATCGACGCGCTGCGCACGGTCGCTGAGGGCGTCAACAAGTTCGCCGGCCCCGACATGGGCGTCCTGATCATCACCCACTACCAGCGCATCCTGCACATGGTCAAACCGGATGCGGTCCACGTCATGTACCAGGGGCGGATCGTCAAAGAAGGCGGCCCGGAGCTGGTCGGCGTGCTGGAGGAGAAGGGCTACGGCTGGATCAAAGAGGAGGTCGAGGCAGGCGCAGCCGCCTGACCTCGAAGCGATGGAGCCGGTGAGCGCCAAGAGCCCCGCAGCGGCCGCGCCGTTCTCCGTCGAGAAGGTCCGCGCCGCCTTCCCGGCGCTGGAGCGCGAGGTCAACGGCCAGCCGGTCGCCTACCTCGACAGCGGCGCCAGCTCCCAGCGGGTGCTGGCCTCGATCCAGGCGGTCGACCGCTACGAGCGGCGCCACCACTCCAACGTCCACCGCGGCTCCCACACGCTCTCGGCCGAGGCGACCGAAGCCTACGAGGGGGCGCGGGCCACGGTGGCCGACCACATCGGCGCCGCCGACCGCCGCGAGGTCGTCTTCGTCCGCAACGCGACCGAGGCGATCAACCTCGTTGCGCGGGCCTGGGGCGACGCCAATGTCGGCGCCGGCGACCGCCTGCTCCTCACCGAGATGGAGCACCACTCCAACATCGTTCCCTGGCAGCAGCTGGCCGAGCGGGCCGGGGCGGAGATCGACTGGGCCCCGATCGACGAGGAGGGCCGGCTCGACATGGACGCCTTCGCGGCGCTGCTCGAGCGCGGGCCGAAGCTGGTCGCCGTCACCCACGTCTCCAACGTGCTCGGGACCGAGAATCCGATCGCCGAGATCTCCCGCCTGGCCCACGCAGCCGGCGCCAAGGTGCTGGTCGACGGCGCCCAGTCGGCGCCGAAGATGCCGCTCGACATGGCCGCGCTGGGGGTCGACTTCTACGCGATCACCGGCCACAAGCTCTACGCGCCGACCGGGATCGGGGCGCTCTGGACCAGGCTCGACCTGCTGCGCGAGATGCCGCCCTTCCTCGGCGGCGGCTCGATGATCCGCAAGGTGACCAAGGAGGGCACGACCTACGCCGACGTGCCGGCCCGGTTCGAGGCGGGGACGCCGGCGATCGCCCAGGCGATCGGCATGGCCTCGGCGCTGCGCTGGCTCGACATGGTCGGAATGGAGCGGGTGCGCGAGCACGAGGAGCAGATCGCCGACTACGCGCTGGAGCGCGTCGCCGAGGTTCCCGGCCTGCAGGTCTTCGGCCCGCCGCGCGGCGAGGGCCGGCTCGGCCCGGTCTCCTTCGAGATCGAGGGCATCCATGCCCACGACGTCTCCGAGATCCTCGATCGCCACGGCGTCGCCGTCCGCGCTGGCCACCACTGCGCCCAGCCGCTGATGGACAAGCTCGGGATCGCCGCCACCGCCCGCGCCAGCTTCGGCGTCTACACCACCCCCGAGGAGATCGACCGCTTGGTCGACGGCCTCGAAGACGCGCGTAAGGTGTTCGGCCTCTGATGGACGAGCTCTACCGCGACCAGATCCTCGAGCACTACAAGCGGCCGCACAACTTCGGCCACGTCGAGAACCCCGACCTCGAGTTCGAGGACACCAACCCGTTCTGCGGCGACGAGCAGCACGTGACGATCAAGCTAGACGAGGACGACCGGGTCGAAGCTGTCGCCTTCGAGGGCAAAGGCTGCGCGATCTCCACCGCCGCGACCTCGCTGCTGACCGACGAGCTGGTCGGGATGAGCCGCGAGGAGCTGTTGAAGCTGCCGAAAGAGTTCGTCCTCGAGCTGCTCGGGATCGACATCTCGGCCACCCGGATGAAGTGCGCAATGCTCGGCCTCAAGGTGGTCAAGAGCGCCTCCCTCGGCAAATCCGCCGAATGGGAGGACGAGGGCGAGACCGGCGACCCCGCGGAAGCGGTCGCCGACCTCGGCCAGATTTAGCTACGGCACGTCTACCTCGTCGCTGAGCCTGATCACCGCGAAGGCTGCTCCCCAGGGGTCGGCGACCATCGCAAAGCGGCCGACCGGGATGTCGATCGGACCGAAATGGACCGTGCCGCCGCCGGCCTTCACCTTCTCCACCGCCCCCTCGGCGTCCTCGACGCTGAAGTAGGTCATCCAGTGGGCCGGGATCCCGTCGGCCATCTTGCCTTTGACGTCGGCCATCCCGGCCACCCGCTCCCCGTCGACCGTGGCGACGTAGTAGGTCATCTCCTCCATGTCCTCCCCCGCCTCGAACTCCCAGCCGAAGACGCGGCCGTAGAACTCCTTCGCCGCGGCCGCATCGCGGGTCTCGAGCTCGTTCCAGGAGAAGGCGCCGGGCTCGTTGACCAGCTCGGCGCCGGCGAAGTCGAGCGGCTGCCAGATCCCGAAGAAGGCCCCCTCGGGGTCGGTGAACATCGCCAGGCGCCCGTATGAGGCGACTTGCATCGGCTCGGCGATCATCGTGCCGCCGTTTTCCTGGATGGCGCGGCTGATCGCGTCGGCGTCGTCGACCGAGATGTAGGTGCTCCAGGCCGGCGGCTGGCCCTCCTGCATCAACGGCATCGCCCCTGCGACGTCGCGGCCTCGCAGTTTCGCCCGCCGGTAGCCGCCCATTTCGGCCGAGTTCGGCAGCTCGGGGATCTCCCAGCCGAACAGCTCCCGGTAGAAGCTCTCGGCGGCGTTCAGGTCGGGCGTCGCCAGGTCGACCCAGCAGGGCGTGCCGGGCGCGTAACTGGTCCTCTCGCTCATCGTCGCAATCCTTTCGTCGGTGGGGTTCTGTAGATAAGACCAGAGCGAAGGGCCGAATTCATCGCTCCGATGTGAAGCCCGCCTGGGCACCCCGCTAAAATCCGACCGTAGAAGTAGGATTAAGTCTCGATCCGCACTAGGCCGCGATTGCGGCGACTGGAGCACCCCACCCTCTTGACCGACACCGCAGGAACCAAGATCCCCGTCTGCCCGGCCGCCGAGCTGTCGCCCGGCGCCATGCGCCTGGTCGAGCACGACGGCACCAAGATCGGCGTCTTCAACTGCGACGGCGCCCTGTACGCGATCGAGGACCGCTGCTCGCACGACAACGGGCCGCTCGCCGAGGGCGAGTTCGACGCCGCCAGCTGCACCGTCGAGTGCCCCCGCCACGGCTCCCTCTTCGACCTGACCAGCGGCCGGCCGAAGACGCTCCCCGCTTTCCAGCCCGTCCAGACGTTCCCGGTTGCGATCGAGGACGACACCATCACTTTGGAGGTCAACTGACATGGCAACGCCCGAGGTTCTCGCCGAGAAACGCGAGCTGGCCGGCATCAACGCCGACTACAAAGAGAAGTTCGGCTTCCACGACTCGGAGTCGGGCTACGCCTACAAAGCGCCCAAGGGCCTGACCCGCGAGGTCGTCGAAACGATCTCCGACTTCAAGGAAGAGCCCGCCTGGATGCGGGACTTCCGGCTGAAGGCGCTGGAGCACTTCGAAAGCCGCCCGACCCCGAAATGGGGCGGCGACCTCGACCAGATCGACTTCGACGACATCCACTACTTCGTCCGCGCCTCGGAGAAGAACAGCCGCGACTGGAGCGAGGTCCCCGACGACATCAAAAACACCTTCGACCGCCTCGGGATCCCCGAGGCCGAGCGCAAATTCCTCGCCGGCGTCGGCGCCCAGTACGAGTCCGAGGTCGTCTACCACCAGGTCAACGAGAAGCTCGAGGCCCAGGGCGTGATCTTCACCGACATGGACACCGCCCTGCGCGAGCACGAGGACCTGGTGCGCGAGTACTGGGCGACGGTGATCCCGCCCAACGACAACAA
>DASUTJ010000032.1:0-12435 GCA_036374655.1 Solirubrobacterales bacterium | reverse complement strand
GTTGGCCATCGCGATCGCGGCGGCGATCGGGTGGCCGGCGAAGGTGAAGCCGTGGGCGAAGGAGGCGGTGCCCTCCATGAACGGCTCGGCGACCTTGTCGGAGGCGATCACGCCGCCCATCGGCGCGTAGGCCGAGGTCAGAGCCTTGGCGATCGTGATCATGTCCGGGACGTAGTCGAAGCGTTCGCAGCCGAAGTAGTGGCCGAGACGGCCCCAGGCGCAGATCACCTCGTCGGAGATCATCAGCACGTCGTACTGGTCGCAGATCTCCCGCACCCGCTGGAAATAGCCGTCGGGGGGGACGAAGCAGCCGCCGGCGTTCTGGACCGGCTCGAGGATCACCGCGGCGACGGTCTCGGGGCCCTCGAAGACGATCCGCTCCTCGATCGCGTCGGCCGCCCAGAGCGGGTCGCGGTCCTCGGGCCAGCGGTAGATGTTCGTGTTGGGGACGTGGCAGCCGCCCGGCGTCAGCGGCTCGAACTGGCTGCGCAGCTCGGTGATCCCGGTGGCGGAGAGCGCCCCGAAAGAGGTGCCGTGGTAGGCGACCTCGCGGGCGATCACCTTGTGCTTCTGGCCTTTGCCGTGCATGCGGTGGTAGTTGCGCGCCAGCTTCAGCGCCGACTCGACCGCCTCCGAGCCGCCGGAGGTGAAGAAGACGCGGTTGAGGTCGCCCGGCGCCATCGTCGCGATCCGCGCGGCGAGTTCGATCGCCTTCGGATGCGCGTAGCTCCAGAGCGTGTAGAAGTCGAGTTCTTCGACCTGGCGGGCGGCGGCCTCGCCGTACTCGGTGCGGCCGTGGCCGGCGTTGACGCAGAAGAGGCCGGAGAGCCCGTCGAGGTAGCGGTTCCCGTGTTCGTCGTAGACGTAGCAGCCCTCGGCCCGGGTGATGATCGGGATCTCGTGATCGGGGCCGTAGCCGCCCATCCGCGAGAAGTGCATCCAGAGGTGGCGCCGAGCCATCTGCTGGAGATCGGTTCCTGCTGGGGCCTGCGACGCAGTGGCCATATGGCTCTCCTCTCCGGTTACGACGTTATGGACAAAGCTAGACCCCAGTACCGCCGTTGGCAAGTGGTCTTTGGGTCAAGGACTTACGAAGGGCTTGTACATGGCGTATAAAGGGATCCTGTGCTTTTAGGACATTCGCCCCTTGCGCGTTGATCCACCGGGGCTTACCTTCGCGATTAGGTAACCGGGGTTGCTGGGTACCGAATCCACCGAAAGGGGGCGGTCAAAAGGGATGGACGGTCATGGAGAGACCCCCAGTGTCGAGCTGCGAGACGTCACCAAGCGCTTCGCCGAGCTCGTCGCGGTCGACGACCTGAGCCTGGATCTCGGTCGGGGGGAGTTCTTCACCCTGCTTGGCCCGAGCGGCTGCGGCAAGACCACGACGCTGCGGATGATCGCCGGCTTCGAGCGGCCGGACGAGGGGGAGATCCGGATCGAGGGCGAGGACGTGGCGCAGCTGCCCCCCCACAAGCGCCCGACCAACACCGTCTTCCAGAGCTACGCCCTCTTCCCCCACCTCAGCGTCGAGGCCAACGTCGCCTTCGGGCTGAAGCGCAAGAAGGTGGCGAAGGACGAGATCGCCGAGCGGGTCAGGGCCGAGCTCGAGCGCGTCGGGCTCGCCTCGCACGCGAAACGCAAGCCCTCGCAGCTCTCGGGCGGAATGCAGCAGCGCGTCGCCCTCGCCCGCGCCCTCGTCAACCTGCCCAAGGTCCTGCTGCTCGACGAGCCGCTCGGAGCGCTCGACCTGAAACTGCGCAAGGAATTGCAGGTCGAGCTGAAGCGGATCCAGCGCGAGGTCGGGATCACCTTCGTCTACGTCACCCACGATCAGGAGGAGGCGCTGACGATGAGCGACCGGATCGCGGTGATGAACCGTGGCCGGGTCGAACAGGTCGCCACGCCCGAGGAGGTCTACGACCGCCCGGCCACCACCTTCGTCGCCGGCTTCATCGGCGTCTCCAACCTGATGCCGGCGACGGTGAAGGGCGGCAACGAGGTCGAGCTCGATCAAGGGCAGACGATCTCCACCGCGACCGACGGGTTCTCGGCCGGCGAACGCTGCCACGCCGTGGTGCGGCCGGAGAAGCTGCAGGTCCAGCTGCCGGAAAACGGCGCGGCGCCGGCGGACCGGCCCCGGGTCGAGGGGGTCGTCGCCAGCTCCCTCTACCTAGGCACCGCGACGCAGATCGCGGTCGACCTCGGCGAGGACGTGCGGATGACCGTCCTCGTTCCCAACGCCGACGAGGCCGAGCGCCAGCGCCTGCCGGGAGGCGGCGCCAAGGTCGCACTCAGCTGGGAGCCCGAGCACATGCACCTTGTCCGCGAGTCGCCGGATGCAGCGGCAGCGGAAAGCAACGACGGCGCCAGCGCCGCCGACCAGTCGCCCCTGGAAACCACGCACGGAGGTTGAGTCGCAAATGGTGAGCAGAGACAGACAGCAGCGCGGCGCAGTGAGCGTCCTCGCCGTCATGGTCGCGATGGTGGCGCTCGCCCTCGGGCTCGCCGCCTGCGGCGGAGGCGGAGGAGGCGGAGACGACACCGGCGAAGTCACCACCGCAAAAGCCGGCCCGGTCAAAGGCGAGCTGACGATCTCCAACTGGCCGGGTTACATCGACCCGGGCAAGGACGGCACCGTCGCCGAGTTCGAAAAAGAGACGGGCGTCAGCGTCAAATACATCGAGGACGTCAACGACAACAACGACTTCTTCGGCAAGCTGCAACCGCAGCTCGAACAGGGTGAGTCGGGCGGCCGCAGCATCTTCGTCGTCACCGACTGGATGGCGAAACTGATGTACGACCTCGGCTACCTGCAGGAGATCAACCCGGACGACCTGCCGACCGTGTTCGAAAACATGGTCTCCAACCTGCGCGATCCCTCCTTCGACCCCGGACGCAAATTCTCGATCCCCTGGCAGAGCGGGATGACCGGGATCTGGGTCGACAAATCGAAGGCGCCGGAGATCAAATCGGTCAACGACCTCTTCGACCCGAAATACAAGGGCAAAGTCACGATGCTGGAAGAGATGCGTGACAGCGTCGCGCTGGTGATGAAGGGCGAAGGCGTCGACCCCGACGAGGCAAGCGACGAAGACTGGGAAAAAGCGATCGACAAAATCGACGCGGCCGCCGATTCCGGCCAGATCCGCAGCTTCACCGGCAACAACTACACCGAGGATCTGACCGCGGGCAACATCGTCGCCGCGATCGGCTGGTCGGGTGACGCCTCGATCATCGAAAATCCCGACGCCGAATGGATCATGCCCGCCGAGGGCTGCGTCCTCTGGTCGGACAACATGGTGATTCCTGTGGGGGCGCCCAACACCGCGGCGGCGCTGGGCTGGATGGAGTTCGTCTACGAGCCCGAGGTGGCGGCGGACCTGGCGGAATACATCACCTACATCCCACCGGTGGAAGGGGTGAAAGAGCTGGTCAGCCCCGAACTGGCGAAAGACCCGCTCGTTTTCCCCACGCCCGAGTTCCAGAAAGAGTGCTCGACCCAGGTCTCGCCCCCCGATGACGTCGACGGGGTGGAAGAAGCCTGGCAGAACGTGCTCACCGGCTGAGCCATGAAGAGTCTGAGACAGCGCCTGGTCCCGTATTGGCTTCTGGGACCAGGCCTGCTCTGGCTCTTCTTCTTCTTCGTCGTGCCCATGTACTTCATGGGCGAACTGGCGCTGTACTCGGGCTCGCTGAGGACGGGCGGGTTCGAACTCACCTGGGCCTTCGAGAACTTCCCCGACGCGATCTCCGGCCACGAGGAGCAGATCCTCCGCTCCTTCTTCTACGCCGGCACGGCAACTCTGCTGTGCCTGCTGATCGGCTACCCGCTGGCTTACGCGATCGCCTTCCGCGCCGGCCGCTTCAAGACGCTGCTGCTGTTCGCGGTGATCGCCCCCTTCTTCACGACGTACCTGATCCGGACGATCGCCTGGAAAACGATCCTCAGCGACGACAGCCCGATAGTCAGCATCCTGCAGACGCTCTCGCTGACGCCGGGGGACGGGCGGGTGCTGGCCACCTCTGGCGCGGTGATCGCGGGGCTCACCTACAACTTCCTGCCGTTCATGATCCTGCCGCTCTACGCGAACCTCGAGCGGCTCGACCTGCGGCTGGTCGAGGCAGCGAAAGACCTCTACTCCTCCTCGCGCGTCGCCTTCCTCAAAGTCACGCTGCCGCTGACGATGCCGGGGATCGTCGCCGGCGTCCTGCTCACCTTCATCCCCGCCTTCGGCGACTACATCAACGCCGAGCTGCTCGGCGGCACCGGGCAGTCGATGATCGGCAACGTCATCCAGTCGCTCTACCTGAACCAGCGCGACTACCCGGAGGCGGCGGCGCTCTCGTTCCTGATGATGGCGCTGATCCTGGCGATCGTCCTCCTCTACATCCGCTTCGCCGGGACCGAGGCGTTCATGGGCGACGAGGACGACGCGGAGAAGGCGAAGTGAGCGCGCCGGCACGAGCCTGGGACTGGCTGCGGCACAACGCGCTGCCGATCTACGCCGGGCTGGCGGTCGCCTACATGCTGATCCCGATTGCCGTCATCGCGATCTTCTCCTTCGGTGAGACGCCGAAAGACAAACTCACCTTCGCCCTCGACAACGGCTTCACCTGGGAGTACTGGCGAACGATGTTCGACATCCCCGAACTCAACGACGCCCTCTCCACGAGCCTGCGCCTGGCCTTCTTCTCGACCCTGATCTCAACCGCGATCGGGACGGCGATGGCGATCGCCCTGGTTCGCCACCGCTTCCGCGGCAAGCGCCTCGCCAACCTCCTGATCGTGATCCCGATGGCGACGCCGGAGGTAGTGATCGGTGCCTCGCTGCTCTCGATGTTCATCTACTACACGTTCGCGCTCGGCTTCACCACGCTGCTGATCGCCCACGTGATGTTCTCGATCAGCTTCGTGGTCGTCGTCGTGCGCTCGCGCCTGATCGGCTTCGACCGCAACCTCGAGGAGGCCGCAGCCGACCTCGGTGCCAGCCCCCTGACCACCTTCCGCACCGTGACCCTCCCCCTCCTGGCCCCCGGAGTAGTCGCCGCCGCCCTCCTCGCCTTCGCCCTCTCGATCGACGACTTCGTCATCTCCAACTTCAACTCGGGGACGACGGTCACCTTCCCCCTCTACGTCTACGGCGTCAGCCTCCGAGGCATCCCGGTACAGGTCAACGCCCTGGCCACGCTGCTGTTCCTGGTCGCAGTGATCGCGGTCGCCCTGGTGCTGGTCCAGCAACGCCGAGCGGAGCGAATGGCGGCGGTACAGCCAGAGCCGGAAGACACCGCGCCGATCCCGCTGCCGGGCACCGCCGCGGCGCAGTAACTACCGCCCGATGTGAAACCCGATCAGCTCGGGGACCTTGGCCACGGCCGAAGCGAGTCTCGACGGCTGACGATGTTCCAACTCGGCCCGCTCCTTGTGGAGGATGCCTAGGCGGATCGCCTCTCCTCCTATCCAGTGGAAGGGCTCTGGGGGGAGGCGGGGGGTCATGTCGTCTACGAAGGCGAGGGTGGTGTGGTCGTCGTCCTGGCCCAGGACTAGGGCGGCGAGGGTGCGGCCGACCATGTTGCTTGGGCCGACGCCGTTGCCGGTGTAGCCCGCCGCCGCCCAGGCGTTGCCGTGGCCGAGGGTGTGGATCGCTGGCAGATGGGTCGGCGAGGCGTCGATCGGACCTCCCCAGGCGTGGGTGATCGCGCGGCCGCGGAGGGCTGGGAAGTACTCGTAGAGGTCCTTGGTTGCCGCGGCGACCACGCCGGCGTCGACCTCGGCTCGCCCCCCGGTCCGGGCGCCCATCGCGATCCGGCCGCCGCCCCAGCCGAAGGCGATGCGGCCGTCGGGGGTGGTGCGGAAGTAGTGGAGCAGGGCGCGGGAGTCGGTGATGCAGTCGCTGCCCGTCCAGCCGATCTCCTCCAGCACGTCGGGCACCGGCTCGGTGAGGACGATGTGGGAGGAGGCGACGGTGAGGCGGCTGCGCAGCGGCCCGCGCCTGCCCTTTGCGGCGGCGCCAATCGCCAGCACCCCGCGCTTGGCGCGGACCGCGCCCGCCGCGGTGCGCACCTCGACCCCGCCGCCGCCGGCTTGGAACGAGCGGACCGGCGAGGACTCGAAGATCTCCACTCCAGCGGCCAGCAGTCGCTCCCGCAGCCCCAGCGCCAGCCGCGCCGGTTGCACCGTCGCCGAGGTCGGCGAGACCGCGCCGCCGCGGAAAGCCGGCGAGCCGCAGCGCTCGGCGACCTCGGCGGCGCTCAGCGGTCGCAGCATCTCCGCCACGCCGAGGTCTTGACAGGCGCGCACCGCGCGCTCCCAGCCGCCGTCGTGCGCCGGCGCGGTCGAGACCTGCAGGTAGCCGGCAGCCCGGAACCAGGCGTCCACTCCGTGCTCCTCGCAGAAGGCGCCGATCCGCGCCACGGCCTCCTCGGCGGCACGGGCCACCGCCAGCGCGGGCTCGTCCCCCCAGCGCTCGCGCATCGAAGCCAGCGAGAACCACATCGCGTTGCAGAACCCCCCGTTGCGGCCGCTGGGGCCGTGCCCGCAGACCGGCTCGGACTCGAGCAGGACGATTCGCGCCTCGGGGTGCAACTGGCGCGCGTACCAGGCGGTCCACATCCCCGTGTAGCCGCCGCCGACCACGACGACGTCGGCCTCCAGCTCGCCGCTCAGCGGCGGCCGCGGCTCGACCTCTCCCGCCTCCTCGATCCAGTAGCCCAGGCGCGTGTGCACCATCGCCGGATTCTCGCGGACGCCGGCGGTCGGCTCCGTCCAAAGATCGGCGCCGGAATTGTCCAAGCTCGCGACGGCGCGCCCGTAGACTCGACGCGATGCCAGGAGATGGACAGGACTCCACTCCGTATGTCGACGCTTTGCTGGCTTACGCGAAGCTCGACCCCGGCCGCTTCCAGGTTCCCGGCCACAAGGGCGGGATCGGCGCCGACCCGGCGATGGTCGAGCTGGTCGGCGAGACCGGGTTGCGCAACGACATCCCCTCGGTCACCGAAGGGGTCGACGTCGGACCCGAACCGACTCCCTTCCAGCAGGCGCAGGAACTGGCCGCCGAGGCCTGGGGCGCCGGCCGCACCTGGTTCCTGATCAACGGCGCCTCGCAGGGCAACCACGCGACGATGATGGCCCTCGCCCACATGGGCAACCGGGTCGTCGTCCAGCGCAACGTCCACTCCTCGGTGATCGACGGCCTGGTCCTCAGCGGCATGCGCCCCACCTTCGTCGCCCCCGAGCTCGACCCCGAGCTGGGGATCGCCCACGGGCTGACGCCCGACTCGCTGGCGGCGGCGCTGGACGCGACGCCGGAGGCGGTGGCGGCGCTGGTCGTCTCGCCGACCTACTTCGGCGCCTGCGCCGACGTCGCCGGCCTGGCCGAGGTGGCGCACTCGCGCGGGGTGCCGCTGGTGGTCGACGAGGCCTGGGGCGCCCACCTCCACTTCCATCCCGACCTGCCGACCGCGGCGCTCGAGTCCGGCGCCGACCTGGTCACCTCCTCGACCCACAAGATTGTCGGCAGCCTGACCCAGGCGGCGATGCTGCACGTCGGGCGGGGCGGCCGCATCGACGACGCGGTCGTCGACCGCTGCGTCAGCCTGGTCGAGACCACCAGCCCCAGTGGCCTGCTCTCCGGCTCCCTCGACGCCGCCCGCCGCCAGGTCTCCGTCCACGGCGAGGAGCTGCTCGGCGAGACGCTTGCAGCGCTGGCGAGCATCCGGGAGCGGATCCGGGAGATCCCCGGCCTCGACGTGCTCGACGAGCGGATGGTCGGCCGCCCCGGGGTCGCCGGCTGGGACCCGCTGCGACTGGGCATCGACGTCCGCGGCACCGGCTCCAGCGCCCAGCGCCTCTGGAAAGCCGCCTTCCACACGGCCGAGATCGACTTGGAGCTCTACTCGGGCAACGTCGTCGTCGCGATCTTCGGCGTCGGCGAGCAGGCTGAGCAGGTGGGCGAGCGCCTGGTCGAGGGGTTGCGCGAAGCGGTCACGGAGCTGGAGGAAACGCCCGGGGCGCCGGACGAGAAGCTGGCGCCGGCGCCGCCCTGGGGCGACTTGGTGCTGACGCCGCGCGAAGCCTTCCTCGGCCCGCAGGAAGTGGTCCCGTTCGACGCCGCCGCCGGCCGCATCGCCGCCGAGGGGCTCGCCGCCTACCCGCCGGGAATCCCCAACGTCCTCCCCGGCGAGCGGTTGACCACGGAGACGCTCGACTTCATCCGCGAATCCCTCGACCACGGCGGCTACGTGCGCGGCGGCAGCGACCGTGAGCTGAAGACGCTGCGGGTCGCTCGCTAAGCCGACGGAGTCGATCCTTTAGGTTCTCCCGATGGCCAGCTTCGACGCGATCGCGGACCTGCCGCTGGAGATCGAGGGCTGCGAGTTCGAGGGCCTTGGAATTACCGCCGGCTCATTCGAACGGCTGACGACGATCGTCAAGCTGCGCGGCGGCGGTGAGGAGGGGATCGGCGAGGACGTCGTCTACGACGCCGTCGACCACATCGGCCAGCAGGACCACGGCCCCCCGGAGGGGCTGACCGGCAGCTTCACCTTCGCCGAGTTCTCCGATCGGCTCGACTCGATCGACCTTTTCCCGGCGGGCGAGCCGGTGCGCGAAGACGTCTCCCGCGACTACCGCCGCTGGGCCTTCGAGTCGGCGGCGCTGGACCTGGCGCTGCGCCAGGCCGGCACCAACCTCGCTGCCGCCCTCGGCCGCGAGCCGCGGCCGGTGAACTTCGTCAACTCGATGCGCCTCGCCGGGTGGGAGGAGGGCGCCCGCTCCTCGATCGAGCCGCTGCTCGCCCGGCTCGCCGTCTACCCGACGCTGCGCTTCAAGCTCGACCCGGCCAACGATTGGGACGACGAACTGATCGCGGCGCTGGCCGAGACCGGCGCGGTCGACTCGCTCGACCTCAAGGGCTTCTACAAAGGAACCCCGGTCGACGTCGACACCGACCCCGAGCTCTACGCGAAGCTGATCGAGACCTTCCCTGACGCCTGGCTCGAGGACCCCGACGTGACCGAGGAGACGCGGCCGCTGCTCGACCCGGTCTCCGAGCGGGTCACCTGGGACGCGCCGATCCACTCGATCGCCGACATCGAGGCGATGCCGTGGTCGCCGCCGAAGACGGTCAACGTCAAGCCCTCCCGTTTCGGTCCGATCCGCAACCTCTTCGCCGCCTACGACTACTGCGAGGAGAGCGGGATCGGCGCCTACGGCGGCGGCCAGACCGAGCTCGGCCAGGGCCGCGGCCAGATTCAGTACCTCGCCTCGATCTTCCATCCGGACACGCCCAACGACGTCGCCCCCGGCGGTTACAACGACCCCGAGCAGGCGACCAGGCCGGGGCTCCAGACCAGCCCGCTGCAGCCGGCTATCGAGGAGATCGGCTTCCGCTGGAAGATCTGAGGGGCGCTAACCGCGGCTTCGGCCGACCGAATCCGGGCTTTCGGCTACGTTGAGCTCGCCCGCCAGTCGACAAGGAGCCCGCCATGCCCGAGAAGTTCGCCGACGCCCTCAACGCCCAGATCGCCAACGAGTTCGCCGCCTCGCAGCAGTACGTGGCCGCCGCCGTCTACTACGACGCCGCCACCCTGCCCCGCCTCGCCGCCTTCTTCTACCGGCAGGCGCTGGAGGAGCGCGAGCACGCGATGATGATGATCCGGTACCTGCTCGACGTCGGCGAGGAGGTGCGGATTCCGGACGTCAACGCCCAGCAGACGAACTTCGCCGACGGCAGCGCGCCGGTGCGGATGGCGCTCGAGCAGGAGCGGCGGGTCAGCGACGAGATCTTCGCCCTCTTCGAGCTCGCCCGTGAGCTGAAGGACTACCGGGCCGAGCAGTTCCTGCAGTGGTTCGTCAAGGAGCAGGTCGAGGAGGTGGCGCTGATGAGCGACCTCCTCAACGTCGTCGAGCGCTCGAAGGAGAACCTGCTGCTGGCCGAGGACTACATCGCCCGTGAGAAACTCGGAGAAGAGGGTGGCGACCCGACCGCGCCACCGGCCGCGGGAGAGTAAGCAGGGCGATTCAGCCCCAGATGGCCTGGGCCGCGCCGCTTCCCACCAAGGCCACGATCACTGCAATGAAAGTGAAGTAGAAACGATCGATCCGACTTTCGAGGCGATCGATTCGGAGGTTGACGCGATCGATGCGGCCGTTGACGCGATCGATTCGGAGATTGACTTCGGCGATGTCCTCCTTAGTGGCGACCTTTTCGAGAACCTTTTCGAAGCGTTTATCGATCCGGGCGAAGCCTTCGCGCATCTCCTTGAACCCATCGTCCATACGCCGGCTCAGTTCGTCGAGCCGCTCGTCGTTCCAGCTGTCCATCGGCCTCTCCATCTCCAGTGCCCCCATGATGGCACATATGTAGACGAAAAGTTTCTACGCGTTGCGCGCAGAAAGTGGATTCTTGGCGCCGAAAATGCGCCGGCTTCGTGACTTTCAGCCGAGCCAGCCGGCGCGGCGGCGCATCGTCTTGATCCGCCGGAACTCGGCGATGTCCTCGCGCAGGGCGGCGGGGGCGGGGGCCGGCAGGAAGCGGGCCGGCAGCGGCGACTCGGCGACCTCGCCTTCTCGTCTGCTGACCCGGTAGGCGCGGGCGCCGCGACGGGCGGTCACCGCCGACGGGGTGCCTTCCCCTTCCCAGAGCAGGCCGGCGTAGTCGTCGAGGCCATAGCCGCTCGGCATCCCCTCGCCGACCGCGTCCAGGTATGCGGCGCGGCGCTCGGGTTCGTTGTTGTAGTGGACGCAGAGGCTGCCGCCGAGCAGGCCGAGACCGGCCGCGGCCAGCGGCCGGCCCGAGGACTTGGTGATCCCGGCCTCGAACCAGCACATCGCCCCGGCGCTCTGGCCGGCGAGGACGATCCCCTGGCGCCAGGCGAGGCTGAGGATCGAGGCGATGTCGTGCGCCTCCCAGACGGCCAGCAGGTTGACCATGCTGCCGCCGCCGACATAGATCAGGTCCTGCTCGAGCAGGTGGTCGCGCAGCTCCAGCGGTCGCCGCCCGAGGCGGAAGAGGGAGACGTCGGAGGGCTCGCAGTGGCGCTCGCCGAAGGCCGAGTAGAAGCTGGCGATCTGGTCGGAGGTGTCGCCGCTGGCGGTCGGCAGGATGCAGATTCGCGGCCGCTCGGCGCCGCGTTCGCCGGCCAGGCGCAGCAGCAGCTCGCAGACCGCGCGGTCGGGCGGCCGCGAGCTGAACTCGTGCCCGCCGAGGGCGAGGATGCGGCGCACCGCGGTCGCCTTCGGGACGGGGCCGTTGGCGAACCCCATCAGGCCACGGGAGCGGTCGAGAGCGCCTCCGGCAGCGGTGCCGCCGGGATCGCCTCCCGGTCGCCGAGGTAGGTGGTCGCGATCTGCATCTCCACCACCCGCGAACCGGCGACGTCGAGGCGGTAGCCGCGTGCCCGCGGCCGCGAGGCGACGACGCGGCTCAGCTCCTCGCCGGTGAAGTGCAGGGCGGCGCCGTCCTCGGCCGCGTAGCCGCCGCGCATCCCTTCGCGCAGAAAGCCGTGGTAGGCCTCGCCCCGGCCCGAGCCGCGCTCGTAGTGGACGCAGTTGCTGAACGGAAGCAGGCCGAGCCCGCGCAGCCGCTTCGGCTCGCCGTGGAAGCCGCTGACCGCCTCCGCGAACCAGCAGAGGGACCCGGCGGAGAGACCGCAAAGGACCACTCCCGCTTCCCACGCCTCGCGCAGGATCGAGTCGATCCCGTGCGCCCGCCAGACGCCGAGCAGGCTGACCACGCTGCCGCCGCCGACGTAGATCAGGTCCTGCGAGAGGAGGTGGCGGCGCAGGTCCTCCGGCCCCTGCTCGCGGCGAAAGAGCGAGATGTGGCTCGGCTCGCAGCGATGGGCGGAGAAGGCGCGGTAGAAGCGGACGATGTAGTGGTCGGCGTCGCCGCTGGCCGAGGGCAGGAAGCAGACCCGCGGCCGCTCCGCCCCGGTCAGCCCCAGCACGTAGTCGTCCAGCAGCGGGTTCCCGGACTCCATCGAGAAGCCGCCGCCGCCGAAGGCGACGATCTGGCGCTCAGCGGTTTTCATGAGGAGATGTTCCTGCAATGCATCGACGCGGTTGCCGTTTGAGGATCCTGAGTCGCACTGCCGTCCGTTCCCCGTAGTGCTGCCGGAGCAGCAGGCGCTGACCTTCGGCGGATTCTGGAGCGGCAGCCAGTATCTCGGGTCGCTTGAGCCACTGCCGCCGATGCAGGGTGGGCTCAATCCCGCAGGGGGCTACTCGTTCATGTGGCATTCGCATACGGAGCGCGAGCTCACGAACGACGATGTGTTCCCTGGCGGCATGATGACCATGCTCCTGGTTCAGGCTGAGAGCTCCGGCGCCGTGATCGAGTGATGGGCGGAGGATCGCATACATGAATACACGTCTTTTTCCGCGGCTGGCCGGTCTCGCAGGAACGATGCTCGGCATCTGCACACTGGCAC
>DASUTJ010000031.1:0-154756 GCA_036374655.1 Solirubrobacterales bacterium | reverse complement strand
CAGCTCCTTGGCCTTGGTGTCGCTCATCAGCAGCACCGCGGCGGCGCCGTCGTTGAGCGGGCAGGAGTTGCCGGCGGTGACGCCGCCGCCGCCCTCGAAGGCCTCGGGCAGTTCGGAGAGCTTCTCCAGGGTCGAGGAGGCACGCGGGCCGGCGTCCTTGGTCACCTCGGTGCCGTCCTCGAGCTTGACCGGGACGATTTCGCGGTCGAAGAAGCCGTCTTCCTGCGACTTGACGGCGAGTTCCTGCGAGCGCTGCGCGAACTTGTCCATGTCGGCGCGGCTGACCTCGTACTTCTTCGCCACGTTGACGGCGGTGATGCCCATGTCGATGTAGGCGTTGGGCTGGCCGTTCTCGCCGATCAGGTTGGGGTTGCGGTCGGCGGCACCGGCGGGCTCGGTGCGCTCGTTGAACTTGCTGACCCACTCGACGCCGACGGCGAGGTAGGCGTCGCCCTCGCCGGCCTTGATCGCGTTGCCGGCGTGGCGGATAGCGTCGAGGCTGGAGGAGCAGTAGCGGGAGACGGTGACCCCGTTGACCTCCTGCGGCAGCTTCTCGCTCAGCAGGGAGATGATGCGGGCGATGTTGAACGCCTCGAGGCCCTGCGGCATGCCGACGCCGCAGAAGACGTCTTCGATCAGAGCGGGGTCGACCTCGGGGTTGCGCTCGAGCAGCTGGTCGACCACGAAGGCGCCCGTCTCCTCGGGCCGCAGTGAGGCCAGCGACCCCTTGAAGGCACGGCCGATCGGCGTGCGGATGGTGTCGACGATGACGGCTTCGGGCATTCCTTTATCTCCTTGAAAGCTTGGGAAGGGCTTGCGACTGCGGCAGGAGGGTAGTTGACGGGCGATGCGGGTGCCTAGTGCGGATTCGCACGATATCTCGCCTGAGCGTCATGGACCTGCGTTACATTCGCCTCAAGCCACCTCGCCGGCAAGGCGAGATTTGTCGCATAGCGGCAACGAAAGGAGGGCCCCTTCATGCCTGAGGGTTACTGCGTCAAGGAGCGCAAGAAGGTCGAGATCAAAGACGCCAAACAGGTGACGATGAAGAACGGTCGGCCGGCGATCCAGGGTGTCTGCCCGGATTGCGGGACGAAGATCTTCAAGATCGGAAAACTCGAATAGGGCTCTCCCCCTGAGAGGGATTTGAACCCGGCACTGCCGGGGGGCGTATGCCGGGCCGGATGATCCAGTTGCGAAATTCGACCCGGGGCGCGCTCAGCCGCGAACGCGACGTCCGCGAGGCCTACGCCGCCCATGCCGGCGAGCTGTACGGCTTCGCGGTTCGTTCGCTGGGTGACGCCGGGCTGGCGGAAGAGGCGGTTCAGGAGACCTTCGTCCGCGCCTGGCGAGCGGGGGACCGCTTCGACCCGAAGATCGGCTCGCTGCGGACCTGGCTGTTCGCGATCCTCCGCAACGTCGTCATCGACCTCGGCCGGGCGCGGGCGGTGCGGCCGCGGGTCGCCGAGGGCGGGGTCGAGCCGAGCGTCGAGCCGCTGGAGGACGCGCTGCTCGCCTGGCAGGTGGAGGAGGCGATGCGGCGGATCGGCACCGAGCACCGCCGGGTGCTGGTCGAGACCTACTACCGCGGCCGCCCCTACGCCGAGGTGGCGGAGGAGCTCGGGGTGCCGGAGGGAACCGTGAAGAGCCGCGTCTACTACGGGCTGCGGGCGCTGCGGGTGGTGCTCGAGGAGATGGGCTATGAAGACTAGGCGTGACTGCCGGGAATGGCGCGAGCTGCTCGGCGCCTTTGCGCTGGGCCGCCTGCAGGACGACGAGCGCGCCGGCCTCGAGGCGCACCTCGACGGCTGCGCCGAGTGCCGGGCGGAGCTGGCGGCCCTGCAGCCGGTCGCGCGGATGCTCCCCTACGCCGACCCGGAGCGGTTCGAGTCGGCGCCGCAACCGCCAGCCGAGCTGGGCCAGCGGATCGCGGCGACGATCGAGGGCGAGAAGCGGCGGCAGCACAACCGCCGGCAGCGACGCCGGTTCGGCGGCATCGCGCTGGGCGGGGCCGCGGCGGCCCTGGCCACGGCGGTGCTGCTGCTGTTCGTCCTCGGAGGCGAGGAAGCGAGCCCCGAGCGGCAGGTCAAGTTCGTCTCTCAGTCGGGCGAGGTGACGATCGACGCGACGCTGGAGCCGCACGCCTACGGGACCGAGATCCGCATGTACGTGCACGGGGTCGAGTCGGGGACGCTCTGCCGGGTGGCGCTGCGCGGGCCGAAAGGCGTCACCTATCCGGCCGGGACCTTCCGCTACCGCTGGGGAGACGACTCCGACGCCGTGCTCAGCTCGGCGCTCGACCTCTCGCGGACCCGGGCGGTCGTCGTCCACGCGGGCAGGCAGACCTTCGTCGCGCCGGTAAACCCACCGGTCGCGGCAATCAACCCCGGTTCGGTGTCCACCGGTACGCCCTCCAGCCCAGCGGCCAGCAGCCTGAGGACTAAGGTCCTTTACTGATTAGGAATATTCCCTGTAAAGTCCTCGCCTCCAATGGCCAGCAGGACCGAGGGGAGAAATCGGTTGAAGGGGATCGTCGTCGCGCTCGGCGCGATCGCGCTGCTGGCACTCGCCCTCGGCGGGTGCGGCGATGACGGCGGCTCGGCCGAAACGACTCCGCCCCAGAAAACCGAAAGCGTCCGCGAAGAAACCGCGGCGAGCGGAGACGGCCCCGCGAAAGTCTTCCGCGCCGACACCGGCGACCTTCAGGCCGTCGTCTTCGACGAATCCGGCTACGCCCTCTATCGCTTCGACAAGGACAAGGGCTCCACCCCGACCTGTTACGGCGCCTGCGCGAAGCAGTGGCCGCCGCTGCTCACCGAAGGGACGCCGATCGCCTACGCCGTGATCCCGCAGAAGCTGGGCACCACCGAACGCAAAGACGGCACCACCCAGGTCACCTACTTCGGTCATCCGCTCTACGGATTCGTCGGGAACGAGAAATACCCGTCGGGCAAAGTCCCCGGCAACGGGGTCGAAGCGTTCGGGGGGACCTGGCACGCGATGCACCGGACCGGCCAAGACGTCAAGCAACAGGGGGCATGAGCATGGGCAAGTTCAACCACGTACTTCTGCTGGTCGTCGCGCTGGCGATCGGGCTCGCCGGATGCGGAGACAGCGAGGACGGGCCCGGCCCGGGCGCCTATGGTCTCGAAACCGAGCAGAACAAGACGGTCTCCGAAGAAGCCGAAAAGCCGAAGAAAGTCTTCAGAGCCTCGATCTGGCGGGCGGACTCCGAAGACCTCAAACGGGGACTGTTCGAATTCGACGGCTTCACCCTGTATCGCTTCAGCGGGGACAAGGGCTCCACCTCCACCTGTTACGGCGCCTGCGCGAAGCAGTGGCCGCCGCTGGTCACCGAGGGCAAGCCGAACGGCGTCGACGTCGTCCGCAGCAAGATGGGGACCACGAAGCGCAAAGACGGCAGCCTCCAGGTCACCTATTTCGGCTACCCCCTCTACACCTTCGCCGGCGACAAAGTCCCCAGCGGAGCGACCGGCCTGGTCAACGGCAATGGCGTCGAGGCCTTCGGCGGCACCTGGTACGCGCTCAAAGCCAACGGCCAGGACGCCCCGAGCTGAGGCTGGGGCCGGTCAGTCCTCGGCGACGGCGCTGAGCTTGGCGCGCTTGCGGTAACTGATCGAAGGCGGGACCTTGTCGCGGATCTCGGCGAGGAGGCGGGCGGAGAGCTCGCCTGGGTCCTCGTCGGGACGCGGCTGACCGCCGACCGGGTCGAAGAAGCGGATGCGGAGACGGGGGCGACGGGGGAAGCCGGTGAGGTCCGACGTGCCCTCGATCGCGACGAGGGTGACGTGCGCCTCGGGCACCTCCAGCGCCAGGCGGCCGATGCCGCTGCGCGCGCGCAGGACCTTGCCCCTGGAGCGGGTGCCCTCGGGGAAGACGCCGATGCAGGCGCCCGCCCGCAGCGTCTCGATCGCTTTCGCCAGCGCGTCCTTGTCCCCCTTGCCGCGCTGGATCGGGATCTGGCCCATGCCGTCGAGGATCGGGGCGAGGCCGCGCACGTCCCAGAGCTCCGATTTGGCCAGGGCGCGGATCTGGCGCCGCTTCAGCGCGGCGATGCCGACCATCACCGGGTCCCAGTGGCTGTCGTGGTTGCCGAGGATCAGCAGCGGCCCCCGCTCGGGCACCGCCTCCAGGCCCTCTACCTGCATCCGGCCCCACCAGGCGACGGGCTTGTTGACGGTCATCGCCAGGCGGTAGGTGCGGGTTCGCTCGTTCATCGGACCGCGAGTTCTACTGGATAGCCTCAAGCGCAGCGATGACCGAGGCGCAACACAGCGGCGGGATCGAAGTCGAATCGCTCGTCCGCGAGTTCAAGAACGGCCCGCGGGCGGTCGACGGCATCGACCTCGAGGTCGCCCAGGGCGAGATCTACGGCTTCCTCGGGCCCAACGGCGCCGGCAAGTCGACGACCGTGCTGATGCTGACCACCCTCCTCCCTCCCACCGCCGGCACCGCCCGCGTCGCCGGCTTCGACGTGGTCGCGGACGGCCCCAAGGTGCGCGCCTCGATCGGCGCCGCCCTGCAGGAGGCGGCCCTCGACCCGCTGCTCACCGGCCGCGAGCACATGCGCCTGCAGACCGCCCTCCACGGGCTCGGCAAGGCCGAGCGCACCCGGCGCGGCAACGAGCTGCTGGAGCGGGTCGGCCTCGCCTACGCGGCCGATCGCAAGGTCGGCGGCTACTCGGGTGGGATGAAACGCAGGCTCGATCTCGCCCTCGCCCTCGCCCACCAGCCGCGGATCCTCTTCCTCGACGAGCCGACCACCGGCCTCGACATCCAGAGCCGCACGGCGCTCTGGGAAGAGGTCGCCCGCCTCGCCGCCGAGGACGGGGTCACCGTCTTCCTCACCACCCAGTACCTGGAGGAGGCCGACGCCCTCGCCAACCGGGTCGGGATCATCGACCACGGCAGGATCGTCGCCGAGGGCACCCCCGCCGAGCTGAAGGCCGAGATCGGCCGCCCGACGGTGGAAGCCGTCCCCCGCGAGGAGTCCGAGCGCGAGCGGATGGCCACCGTCCTCGAGCGCTTCGGCCAGCAGGCGGGCTCCTCTCCGCGCGGCGTCTCGGTCCGCCTCGACGGCGGCGAGTCGCAGCTGGCCGAGGTGGTGCGGGCGCTCGACGCCGAGCACATCGCGATCGAGCACCTGCAACTGCACGCCCCCTCGCTCGACGACGTCTTCCTCGCCAAGACCGGCCGCTCGCTCGAGGGCGCCGACGAGGGGGAGGCCGAGGCGCCGGAGGCAGTCGAGGCGTGACCCCCGCACTTCGCAGCCAGGTCGGGCAGCTCGCCCGCCGCTCGGTGCTGCGCACCATGCGCCAGCCGGCGCAGATCGTCCCCGCCCTCGTCTTCCCGCTGTTCCTGCTCGCGGTCAACGCCGGCGGGCTCAAAGACGCGACCAACCTGCCCGGGTTCCCGACCGACTCCTACATCACCTTCATCCTCGCGGTCCCGTTCATCCAGGGCGCCCTCTTCTCGGTGATGAACTCGGGTACCGACCTCGCCCGCGATATCGAGACCGGATTCCTCAACCGGCTCGCACTTACCCCGCTGCACGGCGCCGCCCTGCTCAGCGGCCTGCTGGCGGGGTCCTTCCTGCTCGGGATCGTGCAGGCGGTCGTCTACCTCGCGGTCGGCCTGATCGCCGGCGCCGAACTCGCCGCCGGCCCGGCCGGGGCGCTGGTCATCCTCGCCCTCTCGGTCTCGATCACCGTCGCCTTCGGCACGATCGGCCTCTTCGCCGCCCTGCGCTTCGGCTCCGGCGAGGCGGTCCAGGGCCTCTTCCCGGTCTTCTTCGTCTTCCTCTTCCTCTCGGCGATGGCGCTGCCGCTCGACCTGCTGACCACCGACTGGTTCCACGCGATCGCCAGCGTCAACCCGATCACCTACCTGCTGGAGGCCTTCCGCTCGCTGCTGATCGAAGGCTGGAACCTTGGCGACCTGGCGCTCGGCTTCGCGATCGCGGCGGCGATCTTCGTCCTCGGGATGACGGCCGCGACCAGCGCCCTGAAGACGAGGTTGGTGCGGACGTGAGCCAGAACCGGCCCGCCAACAGGATCACGGTGGCCCGCGCGGTCGCCTGGCGCAGCATCCACAACTTCCTCACCAACCCCGCCTTCTTCATCCCGGCGATCCTCTTCCCGCTGTTTTTCTTCGTCTCCTTCGCCGGCGGCCTGGCGGCGATCGGCGACGTCCCCGGCTTCGACTTCCCCAGCGGCTACACCGCCTTCCAGTTCGTCTTCGTGCTGCTGCAGTCGGCGGCCTTCGGCGGCGTCTTCACCGGCTTCGCGATGGCGCGCGACTTCGAGACCGGCTTCGGCCGCCGCTACATGCTCGCCGCCAGCCGCCGCAGCGGCATCGTCCTCGGCTACGCGCTGGCGGCGATCTTCCGCTCTCTCCTGACCTGGGCGATCCTCACCGCGGTGGCGCTCGTCGCCGGGATGGAGGTCGGCGGCAGCGCCGGCGAAATAGTCGCCCTCTACGCCCTGGCGCTCCTGGTCAACATCGCGGCGACGATGTGGGCGGCCGGCGTGGCCCTGCGAGTCCGCTCGATCCAGGGCGGGCCGCTGATGCAGTTCCCCGTCTTCCTGATCCTCTTCCTGGCCCCCGTCTACGTCCCCCTCGACCTGCTGAGCGGCTGGATCCACGCCATAGCCTCGATCAACCCGGTGACCGCCCTGCTGGAGGCAGGCCGAGGCTTCATCTCCGGCGACCCGGTTCTTGTCGCAGCAGCCTTCGCGATCGGTTTCGCCCTCTCTCTTCTCTTCGCCCTCTGGGCCAAAGGCGGCCTCCGCAGCGCCGAAGCTGCGGGCTGACCAGCCACCGCTTCGCAATATCTAAGTGACGAAAGTCACGCTTCCGTTAGCCCCGCAAAGGGAACCTCCCTGTTCTTGGCTCTCTGCGGCGAAATCCGGCAACTGGCGTTTCCAATCTGACGATCTAAAGTGTCGTTTGTGACGCAGAGACCCCTGGAGCTGATCCTTGCCCGGAACCTGATGTCGGCGCTCTCGACGCCGGCCTTCCTGGTCGACGAGGGCGGCCTGCTGGTCTTCTACAACGAGGCCGCAGGGATGCTCCTCGGCAAACGCTTCGAGGAGCTCGGCACCGTCGGCCCGCAGGAGTGGGGCTCGCTGTTTGGCCCCTTCGACGAGAGCGGCGAGCCGATCCCCTACGACGACCTGCCGCTGGTCCGCGCGGTGCGCGCCGGCCGCCCCGCCCACGCCGAGCTGACCGTGCGCTCGACCGACGGGACCCAGCACGAGGTCGAGGTCTCGGCCTTCCCGATCCTCACCGCCCACGGCTCCCAGGGCGCAATCGCCGTCTTCTGGCCCTCGCTGCGCAACGGCAACGGAGCGCTGCCGGCATGAAGGTCAAGCTCTGGGGCACGCGCGGCTCGATCCCCGCCCCGGGGCCGGAAACCATCCGCTACGGCGGCAACACCTCCTGCGTCGGCGTCACCCTCGCCGACGGCTCGATGCTGGCGCTCGACGCCGGCACCGGCATCCGCTGCCTCGGGCTGTCGCTGCCGGACGAGCCGGCCCGGCTGCACATCCTCCTCACCCACCTGCACCTCGACCACATCCAGGGCCTGGTCTTCTTCGCCCCCGCCTTCCGCCCGCAGACCGAGATCGTGATCTGGGGCCCGGCCTCGCCCGAGGCCTCGCTGCGCGACCGCATCGCCCGCTACATCTCGGCCCCGCTCTCCCCGGTCGAGGTCCGCGAGCTGCCCTGCGACGTCTCCTTCCGCCACTGCCCGGAGAGCGAGTGGGAGATCGGCTCGGCGCGGATCCGCTCCGCCTCGGTCTCACATCGCGGTCCGACCCTCGGCTACCGGATCGACGACGGCGGCTCCTCGCTCGCCTACATCCCCGATCACGAGCCGGCCCTGGGCGCCGACCTCGACGAGCTGGAGGAGGACTGGATCTCCGGCTTCGCCCTCGCCAAGGACGCCTCGCTGCTGATCCACGACGGCCAGTACACCGACGGCGAGTACCCCAATCACATCGGCTGGGGGCACTCCGCGACCTCGCACGCGCTCAGCTTCGCCCGGCGGACCGGCGCCGAGCGCACCGTCCTCTTCCACCACGATCCGATGCATTCAGACGAGCAGCTCGACCGGCTCGACGCCGAGGCGCGCGAGCGGTGGGTGGCGCTGGGCGGCGATCCCGCGGCGCTGGAGCTGGCCGCCGAGCGGGCCGAGTACGAGCTGCCGGCGCGGGCCGCTGCGCCGGCCTGAGTAGGCTGGGGGCGTGTCCCCGGCTGAGAGGATCGAGGCAGCCGCCCAGCGCTCGCCGCTGGTGCACGCCGCTCTCGAAAAAGCCAGGACCGCCCACGACGGCCAGGTCCGCAACGGCAGCGGTGGCATGCCCTACGTCGAACACCCGGTCACAGTCGCGGCCCGGCTCGAGGAGCTCGGCTATCCCGACGAGGTGCTCGCCGCCGCGCTGCTGCATGACGTGATCGAGGATTCGGCGACGACGCTCGACGAGCTGCGCGAGCTGTTCGGCGGCGAGGTCGCCGGCATGGTCGGGGCGCTGACCGACGACGAATCGATCGAGTCCTACCGGGAGCGCAAGGCCGAGCACCGCGAACGGGTGGCCGCCGCCGCAGCCGGGGCGAAGGCGATCTATGGCTCCGACAAGCTGACCAACGTCATCACCCTGCGCGCCGCTTTCGGGGAGGAAGGCGACGCGGTGCGCGCCGAATTCAAACAGCCGCTCGAGCTCAAGACCGAGATCTGGGAAGAGGACCTGGCGCTGCTGCGCGAGAAGGCGCCCGACCTGCCCTTCCTCGACTCGCTCGAGGAGGAGCTCAGGGGTCTTCGTTCTCAGTTAGCGGCTCCTGCCCCTGAGCCTTCAGGCTGAACCGCCGGCGCAGGGGGATCGCGAACCAGAAGATCGCGAAGGCGGCGAGGGCGAGGCCGGCGACGACCAGGGTGGCGGTGTCGCTGAAGAGGTAGTCGGTGACGAGCGTGATCGCGCCCAGCATCGCCAGCGCCAGGAAGGTGATGCCGGCGATCGCGAAGCGGTTCGAGTAGAAGACCAGGCGGCGCTTCTGCTGGTAGCGGAAGGTGAGCCGGTGGTAGGCGGTGGGCGCCATCAGCAGCACCGCCGAGATCGCGGTGCACATCAGCGTCGCGAAGTAGACGTCGCGCTGGAAGTCGGTGACCTTTTCGAAGCCCTGCTGGAACGGAACCGCGAGCAGGAAGGCGAAAAGGACCTGCACACCCGGGATCGCCACCCGCAGCTCCTGCAGCAGCTCGCTGAGGTTGCGGTCGAGGCGTTCCTCCTCGGTCTCCTCGCGTCCGGAGTCGCGGCCGCGTCCCTGGGTATACCGCTCTCTCTCCGTCACGTCTCGCTCCATTCCCGCACCATATGGAAATCGAAACCGCCCTCGTCCTCTTCAACCGCGATCTCCGCGTCCACGACCACCCGGCACTGACCGCGGCCGCGCGGGCCGAGCGGACGGTGCCGCTGTTCGTCTTCGACGAGCGGCTGCTGCGTTCGCGCTTCGCGGCTCCGAACCGGGTCGCGTTCATGCTCGAGGCGCTGCGCGACCTCGACGAGCGGCTGCGGCGGATGGGGGCACGGCTCTACCTTCGGCGCGGCGACCCGGTGCGGGAGGCGGTCGCGGTGGCGCGGGAGTGCGGCGCCACCCAGCTGCACGTCAGCGCCGACTGGAGCGCCTACGCGCGGCGGCGGGAGGAGCGGCTGGCGCGCGCCTGCCAGGAGGAGCGGATCGAGTTCACGGCTCACCCCGGGGTGACCGTGGTCCCACCGGGGGCGGTGACGCCCGGCGGCGGCGACCACTTCAAGGTCTTCAGCCCCTACCACCGGGCCTGGGGCGGGCTGCCCTGGCGCGAGCAGCTGGGGGCGCCGCGTCGTCTGAGCCCGCCGCCGAAGCTGCCCGGCGGCCGGCTGCCGTCGCTGGATTCGCTCACCGCAGGGAGGCCCTCGCCGCAGCGCATGCCCGGCGGCGAGACCGAAGGGCGCAAGCTGATGCGGGCGTTTCTCGGCAACGGGGTCGGTCGCTACGAAGAGCGGCACGACGACCTGCCGGGCGACGCGACCTCGCGGCTCAGCGCCTACCTGCGCTGGGGCTGTATCTCGCCGCTGGAGCTGGCGCGCGAGGCGGGCGAGCGCCGAGGCGGGGCGGCCTTCGCGCGGCAGCTCTGCTGGCGCGACTTCCACCATCAGGTGCTGGCCGCGACCCCCTCCCTCCCCCGCCGCGACTACCGCCCCCGCCGCGACCGCTGGTCGCGCTCGGAGCGGGCCCTCGACGCCTGGCGCGAGGGCCGCACCGGCTACCCGCTGGTCGACGCGGCAATGCGGCAGCTGGCCGAGGAGGGGTTCATGCACAACCGGGCGCGGATGACCGTCGCCTCCTTCCTCTGCAAGGACCTCTACGTCGACTGGCGGGAGGGCGCCTGGCATTTCTGGGACCTGCTCAGTGACGGCGAGATCGCCAACAACGCCGGCAACTGGCAGTGGGTAGCGGGGACCGGCAACGACACCCGTCCCAACCGGGTGCTGAACCCGGTGCGCCAGGCGAAGCGCTTCGACCCCGACGGCATCTACGTGCGGCGCTACCTGCCCGAGCTGGAGTCGGTGCGCGGCAAGGCGATCTTCGAACCGTGGCGGATGGAAGGCTTCGAGCGGCTCGACTACCCGGAGCCGATCGTCGACCACGAAGAGGCGACGGCCGCTTTCAAGGCCCATCGCGGCGGCTGAAGCTGCATAGGATCGTCGGATGGGAAGGCTGGCGGTGATCCTCGGCAGCAACGCCCTCGGCCCGGGCGGCGAGGAGATCGCCGCCGCGGCGGCGGCGCAGGGGGCGGCGATCGTCCAGCGCCACGACGCCGACGGCGCCTTCGCTCTCCCCCACGCGATCGACCACGAGAAGAACCTGCGGCCGCTGCTGGAGCAGGGCTGCGACCGGGTCCTGGCGATCGGCTCGGTCGGCTCGCTGCGGCCCGGCGAGCTCGACGTCGGCGCCCTCGTCTGCCCCGACGACTTCGTCGCCCTCAACCTCGGCGACTCGATCTTCGGCGACCAGCGCGCCCACTCGGCGCCCGGCTTCTCCCCGCGCTGGCGAGAGGAAGTGATCGCCGCCTGGAGCGAGGGCGGCCAGGCACCGCGCGACGGGGGCGTCTACTGGCAGGCGCGCGGCCCGCGCTTCGAGACCCCGGCCGAGATCCGGCTCATGGCGGCGCACGCCGACGTGGTCGGGATGACGATCGCCACCGAGTGCGTCGTCGCGGGAGAGCTCGGCCTCGACTACGCCGCGCTCTGCGTCGTCGACAACCTCGCCAACGGCCTCGCCGCGGAGGAGGTCAGCACCCCCGGGATGGAAGCCGACCGCCTGATCAACGCCGAGCGCCTGCGCGAGGGCCTCGAGGCCGTGCTGCCCCGACTGGGGGCGGTGGGCCGGTGAACCTCGCGGTCACCGGGGCGCTTTGCGACGGCGAGCGCGTCGGGGTTCGCTGCGAGGCCGGGACGATCGCCGCGATCGGGCCCGAGGTCTCGCCCGCGCCGGGAGACGAGACGATCGACGCCGGCGGCGCGCACCTGGTGCCGCCGCTGCTCAACGGCCACACCCACGCGGCGATGACCCTCTTCCGCGGCTCCGGCGGCGACCTGCCGCTGATGCCGTGGCTGGAGGAGAAGATCTGGCCGGTCGAGGCAAAGCTCGACGACGAGGACGTCTACTGGGGGGCGCGGCTCGCCTGCGCCGAGATGCTGCGCGGCGGCACCACCCGCTTCTGGGACATGTACTGGCACCCGGGAGCGACGGCGCGGGCGGTCGCCGACAGCGGCATCCGGGCGGCGATCGGCGCGCCCCTCTTCGACCTCCACAGCAGCCCCGAGCAACTGCGCGAAGCTGCCCACCGTGGATTGGAGGCCCTAAGTGGGTATGGACCCGAGATCACCCCCGCCCTCGCCCCTCACGCGATCTACACCGTCAGCGAAGACTCGCTGCGCTGGGTCGGCGAGCTCGGCGCCGAACGCGACCTGCCGGTTCAGATCCACCTCTCCGAGACCGAGAAGGAGGTCCAGGACTGCCTCGCCGAGCATGGCGAGCGGCCCGCCTTCTACCTCGACCGGCTGGGCCTGCTGAACGAGCGCACCGTCCTCGCCCACGGCGTCTGGCTCGATCCCGACGAGCTGGCGCTGGTCGCCGAGCGCGGCGCCACCGTCGTCGCCAACCCGGTGGCGAACATGAAGCTCGCGGTCGGCGGCGTCTTCCCGTACCCGGCGGCGCGGACCGCCGGCGTAGCGGTCGGGCTCGGCACCGACGGCGCCGGCTCCAACGACTCGCTCGACCTGCTCGCCGACCTCAAGGTCTTCGCCCTGACCCAGAAGCACGCCGCCGCCGACCCGACCGCGATCGACGCCGCCGAGGCCTGGGCGGTCGCCGGCGGCGCTCGCGCGCCGCGCCTCGGCGCCACCGCGCTGGAGCCCGGCGCGCCCGCCGACTTCCTCCTCCTCGACCCCGGCGCGCCGGAGCTGGGGATCGGCGACCTGACCGCCGACCTGGTCTACGCCGCTGCGGGCGGGGTCGTCGAAACGGCGGTGGTCGCCGGCCGGGTGCTGATGCGCCGCGGCGAGGTCCCGGAGCTGGAGGAAATCGTCGCGCGCGCCGCCGAGCGAGCGGAGAGACTGGGCCTGTGAGCGACCAGCCGGCAGCCTCCTCGGTCCGCTACGAGGAGACGACGAAGGTCTACCCCGGCGCCTCGGAGCCGGCCGTCGACCATCTCAGCCTGGAGGTGCCGGCGGGTGAGATCTGCGTCCTCGTCGGTCCCTCGGGCTGCGGCAAGACGACGGCGATGCGGATGGTCAACCGCACGGTCGAGATCACCTCCGGCGACGTCCTGATCGGCGACAGCTCCGTCCGCGACCGGGAGCCGGCCCAGCTGCGGCGGGAGATCGGCTACGTGATCCAGCAGATCGGCCTCTTCCCGCACCGGACGATCAGCGAGAACATCGGCGCCGTCCCCCAGCTGCTCGGCTGGAAGAAGGAGCGGACGCGCGAGCGGGCGGCCGAGCTGCTGGAGCTGATCGGGCTCGACCCCGAGCTCGGCGACCGCTACCCGGCGCAGCTATCCGGCGGCCAGCAGCAGCGGGTCGGGGTGGCGCGGGCGCTGGCGGCGGACCCGCTGGTGATGCTGATGGACGAGCCCTTCGGCGCGATCGACCCGATCAACCGCGAGCGCCTGCAGAACGAGTTCCTCCGCCTCCAGGCGGAGATCCGCAAGACCGTCCTCTTCGTCACCCACGACATCGACGAGGCGATCAAGATGGGCGACCGGATCGCGGTGATGCGCGAGGGCGGCCGGGTCGAGCAGTACGCGACCCCGGCCGAGCTGCTGATGGCGCCGGCCAACGAGTTCGTCGAGGACTTCGTCGGCGCCGACCGGGCGCTGAAGCGGCTGGCGCTGATGCGGGTGCGGGACATCAACCTCTGGGAGGCACCGCTCGCCCACGTCGGCCAGGCGACCGCCGAGGTGCGGGCGAAGCTCGCCTCGCCCGACGTCGAAGTCCCCTACCCCCTGCTGGTCGACAGCGAGCGGCGGCCGCTCGGCTGGCTCAGCGAGCGCGACCTGGCGGCCGAGGTGGTCCCGCAGCGGCCGGACTCGCCGCTGGGGCCGGTGCTGGAGCTCGACGACGTAATGCGCGACGCCCTCGCCGACCTGCTCCAGGGCGAGGCCCAGTACGCGCCGGTGGTCGACCACCGGCGGCGGATCGTCGGCGTCCTCTCGGTCGAGATCATCTCCGAGTTCCTCAAATCGCCGGAGGCCAAGAGCGACGAGCACCCGGCCGTGGAGCGGCCGCATGAATAGCCCGTTTCTGCTCGCGGCGGCCGGCGAAGTCGGCGGCGACTTCTTCAAAGAACGGACCAGCGACACGCTGCCGTGCCAGGCAAAGCCGAACGAGGTCTTCTGCTTCGACTGGGCGAGGGAAAACATCGACCGCTATGGAACCCCGACGGTGCAGCACCTGGAAATCGTCGTGCTCTCGGTCGTAATCGGGTTCGTCGTCGCCTTCGCCTTGGCGCTACTCGCGCATCGACGTCGCCGGCTACAGCCTCCGCTTCTCGCCGCTACCGGCGTGCTCTACACGATCCCCAGCATCGCCTTCTTCTTCTTGCTGCTACCCGTCACCGGCTTTGGCCGGGACACCGCGATCATTGTTCTCGCCGCCTACACGCTGCAGATCATCTACCGCAACACGATCCTCGGCCTGGCAAATGTGCCGGCGTCAGTGAAGGATGCGGCCAGGGGGATGGGGCTCACCGAACGCCAAATTCTCTTCAAGGTCGAGTTGCCTCTCGCGATACCGGAGATCATCGCCGGCCTGCGCGTAGCGGTTGTCAGCACGATCGCGATCGCGACCCTCGTCGTCTTCATCAATGCCGGCGGCCTCGGAACTCAGATGTATGGCAGCGGCAACCTCACCTTCCCGACCAGCATCATCATCGCCGCCGCAATCGTGATGGTGATGGCGCTCGCCTTTGACCTGGTGTTGCTGACGGTGCAGCGACTGACCACCCGCTGGCGAAAGGTGCGTCCAGCATGAGCACCTTCCCCTTTGCCTCCTTTGGCGGCGCAATCGAATTCATCTTCACCCCGCAGAACTCGAACGTCACCGGTGGCAACCAGGTCGGCGGGTTCGACAAGTCCCTGGAACTTGTGCTCAAGCACCTCGAGGTCACGGTTATCGCCCTTGCGATTGCCCTGGTCGTAGCGCTGCCACTGGGGCTCTACCTGGGTCACCGCGGCAAGGGCGAGCTCTTGGCAGTCGGTATCGGAAACGCGGGGCGCGCGATCCCGGAGTTGGCGGTGATCGCCCTCGTCGCCGTCCTGATCGGGGTGGGACTGAAGACGGTGGCACCGGCGCTGGCGCTGCTCGGGATCGCCCCGATCCTCGTCAACGCCTACGTCGGCGTCCGCCAGGTCGACCCGGCCACCGTCGACGCCGCCCGCGGCATGGGAATGAGCGAGCTGAGCATCATCCGCAAGGTCGAGCTGCCTCTGGCGATCCCCACCGTGATGGGAGGGGTGCGAGGAGCAGCGATCGTGATCATTGCGACGGCGACCATCGCGCCGCTCGCAGGAGTGGAAACGCTCGGCGATTTCATCATCAACAAAGGCGTCTACGGAGAAAACGGGCTTCTCGCCGGCGCGATCCTCGTCGCCCTGCTCGCCCTCTCCCTCGAGGGATTGCTCGCCCTCCTGCAGCGCCGCCTGACTTCCGACGGGCTGAAGGTAAAGACTGCGTAACAACTACTCACTGATTCGTCCACCAAACCACCCCAAGGAGGCATTAAGTGAGGATCGACAAGACGAGATGGCGGGCGCTGCTTGCCGCGCTGGCCGCACTCGCATTGGCGCTGGGCATCGCCGCGTGCGGTGACAGCGACGACAGCACCACCGGCGGCTCGACCGAAGGCGGCAATACCGCCGGCGCCATCCAGTCCAACCCGGACAACGGGAAGGTCAGCCTGACGATCGGCTCGAAGAACTTCCCCGAACAGGAAATCCTCGGCGAAATCTACGCCCAGGCCCTGTCCGCGGCCGGATACAAAGTGAAAAGCGTGCTGAACCTCGGCGATGAAAACGTCGCGCTGAAAGCGGTGAAGACCGACCAGATCTCGGGTTACCCCGAGTACGCCAGCACGGCCCTCACCTCGTTCTTCGGCCTCGAACCCGAAGAAGTGCCCGCCAACGCCACCGAGGCGTGGGAAAAGGCGAACGAAGAATTCGAAAAGGAAGGTCTGGAGGCGTTCGAACCGACGCCGTTCGCCAGCGCCAACGCGGTCGGCACGACGACCGAGACGGCCGAAAAATACGACCTGAAAACGGTCTCCGACCTCGAAGGGGTCTCGGAAAAACTCAGCCTCTACGGTTCCCCCGAGTGCCGCCAGCGGATCGACTGCCTGGCCGGCCTTGAAAGCCTCTACGGGCTGAAATTCAAGTCCTTCACCCCGGTTGACATCGGCCTCCGCTACACGGTGCTGGAAAAGGGTCAGGCGGATCTCTCGATCCTCTTCACCACCGACCCGCAGCTCTCGGCCGAGAGCGACAAGTTCGTCATCCTCGAAGACGACAAGGAAGTCTTCCCGGCCGGCAACGTGATCTTCGTGACCACCCAGAAAGTGGCCGAAGAAGCGGGCCCGGATTACGAAAAGACGATCCTGCAGGTGCAGGAAGGGCTCGACCTGAAAGTGATGCAGGAGCTCGATGCTCGGGTCGAACTCGAAAAGGAAACGCCGAAGGCCGCGGCCAAGGCGTACCTCGAATCGGCCGGTTACATCGGTTAGGTAGCGCTGGTGAGCGGGCGGGCTTCGCGGCCCGCCCGCTCCCGCATCTTGCTGAAGCTGACGTGGGCTGCCCAGGCGGCCAGCAGGCCCGAGGCACCGGCCAGGACCAGGGCGATTCGCGGGTCGTAGGACTGGGCCAGCCAACCCGTCAGGGGGGCGCCGATGGGGGTCGATCCCAGGAAGACGACGCTGTAGAGGGCCATTACCCGGCCTCGCATTTCGGGGGAGACGGCCAGCTGCAGGGTGGAGTTGATCGTGGCCGCGAAGGTGACCGAGGCGGCGCCGAGGAGGGCGAGCATGACTATCTCCAGCGCGAGGCTGGGCATCGCCGCCGCGAGCAGGGCCGAGGCGCCGAAGGCGAGCGCGCCGCCGGCGATCAGGCGCGGGCCGGTGCGGCCGCGGTGGCCGTTGACGAGGGCGCCGGCGATCGAGCCGACCGCCATCGCCGAGACCAGGCTGGCGTAGGTCATCGCCCCCGACTCGAAGCTGAACTTGGCCAGCAGCGGCAGCACCACCTGGAAGTTGAAGCCGAGGGTCCCGACCAGCGCCATCAGCGCCAGCGGCACGAGCAGCTCCGGCGTGGCGAGGACGTAGCGCAGGCCGGCGCGGATCGCCCCCGGCTCGCGCGGCGCGACCGGCGCCGCCTGCAGGCGGCTCGGGTCCATCCGCCGCAGCGCGAAGATCATCGCCACGAAGGTGAGGGCGTTGAGGGCGAAGCAGGGCACGACGCCGACGGTGGCGATCAAGATGCCGGCGATCGCCGGGCCGACGATCCGCGCCGCCTGGACGATGACGCTGTTGAGGCTGACCGCGTTGACGACCCGGTCGGCGCCGACCATCTCGATCACGAAGCTCTGGCGGGCGGGGTTGTCGATCGCGTTGACCGAGCCCATCGCGAAGACCGCGAGGTAGACCATCCAGGGCGTCACCACGCCGGTCGCGGTGACGGCGAAGAGGCCGATCGCCGGGATCGCCATCAGCGCCTGCGTGGCCATCAGCAGCCGGCGCTTGGGGATGCGGTCGGCGAGCAGCCCGCCCCAGGCGCCGATCAGCAGCATCGGCAGGAACTGCAGGGCGGTGGTGAGGCCGACGGCGACGCCGCTGTCGGTCAGGGTGAGGATGACCCAGATCGCGGCGACCGTCTGCATCCAGGTCCCGGAGAGGGAGATCAGCTGGCCGGCGAAGTAGCGGCGGTAGTTGGGGACCTCCAGCGAGTTGAACGAGTGGCGGATCGCGGCCGTCAAGACCGCTCTCCCTCCCGCATCCGCTCGAGGATCTCGGCCGCCCGCTCGAGCGTCTCGACCTCCTCGTCGCTCAGGTCCTTCATGCGCCGCGCCAGGTAGGCGTTCTTGCGGCCGCGCAGGCGCCGCAGGCGCTCGCGACCGGCGCCGTTGACGCTGACCAGGGAGCTGCGCCCGTCAGCCGGGTCGGCGGCGCGGTCGATCAGGCCCTCGCGTTCGAGGCAGCCGAGGGTGCGGGTGATCGTCGGCCGTTTGACCCGCTCGATCGCGGCGATCTCGCTCGGGGTCAGCGGCCCGTGGCGCTCGATGGTGGCCAGGGCCGCCACGGAAGTGGGAGTGAGGCCGGAGGTCTCCGCCGCCGCCTCCTGGCGCAGGCGCCGGGCGGTGCGGACGATCGCCGTGCGCAGGTGCGCGGCGCGCTCGCTGAGGGGGATGTCCGTGGCCTTCGTCGGCATTGATTAGCTCTGATAATTAGTTTAGCAAACTACTTTCGCGACCCCCTCTCCTTGGCGACCATCTCAATCGCCTCGAGCATCTTCTGGTGGTAGGCGACACCGGCGAGCAGGGTCCGTTCGGAGCGACCGAAGCCCTGACCCGCCCGGACCAGGTTCAGGTACCCCCGCAGCTCGACCAGCTTCTCGCGGTGCCAGGCGACGCGGGAGTCGTGCATGCCGTCGGGGTCGGCGCCGGCGAACACTTTCAGGATCGCTTCGTCGCGCAGCTGCGGCGGGGTCGCGTCGGTGTCGGCGGCCCACTCCGCCAGGGCCTCGCGTCCGCGATCAGTGAGCGAGTAGACGCGGCGCCGGCGCCCCCCCTCCTCCTGATGGCCAGCCAGATAGCCGGCCTCGGCGAGGCGGGCCGGCTCCGCGTAGGCGGTGGTGTGGGGGACCGGCCAGAAGTTCTCGATCGTGCTCTCCATCGCCTGTTTGATCCCGTAGGAGGTCATCTCGCCGAACTCCTGGAGCATCGCCATCAGGGCGTAGGAGGTGGCGGTGAGCTTGATCTCTTGCGACTTGCTTTTCATAGTTCAAGGCGTATAGTACGGAACGAATGGTAGACGGCAGAGCGGATTACGACGCGGTCATTGTCGGTGGCAGTCTCGCCGGCTGCGCCGCCGCTATCCAGCTCGGCCGCGCCGGCCTCCGCGTCGCCCTCATCGAGAAGCGACCCGACCCACAGGCCTACAAGCGCATCTGCTCGCACTTCATCCAGGCCTCGGGAGTACCGGCGATTGAACGGCTGGGCCTGCTCGAGGCGATCGAGGCAGCCGGCGCCAAGCGGCCCCGAGTCCATATGTGGACCCAGTGGGGGTGGATCGAGGCGCCGCCGGAGCGCGCCGGCCGCGGCGTCAACCTGCGCCGCGAAGTGCTCGACCCGCTGGTGCGCTCGGCCGCCGCCGAGACTCCCGGCGTCGAGATGATGCTCGGCTGGACCGCGGCGCGACTGCTGAAGGAGGGAGATGACTTCGCCGGCGTCGCCGTGCGCAGCCCCGAGGGCGAGGAACAGGAGATCCGCGCCCGGCTGACGGTCGGCGCCGACGGCCGCGACTCGCGGGTCGCCGAGCTCTCGGAAGTCCCGACCAAGACCTATCCCCACAACCGGATCGCCTACGGCGGCTACTTCGAGGGCGGTGCGCCGCCCTACGCGCCGGACGCGACGGCCTGGTTCCTCAATCCGCAGTGGGCGGCGGGGTTCCCCACCGACAACGGCCTCACCTTCTACGCCGCGATGCCGACCAAGGACTGGCTGCCGCGGTTCAAGAGCGACCCCGCCGGCACCCTGGTCGACTTCATCGCCAACGTCCCAGAGGCGCCGCCGATTCGCGAGGGACGCCTGATCGACACGCCGATGGGCAAGGTCGACATGACCAACCGGATGCGTCGGCCTGTCGCCCCCGGGCTGGCACTGATCGGCGACGCGGCGCTTGCCACCGATCCGCTCTTCGGGGTGGGATGCGGTTGGGCGTTCCAGTCGGCCGAGTGGCTCACCGACAGCGTCCGCCCCGCGCTCCAGGGCGACGAGCCGCTGGAGAAGGGACTGGCGCGCTACCGGCGCCGGCACGCGAAGGAGCTGCGGGGGCATGCCTTCTTCATCCACGACTACTCGACCGGCCGGCGCTTCAACCCGGCCGAGCGGATGATCTGGGCTGCCGCCGCCCGTGACCCGCAGGCGGCGACCCTCCTCGACCGCATGGGTACGCGACAGGCGGGTCCACTGCAGACGATGCCGCGGCTGCTGCCGCGAGCCATCGCCGTCAACACCCGCCACGCGCTCGCCCACTGAGAGTGGCGGTCGAACCCACCACCCTCCTCGTCGGCGGCACCCGGACCCGTCTCGTCCAGGCGGGGCCGGTCGAGGCGACTGAGGCCGTCGTCTTCGTCCACGGCAACCCCGGCTCGGCCGACGACTGGGAGCGACTGGCCGGCGCCGTCGGCGAGGCGGGCCACCGGGCGGTGGCCTTCGACCTGCCGGACTTCGGCGAGACGATCGCCCCCGACGGCTTCGCCCACGATGTCCCGGCCTACGCCACCTTCGTCGACGAGACGCTGGCGGAGCTGGGGGTCGAGCGAGCCCACCTAGTCATCCATGACTTCGGCGGGCCAATCGGACTGGTCTGGGCGATGATGCACCCCGACGCGTTAGCCAGCATCACCCTGATCGACACCGGCCTTATGCCCGGCTACAGGTGGCACAGCCTGGCCCGGATCTGGCGCACGCCAGTCGCCGGGGAGATCCTCCAGGGGACCGCGACCCGGCCCTTCTTCCGCTTTCTGGTCAATCGCCAGGAGCCCCGCGGGCTACCTCGCGAGTTCGTCGAACGAATGTACGACCACTACGACCGGCGCACCCGCCGGGCGGTGCTGAAGCTCTACCGGGCGACGCCGGACCCTGGTGGGATGTCGGAAAACCTGATCGGCCTCTTCCGCCCGCTCGACATCCCGGCGTTGGTGATCTGGGGAGAAGACGACGCTTACCTGCCCTCGTCGTTTGCGCAAGAGCAGCAGCAGGCCTTCCCCTCGGCCGAGGTCCACGTCCTGCCGGCCAGCGGTCACTGGCCGTTCGTCGACGCGCCCGAGGCCGTCGAACGTCTGCTGGTCGAATTCCTCGAGCGGATTTCCTAGGCCGCGAAGCGCGCTTCCGAGCGGGCCTTGGCCTTGGCGGCCTCGACCTCGCGGTCCTTCGGCGGCGCCTTGGTCACGAGACGGTCGAGCAGCTCGCGGGTGGCGGCGGCCACCGCCTCGACTGCCTCGTCGAAGGCCTCGGCATTGGCCTGCGACGGCTTGGTCGAGCCACTGATCTTGCGCACGTACTGCAGCGCCGAGGCCTGGATCTCCTCGTCGGTCGCGGGTGGGTCGAAGTTGTGGAGGGTGCGGATGTTTCTACACATGGCTTCGATCATAAGCACGCCCCGGCGGCCGGCCAAGCCGCCGCGGCGAAACAGCACGTTTCGAGAAGAGCCGACAGAGGCGATGTGAAATCCTCAGCGCCGATGGAGATCGTCCGATGACCGACGTCGCCGAGGCCCGCGACAAGCGCTGGATCGCCCTGATCCTGCTCTGCTCGGCCCAGTTCGTCGTCGTGCTCGACGCCTCGATCGTCAACGTCGCCCTGCCGACGATCGGCGACGCGCTGGAGTTCACCGAGAGCAGCCTGCCCTGGGTCGTCAACGCCTACGTCCTGACCTTCGGCGGTTTCCTGCTCTTGGGCGGGCGGCTCGCCGACCTGCTCGGTCGCCGCCGCGTCTTCATGTTCGGCCTGGTCCTTTTCGCGATCGCCTCGCTGTTCGGCGGGCTGGCCAGCACCTCCGGGCAGCTGATCGCCGCGCGGGCGGTGCAGGGGCTGGGCGCCGCGATCCTCTCCCCCGCGGCGCTCTCGATCGTCGCCACCACCTTCGCCGACGGCGCCGAGCGCAACAAAGCGCTGGGCATCTGGGGCGCGGTCGCCGGCTCGGGCGGCGCCGCCGGCGTCCTGCTCGGCGGCGTGCTGACCGAATACCTCGGCTGGGAGTGGGTGCTGTGGGTGAACGTCCCGATCGGTATCGCCGCTGCGGCGATCGCCCCTTCGCTGATCGCCGAATCGCGCAACGAGCAGGAGGAGCGTCACTTCGACGTCGCCGGCGCGGCGACGATCACCCTCGGCCTCTCGGCCCTGGTCTTCGCCCTGCTCGACGCCGAAGACGCCGGCTGGGGCTCGGCGCAGACGATCGGCATCCTGATCGCCTCTGCCGTCCTGCTGACCGCCTTCGTCGCGATCGAGCGCCGCTCGCGCGCCCCCCTCGTCCCCTTCTCGATCTTCCGCCTGCGGACGATCACCGGCGCCAACGTGGTCGGCATCCTGGTCGGCGCCTCGCTCTTCTCGATGTTCTTCTTCATCTCGCTGTACATGCAGCAGGTGCTCGGCTACAGCGCGATCAAGGCGGGGCTCTCCTACCTGCCGCTGGCGATCGCGATCATCCTCTCGGCCGGGATCGCCTCCGGCCTGGTGACCAAGGTCGGCTTCAAGCCGATCCTCGCCGCCGGCATGGCCTTCATCGCCGCCGGCCTGCTCTGGTTCTCCCAGATCTCGGTCGACGGCACCTTCCTCGGCGACGTCCTCGGCCCCTCGCTGCTCGCCGCGGTCGGGCTCGGCTTCGCCTTCGTCCCGGTCACGATCGCCGCCGTCTCCGGCGTCGAAGATCGCGAGCAGGGACTGGCCAGCGGCCTGATCAACACCTCCCAGCAGGTCGGCGGCGCCCTCGGACTCGCCGTCCTCGCTGCAATAGCCAACTCCCAGATCGGCAACTCCCGCGACCCCGCCGTCCTCACCGACGGCTTCTCCTCCGCCTTCCTGGTCGGCGCCGGCTTCGCCGTCCTCGGCCTGATCGCCACCCTCGTCCTGATCCGCTCGGCCGACAGCAAGGCGCATGTGGAGCTGGGGGCCGAGCCGGCCACCGAATCCAGCTCTTAGATGACCTGAATATGCCGAAATGACACGAAAGTGTCATTTCTTTGAGCCAGTTCAGTAACACCTATTGACGGAGTGAAATTCGTCCCTAGGATCGGCCGCCGGAGGGTGACGGAGGCAGGGTGCCTCCAAGCGGTCGACACCCGCTCTGCCCGGTTCACCACCGGGTCCGGTTCGAGTCCGGCGCCCTCCGCAGACATACCGCGGCTAGCGGGTCGAGCTGGGGCGGTCGTGCTAACTTGAGGGCACGGGTGTCGACTGCCTGCGGGGTGGTCCCCCGCGTCACCAGACTCGACCCGCCTCGCGGCGGGTCTTGTCGTTTCTAGGGACGGACAAGGGCCGCCCCGGGCGCCGTCGAATCAATTGCGGTGGAGCCCAAGCCCCAGGAGCGGCCCGCTCATTACGAGCCCGGCATGGATGCTCGCAGCACGCGGGTCGCCGAACGGCTGAAGACGCCGATGCTGATCGCGGCGGCGCTGACGCTGCCGACCGTGGCGATCACCGAGTCCGAGCCGGGCGGGCTGCTGGAGCAGATCGCCGTGGTCCTCAACTGGGTCACCTGGACCGCCTTCCTGTTCGAGTTCGTGGTCATGCTCTCGGTCGTGCCCGACCGCCGCCGGTGGCTGCGGCACCACCCCTTGGACTTCGTCATCGTCTTCTTCACCCCGCCGGTCCTGCCTCCCGGCCTGCAGAGCCTGCGGGTGCTGCGGCTGTTGCGCCTGCTCCGCCTGCTGCGCCTCGCCCAGCTCTCCCGCGAGGTCTTCTCGCTCGAGGGCGTGCGCTACGCGGCGCTGCTGGCGGTGCTCACCGTGGTCGGCGGCGCCGCCCTCTTCGACGCCTTCGAGCAGCGGCAGGACCTGAACTTCTGGGACGACATCTACTGGACGATCACGACGATGACCACCCTCGGCTCCAACATCGAGCCGAGCACCACCGGCGGCGAGATCGTCTCCGTCTGCGTCCTCCTGATCGGGATCGGCTTCGTCGCGCTGCTCACCGGCTCCTTCGCGCAGCGCTTCCTCGCGCCGGAAATCGCCGAGATCGAGGAGGAGTTGGAGGAGGAGCAGATGAGCGCCGAGGCGCTGGCGCTGCGGGAACTGAAAAGCGTCCAGGAGCAGCTGCAGGCGCTCGAGGTCGCGATCGAGCGGCTGGCTAAGCGAACGTAGTTGTTCCCGCATACCGGGAACAAGTGCGTTCAGTCGCCCTCGGCCTGCTCCTCGGCGATCTTCGCCTCCAGCTCCTTCATCACTTCGGGATCGCGGAGGGTGGTCACGTCGCCCAGGGCGCGGCCCTCGGCGATGTCGCGCAGCAGGCGGCGCATGATCTTGCCGGAGCGGGTCTTGGGCAGGTCGTCGGCCCAGATGATCCGCTTCGGGCGGGCGAATTTGCCGATCCGCTCGGCGACGGTGCCGCGGATGCCCTCGACCAGCTCGTCGGACTCCTCGATCTCGCCGCGCAGGGTGACAAAGGCGCAGATCGCCTGGCCGGTGTGCTCGTCGGCCTGGCCGATCACCGCCGCCTCGGCGACGTCGGGGTGGGCGACGATCGCCGACTCGACCTCGGCGGTCGAGAGCCGGTGGCCGGAGACGTTGACGACGTCGTCGATCCGGCCGATCGCCCAGAAGTAGCCGTCCTCGTCGCGGCGGGCGGCGTCGCCGACCAGGTAGCGCTCCTTGCCGAACTTCGAGAAGTAGGTCTCGATGAAACGGTCGTCCTCTTTGTAGAGGCCGCGCAGCATCGAGGGCCACGGGCGCTCGAGGACCAGCAGGCCCTGGCCTTCCTCGACCGGCTCCCCCTCGCGCTCGTCGACCACCGAGGCCTCGACCCCGGGGAACGGCACCGTCGCCGAGCCCGGCTTGGTCGCGGTGATCCCCGGCAGCGGCGTGATCATGATCCCGCCGGTCTCCGTCTGCCACCAGGTGTCGACGATCGGGCAGCGGCCGCCGCCGATCACCTGGTGGTACCAGAGCCAGGCCTTCGGGTTGATCGGCTCGCCGACCGAGCCCAGCAGCCGCAGCGAGGAGAGGTCGTGTTCTTCGGGCAGCTCCTCGCCCCACTTGATGAAGGTGCGGATCGCGGTCGGTGCCGCGTAGAGAATCGTCGCCTTGTAGCGGGCGACGACCTCCCACCAGATCCCTTTGTGCGGGTAGTCGGGAGCCCCCTCCCACATCACCGAGGTGGCGCCGTTGGCGAGCGGGCCGTAGACGATGTAGGAGTGGCCGGTGACCCAGCCGACGTCGGCGGCGCACCAGTAGACGTCGGACTCGGGCTTCAGGTCGAAGACGTAGCGGTGGGTGGCGGTGACCCCGGTCATGTAGCCGCCGGTGGTGTGAAGGATCCCCTTCGGCTTCGCGGTCGAACCGGAGGTGTAGAGGATGTAGAGCGGGTGCTCGGCCTCCATCGGCTCGGCCGGGCACTCGGGGTCGGCGGCGGCCACCACCTCGTCGTAGAAGACGTCGCGGCCCTCGGTCATCGGGCAATCGATCCCGGTGTGGCGGACGACGACGATCTTCTTCAGCGCCTGGTGGCCGCCCATGTGCTCGTCCACCGTGGGCTTGATCGGCGCGGTCTTGCCTTTGCGGCGAGCGCCGTCGACGGTGACCAGCGCCTTCGCCTCTGAGAAGTCCATCCGCTCGGCGACCGCTTCGGCAGAGAAGCCGCCGAAGACGACGTTGTGCGGGGCGCCGATGCGGGCGCAGGCGAGCATCGCGACGACGACCTCGGGGATCATCGGCAGGTAGATCCCGACCACGTCGCCCTTCTCGACGCCGAGGTCCTTCAGCGCGTTGGCGAAGCGCTGGACGTCGCGGTGGAGGTCGGCGTAGGTGACGTCGCGCTCCTCCCCCTCCTCGCCGCGCCAGTGGAAGGCGACGCGGTCGCCGTTGCCGGCCTCGACGTGGCGGTCGAGGCACTGCGCCGAGGCGTTCAGCCGTCCGTCGGCGAACCACTTGTAGAAGGGCGGGTTGGAGTCGTCGAGCCCCTGGGTCGGCTCGACGTCCCAGTCGAGCAGCTCCTTCGCCTGCGCCAGCCACCACGCCTCCGGGTCGGCGGCGGCCTCCTCGTAGACCTTCGGGTCGTTCCAGAGCGCGTTCGCGCGGAACTCGTCAGGCGGATCGAACTTCTCGATCCCCAGCATCTCCTCCAGCTGCTGCTCAAGATCCATGGGCGCAAACTTACCCCAGGATCGCTGAGGTCAAATCAGTAGCCGGCCGGATGCCGCGCGATGAAGCCTTCTGGCGAATTGGGCCAGGGGTCGTGCCAGCGAGGGCCGGCGCCGCCGCTGGTGTCGAAGGCGAGGCCGGCGACGACCATCCAGGCGTGGCCGGAGTTGCCGTAGACGGTGATCCAGCGGCCCGGGCCCGGTTCGCCCCAGGTCGTCAGCCCGGTCGAGTCGAGCGGGCTTTCGATCAGGCCGCCGCCGTGCAGCGCGTAGCTGACCGCGCCCGAGCAGTCGTAGCCGGAGGATTCGAAGGAGCCGTGGCCGCCGCCCCAGAGGTAGGGCAGGTCGGCGATCGCGTTGGCGGCGGAGATCACTTCCTTCACCGCCTGCGGCGCCGAGGCCGGAGCGCTGGCTTCGCTTTCCGAGATCAGCTCCGCTTCCTGGCCGGGGTTGAGCGGCGCCGGCATCAGCCCGGTGGTCGCGTCGCCGCCTTCGGAGGCGACCTGTTCGGAGATCACCGCGAGGTTGTTGCTGAGCGCCGATTCGCGCGATTCGAGCTCTTCCAGCGCCGCCTGGCGCGCCCCCTGTTCGGACTTCAGTTCGCGGAAGCTGGCCGCCGCTTCCTGGCTGCGCTGGGCGACTTCCCGCTCCTTGGCGGCGATCGCGTCGCGCGCCGCTTCGATCTCGGCGCGGCGCTCGTCGAGCCGTTCGACCGCGCCGCGGACTTCGTCCCGCAGCGTCTTCACCCGGTCGACGACGGCGTCGTCGTATTCCTGGATCTGGCGCAGGTATTCCGTCTGCGCCGCCATCTCGGTCCAGTCTTCGGATTCGAGGATCGCGTTCAGCATGTCCGGCGAGCCGGCCTCGTAGATCGCGACCAAGCGGTCGCCGAGCAGGTCCAGCGCTTTGCGCAGCTTCGCCCGCACCCGCTCGAGGTGCGCTTCTTCGGCTTCCAGTGCCTCGGTGGCGCGGTCCAGTTCGGCCTGCTTTTCCTCCAGTTCGGCCTCGACCGCCTCCTGTTCCTGACGCAGGCGCGAGACTTCGCCGAGCTTGGCGTCGATCGCCGCGTTCTGTTCGGCGATCGTCGCCGCCAGGTCGCTCCCCTGCTCGCGGACGTTTTCCAGCTTGTCCCGCGTCTGTTCCAGTTTCTGCTGCGGATCGGCAGGGGCAGGCGCCGCCCAGGAGCCGGCCAGGGCACAGAGAGCCGCGAGAAGCAGCGCGGCAAAGACCAGGGCACGGCGCTTGGCCGCGCTGGAAGCGGAGGAAAACAGCACGGCGGCGCAGGCTAGCGAAGCGCCTGCGCCGCCCTACAAGGGGTCGATAATCCGCAAGTTCCCTTGCAGTTGCAGGACTTTCCCGGGAGGTCTCCTAGGAGAGCAGCTTCGCCTTCGCCTGCTCGAACTCGGCGTCGCTGAGGTCGCCTTTCGCCTTCAGCTCGGAGAGCTTGTGCAGCTCGTCGGCCGGGGAGCCGGTGTGCGCCTGCTCGCGGACGTATTCGTCGAAATGCTTTTTCGCATCCGCTTGGGCCTTGATCGTCCTGTCTCGCATCCCCTCCCCGCGGGCGATCAGGTAGATCAGCGCGGTCAGGAACGGGATGAAGACCAGGAAGAACACCCAGGCCGCCTTCCCCCAGCCGGACAGCTCGTGATCACGGAAAAGGTCGCTGAGGATCGTGATCAGGATCCAGATCCAGATCACGAAGAAGAAGACCTCGAGGGCGATGAGGAGCAGTTCCCCAAAGCTGATGTCTGCGACTGGGAGTGGCAACAAAGTGGTTCCTTTCTTGGATTAAGAACCCTTACGGGTTCCCCATTTTCATCACAAAAAGGGTGATTGCAACCGAAGTGGCCAGGTTGAGGCTGGAAACGCCCGCCCGCATCGGGATCGAGACGCGCGCGTCGGCCCGTTCGACGACCTCGCTGCTGAGCCCGTGGCGCTCGGTGCCGAAGGCGAGCACGGCGCGCTCGGGCAGCCGCTCGGGCGCCAGCTCCTCCCCCTCCGGGTCGATCGCCAGCAGCGGCCGGTCGCTCTCGGGCAGCGCCTTCACCGCGGCGACCGGAAGGGCGAACTGCAGGCCGGCGGCGCCGCGGACGGCGTCGGGGTGCCAGGGATCGTTCTCGCCGGTGGTGACGAGCGCCGCGGCGCCCGCCGCGGCGGCGACGCGGATGCAGGCGCCGATGTTGCCCATGTTGCGCGGCTGCTCGAGCAGCACCGCCGGCGCCGGGGAGGGGTCGGCCAGCGCCGCGGCAAGGTCGATGCGCGGGCGGCGGGCGATCGCCACCACTTCGGTGTGAGGGACGAGCGGCACCAGGTCGGCCAGCGCCCCCTTCTCGATCGGCTCGACCCGGTCGGCGAGCTGCCCGGCCAGGTCGGGCGCCAGTTCATCGGCCATCGCCTCCAGGGCGGGCGGGTCGACCGCCACCGCCTCGACCAGCTCGGCGCCGAAGCGCAGCGCGTGCTTGAGCGCGTGGAAGCCCTCGACGACCGTCAGCTCCGGGTCGCGGCGGGCGGTGCGGAAGCGCACCGCGCGTTCGTGCTCTGCGCGACCCATGCGCGCATCATGACTGGGTGGGCCGCTGCCTGAGGTGGGCTATGCGGCTATCTCAGCCTGCGCCAGCTGGTCGCGGCCGCTGGCCTTGGCCAGGTAGAGCGCCTCGTCGGCCCGCCGCAGCAGGTCGTCGAGGCTCTCGACCCGATCCCAGAGGGCGAGCCCGGCCGAGCAGGTCTGCTCCATCGGCGTCTGCCGGCGCAGCCTCTCGACGATCTCCGCCGCCTGCTCGGGATCGGTATCCGGCAGCAGGACGAGGAACTCCTCGCCGCCGAAGCGGACCAGCGTGTCCTCGCCGCGCAAGGCAGCGTCCCACTCGCGGGCGCAGGCGCGCAGCACCTCGTCGCCGGCCAGGTGGCCGTGTGTGTCGTTGTAGCTCTTGAAGTGGTCGATGTCGATGATCGCCAGGCAAAGCGGCGACTCGCTGCGGCGGGCACGTGCCATCTCGCGCGGCATCAACTCCTGCAGGAAGCGCCGGTTGGGCAGACCGGTGAGGGCGTCCTGGCGGGCCAGGCTCTGGACTTCGCCGAGCAGCTTCTCGCGTTCGGCCTCGATCAGCTTCAGCTGGGTGACGTCGGCGGCGCGGCCGTAGATCAGCGACTCGTCGGGTGAGAGCTGCGAGCTCCAGCGCAACCAGTGCCAGCTGCCGTCTTTGGCCCGGTAGCGGTTCTCGAAGCTGAGGGTTTCGCCGCCACGGAAGAGCGCGGCGGCCTCGGCTTCGGTCCGCTCCCGGTCCTCCGGATGCACACGCTCGATAAATGGGCCCGCGCGCAGCTCGTCGGCGGTGTAGCCGAGCTGCTGGGTCCAGGCGTCGTTGAGCTCGACGAAGTAGCCGTCCATGTTGGCGGTGCACAGCATGTCGCGCGAGAGGTCGAAGAAGTGGCGGGCACGCTCGTCGGCGCGGGCGCGACGGGCGACGATGCCGGTCGTCAACAGCATCACCACGCTGAGCGAGATCGTCGTGAAGAGCCAGCGGGTGAGCGGCGAGTAGCCGGCGGAGTTTTCGACCAGGAGCAGGACGAAGCCGTAGGAGATGAGCAGCCAGGCAAGGTGCAGCGCGGCGGTCCGGCGCGGGAAGAAATAGGAGGTGAGCAGGATTATCCAGACGAAGATCGTTCCGTACTGGCCGACCGAGATTCCGCTCTCGTAGATGAGGAGGCAGGTGACCACCGAGGCTGCGCCGAGTAGCACGTGTACAGCTGCTGCCGGGATCCTGCTGGAGAAGAGCCAGATGATCCCACCCGCGATGACCATGCCCAGGGCGGTGAGGATGAGAGCGACTTCGTCGGCGCCGTCCGGATGGGGGAGCACGAGGGAGATCGCGACTAGACCGGCACCGGCGACGAAGAGGGCGGCGACGGCGCGTGCCCGGGTCCGGTTGGCCGGGCGGATGCTGGGCTGAACGCTTACCTGATTTTCAGCACTCCCCATGCCTGGGCCATCGGCAAACGTGACTGTTTTCTTTAGGGGCGAACCACCTGAAATTGGCTCATCAGGCCGTGATCCTCGTGGTCCAGCATGTGGCAGTGGATGGCAAATTTCCCGGTGTAGTCGGAGAAGTGACCGGCAAGGAGAATTTTTTCGTTGGGATAGACGAAGAACGTCTCCTTGAGGCAGTTTTCCCAGGGCGGCGGCGGCCTCCCGTCGCGCTCGAGCAGGTACCAGTCGCTGTGGTGCAGGTGCATCACGTGGGCGACGTTGGTCTTGTTGTGGATCTCCCAGGTCTCGGTCGTGTTCAACTTCGGGAAAGCCTCCGCCCGGGCCGGGTTGAAGGTGCGGCCGTTGATCCGCCAGGTGGTCTTGAAGAAGCCGCCGATCGTGATCTCCCAGCGCTTGTCGGGCTTACGCCGAGCGCGGCGGGTCCAGGCCGGCAGCGGACGCAGCTGGCGGGGCACGCGGGTCGCGTCACGACGACGGTCGCGATCGACCCGGAACTGCATCAGCGCGCCGCCGTAGGTGCGGGCGCCCTCGGGGTTGCGGCCGGCGTGGCGTTTGCTGCTGCGCAGCTCGACGCTCTCCCCCGCCATGCCGGCGAAGTCGACGATCACCTCGACCCGCTCGGCCGGGCCGAGGAGGATTTCGCGGCGCCGGATCGGCTTCGGCATCAGCCCGCTCTCGGTCGCGATCTGGGTCATCGGGGCGCCGTTTGAGAGCTGCAGGTTGAAGCTGCGGAACGAGGAGACGTTGAGCAGGCGCAGCCGGTAGCGGCAGGGACCGACCCGGTGGTAGGGCATATGGGCGCCGTTGACGAGGATCGTCTCGGCGAGGATCCCGTCGTTGGGCGGGCGGCGGTTGGTGAAGGGGTCGGTGAGCTGGTTGTGGCGGTCGAAGGTGCGGTCGCCGATCATCAGCGGCACGTCGCGGTCGCCGCGCGGCAGCGGCAGCGCTTCCTCGAAGCCGTCGTCGACGATCCACATCCCGGCCAGTCCCTTCCAGACGTGCGGGGCGGTGCGGTCCAGACGGTGGTCGTGGTACCACTGGAACGAGGCCCGTTCCGGGTGGCCGTCCTCCATCAGGTCGTAGACGTACGTTTTCCGCCCGCCGGGCTCGAGCAGGAAGTCGTTGCCCTGCTCGCGGGCGGAGAGGCCGCGGGGGATGCTGCAGAAGGCGGAGACCGGCTGGCGCTCGGTCAGGCCGCCGGGCTGGCCGTCGAACTGGGTGCGGTTATGGCCGCCATGGAGGTGGATCGAGAGCTCTCCCACCTTCTCCGGCAGTTCATGGCGAAAGGTGACGCGGGTGCGCTGGCCGGCGCGGCGGCGGATCGTCGGGCCGGGGAAGGTGCCGCCGAAGGTCCAGAGCCTGGTCTTCTCGCCGGGGAAAATCTGCTGCTCGGCGACGCGGATCGGGATCTCGATCTCGTCGCCGCTGAGGACCTTCGGGATCGGCAGCCGCGAGCGGAACGGGACCGCGGCGAGCGCCGGGGCCGGCTCCGCCGTCAGCGGCAGGAGGCCGTCGCCCCCGCTCCGGAGGGGCAGGAGCGCGGCCAGGGTGCCGCCGCCAAGGGCGCCGAGGAAAGCTCGGCGCCCGTAGCGGGGCGGCGTTGAGGACTGCCCAGCCGTGACGCTACGGCGTCGGGGTGGGCAGCGGCACTACCGGGGCCTCGACCTTCACGCTGCCCTGCATTTCGGGATGCACGGCGCAGATGTAGTAGAGGGTGGAGCCCGGTTCGGCGGTCACTTCCTGCGACACGTGAGTGCCTTTTTTCGTTTCGCCGGAGAACCAGGAGTCGCCGGTCTTGCCGGTGGCGTTGCCCATGGTGCTCCAGCCGGCGGGACCCGCTTTCACCAGGTTCTTGGTGATCTTTTCCGTTTTCGGGTTGAAGCCGTGCCATTTGGCGATCGCCAGGCAGATCTTTTTTGGCGAGAAGCAGCTCTGCATGGCTTTGCGCGTCTTCGGCAGCGAGCCTTTGGTGACCAGCGAGAAGGTGTGCGGGCCGACCTGTTTCGGGTTGGTCTTGCTGACGATTTCCAGCTGGTCGCCGGCGGTGACCGTTTCCGGTCCGACGAATTTCAGCTTGCCTTTGGTCAGCTCCATCGAGATGACCTCGGTTTTGCCGGTGGGCGTGGCGGCGGTGGATACCGAACCGCTGATCGCGAGCGCGAGAGCGGCTGCCGAGACCGCCAGGACGAGTGCCCGCGTACGGGCGCGTGAAAGCTTCAAAGCGTGCCTTTCCTTCGAGTGCAGATTGCGAGCCGGTGCGGACCCCCCGCTCCGGCGACGACCCCAGATTCGGCCGCCGCGCCACGGTAATGGCTGAATCGGCGGAGTTCAATGGAGAACTCGGGCGCCTACCTGCTTTTCGGTGGTTTCCGCCCTCGGTAACCTAGACCGCCAAGCGTGGCCACCTTCCTCCACACCTGCTACCGGATCGGGGACATCGACCGCTCGGTCGACTTCTACGAGAAGCTCGGCTTCGAAGAGGTGCGGCGGATGCCGATCGGCGACGAGGCGATCAACGTCTTCATGGCGATGCCCGGCGAGGACCCCCGCCTCGAGCTGACCTACAACCACGGCGTCACCGAGTACGACCACGGCACCGGCTACAACCACATCGCCCTCGGGGTAGACGACCTCGACGACAACCTCGCCCAGCTCGCCGACGCCGGCATCGAGCCCGAAAAGCCCCCCTACCGCCCCGGCGGCCGCACCGAGGGCCACCGCATCTGCTTCGTCAGGGACCCGGACGGCTACCGGATCGAGCTGATCGGCGAGTAGCGCTCAGCCGGCGCTGATGCCGCCGCCCGCGGGGGGCGGCGATGCGGATTCCGGTGCCGGAGTCGCTTCCTGGGTCGGTTCGGGCTCGGGTTCGGCGGATTCTTCTTCGCCGCCCCCTTCACCTTCGTCGCCGCCCTCGTCTTTGCCCTTCGATTCGTCGCTTTCTTCTTCGCCTTCGTACGTTTCTTCTTCTTCGTAGCCGTCGTAGCTGCTGGAAGAGGTGTGGTCGCTGTCGAGCTCGTCGAGTTCGGGCAGGGAGCTGGGGACTTCGAATTCGGGGCAGTCGCCTTCGGTCGCGCTCGACATGTAGTTGGCCCAGATCGGGCCGGCGGTGGGTCCGCCGTAGCCGGTGTATTCGCGTGAGGTCGGGTGCCCGACCCAGACCGCGGTCGAGAAGAGCGGGGTGTAGCCGACGAACCAGGCGTCGGAGAGCTCCTCCGAGGTGCCGGTCTTGCCGGCTGCGTCCGAGCAACCCATCGAGGTGTAGCCGGCGCCGGTGCCCTGGGTGATCACGCCCTCCAGGATGCGGGTCACTTCGTAGGCCTGCCCCTCGGTCAGGACCCGCTTGCCGGAATCCTTCTCGAAGTCGTCTTCCTTGCCGTCGGGGAACTCGACCCGGCTGACCGCGGTGGAGGCGTGGTGGACGCCGCCGTTGGCGATGGTCGCGTAGGCGGAGGCCATTTCCAGCGGCGTGACGCCGTAGCCGAGGCCGCCGAGACCCTCGGCCGGGACCGACTGCAGCTCGGCCTCGATCCCCAGATCGTGCGCCATCTCGGTCACGTCTTCGGGTCCGACGTCGAGATCGAGCTGGGCGAAGACGACGTTGACCGAGTGCCAGGTCGCGCTTTCCAGGTTCTCGGTCCCGCCGCCGTCCCCCTCGGAGTTGTTCACCGTCCAGGTGCCGCCGCCGGGAATTTCCAGGGTCTTCGGCGAGGAACCGTCGTAGTAGGTGGTGGCGGGGTCGACCCCCTCCTTCACCGCCGCCGCGAGGACGATGGTCTTGAACGACGAGCCCGGCTGGCGGTGCGCCTGCCAGGCGTAGTTGAACTGGCTTTCGTCGGCGTAGCCTTCGGTCGAGGCGAGGGCGACGATCGCGCCGGTGTCGGGATCGACCGAGGCCAGGCCCGCCGCCGGGCCGCCTTCCGGGTAACAAACGTAGCAGTAGTTGTCGACCGCTTCCTGGGCCTTCGCCTGCAGGTCGGGGTCGATCGTCGTGTAGGCCTTGAGCCCGCCGTTGCGGACGGTGTTGATCCCGTACTCCTCGATCAGTTCGTTCTGCACGAGGTCGAAGAGGAACGGGTCCTTGATCACCTTGTACTTGTCGCCCGGGTTAAGTCCCAGCCCGCGGGTTTTCGCCTCGCGGTACTCGTCGCCGGTGATGTAGCCCTGTTCGTTCATCACCAGCAGCACCTCGTTGCGCCGCTTCAGCGCCGCTTTCGGGTCGAGGAAGGGGTTGTATTCGGAGGGCGCCTGCGGCAGGCCGGCGAGCATCGCCGCCTCGGTCACGTCGAGGTCCTTCGCCGGCTTGGAGAAGTAGGTCTGGCTGGCCGCCTCGGCCCCCACCGCGGTCTGCCCTTCGACCGTCCCGTAGGGGGCGGTGTTGAGGTATTCGCTGAGGATCCATTCCTTGTTGTGCTTGTCCTCGAATTCGACCGCGAGCTTCGCTTCTTTCAGCTTTCGCTCGATCGTGTTCTCGGGGTTCTGGATGTAGAGGTTGCGGACCAGCTGCTGGGTGATCGTCGAGGCGCCCTGGACAGCGGCGCCGGCCTGGATGTCCTTCCAAGCGGCGCGGGCGATGCCTTCGTAATCGAGGGCGCCGTGGTTGAAGAAGTTCTTGTCCTCGATCGCGACGGTGGCGTCGCGCAGCACCTGCGGCAGCGACTTCGCCGGCAGCGGCTGGCGCACGTTTTCGGAGCGGATGAAGCCGATCAGGCTGCCGTCGGCGGCGTAGATCGCCGAGGAGCGGCCCTTCTCCACCGGTTTCAGGCTGGAGAGCGGCGGCGCCGAGTTGTAGACGTTCAGCGCCCAGGCGGCGGCGATGCCGCCGCTGATCAGCACAAGCGCGGCGAGGATTCCCAGCGGGATCGCGACCTTGTGCCAGATGGGATGGTGCGGCTTGCGTCGCCGCCTGCGGACCCGCGTGGCCATTCCGCCTGATTGTAGGGAGGCGCCGGAGCCGGCCGCGGCGGGGCGCGTCGCGCGCAATCCCGCTTGCCATCCCGATAGGCTCGCGCGCGGCAGGCTCAGATCTGAGGGAGAGGAAGGCAAAGTGAAACTCGTAATCGGGATCGTTCGCCCTGAGCAGGCGAACCAGGTTCTCGAGGCGCTGCACCGGGCCGAGGTCCGGGGCTTCTCGATGAGCCGCGTGCAAGGGCACGGCGGCGAGATGGACCGAGTCGAGACCTACCGCGGCACGACGGTGCAGATGGGTCTCTCGGAGAAGGTGAGGTTCGAGGTCGCGGTCTCCGACAACTTCGTCGACCGCACCGTAGGGGCGCTCTGCGAGGGCGGCCGTACCGGCGAGGTCGGCGACGGCAAGATCTTCGTCGTGCCGCTGGACCATGCGGTCCGGATCCGGACCGGCGACGCGGACGAGGGCGCTGTGACGCCGGTGGGCAAATGATCGCCGCGATCGACACGGGCGACACCGCCTGGATGCTGATGGCAACCGCGCTGGTGCTGCTGATGACGCCGGCGCTGGGGCTCTTCTACGCCGGGTTGGTGCGCTCCAAGAACACCCTCAACACCTTCATGATGTGCGTTGCCGCGATCGCCGTGGCGACCGTCACCTGGGCGGCGGTCGGCTACTCGCTCGCCTTCGATGGCGAAGGGGCGTTGATCGGCGGCCTCGGCAACGCTTTCATGAGCGGCGTCGACTTCGCCCCACGCGAAGGGGGGACGATCCCCGAGCTCGTCTTCTTCGCCTTCCAGGCGACCTTCTGCATCATCACCGTGGCGCTGATCTCCGGCGCCGTGGTCGAGCGGATGCGCTTCGGCGCCTTCCTCGTCTTCTCGGCGCTGTGGTCGGTGCTGGTCTACGCCGTGCTCGCCCACTGGGCCTTCGGCGGCGGCTGGCTGATCGCCGGCGGCACCCTGGACTTCGCCGGCGGCGTCCCGGTCGAGATGGCCTCCGGGTTCTCGGCGCTGGCCGCGGCGCTGGTGGTCGGGGCGCGGAAAGACTACGGCCGCCAGGCGCTCCTCCCCCACAACGCGATGTACGTGCTGATCGGGGCCGGGCTGCTGTGGTTCGGCTGGTTCGGGTTCAACGGCGGCAGCGGCTTCTCGACCGGCGAAGGCAGCGTCCTCGCCTTCACCAACACGCTGCTCTGCCCGGCGACGACCCTGCTCGTCTGGTTCGCGCTCGACGTGATACGCGGCCGCAAGGTAACGGCGATCGGCGCCGCCACCGCGATCATCGTCGGCTGCGTGCTGATCACCCCGGCGGGCGGTTACATCAGTCCCGGCTGGGCGATGCTGCTCGGCGCCCTCGGCGCGATCCCGAGCTGGGGGATCATCGCCTACAGGACGCGGACCCGGGTCGACGAGACCCTCGATGTCCTCGCCGCCCACGGCACCGCCGGTTTCTTCGGGATCCTCTTCATCGGCTTCTTCGCACAGGAGAGCTGGAACGGGGTTTCCGACGGGCTCTTCTACGGCAACGCGGAGCAGCTCTGGGACCAGGCGCTGGCCGCCCTTGCGGCGCCGGTCTACGCCTTCGTAGCCACCTTCGTGCTGCTGAAGGTGATCGGAGCGGTGATGCCGCTGCGAGCCACTGACAAGGAAGAGGCGATGGGCATGGACGTCAACCAGCACGGCGAGGAGGCCTACGTCACCGGCGAGGGGGCGATCTTGCTGCTGCCTGACGATCACGAGAAGGTCGCGGTGCCGGTGGCCGATCCCGGCTAAACCGGCGTTGCCGGGGAGCCGGTAGACCCCCTCCAGACACATCTCGCCAATGGCTCGATGTTGAGTGTCTGGAGGGGGTGACCCCGTCGTCCGTTTAGGCTCCGAGCCAGATGGCCGACCTTGTTCAGGTGCTGACTACGGCGGGCTCAGAGGGGGAGGCTGGGCTGATTGCTGAGTTGCTGGTCGAGCGGAGACTGGCGGCTTGCGTTCAGGTGGTCGGGCCGATCGTCAGCCGTTATCGCTGGGAAGGGGCGATCGAGGAAGACCGCGAGTGGCAGTGCCTGGCGAAGACGACTCGGGCTGCCTACGAGGCGGTCGAGGCGGCGATCCGGGAGGTTCACTCCTACGACGAGCCGGAGATCATCGCCACGCCGATCGTCGCCGGCTCGGCCAGCTACCTCGCCTGGGTCGAGAACGAAGTCAGCGCTAGCTGACTCCGTCCCCCGCCTGGTCGAATTCAGCGGACGCTGAATTGGGGACCCCATAGGGGCACTTTTTCAGCGGACGCTGAATTCGACCCGGGTCGGTTAGTCGCGTAGCTGGTAGCCGCGGCTGAAGAGGCGGAGGTTGATTAGGAAGAGGGCGGCGGTGGCTGCGGTCAGGGCTGCCAGGGACAGCGCGATGCTTACTTCGGTGTAGCCGACGAAGCCGTAGCGGACCAGATTGATCATGTAGAAGATCGGGTTGAAGTGGGTCAGCGTCTCGTAGGGCTGGGGCAGCAGGCTGGCCGAGTAGAAGACGCCGCCGAGGAAGATCAGCGGGGTGAGGATGAAGGTCTGGGCGAAGGCGACGTCGTCGAACTGCTCCGCCCGCACCCCGATCAGCACCCCCAGCTGGCTGAAGAAGAAGCCGACCAGGAAGAGCGACGGGACGAGGACGAGGATGTGGTCGACCGGCAGGTCGACCAGCAGCGAGGCGGCGATGAAGGTGAGGACGGCGACGATCAGGCCGCGCATGAAGCCGCCGAGCGAGAAGGCGAGCAGCAGCTCCGCCGGCGAGGCGGGCGAGGAGAGTTGGTCCTGGATCGCGCCCTGGAACTTCTGCTGGAGGATCGAGGAGGAGTTGTTGGTGAAGGCGTTGATCGACCAGGCCATCATGATCAGGCCGGGGATAACGAAGACGACGTAGTCGATCCCGTGCAAGTCGCCGACTCGCGAGCCGAGGGCGGCGCCGAAGACCGAGATGTAGAGGAAGGTTTCCAGCAGCGGCGCGCCGATCGTCTGCTTCTTGATCTTCATGAAGCGGTTGACCTCGCGCCGCCAGAGCGTCGCGAAGCGGATCCGGGCCGCGCTGGTCGGGGCGGCGAGCTTCACGCCTCCACCTCCGGCGCGGTCTCGATGTGCGAGCGGGAGAGCTCGCCACGGCCGACCAGCGCCAGGTAGGCGTCCTCGAGGTTGGCGACCCCGAAACGCTCGGCCAGCTCCTCGCTGGTCCCCTCGGCGACGATCTGCCCCTCGGCGATGAAGGCGATCCGGTCGCAGAGCTGCTCCGCCTCCTCCAGGTAGTGGGTGGTGAGCAGGATCGTCGTCCCCTCCTGGTTGATTTTCTGGACGTAGTGCCAGAGCTCCAGCCGCAGCTCGACGTCGACACCGGCGGTCGGCTCGTCGAGGATCAGCAGGCGGGGGCGGTGCATCATCGCCCGAGCGAGGATCAGCCGCCGTTTCATCCCTCCCGAGAGGGTGCGGGTGCGCTCGTCGCGCTTCTCGGTCAGAGAGAAGACCTCGAGCAGCTCCTTGGTCCGCTCGCGGCGCTCCTTACGCGGCATCCCGAAGTAGCCGGCGTGGTAGTCAAGCGTCTCCTCGACGGTCAGGAACCAGTCGAGGTTTGGCTCCTGGGGAGCCAAACCCACGGCCAGGCGCGCCTCGGCGTAGTGGTCGATCGCGTCGTTGCCGAAGACCTCGATCGAGCCGCCGGTCGGCTGCGCGAGCCCGGTCGTGCAGTGGATCAGGGTCGACTTGCCCGCCCCGTTGGGACCGAGCAGGCCGAAGAGCGAGCCGGGATCGATGTCGATCGAGACGCCGCGCAGCGCCTCCACCCCGTTCGGGTAGCGCTTCTCGAGGTCACGGATGTCGAGGGCCTTCATGCGGCTGACGACTCTAGCCACCCGCGCCGTTCGTCCGGGGGTGTCTGAGTTTCCCCGCCACATACGGTGGTCAAGCTCAGACACGTCGGTATAAGTGCGGGGGTGCCCGCCCCGCTGCTTGCCGTCGATGCGCCCTCGATGCTGTTTCGCGCCTTCTACGCGCTGCCGAGCAAGATCGTCGGGCCGGACGGGCGGCCGGTCAATGCGCTGCTGGGGACGGCGAACCTGATCCTGCGCGAGGTCGAACTGCACCAGCCGCGGGCGGTGGTGCTCTGCTTCGGCCCCGACGCCGCCGCCTACCGGACCGAGCTCTACCCCGCCTACCACGCCGAGCGCGAGGAGGCGATGCCCGACGAGCTGCCGCACCAGTTCGCCGACGCGCGCCCGTTCTTCGAGGCGTTCGGGTGGACGGTGACGATGGCCGAGGACCTCGAGGCCGACGACCTGCTCGGCACCTACGCGAAGCTCGAGGCCGAGGCGGGCGGCCAGGCGCTGCTTTTGACCGGCGACCGCGACATGTACCAGTGCGCCGGCGAGAACGTGACCGTGCTCTACGTCAAAACCGGCGGCGGCAAAGGCGCCGAAGAGGTCGGACCGGCGGAGGTGCGCGAGCGCTACGGGATCGACCCCGAGCTGGTCCCAGACTTCATCGCCCTGCGCGGCGACCCCTCCGACGGGCTGCCGGGCGCCAAGGGCGTCGGACCGAAGACCGCGGCGGAGCTGCTGCGGGAGCACGGCTCGCTGGAGGCGATCCTCGACAACGCGATCCGCGAGCGTCGGCCGGCGCTGCGTGGCGCCCTGATCGACGGCCGCGAGGACCTGCTCAAGTTCAAGAACATCGCGACGCTGCGCGACGCTGGCGTCAAGCGGCCGAAGGACCGGGCGACGAACTGGGCAGGCGCCGCCGAGGCGGCCCGCGAGCGGGGGATGAAAAAACTCGCCGCGCGGCTGGAAGCCAACGCGGGCTAAGCGCGTGGCGCTTTTGGTGCCCTGGGGGGTCCAAAAAGCGCCACCCACAGGCCCCAGGCGCTGACGATCGCCCAGACGGTCTCGAGCAGGAGGAAGCCCCATTGATGCTCGACGTAGGCGAGCACGGCGAGGATCGCCGAGCCGGCCAGGTTGAGCGCCAGGTAGAGGCGCGAGTCGGGCCGCATGCGCTCGAACTGGACCGCGGCGAAGCCGGCGAGGATCAGCAGCGCGCCGACGACTTGGATCAACTGGTCCACGCGCCGAGCCTAGTGGCCTGTACCTTCGCGCGATGGATCCCGCCTCCCTCCCCCTCTTCAAACAGGGCCAGTTGCGCAAGCGATGGCGCTACGTCGGGCTCTTCTCCGAGGAGGTGATGCTCTGCGCGGCCCGGGCCGAGGTCGGCCCGCTGACCCAGTCCTTCTGGATCTTCTGGGACCGGCAGGGGCGCAACCACGCGGCCCGCACGATCCTCCTCCCCGGCAGCCGCGAGGTGACGCTGGATGGGCCGCGGCTGGAGATCGACGGCCCGGACCTGCGGGCCAGCCTCCGGCTCGGCGAGGTGACCCCGATCGAGACCACCTGCCCCAGCGGCAAGGCCGAGGCCTGGACCCGCAAGCGGGTCGGGATGCCTGTGGTGGGCACGGTCGAGGTGCCGGGGCAGCGCTGGGAGGTCAGCGGCCGTGGCGTCGACGACGAGTCGGCCGGGCACCACCAACGCGAGACCAGCTGGCGCTGGTCGGCGGGCGTGGGCGAAGCGACCGACGGCCGCGCTGTCGCCTGGAACCTGGTCGAGGGGATCAACGACCCGCCGACCGGAAGCGAGCGGGCGATCTGGATCGACGGCGAGCCGGCCGAGCCGCCCCCGGTCCGCTTTCGCGGCGAGGGGATCGACCTCGCCGAAGGCGAGCGGCTCGACTTCGCCGGCGAGTCAGAACACGTCCACAACGAGAACTACCTGCTGATCCGCTCCGACTACCGCCACCGCTTCGGCAGCTTCGGCGGCACGCTCGGCGGCGTCGAGCTCGCCTCGGGGCTAGGGGTGATGGAGGAGCACGACGCTCGCTGGTGACTAGACGCGGTGCTCGGGGTTCGGTAGGTCGAAGCGGCAGCCGGCTTTCCACTCTTCGGGCTGGTTGCCGTGGGCGGGGATGCCGCCGGCGTCCTTCAGCATCCGCGCCAGGTGCATCAGGTTCCAGGCGGCGAAGGTGGTGTTGCGGTTGGTGAAGTCGTTCTCCGGCCCGCCCGAGTCCTCGTCGAGGTAGGACGGGCCCGGGCCGGCCTCGCCGATCCAGCCGGCATCGGCCTGGGGCGGGATCGTGTAGCCGAGGTGCTGCAGCGAGTAGAGGACGTTCATCGCGCAGTGCTTGATCCCGTCCTCGTTGCCGGTGACGATGCAGCCGCCGACGCGGCCGTAGTAGGCCCACTGGCCCTTCTCGTTGACCTGGCTGGAGTTGCCGTAGAGCCGCTCGATCACATGCGTCGCGACCGAGGACTTCTCCCCCAGCCAGATCGGCATCCCGAGAACGAGGATGTCGGCGGCCATCACCCGCTCGAAGATCTGCGGCCACTCGTCCCGCTCCCAGCCGTGTTCGGTCATGTCGGGCCAGACGCCGATCGCGATCTCGTGGTCGATCGCGCGGATGCAGTCGACCTCGACCCCCTGCTTGCGCATCACCCCCATCGAGAGGTCCATCAGCCCCTGGGTGTTGGAGGTCTCGGGGCTGCGCTTCAGGGTGCAGTTGATGAAGAGTGCCTTGAGGGCGGAGTAGTCGGCCGGGGGCGTGTTGGTCATGGCTTTCCTTTCACCAGGTGTCTACGAATCGATGGGCGCCCGGGGGCCGCGTGTCCCCGGCGGCGGTCAGGGTCGAGGCGATCAGGCCGCGGGTCTCGGCCGGGTCGATCACGTCGTCGAGCTCGAACAGCGCCGCCGCGTTCAGCGCCTTGGCGTTCTCTTCGGCCTGGGCGGTCAGGTCGCGGACCCGCTGCTCGCGCTCGGCCTCGTCGGTGATCGCCTCCAGCTCCTTGCGCAGCGCCAGCCGCACGGCCCCCTCCAGGCCCATCGGCCCGAGGTGTGCGCTCGGCCAGGCGACGGTGAGGAGCGGCTCGTGCAGGCTGCCGCCGACCATCGCCTGGGCACCGAGGCCGTAGCCGCGCCGCAGGACCACGGCGATCAGCGGCACCCGCAGCGCCGCCCCGGCGACCAGCAACCGCGAGGCGCGCCGGACCAGGCCGGTCGCCTCGGCCTCGGGGCCGACCATGTATCCGGGGGTGTCGACCAGGGAGACGACCGGCAACCCGAAGGCGTCGCAGAGCTGCAGCAGGCGGGCGGCCTTGTCACTCGCCTCACTGGTCACCGCGCCGGCCATGTGGCGGGTGTCGTTGGCGATGATCCCCAGCGGCCGGCCCTCGATCCGCGCCAGCGCGGTCACCATCTCCGGCGCGAAACGCTCGCGCAGGAACGTGACCGAGCCCTCGTCGCAGAGGGTCTCGACGATCGGCCGCGGATCGTAGGCGCGGCGCTTGCGCTCGGGGACGAGTTCGCGCAGGCGCGCCTGGTCGGGCGCCCGCCCGGGCTCGGTCGCGCCCTGGAAGTAGGCGAGCAGCTTCTTGGTCACCGCGGTCGCCTCGGCCTCGTCGGCAACCGCGACGTCGACCACGCCGTTGGCCGCCTGCACCTCCAGCGGCCCGACCGCGTCGGGATGGACCTCGCCGAGGCCGCCGCCGGCGATCATCGCCGGGCCGCCCATCCCCAGCGAGCTGCCCTCGGTGGCGACGATCAGATCGGCGCAGCCGGCCAGCACCGCGTTGCCGGCGAAGCAGCGGCCGTGGACGATCGCGATCCGCGGCACCAGCCCGGAGAGCTTCGCCCAGAGCGCGAAGGCCCGGGTGTCGAGCGCGGAGACGACGGGATAGTCGGTGTCGCCGGGCCGCCCTCCCCCGCCCTCGGCGTAGAAGACGACCGGCAGCCGCATCCGCTCGATCAGCTCGAAGAGACGGTCCTTCTTGCGGTGGCCGAGCGCCCCCTGGGTGCCGGCCAGCACCGTGTAGTCGTAGGAGAGGACCGCGCAGGCGGCGCGCTCGGGGTCGAAGCGGTCGCCGTTGATGCGGGCGGTACCGCCGATCAGCCCGTCGGCGGGGGTGCGGGCGATCAGGTCCTCGACCTCGCGGCGGCCGCGCTGGGCGGCGATCGCGAAGCGCCCGTACTCGACGAAGGAGTCGGGGTCGACCAGGTCGGCGAGGTTCTCCCGCGCCGTCCGCCCACCGGCCGCGCGCCGCTTCTCGACCGCATCGGGCCGCGCCGCGTCCTCAGTCAGGGCGCGCCGCGCCAGCAGCTCCGCCAGGTCGTCTCGCTCCCCCTCGGCCACGGGGGGACTTTACGACTCAGCCGCGGATCGCCTTGCCGACCAGGTGCTTGAAGCGGGTCCGGTCGCGCTTGGAGAGGTTGCCCGGTTTCCCCTTCGACTTCTTGATCAAGTTCCAGAACTCGGTCTGTTCGCGCTGGGTGAGGTTGCCCTCGATCCGGTCGCGGCCTTTCTTCAACAGCCAGAGCGAGACGACCCAGACTTTCGCCCAGGGGACCCGCTTCCAGACATGAGGCGCGGCTTTCCGCGCTATCCACCAAGGCATCCCCGCATCCTCCCTATTCGACGACTTCGACGGTGCCCTTCATCGTCGGGTGGATCTCGCAGAAGTAGGTGAACGTCCCCGGTTCCTTGAAGGTTTCCGAGCCGATCTTGCCTTTCTCGATCGTCCCGGTGTCCCAGCTATCGTCGTCGGCGGTCGCGGTGTGGGGCGCGGTGTCCTGGTTCTGCCAGATCACCTTGCCGCCGGCCTGCACGACGACCGGGTCGGGCTGGTAGGTGAATTCGACGATGTCGACTTTTTCGGACTTCGACGCCTCGCCGCTGGGCGCCGCTTCGCTTTCGGTCGATTCCGTTTCGCCGGCCGTTTCGGTCGTTTCCTCGCTCGCCGGGGGTGCGGTTTCTGCTTCAGAGGTGGAATCGGAGCCGCTGTCCCCGCAAGCGGCAAGGCCGAGGGAGAGGGCGACCAGGGCAGCGAGGAACAGCGGCTTCAATCCCATGAGCTTTCGTCTACCCACTGATTCCAGGCCCAATCAGTCATTTGGGCTGAATACGCTGCGCCGCGATGGCCGGATCACGAGGACGATGGCTGACGGTCGCGGTCTGGCTGCTGCTCGGTGCCGCCGGCCTGCTCGCCCACGCCCACATCGACGACGTCACCGCCGCGGGACAGAGCAGCTTCCTGCCCGAGGACTCGGAATCGACCCGGGCGCTCGACGCGCTCCAGCACGCCTCCTCGGGGAGCGAAGACGTGCCGGTCGTGATCGTCTTCGAACGGCCCGGCGGACTGAGCAGGGAAGACATCGGCGCGATCGGGCGGATCGGCGACGGGCTCGGCAAGCTGGGGCTGAGCGGAGCGACGCCGATCGTCGACCCCTTCTCCGGCGAATACCGCAACGACCTGAGCGAGGTGGCGCGGATCGCCAACGGCGTCGGGCCGGTCTCCAAGGACGGCGAAGCGGCGCTGCTGGTGCTGGCGATCGACGCCGAGGACCGCGGCGCGGTGGTCAGCGGCGTCGAGCAGATCCGCCGCTACCTGCGGGCGCACGAACGGCCGGGGTTGCGCGCCTTCGTCACCGGGCCGGGAGGGATCGCCGCCGACCTCGAGCGGGTCGCCGAAGACGCCGGCCGCACCCTGCTGATCGCCACCCTCGGCCTGGTCCTGATCCTCCTGCTGGCGGTCTACCGGGCGCCGATCCTGGCGCTGCTGCCGTTGCTCGTCGTCGGCCTCGCCTACCTGGTCGCGATCGGCATCGCCTACCTGCTGATCGAGGCGGACTGGATCGTCGTCAACAGCGAGGGGACGATGCTCCTGCTCGTCCTCGTCTTCGGAGCGGGGACGGACTACTCGTTGCTCCTGGTCCACCGCTACCGGGAAGAGCTCGGCAAGGGCGAGCCGGACGCTCTGGGCCTCGCCGTGCGCGAGACGCGGCCGGCGATTGCCGCCTCGGGCTGCACCGTGATCGCCGCGATGCTGGTCCTCCTCGTCGCCGACCTCGAGTCGACCCGCTGGCTCGGCCCGGTCCTGGCGATCGGGATCGCAACGATGCTCGCCGCCGCCTTCACCCTCCTCCCCGCTCTCCTCTCGATCCTTGGCGACCGCGCTTTCTGGCCAGCCACCCCCGCCCTACGGCGCGGGTCAGGGGGGTCCCCGGAGGAGCCTCCCCAAATTCGCGACGGAGGGGACCCCCCTGACCCGCGCCCCACCGTCTGGGTGCGAGCAGCCAACCTGGTCCGGCGACACTCCACCCGAATCATCGTTTCGGTTCTCGCCCTGCTCGCCGTGCTCGCGCTCGGCAACCTGACGAACCACGGCACGCTCGGCTTCGGCCAGGGCGTGACCAAGCCGACGAACTCCTCCCGCGGGACCGAAGCGCTGGAACGCCACTTCCCCGCCGGGCTGGGCTCGCCGCTGACCGCGGTGGTGAAGACCGAGGAGGCGCCGCTGGCGGCGAAGGCGCTGGAACGGCTCGGCAGCGTCCAGCTGGTCCTGCCGGCGCCGGTCCCCTCCGACGCCGCCGAGGCGGTGATCGTCCTCGTCCTCCGCGGCAGTCCCTACGGCAGCGAGGCCGAAGCCGCGGTGGAAGACGTCCGCGACCGCCTCCACGCGGTCGCCCCCGGCGGCCTGCTCGGCGGCATCCCGGTCGAGAACCTCGACATCGAGCAGACCAACGCCCGCGACACGAAGCTGATCGTGCCGCTGGTCCTGCTGGTGATCGGCCTGATCCTGATCGGCGTCCTGCGGGCGCTGGTCGCGCCGGCCTACCTGATCGCGACGGTGCTGGCCTCGTTCGCCGCGACCCTCGGCCTCGCCACCTTCGCCTTCATCGAGATCTTCGGGATGGACGGCCTCGCCTTCAACCTCGAGCTGATGTCCTTCATCTTCCTCGTCGCGCTCGGGGTCGACTACAACATCTTCCTGATGACCCGGGCCCGGGAGGAGGCCGCCGTCCGCGGCACCCGCGAGGGCACCCTCGCCGCCCTGGTCAGCACCGGCGGCGTCGTCACCGGCGCCGGCCTGATCCTCGCCGGCACCTTCGCCACCCTGACCCTGCTGCCCCTGGAGGAGCTGGTCCAGATCGGCGCCACGATCGCGGTCGGCGTCCTGCTCGACACCTTCGTCGTCCGCGCCCTGCTGATCCCGGCGATCACCTACCGCCTCGGCGAGCGCGCCTGGTGGCCGGGACGCGCCGGCCCGCCCGGCGGCTAGCCCGCCGCCGCCCTACATCCCCGGGCTGCGCTTCATCTGCTTGCGCTCGCTCGGGTGGGCGCCGCCCTTCTCCTGCAGCGTCTTGCAGGCTTCTTCGATGTCGTTGGCGAGGCGGTCGACCTGCTGGCGGCCGAGCGTCTCCTTGACCAGCGCCCGCATGATCTTCACCTCTTCGGCGTTGGGCGGCATCGTGTAGGCGGGCAGCATCCAGCCGCGCTCGGCCGAGAGCTGCCAGGAGACGTCGAACTCGTCGTAGGGCTTCTCGCCGGCCAACTTGAAGGCGACCAGCGGCAGCTGCTCTTTGTCCGCCCCGATCAGCTCGAAGTCCCCCATCGCTTCCAGCTTGGCGGCCAGCGCCTTGGCGTTCTGCTCCATCGCCTGCATCACGTGCTCGTAGCCCTCGCGGCCGAGGCGGACGAAGTTGTAGTACTGGGCCAGCACCATCGAGGCGCCGGTGGAGAAGTTGAGGGTGAAGGTGGCGTCGGTCTTGCCGAGGTAGTTCTCGTAGAAGACGAGGTCGTCGGCGAGGTCCGACTTCTCGCGGAAGACGAGCCAGCCGATCCCCGGGTAGACGAGCCCGAACTTGTGGCCGGAGACGTTGATCGAGCGCACCTGCTCGAGCCGGAAGTCCCACTCCGAGTGCGGGTAGAGGAAGGGCCAGACGAAGCCGCCGCTGGCGGCGTCGACGTGGAGCGGCACGTCGAGTTCGCGCTCGGTCTTGATCCGCAGCAGCAGGTCGTTGATCCCCTGGATGTCGTCGGCGTGGCCGGTGAAGGTGGTGCCGAGGACGGCGGCGACGCCGATCGTGTTCTCGTCGACGTGGGGCTCGACGTCCTCCGGCCCGATCACGAACTTGTCCTCCTGCAGGCGGACGATCCGCGGTTCGACGTCGAAGTAGCGGCAGAACTTTTCCCAGACCACGTGGACGTCGCCGCCGAAGACGAGGTTCGGTTTGTCGACCGGCTGGCCCGCGGCTTCGCGCCGCTCCTTCCATTTCCACTTCAGCGAGAGGGCGCCGAGCATGATCGCCTCCGAGGATCCCTGGGTGCGGCAGCCGGTCGTCTCCCCCGGCGCGTGGTAGAGGTCGGCCAGCATCCGCACGCAGCGGGTCTCGATCTCGGCCGAGATCGGGTACTCGGCGTGGTCGATGAAGTTGCGGTGCAGGTTCTCGCTGACGATCCGCTGCGCCTCCGGCTCCATCCAGGTGGTGACGAAGGTGGCGAGGTTGCGCCACGGATCGCCCTCGAGGACCAGTTCCTCGTCGACCATCCGCATCGCGTCGAGCGCCGACATTCCGTTCGCGGGGAACTCCTTGTCGGGCGCGTCTTCGGTCAGGAAACGGTTGCCGTAGAGCTTGGCTGGGTCCGCAACTTTCTTGTTCATCGCGCGAGCCTAACTTAGGGTGGGAACGTGGACGTTCGGATCACCCACATCGGCGGCCCCACGGTGCTGATCGAGTTCGCCGGCTGGCGGCTGCTGACCGACCCGACCTTCGACCCGGCCGGCGGCAAGTACCGCTTCGGCTGGGGCACCGGCTCGACCAAGCTCACCGGGCCGGCCGTGGGCGCCGAGGAGCTCGGCGACGTCGACGCGGTCCTGCTCAGCCACGACCACCACGACGACAACCTCGATAAGGCCGGCCGGGCGCTGCTGCCGCGGGCCGGGACCGTGATCACCACCGAGGCCGGCGCCCGCCGCCTGGGCGGCAACGCCCGCGGCCTCGCCCCCTGGGCGAAGACGGAGGTGAGCGCCGAGGGCAAGCCGACGATCGAGGTGACCGCCACCCCCTGCCGCCACGGCCCGCCGCTGAGCCGGCCGATAGTCGGCGACGTGGTCGGCTTCGCGCTGACCTGGGAGGGACAGGAGCACGGGGCGCTGTGGATCTCCGGCGACACCGTCCTCTACGACGGCGTCCGCGAGGTCGCCGACCGGGTCGAGGTCGGCACCGCGCTCCTCCACCTCGGCGGCGTCCGCTTCCCGACCACCGGACCGCTGCGCTACACCTTGGGCGCCCACGAAGCGGTCGAGCTGCTCGACCTGCTGCGTCCCAAGACGACGATCCCGATCCACTACGAGGGCTGGAAGCACTTCCACCAGGGCCGCGAGGCGCTGGAGAAGGAGCTGGCCCGGGCGCCGGTCGAGGTCCGCGAGCGGATCCGCTGGCTGCCGATCGGCGGCGCCGCCGAGGTCGGGGTATAGCCGGCCGCACCTGGGTATAGACAGGCGCGTGGAGGGCCTCATCGACGACCTGACCCGCGGCAACGTCACCGAGGTGAAGGTCGTGCTGGCGACCGTGATCGCCGCCTTCGCCGTCTACCAGCTGGTCCTCGCCGCGGTCTCCTACGGCAAGGCGCGGCCGCGCTTCCTCGAATCGGGGCCGGCGACCTGGACCCACCGGGCGGTGGGCGACACGCTCCTCGTCCTCGCCGTCCTCGTCGCCGTCGCCTGCATCTCCTTCTACGGCTGGGAGGAGGGCGGCGCCCACGCGGTCTTCGGCTGCCTGGTGCTGGGGGCGCTGGCGGCGAAGGTGCTGGCGGTGCGCGTCGGCGGCTCCAGCTCGCCGCTGCTGCCCTGGATCGGGATCGCGCTCTTCGGCCTGCTGATGGCGACCTGGTGGACCTCCGCCGGCGACTTCCTCGGGGTGAGCTGATGCGACCGCCCTCGCAGATGACCCAGATCGCCGGCTCGATCCTCGTCGCCCTGGCGATCGCCGCGGTCGCGGTCGCCGTCGTCACCGCGCACTTCGGACCGACCTCGACCGCCAAGCTCGAGGCGCGCGAGGACGCGATCGACGCCCGCATCGACGCGCGGGAGGAGCGCCGCGAGGCCGCCGAAGACCGGCGTGAGGATCGCGCCGAGGACTGATTGGAAACATCGCCTAGAGTTGACCGCTCTAGATCAGATTTCTTTCCCAACAGGGAGGACGGCGATGAGCGAGATAGAGATGGGCCCGATCGACTACATCCTGGTCGAGTGGCCCGGGCGGCAACCGAACGGGGAGGTTGCGCCGCATCTGGTCGACCTCGTCGAGCGGGGGCTGATCCGGATCCTCGACCTCGCCTTCGTCGCCAAGGACGAGGACGGGAGCGTCGCCGGGCTGGAGCTTTCGGATCTCGGCGACGGCGCCGCCGAGCTCGAGGTCTTCGAGGGCGCCTCCTCGGGCCTGCTCTCCGACGACGACCTGACCGAGGCCGCCGCCGCGCTGGAGCCCGGCACCTCCGCCGCGATCCTCGTCTTCGAGAACACCTGGGCGGCGCCGTTCGCCGCCGCGGTCAAGCGCTCGGGCGGACAGCTCGTCGCCAGCGGCCGGATCCCCGTCGACGACGTCCTCGCCGCGCTCGACGCGGCCGAGGCAGCTGCCTAAAACAGGCATACAGAGAGGAACGACCAATGCCAGGACTACTTCGAGGCGTCGCCCGCACCGCGGTCATCGCCGGCACCGCCACCTCCGTCAGCAACCGCGTCTCCAAACGCCAGGGCGAACGTTGGGCCGCGCAGGAACAGCAGCAGTACGCCCAGCAGGCGCCCCCGCCCCAGGCCGCACCTGCCGCGCCCGCCGCTGGTGAGAAATCGACGATCGACCAGCTGAAGGAGCTCGGCGAGCTGAAAGCGCAGGGCATCCTCACCGAGGAGGAGTTCGCCGCGCAGAAGGCGAAGCTGCTCGGCCCCTGAAAGGGGCGCTTTTCCTACTCGTAGCTGAGCGAGTAGAAGAGGTGGGCGACGCCGGGGGCGTCGACCACCTTCGTCTGCTCCAGCTTCACGCTCGGCGGGATGCCGTCGAGCAGGCGCACGCCGCCGCCGAGGATCACCGGCACCTGGTTGACCAGCAGCTCGTCGAGCAGGCCGGCGCGGATCGTCTCCTGGATCGTTTCGCCGCCGCCGCCGATCGAGACGTGGCCGTTGCCCGCGGCCTCGCGCGCCTGGGCGATGGCGCTCTCGATCCCGTCGGTGACGAAGTAGAAGGTCGTCTTCCCCAGGGTCAGCGGCTCGCGCTCGTAGTGGGTGAGGACGAAGACCGGGACGCCGAAGGGCGGTTCGTCCCCCCACCAGCCGTCCCACAGCGGCTCGGTCCAGGGGCCGCGTACCGGGCCGAACATGTTGCGGCCCATGACGATCGCCTCGCTGTTGGCCGAGGCCTCGCGGACGACGTCGTCGCTGATCCCACCTTCGCCGCCCTCGCGGCCGTGGATTTCCTGGAAGAACCGGGTCTTGAAGGCCCACTCGTGCAGCGCCTCGCCGCCTTCGCCGAGCCCGTGCTCCTCGCTCTGGTTGGGACCGGCGAGGTAGCCATCGGCTGAGACCGCGATCTGGCACTTGACCTTGCCCACATCGGGACCGTACCCGACGACCGTGAGCGGAATCACTTGACGTGGAAACCATTCGCGCTATCCTGATTGAGGACTAACTACAGAAAGTGGACTTGGTTATGAACTATCGGCTGATAGCGCTCGACGAGGCAATCGTCTTCCCCACCGTGACCGCGACCCTGCCGATCGACGTCGGCGAGGAGGAGCGCGTCTTCCTGATGCCGCGCCGCGACGGCGAGTTCGGCCGCGTCGGCGTCGTCGCCGAGGTGATCGAGACCGGGCTCTCGCGCCGCGGCAAGCCGGTCGCCACCGTCGTCGGCCTGCACCGCGGGCTGATCAACGGCTCCGCCCAGCCGGGCGAGGGCGACTCACTGCGGGTCGACGTACAGGAGATCCGCGACGGTCATCCGGACGACGAGCACACCCGCGAGCTAAGCACCGAATACCGCGCCGTGGTCGAGGAGATCCTCGAGCACCGCGGCGACGACGGCCGCATCGCCGCCTTCCTGCGCTCGATCGACGAGCCGGGCGCGCTGGCCGACACCTCCGGGCTCTCCCCCGACATTCCGAACGAGGGAAAGCTGCGGCTGCTGGAGGCGATCGACGTCACCGCCCGCCTCGAGCTGGCGGTCGAGCTGCAGCGCGAGCGGCTGACCGAGCTGCAGGTGCGCAGCAAGATCCGCGACGACGTCGAGTCCGGCGCGCAGAAACAGCAGCGCGACTACTTCCTGCGCAAACAGATGGAGTCGATCCGCAAGGAGTTGGGCGAGGACGAGGCCGACCTCATCTCACAGTACGAGCGCGAGATCGCCGAGGCGGAGATGCCGGAGGCGGTCGCCGAGCAGGCCGAGAAGGAGCTGCGGCGGCTCGAGCGCCAGGGCGAGCAGTCGCCCGAGAGCTCGATGATCCGCAGCTACCTCGACTGGCTGATCGCGGTGCCGTGGAGCAAGCGCTCCGAGGAGCGGCTCGACCCGGCGCACACCCGCGAGGTGCTCGACGCCGACCACGCCGGCCTCGATGACGTGAAGAAGCGGATCACCGAGTTCATCGCCGTGCGCAAGCTGCGTGAGGAGCGCGGGATCGAGGAGGACGACCGGGCCAACGGCGCGATCCTCACCCTGGTCGGCCCTCCGGGCACCGGCAAGACCTCGATCGGCGAGTCGATCGCCCGCGCCCTGGGGCGCGAGTTCGTCCGCATCAGCCTCGGCGGCATCCGCGACGAGGCCGAGATCCGCGGCCACCGCCGCACCTACATCGGCGCCATGCCGGGACGGATCATCCGCGCCCTGCGCGACGCCAAGACGATGAACCCGGTGATCCTCCTCGACGAGGTCGACAAGGTCGGCGCCGACTGGCGCGGCGACCCCTCGGCGGCCCTGCTCGAGGTGCTCGACCCGGCCCAGAACGACACCTTCCGCGACCACTACCTCGACGTCGAGGTCGACCTCTCCGAGGTGGTCTTCATCGCCACCGCGAACCTGGTCGACACGATCCCGGCGCCGCTGCTGGACCGGATGGAGACGATCGCCTTCGACGGCTACACGACCGAAGAGAAGCTGGCGATCGCCCGCGGTTACCTGTTGCCCAGGCAGCTGAAGCGCAACGGGCTGAAGCCGGAGGAGGTCGAGGTCTCCGACGCGGTCCTGCGCGCGGTGATCTCCGAGTACACCCGCGAGGCGGGCGTGCGCCGGCTGGAGCGGGAGATCGGCAAGCTCGTCCGCGCCGCGGCGACGAAGATCGCCGCCGGCGAGGTCGAGGGGAAGATCGAGATCGACGTCGAGGCGCTGCGCGAGGCGCTCGGTCGCCAGAAGTTCTTCCAGGAGTCGGTCGAGCGCACGGCGATCCCGGGCGTCTCCACCGGCCTGGCGGTGACCGGCGCCGGCGGCGACATCCTCTTCATCGAGGCGACCGCGATGGACGGCGACAAGGGCCTGGTCCTGACCGGCCAGCTCGGCGACGTGATGAAGGAGTCGGCGCGGATCGCGCTCTCCTACGTGCGGGCGCACCGCGAGGAGCTCGGGATCGAGCCGGACGCGTTCCAGCGCGAGTTCCACCTCCACGTCCCCGCCGGGGCGATCCCCAAGGACGGCCCCAGCGCCGGCACGGCGATGACCACGGCGCTGGTCAGCCTCCTGACCGGGCGGCCGGTGAAGCACACGGTCGGGATGACCGGCGAGGTCACCCTGCAGGGCCGGGTGCTGCCGATCGGCGGCCTGAAGCAGAAGGTGCTGGCGGCGCACGCCGCCGGGCTGACCGAGGTGATCCTGCCCGAGCGCAACCGCGGCGACCTCGACGAGGTGCCGGAGGAGGTGCGCGAGCAGATGACCTTCCACCCGGTGATGAGCATCGGCGAGGTCCTGGCGCTGGCCCTGGAGCCGGCCGAGAAGGCCCACGAGGCAGCGGTGGCGTAAGGAGCGTCATGACCCCCCGCTGCCGCAACTGCTCGCCGGTGCCGCCCGAGATGCGGGCGGCCGCCGGCCTGCTCGAGCGCCGCTGGACGATGGCGACGATCTACGCCTGCTCCAGCGGCGCCGTCCGCTTCAACGAGTTCCGCCAGTCGCTGCCCGGCGTCTCGCCGACGACGCTGTCGGAGCGGCTGGAGCAGCTGGAGGCGGCGGGGGTCGTCAAGCGCCAGCTCGTTCCCGGCCGGCCGCCGCACACCGAGTACACGCTGACGCCCCGAGGCCAGCAGCTCGCCCAGGCCGTCGCCGGCCTGCTCCAGCACTGAGTCCGCGTCAGTACACCTATACGGGGCACTGGCGCGGACTCGGCATCTAGGTTTACGGGATCAAGGTCCTCGCCTACACCTCGCCCGCGCGCGGGCACCTGAACCCGATGATGGGGCCGCTGTTGGAGCTGCGGGAGCGCGGGGCCGAGGTTCACGTGCGAACGCTGGCCGCGGGCGTCGCGGCCGTACGCGAGGCCGGGCTGGAGTGCGAGCCGATCGATCCGGCGATCGAGGCGGTGGAGATGGACGACCACACCCGCCGGCGCCGCCTCGCAGCCGCCGAACGCTCGCTCGCGGTCTGGGGGGAACGGGCGCCGCTCGACGCCGCCGACTTCGCCGCCGCCCTGGCCGCGGTCGAACCCGACCTCGCTCTGGTCGACACCTCGACTCTGGGAGCCCAGGCGGTCGCCGAGCGCGAGGGTCTCCCCTGGGCCGAGTCGCGGCCCTTCCTGCTCGAGGACACGGTGCCGGGCTTCCCCACGCTCGGCTTCGGCTGGCGACCGAAGTCAGGCCCGCTGGGCCGCGCCCGCGACCGGGGCGGGGCGCTGTTCTCGGCGCTCGCCGACCGCCGCCTGCGCCTGCCGGCGGCCAACGCCGGGCGCCGGGCCGCAGGGGTGACCGAGCTCGGCTCGATGGCCGAGGCCCGCTACCGGGCGCCGCTGACCCTCTACTTCACCGCGCGGCCGTTCGAGTACCCGCGAGCGATGCCGCCGAACGTGCTGATGGTCGGCGCCGCCACCTGGGACCCGCCCGCCGAGCTGCCCTTCGCGATCCCGGAGGACGAGCGCCCGCTCGCGCTCGTCACCTGCTCCTCGGAGTTCCAGGGCGACAGCGCGATCGCCGCCGCCGCGCTGGAGGGGATGGCCGGGCGCTGGCGGCTTGTCGTCACCACCGCCGGGGTCGACCCGGCGAGCCTGCCGCGGCGCGGCGACGCGGTTGTCGAGCGCTACCTCCCCCACCGGCCGCTGCTGGAACGCGCGTCGGTGGTCGTCTGCCACGGCGGCATGGGCATCGCCCAGAAGGCGCTGGCGTTCGGCGTGCCGGTCTGCGTCGTCCCCTGGGGACGCGATCAGCTCGACGTCGCCGCCCACGTCGAGGAGGCCGGGGCGGGCACGCGGCTCCCCCGCCGCCGCCTCTCCCCCGCCCGTCTCGCCGCCGCCGCGACGGCCGCCGAAGCCTGCGCCCCGGGCGCGGCGCGGGTGCAGGCCGGCTACGAGGCGGCCGGCGGCTCGGGCGCCGCCGCCGACGCGCTGGAATCGCTGGCCGGCGGCTTGCCCCGCAGTTCCAGCAGCCGGAAGTAGATGACGGAGGCGACGAGGGCGGGGATCGGAGCCGTGAAGGTCGCAGCGAGGGTGAGAAGGACGATTTCCACCAGGATCCCCTCCGACAGAGCGACCGCGATGGCGGCAAAGACCAGCGCCGCGACGAAGGTGATCAGAAAGGAGACGACCACCGTCCAGAAGACCGGCCAGCCGCTGCCTCGGACCAGCTGCCGGGAGCGGCCGAAGGCGTCGAAGACCCCCCGCCGCTCGACCACGATCACGGGCGCGATCACCGCCCAGATCGTCAGCAGGTAGAGGCCCGGCACGACCAGCAGGACCAGGCCGAACACAATTCCCAGGGCGGAGACGATCCCCGCGCCGATCAGCGGCATCACCACCGGCGCCACCGAGCGCATCAGCTCCCCGACCGAGTTGTCGCGGCGGCCGTCCTGGACGTCGCTGACCAGCCCGACCACCGTTCCCTGGTAGAGAGTCGAGGCCGCGAGGCTGACGACGAGGGCGATCAGCCCGAGGCCGAGGTTGCCGGCACCCAGGGCTTCGATGACGGAAACCGCGAGGAACAACCAGAAGGCCACCGGCAGCAGCACGCCCGCCTGGTCGCGGTAGATCGAGAAGGTCCTGCCGAGGGTGTCGCCGACGCTGAGCTTGGGTTCCACGTCGAGGACTTTCGCCCTGAAGATCTCCGACCCTCCCAAATACCCCGATTAGGTGGGAGTATTCGTTTCATCATGGAGGGCTCCGAGCAGGCCACCCAAGTCGACGAAGAGCGCTTCCGGCGCTTACTCGACGTCGGCAGCAACCTCCTTTCCGAGCTAGACCTCGAGGTGGTGCTCAAATCCGTCGCCGAGGCCGCCCGCGAGCTGACCGGCGCGCGTTACGCCGCGCTCGGGGTGCTCGACCGCGAGCGGCGCGAACTCGAACGCTTCATCAACGTCGGCATCGACGAGGAGACCCGGCGCGAGATCGGCAACCTGCCGCGCGGCCGCGGCGTCCTCGGCGAGCTGATCCGCGAGCCTGCGCCGCTGCGGCTGCGCGACGTCAACACCCACCCCCACGCCTACGGCTTCCCCCCCGGGCATCCGCCGATGCACTCCTTCCTCGGGGTGCCGATCGCGGTCCGGGGCGAGATCTACGGCAACCTCTACATGACCGAGAAGCAGGGGGCGCCGGAATTCGACGAGTCAGACGAAGAGGCGGCGATCACCCTCGCCGGCTGGGCGGGGATCGCGATCGAGAACGCCCGCCTCTACACCACCCTCAGCGAACGCGAGGCGGAGATCGAGCAGGCGCTGCGGCGGGCCGAGACCTCGGTCGACATCGCCCGCACGGTCGGCGGCGAGACCGACGTCGAGCGGGTCCTCGACCTGATCGTCAAGCGGGCGCGGGCGCTGGTCGACGCACGGGCCCTGCTGGTGCTGCTGCGGCGCGAAGACCACCTCTTCGTCGCCGCCCGCGCCGGCGCCGTCGGCGAGGATGTCGCCGGCTTCGAGGTGCCGCTCGACGATGCGGTCTTCGCAGCGGCGATGGAGGACCGCGTCTCGCAGCGGCTGGAGCGCGACTCTCCCCCCTCGAAGGCGCGGCTGCGCGAGCGCCTCGGGGCCGAGGCGGCGCTGGTCGTGCCGCTGCTCTTCCGCGGCCGCTCGGTCGGCGCCCTGGTCGCCCTCGACCGCGAAGCCGGCGGCGGGGTCGAGTTCGACCAGGAGGACCTGCGGCTGCTGCAGTCCTTCGCCGCCAGCGCCGCGACCGCGGTGGCGACGGCGCAGACGGTCGAGTCCGAGCGCCTGCGCCAGCAGGTCGAGTCGGCCGAGAAGGAGCGGGTGCGCTGGGCGCGGGAGCTGCACGACGACGCCCTGCAGGGACTGGCGGCGATCCGGATAACCCTGGCGACGGCGCTGCAGAGCCGGGGCGAGCAGCGGGCCGAGCGGATCGAGACCGCCGCCGAGGAGGCGATGGTCCGGCTGGAGGACCAGATCAACGATCTGAACCGGCTGATCAACGACCTGCGGCCGGCGGCGCTGGAGCGGCTCGGCCTGGCGGGGGCGCTGGAGGCGCTGGCGGAAGAGACGGCGGCCCGCGGCGGGATCGAAGTCGAGGCGCAGGTCGACCTCGCCGGGGAGCCGGGCGGGGACGAGGAGCGGATCGTCTACAGGCTCGTGCAGGAGGCGCTGACCAACGCGGTCAAGCACGCCGCGGCGAAGCAGGTGGAGGTCACCGTCCAGGGGGGCGACGACGAGATCCGGATCGCCATCCACGACGACGGCTGCGGCTTCGACCTCGCCCTGGCCACCGGCGGCCGCGGCCTGACCGGGATGCGCGAGCGGATCGAGCTGTTCGGCGGCACGATCGAGGTCGGCTCGGAGCCCGGAAAGGGCACCGAGATCACCGCCACCGTGCCTTTGAGCGAGGGCTGAGTCGGCTCAGCTGTCCGGCTGGGTGTCGACCAGGCCGTTGGCGATCGCGAAGCGGACCAGCTCGGGGCGGGACTCCAGGCCGAGCCGCTCCAGCAGTTTGGCCCGGTTGACCTCGACCGCGCGGACGCTGAGAAAGAGCTGCTCGCCGATCTCGCGGTTGGTGTGGCCCAGGGCGAGCAGGCGCAGCAGCTCGCGGTCGCGGTCGCCGAGTGCCTCGAGCGGGTCGGCACCGAGCTGGGCGACCAGGCCGCCGAGTTCGGGGTCTATGTAGGAGCCGCCGTCGACCGCGGCCCTGATCGCCGCGGTCAGCTGGCGCTCGGCGGCCTGCTTGAGGACGTAGCCGGAGGCGCCCGCCTGCAGCAGCTCGCGCGCCCGCCGCGGGTCGCCCTGCATCGTCAGCACCACGACCCGCGTCGCCGGCACCTCCTCGCGCAGGGCGGCGATGTCGTCGGCCGGCGCGGCCCCCGGCATGTTCAGGTCGAGGACGAGGACGTCGGGGCGGCGGTCGCGGGCCAGCTTCTGCGCCGCCGGCGCGTCGGCGGCCTCGCCGATCACCCGCAGGTCGTCCTCGGCTTCCAGCATCGCCCGCAGGCCGCTGCGAATCACGTTGTGGTCGTCGGCGAGGACGACCGTTATCTCCCGCTCGCCGTTCTCCATCGCGCTCTGGAGAGGGAGTCTGTCAGGCGCCCCGGTAGCTGCGGAACCCCGCATCCAGAATTGTGGCTTTCGGCCGATGGGAAACGGGTCTGCCGGGGCGATCCTGAAGGCATGCGAATCCTTCTTGCCCTGGGCGGCAACGCCCTTCTCCGCCGCGGCGAACCCGCCTCGGCCCTCAATCAACGCCGCAACGTCGAGACCGCGGCGGCGGCCCTTGCCGGGGTCGCCGTCGAGCACGAGCTGATCATCACCCACGGCAACGGCCCCCAGGTCGGCCTGCTGGCACTGCAGAACGAGGCCTTCCCCGACGTCCCGCCCTACCCGCTCGACGTCCTCGGCGCCGAGAGCGAGGGGATGGTCGGCCACATGCTGGAGCTGGCGCTGCGCAACCTGCTGCCCGAACGCGATGTGGTCAGCGTCCTCACCCAGGTGGTCGTCGCCGCCGACGACCCCGCCTTCCGCCGGCCGACGAAGCCGATCGGACCGGTCTACAGCGATGAGGAGGCAGGTCGGCTGCGCCGCGAACGCAACTGGACGCTGGGCCGCGACGGCAGCGGCTTCCGGCGGCTCGTCCCCTCTCCCGAACCCAACGCGATCGCCGAGATCCGCAGCCTGCGGGTGCTGGTCAACTCCGGCGCCCTGGTGATCTGCGCCGGCGGCGGCGGCATCCCCGTCGCCCTCGACGGCGTCGGCACCATGCGCGGGGTCGAGGCGGTGATCGACAAGGACCTGACCGCCGCTCTGCTGGCCCGCCGGCTCGACGCCGAGCTGCTGGTGATGCTGACCGACGTCGACGCCGTCCGCGCCGACTGGGGCAGCCCGAAGGAGCGGCCGATAACCAGCGCCGAGCCGCGGCGACTGCGGGAGATGGATTTCGCCGAGGGCTCGATGGGGCCGAAGGTCGAGGCCGCCTGCCGCTTCGCCGACGCCACCGGTCGCCGCGCCGCGATCGGCTCGCTCACGGACGTCGCCCGGATTATTCGGGGCGAAGCCGGGACGCAGGTGGCCGATCGCGCCGCCGAGCCAGCCATCGGTAAAGCCTCTCGTTCCGCCCGTAACTGAGCCCGGCCGCGACTACGGCTCGATCTCTTCGATCTCCCGCTCCCTACTGCAACGACCACGATTGACGTCGCGGTGCGCGACGGCGCAGAGAATCGTCGCGAGGAGAAACCCAACAGCGGCAACCCACAACTCCGCGGGTCGCACGGCTGCCCCCTTCGCCACAGTCAGCGCCGTCAGACCGGCGGCGAAGGCGCAACTGGCGAAGGCGATTGCCAGGTTCTGCCAAGTCCCAGTTGGGGCAGGGCGCTCCCATTCGCGCCAGCGGCGAACCCGTCGATCTAGGTCCTGCTTGGGGGGAGATGAAGTCCGCAATCCCGTCTCCACGCGCACTCGCTCTCACCCCTGCCGGATCGAGCGCAATGCGTCTTGAGACGACTGCGTCCTGTCTGTGTCCTGCGGCACGCCCGTGACAGGCCGGGGCCTGTGCCTGCGCGTCGGTCGCTGGGTTCACGATATGCACTGCGACGCGCTATCACCCGCTCCCGGTCACTGGGCACGAGACCCGCTGACCTCACGCTGGGCTGGCGCGATTCTAGCTCAGACCGCGACCGGGTCGCGCTCGATCGGGCAGGACATGCAGCGCGGGCCCCCGCGGCCGCGGCCGAGCTCGGCGCCGGCGATCGTGATCACCTCGATCCCGCCCGCTCGCAGGCGGGTGTTGGTGTCGACGTTGCGCTCGTAGGCGAGGACCACGCCCGGGGCGACGGCGAGGACGTTGTTGCCGTCGTCCCACTGCTCGCGCTGGGCCTCGAAGCTGTCGCCGCCGGTCTCGAACAGGCGCAGGCCGTCGAGGTCGAGGGCCGCGGTGATCGCCGCGAACAACTCGTCCTCGCGCTCGACCCGGACCCCGTCGGGACCCGGCCGCAGGGTGTAGCCGGTCATCGCCGCGCGCAGCTCCGGGTAGACGGTGAAGGCGTCGCGGTCGACCATCGTCATCACCGTGTCGAGGTGCATGGAGGAGCGCTGGGCCGGCAGTTCGACCGCGATCACCCGGGTCGCGGCGCCGGCGCCGAAGAGGCGGCGGGCGAGCAGCTCGACCCCGGCCGGCTTGGTCCGCTCCCCCATCCCGATCAGCACGCAGCCGTTGCCGATCACCAGCACGTCGCCGCCCTCCAGGTGCGGCGGTCCGCCGAGGTCGTCGCTCCAGGTCTCGTGCGGGGTCTCGGCGAAGAGCGGGTGGTGGCGGTAGATCGCCTCCAGGTGGACCGCCTCGCGACGGCGGGCGGGCTTCGCCATCGCGTGGACCGTCACGCCTTCGTAGACCCAGGCCGAGGTGTCGCGGGTGAAGAGGTGATTGGGCAGCGGCGGCAGGACAAAGCCGTCGCGGCGGGCGACCTGGGCGACCAGCGAGTCGCTGGCGAAGGGCAGCTCCTCGTAGGTGACGCCGCCGATCAGCCGCTCGGCCAGCTCGGCGCCGGGCAGGTGGCCCAGCCATTCGGTCACCGCGCCGCCAAGCGAGGGGCCGAGGTCCGCCTCGGCCAGGGTCCCGACCAGGACCTCGGCCCGCGCCTGGGGCAGTTCAACCGTCTCGGCCAGCAGCTCGCCGAGGTAGAGCACCTCCACCCCCGCTTCGCGCAGGGTGTCGGCGAAGGCGTCGTGCTCCTGGCGGGCCCGCTTGACCCAGAGCACGTCGTCGAAGAGCAGCTCGTCCTTGTTGGCCGGGGTGAGGCGGCGCAGCTCCAGGTCGGGGCGGTGCAGCATCACCCGCCGCAGGACGCCGACCTCGGAGCCGACGTAGAGGCGCGGCGCGGACCGCGGCGCCCCCGCGCCGACAGGGGTGGGCGCGGGGGCGACTTGGGCGGGTGCTCCAGGGCTCCGCATCAGGAGCCCTTCTTCATCGCGACGACCGCGCCCTCGCTGACGGGAGAGCCGGTGGGCGGGGGAGTCGCGACAAGTTCTGCGGCGTGCTTCTCGGCCTCCCGTGCCTGCCACCACTTGAGCAGGACGTAGACCGGGATCCCGGCCAGCAGGAGGACGAAGCCCTTGGCGATGATGTCCTTGCCCGAGCCGGTGATCGCCCAGATCGAGTAGGAGAAGGCGAGCGCGGCGATCACCGTGTCGCGGACGAAGCGGCCACGCTCGAAGATGTCGCGTTCGGTGAAGTAGAGATGCGCCTGGGCCGCCGCCGAGTAGGCGTAGGGGACCAGGGTGGTCAGGGTGGCCAGCAGGATGATGAAGGTGAAGGCGTCGACCAGGCCCTTGGTGTAGTTCATCAGCATCAGCCCGGTGACCAGGACCGAGGAGACGACGAGGCCGAAGACCGGCGTCCGCCGCTCGCCGTGGACCTTGGCGAACTGGGGCGGGAAGAGACCGTCTTCGGCGGCTGCCAGCGGCACCCGTCCCTGCAGCAGGATCCAGCCGTTGAGGGCGCCGAAGGTGGAGACCATCGCCACCACCGCGATCACTTTGTCCCAACTGCCGCCGAACATCTGGCCCGCCGCGTCGGCGAACGGGCTGGTCGAGCCGGCGAGCGTCTCGGTCGGGATGATCCCCATCACCGCGACGGTGCCGAGGATGTAGACGACGGTGGCCGCCAGCGTGCCGTAGACCGTGGCGCGGGGGATGTTCCGCTCCGGGTCCTTGACCTCGCCGGCGGCGACCGTCGCCGACTCAAGGCCGATGAAGGCCCAGAGCGTGAGTGGGGCGGCGGCGGAGATCGCGCTCCAGCTTCCGTGGGGCGCGAAAGGCGTCAGGTTGTCGCTGTTGATGAAGAAGAGGCCGATGACGCCGATGATCGCCAGCGGCACGAACTTGAGGATCGTGGTCGCGACCTGGACGGCGCCGCTCTCGCGGGTGCCCATCACGTTGACCGCGGTCAGCAGCCAGATGACGCCGATGCCGACCAGGGCGGCGAGCAGGTTGTTGGTTTCCAGGTCGCCCCAGAAGACGGCGAGGTAGCCGACGAAGGCGACGGCGATCGCGGCGTTGCCGGCCCAGGCGGCGATCCAGTAGCCCCAGGCGGTCTGGAAGCCGATGAAGTCGCCGAAGGCCCGCCGCGCGTAGGCGTACGGCCCGCCGGTGCGGGGCATCGCCCGGCCGAGGCGGGAGAAGACCAGCGCCAGCAGCATCGCGCCGATGCCGGTGAAGATCCAGCCGAAGATCGAGATCGGCCCCGCCGCTCCGGCCAGCGAGGCCGGCAGCAGGAAGATCCCCGAGCCGACCATGTTCCCGACCACGAGCGCGGTGGCCATCCAGACCCCCATGCTCCGTTTCAGATGCTGCTCGCCTTCCATCGTTCTCTCCCCTCCGTAGGACTGGTTCGGTTGCAAGCTGGTGCGATGGTCCCCTCCAGGCAGGGATGCGACATCCGGGGTCGCCAACATCCCCTGGTGCGGTCGCCCCGCAACTCGTTACGCTCGCCGGGTGAGCGCGGAGGAGAAGATCGGCGTCGTCCTCGTCGACGACCACGCGGTGGTGCGGGGAGCGCTGAAGGCGCTGCTCGACGGGCAGGAGGACCTGGAGGTGGTGGGCGAGGCAGGCGACCTCGACGCGGCACAAGCGACCGTCGCCGAGCTGCAGCCGCGAGTGCTGGTCCTCGACGTCAACCTGCCCGACGGCCTGGCGGTCGACGCGCTGCCGGAGCTGCGCGAGGCCGCGCCCGAGACGGAGGTCGTGCTGCTGACGATGGAGCGCGACCTGACCCTGGTCCAGCGCGCCCTCGACGCCGGGGCGAAGGGCTACCTGTTCAAGGACGCGGCGCACCTGGAGCTGATCGAGGCGGTCCGCGCCGCGGCGGCCGGCGAGCAGCACCTGGCGCCGGCGGTGGCGGCCGGGCTGAAGGACGGCGAGGGCGACGAGGAGCGCGTCCTCTCTCCCCGCGAGACAGACGTGCTGAAGCTGATGGCCCTCGGCCACACCAACCGCGAAATCGGCGAGCAGCTATCGCTCAGCGTCCGCACGGTCGAGACCCACCGCGCGCACCTCCAGCAGAAGCTGGGCCTGTCGAGCAGGCCGGAACTGACGCGCTACGCGCTGGCGCACGGTTTGATCGATACGTAGGTGTGGCGGTTGGGAGGGACGGGTGCCCCTCTCGACAGCTACTGAAAGATCAGCTCTCACCGAAACCGCAACATTCCACCTATACGGGGGTCTCTCGCGGTCTCGCTGATCAGCGTCTGACAGAAGCTGTGGTTGAGGGTGCCGGTGGGGGTGTCCCGGGCACTCAGCATGGAGCCGGGCCACGAGCTTTTGAGGCAACAGCAGTAGACGTATTTCCCGGCGGAGGTGCGCCCGGGGCACCCCCACCGGCACCCTCCTGCCGGGTAGGTTCATTTCCATGCTCTATTTCAGCCATCCGGCCTGCCTCTTGCACGATCCGGGGGAAGGGTTGCCGGGGCATCCCGAGAGGCCGGAGAGGTTGGTGGCTATCGAGGCGGCGCTGGAGGAGGTTGGCTGGCTTGGGTGGGAGCGGCGGGAGGCTCCAGTTGCTTCTGAGGAGGAGTTGATGTTGGTGCATCCTCGGGAGCACGTGGAGGCGATTCGGTCTGTCTGTGAGGGTGGTGGTGGGTCGATTGATCTCGACACCTACGCCGGTGCGGCTTCTTGGCAGGCGGCGTTGCGCTCGGCGGGTGCGGCTTGCGCGATGACCCGGGCGCTGGTCGGGGACGAGGCCCAGGTTGGGTTCAGCGCCGGGCGGCCGCCGGGGCACCATGCTGAACCGACGCGGGCGATGGGGTTCTGCCTGTTCGACAACATCGCCGTCGCCGCCGCACTGGCGATCGCCGAGCTCGGGATCGAGCGGGTTTTCATCCTCGACTGGGACGTCCACCACGGCAACGGCACCGCCGAGATCTTCCGCGAACGCGCCGACGTGCTGTTCGCCAGCATCCACCAGGGCGGGATCTTCCCCGGCACCGGCCACCGCGACGACACCGGCGCCGGTCCCGGCGCGGGCTTCACGATCAACCGGCCGGTTCCCGGCGGCAGCGAAGAGGGCGAATGGATGGCGCTGCTGGAGGACGAGGTGCTGCCGGCCGCCGCTCGCTTCGAGCCGCAGCTGGTGCTGATCTCGGCCGGCTTCGACGCCCACCGCGAAGACCCGCTGGCCGAGTGCCGGCTCGAGGCCGCCTCCTTCGGCCGCATGGCCACCGCGGTCCGCACCGCCGCCGAGGAGTGGGACGCCCCGGTCGGGGCCGTGCTCGAGGGCGGCTACGCCCTCCCCGCCCTGGCCGAGTCGGTGGTCGCGACGATGGCGGCGCTCGGCGGGGAGGGCGCCCGATGACCGACCCGAAGTTCGTTCCCGTCCCCACCCACCCGCTGGTGCGGTTCAAGCCGCTGCTCGGCGACGCCTTTACCGAGATCGAAGAGGTCGCCGCCTGGGCGCGGACCGGGTTCGCCGGGCGGGCGATCTGGCACGTCAGCTCGACCGCCCACGGCGGCGGCGTCGCCGAGCTGCTGCACACGCTCCTCCCCTACGCCCGCGACGCCGGCGTCGACGTGCGCTGGGTCGTGCTCCGCGCCGAGCCGGACTTCTATTGCGTCACCAAGCGGCTGCACAACCACCTCCACGGCGACCCCGGTGACGGCGGCGCCCTCGATGACGAGGCGCGGCGGATCTACGAGTCGGCGCTGCAGGCCAACCTCGAGATCCTCGACCCGCTGATGCAGCGCGGCGACGTCGTCTACCTGCACGACCCCCAGCCCGCCGGCCTCGTCCCGGCCCTCTGCGAGCGCGGCCTGAAGGTGATCTGGCGCTGCCACATCGGCGTCGATCGCCCCAACGACCTCGTGCGCGGCGCCTGGGACTTCCTCCGCTCCTACGTGTCCCCCGCCGACGCCTACGTCTTCTCCCGCCGCGCCTACCTCTGGGAGGGGCTCGACGAGGACAAGGCCTGGTTCATGCCGCCGGTGATCGACCCCTTCTCGCCGAAGAACGAGGACCTCGAGCCGGAGGTCGTGGCGGCGATCCTGAAGGAGATCGGGCTGTCGCGGGACGGGCTCGAGCGGGCCCCGTCCTTCACCCGCGCCGACGGGACCCCGGGCCGGGTCGAGCGCCGGGCCGAGATCCTGCAGGAGGAAGAGCTGCCGGACGATGCCAAGGTGGTCGCCCAGGTCTCGCGCTGGGACCGGCTCAAGGATCCGCGTGGGTTGCTGGAGATGCTCGCCGGCTGCCTCGACGATCCCGGCGTTCACCTGGTCCTCGCCGGCCCCGACAGCGGCAGCGTCGCCGACGACCCCGAGGGAGCCGCCGTGCACGAGGAAGTGGCCGCGGCCTGGCGGGACCTGGCGCCGGAGGTCCGCCGCCGCGCCCACCTGGTCAGCCTGCCGATGAACGACACCGACGAAAACGCGGCGATGATCAACGCGGTCCAGCGGCGCGCCGACGTCGTCGTCCAGAAGAGCATCGCCGAGGGGTTCGGGCTCACCGTCGCCGAGGCGATGTGGAAGGAACGCCCGGTGGTCGGCAGCCGGGTCGGCGGCATCCAGGACCAGATCGTCGAGGGCCGGACCGGCTACCTGATCGACGACCCGCGGGACCTCGTCGCCTGCGCCCGGGCGGTCGAACGCATCCTCGGCGAACCCGAGCTGGCGCGGACCATGGGCGAGGCCGGCCGCCAGCGGGTGCTCGACGACTACCTGGCGGTCAACCGCCTGCGCGAGTACGTCGACCTGATCGCCTCCCTGATCGCCTGAAAGGGCCATACGCAGTTGTTCCCGCATACCGGGAACAACTGCGTTCGCTCAACCGTTCGGGCAGATCACCGCGCGGCCGTCGAGGTGGCCGGCGCGCATCTTCTCGTAAGCGCTCGGCGCGTCATCCAGGGAGAAGCGCTCGACGTGGGCGTGGATCCGGCCCTGGCGCGCCAGCTCCAGGCACTCTTCCAGCTCCACCGCCGTCCCCCAGTAGGGGATACAGAGCTTGGCCTCGAAGGGCAGCGCCCCGAAAGCGAACTCGTATTTGCCGCCGGCCAGACCGACGATCGTCAGGTCGCTCTCGAATTTGGCGACCGCGGCGGCGAGCGCGATCGAGTCGTTGGAGCCGACCATGTCGGCGACCAGCTCGGCGCCTCGGCCTTTGGTGATCTCGCCGATCGCTTCCGCGGCCCCCTCCCCCGCCAACACCGTCTCGTCGGCGCCGACCCCGGCTGCCAGCCGCAGCTTCTCCTCGGAGACGTCGACGGCGACGATCCGGGCCGGGCTCAGCGCCCGCAGGATCTGCACCGCCATGTGGCCGAGGCCGCCGACGCCGACCACCACCGCGGTCGAGCCCGGCACCAGCAGTTGTAAGGAGCGCTTGATCGCGTGGTAGGGGGTCAGGGCCGCGTCGGAGAGCGGCGCCGCGTCGCGCGGGTCGAGGTCGCCGAGCGGCAGCAGCAGGCGCGGGTGCGGGACCAGCATGTACTCGGCCATGCCGCCGTCGAGGCCGAGGCCGCCGCCGAAGGCGCCGATCTCCGCCTGGTGCTCGCAGTAGTTCTCGGCCGAGAGCCGGCAGGCGCGGCAGCGGCCGCAGCCCCAGGGGCCGTAGACGGAGACGGCTTCGCCGACCTCCACTCCTTCCACCCCGGCGCCGAGCGCCTCGACCCAGCCGGCGTTCTCGTGGCCGAGCGTGAACGGCACGTCGAAGCCGAGCGTCCCCGGCGGCCATTCCATCAGGTGCAGGTCGGAGTGGCAGGCGCCGGCGCCGCCGACTTTGAGCAGCACCTGACCGGGGCCCGGTTCGGGCACCTCCACCTCGCGCAGCTCCGGTTGCGATTCCCAGGCGGTCAACTGGTAGGCCTTCATTTGGGCGCTCCTTCGGTTCGTGCTTGCTCCAGCAGCAGCCGTCGCTCGGCGGCGGCGACGAGGCGGCGGGCACGGTCGACGGCGTCGATGTTCACCGAGATCGCCTCGATTCCGCCCCGCACCAGCAGCTCCGCGTACTCGGGGTGGACGGACGGCGCCTGGCCGCAGATCGAGGTCCGCAGGCCCAGCTCGTGGGCGCGCTCGAGCAGGCGGGAGATGTACTCGGTGACGGCAGCGTCGCGCTCGTCGAAGACCTCGGCGACCAGCTCCGAATCGCGGTCGGCGCCGAGCAGCAGCTGGGTGAGGTCGTTGGACCCGATCGAGATCCCGGCGATGCCGAGCTCGGCGTAGCGCGGCAGGTGGAAGAGAACCGAGGGCACCTCGGCCATCACCCAGAGCTCGAACCCGGGCCGCGCCAGCAGCCCGGCGCGGTCGAACATCTCGCGGCAGGCGGCGACTTCGCGCGGGGTACGGACGAAGGGCAGCATCGCGTGCAGGTTCTCGTGGCCGGCGTCCCAGACCCGCGCCAGCGCCTGCAGCTCCAGTTCCAGCAGGTCGGGCTCGTGCATGTAGCGCAGGGCACCGCGGTAGCCGATCATCGGGTTCGCCTCCTCGGGCTCGAACCGCTCGCCGCCCTCCAGGCCGCGGAACTCGTTACTGCGGAAGTCGATCGTCCGGTAGGTGATCGGCCGCGGCGCGAAGGCGGCGGCGAACCTGTCGAGCGACGAGGCCATGCGGTCGACGAAGCGCTCGCCTTCGCCGGCCTCGAGCAGCGCCCGCGGATGAACCCCGTCGAGCGCCTCGACCACCATCAGCTCCGCCCGCAGCAACCCGACCCCGTCGACGTCTAGCCCGGCGACCCGCTCCAGCTGCGAGGGCTCGGAGAGGTTGACGAGGATCCTGGTCCCGGTCACCGGCGATCCCCCTCCGGCGTTCGTCCTTTGTTCCGCAGGCGACGAAGAAAGGACGAACGCCGATTGAGGTTCGCCGGACATTGCGGACTTCGGCGACTCCGAGATGCCCGCGGTGACGACGCCGGCGCCGGCGTCCACCGTGACCTCCTGGCCGTCGCTCAGCACCTCGGTCGCTTTGCTGGTGCCGACCACGCAGGGGATTCCCAGCTCGCGGGAGACGATCGCGGCGTGGCAGGTCATGCCGCCGGAGTCGGTGACGATCGCCGCCGCGCGGCGCATCAGCGGCACCCAGTCGGGCGCGGTCATATGGGTGACCAGGACCTCGCCTTCGCGCAGCGCGGCGGCATCCTCACGGGTCTTGACGACCCGCACCGCACCGCTGGCCGACCCCGGCGCGGCGCCGAGCCCGCGAAGGAGCTCCTCGCCCGTCTCGCCGCCAGGGGCGGACGCCGGCGCGCCGCCGGCCGTCGTCACCGGCCGCGACTGCAGCATCCAGACCCCGCCTCCCTCGTTGAAGGCCCACTCGGTGTCCTGCGGCGAGCCGTAGTGGCGCTCGATCCGCACCCCGAGCTCGGCCACTTCGCAGATCTCCCTCTCGCTGAGCACCGGACGGCTGCCCTCGGCCTCGTCCAGCATCCGCGTCTCGGTGCCGCCGTCCGGCAGCGGGACGATCGCCAGCTCCTTGCGGCGCACTTCGCGCTGCTCGATCTTCAGCCCATCCTTGGCGACGATGTAGCGGTCCGGCGAGACCGAGCCGGAGACGACCGCCTCGCCGAGCCCGAAAGCTCCCTCGATCACCAACCGGTCGCGGTCGCCGCTGGCCGGGTCGATCGTGAACATCACCCCGGAGCGGGTCGACTGGATCTGGCGCTGGACGACGACGGCGATGTCCATCTCCGCCTGGCCGAAGCCGCGCTGGGCCCGGTAGTAGATGACCCGCGCCCCGAACAGCGAGGACCAGCAGGTGCGCACCGCGTCGAGCAGGGCATCGGCGCCGCGCACGTTCAGCAGGGTCTCGTTCATCCCGGCGAAGGACGCGGCCTCGCTGTCCTCGGCGGTGGCCGAGGAGCGCACCGCCACCGGTGCTTCGGCTTCGTCCTCGACCAGCTCCATGTACGCCTCGCGAATCCACCGCTCCAGCCATGGCGGGATCGACTCCCGCTCGACCTTCGCCCGCACCTCGGCGGCGGCCTGCTCCAGGGCGGCGGTGTCGTCGACGTCGAGCCCGCGCAGGCGGGCGGCGATCCACTCGCGCAGGCCGGTCTCGTCGCAGAAGGCCGCGTAGGCGGGCGCCCCGACGACGAACCCGTGCGGGACCGGCAGGCCGGCGGCGGTCAGCTCGCCGAGGTTGGCTCCCTTGCCGCCGGCGAAGGCGACGTCGGCGCGGCTGAGCCGCTCGAAGGGGAGCACCGAGCCCACCCGGGCCCGTGGCGCCAGCGCCGCAGCGGCGTCGCCGCCGCCGTTCTTGCTCACGACTCCCCCGCTTCCTCGGAGGGCCGCGGCACGACCAAAACCGGACAGTGGGCCTGGTGGACCAGCTGGGTGGAGACCGAGCCGAGCAGGACCCGCCTCACCGGCCCGTAGCCGCGCGAGCCGGCTACGAGCAGGTCGGCGCCCGCCTCCTCGCAGGCCGCGACGATCGCCCCGGCGGGGACCCCGGAGAGGGCGCGGCCGGTTGCCGCCAGGTCGTCGCTGACGCTCTTCACCGCCCGGGTCACGATCGCCCCCGCCTGCGGCTGGATCGCGGGCGTGTAGCCCGCCGCACCGGGGACGACGGCGGCCGGCGCCGCGACCGTGTAGACGACGATCGTGGCGCGGCAGGCGCGGGCGATCTCTTCGGCCCGCCGCAGCGCCGCTTTCGCTTCGGGCGTGTCGTCGTAGGCGACGGCGATCGTGCGGAAGGGCCCGTGCTCCTCGCCGGCATAGCCGCGCGGCGCGACGGTCACCTCGCAGGGCGCGCCGTGCAGGAGGCCGTCGGCGACGCTGCCGATCAGCGCCCTCCCGATCGGCCCGCGATGGGGCGAGCCGACCACGATCGTCCCCGGCTGCTCGCGCTCGGCGAGGTCGTTGATCACCCCGGCCGGGGTGCCGCCGCCGAAGGCGCGGGTCTCGACCTCGATCTCCCCGAGCAGCCGCCGCGCCTCCTCGAACAACGGAGCGGCGCGTTCGCCTTCCTCTTCCTCGAGCATCTCGTAGGGAATCGGCAGCGGCCCGTAGGGCAGCACGGCGACGACCAGCACGCTCGCCCCGGTCGCTTCCGCCATCACCCGGGTCAGCTCCAGCGCGTCTTTGCCGCCGTCGCTGCCGTCGTAGCCGACCAGAAGTCTCATGGGGCCAAGCTAAGAGCCGGCGCCCGTCTTCCCATCCGGGGAACTCCACACGCTTCGGCTCGGCTCGCCTCCTGGCCGCAGACCGCCGAGCAGGAAGCCGAGGGCGACGAGCATCGCCAGCTGCAACCCCATCCCCAGCGGCGAGGTGAGGGCGTCGAGGACGACGTCGCCGAGGTTGTCGGCGGCGAGGTTGGCGGCGCTGACATATATGGAGTAGGAGACGAGGCGACCGGCGAAGAAGGCGGCGGTCAGCGGCAACAGCGGCACCGTCATCAGCCCCGCGGCGACGAACAGCTGCCCCGAGGGCACCGGCGAGAGCGCGAACAGGCCCAGCCCGGCCGCGGTGCGGCGGCGATCGGCGCTGAGCGCCGCCTGCGCCCGGTCGAGGCGCCGCAGGCGGGCCTCCGAGAACCGCGGCCGCAACCGGCGCGTGCCGCTCGCCAGCAGGTAGCGCCCGCTGGCCGCGGCGAGGGCGCCGCCGAGTACCAGCGCCACCCCGGGCAGGTCGAACTGGAGGCTGAAGAAAACCAGGACCGCCCAGGTCGGCGGGCCGAAGGCCGGCAGCAGGTTGACAGCGAAGACGACCCCCAGCGCGATCAGCAGCTCGCCGGTCATCGCCCCACCCTAGCCCCGCTCCGCCGGACTACGGGAAACCCGCATGTCATCGAGTGGCGTTCCCCGGATGGGCAGGCGCCTCCCTCCCTAAACACTCTCGTCAATGCAAACCAGCGGAGATCCGAAGGTCCTGATCATCGGCGGCGGCGTCGGTGCGGTCGAGGCCGCGCTCGCCCTCCACGACCTCGCTGGCGACAAGGCGCGGGTCGAGATCTGCGCCGGCCGCGGCGACTTCGTCTACCGCCCGTTCGCGGTGGGCGAGCCCTACGGGGCCTCCCGCGTCCTCCGCTACGGCCTCAAAGGGATCGCCGAGCGCTGCGGCGCCGAGTTCCGCCCGGAGAACGTCGCCGCCGTCGATCCGGTCCGGCGCGTGGCGACCAGCCACGACGGCACCGAGATCCCTTACGACTACCTCCTCGTCGCCTGCGGCGCCCGCCTGCTCTGGTCGATCCCCGGGGCGGTCACCTTCTGGGGCGTCCCCGACGAGGGGGAGATGCAGGACGTCGTCTCCCGCCTGCGCCAGGGCCGGCTGCGGCGGCTGATCTTCACCATGCCCGGCGGCCACGGCTGGGCGCTGCCCGCCTACGAGCTGGCCCTGCTGGCGGCGACCGAACTGGCGCAGTCCGGGATCACCGGCACCCGCCTGACGATCGTCACCCCCGAAGACGGCCCGCTGCAGATCTTCGGCCGCCGCGCCTCCGAGCAGGTCGCCGAGCTGCTTGCCCAGCACGACATCGAGGTGATCACCGGCACCCACCCGGTCAAGTACGAGGATGGGGCGCTGGCGATCGTCCCCGGCGAAGCGCTCGAAGCCGACGCCGTCGTCAGCCTGCCGCGCCTCGAGGGCCGCCGGATCGCCGGCCTCCCCTACGACGCGAGCGGCTTCATCCCCGTCGACGACCACCTGCGCATCCCCGGCCTCGCCAACGCCTTCGCGGTCGGCGACGTCACCACCTTCCCGGTCAAGCAGGGCGGCATCGCCACCCAGCAGGCCGACGTCGCGGTCGAGACGATCGCCGCCGAGCTCGGCTGCGAGGTCGAGGCCAACGCGCTCGATCCGGTCCTGCGCGGCATCCTCTGGACCGGCACCAAGCCCCGCTACCTGTTCGGCTGGCTCGGCGGCGGCCACGGCGAAACCTCGGTCGCCAGCGAGCGGCCACCGTGGCCGATCGACAATCCGAGCAAGCTGATCGGCCGCTACCTGACCCCCTTCCTCGCCGAGTTCGACGGCGGCGGTCAGCCCAGCTCCAACCACCCCTCGCACGCAAGCTGACGAGCCGACGGGCACCGCCCGATTCAGGGTTTCGCTTCGGGGCCTTTGCCTTTGGCCTGTTCCGGCAGCGACGGGGCCTGGCCGGGTGACTCAGGCGCCGCCGCCGGCGGAGGGTTTGGCGGCGATTCCTTTGCCTGTGAGCCGGGTTCGGCCGGCGGCTGCTGCGGTGCCGCCCCCTCATTGGCGTTGCCGGCGCCCGGTTCACGCGGCGGAGGCGCATGTTCGACAGCCGCTTCCCCTCCTTTTCCGCCACCGCCACCGGCTTCCGCGCCCGAAGACTTTTCCTCACCCCGCTGGGTCGGCTGCTCGGTGGGCGGCCCCGGCGTCTTGGCGTGCTCGGGAGTCTTGTCCTGCTTGATGCCGGGGCCTCCACCCTGCTGGGCATGTTCATGACCGTGCGCGGGAGGTCCGCCCTGGGGGTGCGTCCCGGGCGTGGCGTTTTGCGAGCTGGGGCCGGGATGCTTGGGGCCACCCGGCTGACCGTTGGCTCCCTTGCCCCCGGCGCGACCCGGGTTATCGGCGCCGTCAGCGCCCGCCGGCCCCGCCCGGTGTCCCGGCACCGAGTTGCCAGAGACGCCCGGCTGCGCCGGCGCCGACTGGCTCGGCTGTGAGTTGCCCTCACCCGGCAGACCGAGGTGGATGACGCCGGTGCGGTCGGCGGCGCCGACTCCGACCGCCGCGACGGCGGCAACCGTCGCCACGCCCTTGGCCGCTGCCGAGGCGCCGATCGTTTTCGCCGCGCCGCCGCCGAGGACCGCCGCCACCCCGCCGCCGCTCGCCGCCCCCGAGCCGCCGGCTAGGCCCTGCAGCATGCCGGCGACGGCAGCCGCCGGTAGCGGCGAGATCGCCGCCAGGTCGTGCTGTCGGCCCTTGATCTCGTCGCGGAAGGCGCGGCAGCCGGCGCAGGAGCGCAGGTGGGCGCGCACGTCGCGGCGGCGGGTCACGCGACCGTCGCCGTCGGAGAGCGCCCTGGTCACCTCGTCGCAGCTCATCTCACGCCCCTCCTCCATCTGGCGCAGGCTTTGCCGTGCCTCGTAGAGGGTCTGCCGGGCGACCGCGCCCGTGGTGTCGAGCGCGGCGCCGATCTCCTCGAACTCGAGCCCCGCCAGCTCGCGCATCACCAGCGTCTCGCGCTGACGCTCCGGCAGCTCGCGCAGGTCGGCGAGCAGCCGCCGCAGCCGTTCGCGCGTCGCCACGTCCTCGGCCAGCCCGTAGCCCGGAGCCGCCTGCTCGGCGTCGAGCTGCCGCGTCTCCCGTCGCCGCCGCAGCAGGTCGATCGCCTCGTTGTGGGCGATCCGGTAGAGCCACGGCTTCAAATCGATCGTGCGCTCCTCGCCGGGCAGCGCCCGCATCACTTTGACCATCGTGTTCTGCAGGGCGTCCTGGGCGTCCTCGGGGTTGCCGACGATCGCCAGGCAGAAGCGGTACAGCGGCTGGTGGTAGCGGCGGAAGATCGCGGCGAAGGCACGCTCGTCCCCCCCGCAGGCGCGGCGGGTCAGGCGCTCGTCCGAGAGCCAACGGCTGAATCCGGGGGCGGCCGCCGCTTCGCTCATTGGAGAATCTTCGCATCGCCGGCCGTCCGTTCAAAGGTAGGTGGAATCCCGACCTCTCCTAAACGGACCGGCTCCGTGCCTGTCAGCGCCTTTCCGGAAAACATCTGACGATTTTGTTTCCCGTACGTTCGTTAGGGAAACCGATCCAAATGCCCAACCTGCTCCTAGGACCCATACTCCGCTACGTATCCGAGACCGAGGCCAACGTCTGGGTCGAGACCGACGAGGCCTGCGAGGTAGAGATCCTCGGCCACCGCGAGCCCACTTTCCGGGTCGAAGGCCACCACTACGCGCTGGTCTCGATCGAGGGCCTGGAGCGGGCATCGCGCTATGAGTACGAGGTGCGGCTCGACGGAGAGGTGCGCTGGCCCGAGCCCGATTCCGACCTGCCGCCGAGCGCGATCCACACCCTCGACGCCGACAAGTCGCTGGACATCTGCTTCGGCTCGTGCCGGGTCGCGGTCCCGCACGAGGCGCCCTTCACCGAGCCCAAAGACGTGACCGAGGTCGGCCACGAGGTCGACGCCCTCTGGACGCTGGCCAAGCAGATGGCCGCCGGCGAGCGCGAAGAGTGGCCCGACCAGCTCTTCCTGCTCGGCGACCAGGTCTACGTCGACGAGGGCTCGCCGAAGACGCGCAAACGGATCCGCGAACGGCGCGGCACCAAGACCCAGCCCTACGACGAGGTGACCGACTTCGAGGAGTACACCTGGCTCTACCAGGAGAGCTGGGAACAGCGGATGATCCGCTGGCTGTTCTCCACCGTCTCGGTCTCGATGTTGTGGGACGACCACGACATGAGCGACGACTGGAACATCTCCCACAGCTGGCTGACAGAGATGCGGCAGCGCTCGTGGTGGAAGCGGCGGGTGATCGGCTGCTTCGCCAGCTACTGGATCTACCAGCACATCGGCAACCTCTCGCCGCGCGAGCTGGGCGAAAACGAGATCTACCAGCAGGTGCGGGGCCACCAGGCCGCCGAGGAGGTGATCTTCCCCTGGGCGCACCGGATCGACCACAGCGGCTCCGGCAGCCGCTGGAGCTTCTGCCGCGACTTCGGCCGCACCCGGGCGGTCTTCATCGACGCCCGCGCCGGACGGGTGCTGGAGGAGGACCGGCGGGCGATCGTCGACGACGAAGAGTGGGACTGGATCGTCGATCACTGCGAGGGCGACTTCGACCACCTGCTGATCTGCACCACGATCCCCTGGCTCCTCTCTCCCGCCTTCAGCCGCCTCGAGGCCTGGAACGAGGCGCTCGGCGACGGCGCCTGGGGCCCGCTGGCCGCCAAGGCCTCGGAGAAAATCCGGCGCGAGCTGGACTTCGACCACTGGGCCGCCTTCCGCGAGTCCTTCCACAAACTGCGCCAGCTCCTGCACGAAGTCGCCTTGGGGGAGCGCGGCGGGAAGCCGGCCTCGGTCGTCGTCCTCTCGGGCGACGTCCACCACGCCTACCTGGCCGAGGTCGCCTTCCGGGGGTCGACCGACCGCGCCCCGGTCTACCAGGCGGTCTGCTCGCCCTACCGCAACCCGCTCGACGAAAAAGAGCGGCGGGTGGTGCGGACGGGGTTCACCACCGGCTTCACCAGGTTCGCCGCGCTGCTGGCGCGGGCGGCCGGGGCCGACGACCCGGGGATCCGCTGGCGCACCATCGAGGGCCCCTACTTCGACAACCAGGTCGCGACCCTGCAGATCGACCGCCGCGAGGCGACGATGCGCCTCGACAAGACCGTCCCCGGCGAGGACGGCAAAGAGGCGCTCGAAGAGAGCTTCACCCGCCGCCTCGCCTGACCGGACGTAGTTGTTCCCGGTATGCGGGAACAACTACGTCCGCATCGGCTTAGCCCCGCCGATCGCGGGTATGAGCAGCGCGTCGTGAGGATCGAGAGAGCGCGATGGGTGCTGGGAGCGGCGGCAGCGATGCTGCTGGTCGCGCTCGCCCTCGTCCCTTCCGCGCGGGCGGCCTTCCCCTCCCTCTACGGCGGCGACCTCGGTTGTGCCGCGCAGCCGAGCGAAGGAGACGTCCGCCTCTGCGGCGGCGAGACCACCACCTGGGACGGCAAAACCCAGATCGACGTCAACGTCGTCCTGCCGCCCGAGCCGGGATCGGGCGGCGACGGGCCCTACCCGCTGATCGGCGTCTTCCACGGCTGGGGCGGGAGCAAGATCGGCCTCGAGGACGCCCGGGTCCGCGACTGGGCCGAACGCGGCTACGCCGTCTTCAGCATCAGCGACCGCGGCTGGGGCGACTCCTGCGGTGGCTCGGACCCGGATCGCCTGCTCGAACCCGAAGCCTGCGCCGCCGGCTACAACCACCTGCTCGACACTCGCTACGAGGTCCGCGACGCCCAGTACCTGATCTCCCTGTTGGCCGACGAAGGCGTCGCCGAACCGGACAAGATCGGCGCCACCGGCGTCTCCTACGGCGGCGGCATGTCGATGGCGCTGGCGGCGCTGCGCGACCGCACGATGCTCCCCGACGGCTCCCTGGTCCCCTGGAAAAGCCCCGGCGGCCTGGCGATGGAACTGGCAGCGGCGGTGCCGCAGTGGCCCTGGAGCGACCTCGCCTACGCGCTGATGCCGAACGGCAGCACCCTCGACTACCTCGACGACGCGCCTTACCGCGGGCCCGACGGCAACGCCCCGATCGGGGTCGAGAAGGCCTCCTACGTGACCGGCCTCTACGGGCTCGGCCTGGCGAGCAGCAACTACGCCCCGCCCGGTGTCGACCCCGGCGCCGACCTGACCGGCTGGTACACGCTGATCAACGCCGGCGAGCCCTACGACTCGAACCCGCTGGCGAACTCGATCGTCGCCGAGATCCAGGCCCACCACTCCTCGTACTACATCGATCACTCGCGGCCGCCGGCGCCGCTGCTGATCCAGAGCGGCTGGAACGACGACCTCTTCCCGGTCGACGAGGCGGTCCGCTTCTACAACCGCACCCGGGCGCAGTACCCCGGCGACCCGATATCGCTCTTCCTGATGGACGACGGCCACGCCCGCAGCCAGAACAAGGCCGCCGACGAGGAACTCTTCCTGCAGCGCGAGAACGCCTGGTTCGACCACTACCTGAAGGGGAGCGGAGCGGCCCCGAGCTCGCGCGCGGAGGCACTGACCACGACCTGCGGCGGGCCCTCGGACGGGCCGTTCGGCGCCGACTCCTGGCAAAACCTTTCGCCGGGGGAGATCCGCTTCGGCTCCGCGGCGGCGCAGACCGTCGTCCCGGGGGCCGGCGACCCGAGCATCGGCGCCACCTTCGACCCGATCGCCGGCAGCGGAGCCTGCGCCACCGCCTCCGGCGCCGACCAGGCCGGGACCGCCAACTACCGCCTCGCCGTGCCGGCGCCCGGCTTCACCCTGCTCGGCTCGCCGACCGTGCTCGCCGGCCTCGGCACCGCCAACGCCGACTCGGCCCTCGCCGCGCGCCTGCTCGACGTCATGCCAGACGGCAAAGAGCGGCTCGTCGCCCGCGGGCTGCTGCGACCCGGGGACGGCGGCGAGACGATCTTCCAGCTCCACCCCCAGGGCTACCGCTTCGACGGCGGCCACACCGTAAAGCTGGAGCTGCTCCCGGCCGACCCGCCCTACTCGCGCCCGTCCAACTCGCAGCTCCCGATCGCCGTGTCCGACCTGGAACTCCGGCTGCCGGTACGCGAGCAACCGGGCGACCTCGGCGGCCTCGTCCAGACCCCGGCCCCGCCGGGGCGCATCCAGGCGCCGGAGGCAGGCGGAGCGGCCGGCAAAGCGCTCGGCATCGCCGGCTTGGCGGGCAAGCTGAAGGCCGGGCAGCGGGCGGTCCGGGTGCCGCTGCGCTGCGCCGGCGGGCCCTGCGAGGGTGAGCTGGTCGTCCGCCTGCGAGGGCGCACCGTCGCCGCCGATTCCTACTCGCTGCGCGACGGAGCCAGGGAAGGAACGCCGGTGACGCTGACCAAGGCCGGCAAGCGAATCGTCGTCTCCCAGCGCCGCGCCGGCAAGCGCTCGCTCAAGGCCCGGCTGCGGATCGCCGACCGGGGACGCCCCGGCCCGGTCGACCTGAAGCGGCGCCTCCGCCTCCGTCGCTGAGCGTTACCCGGCGGCGTTCTCGGTAGCCGGAGTGGCTTCGGCCGGCAGATGCGCTTCGCGGCGGTATTCCCAGAGCGACCAGGCAGCCATCACCGCGCCGGCGTAGATCCAGCCGAGGAGCACATCGAAGAACCAGTGCTCGCCGGTCGCCATCAGGGTCAGGCCCATCAGCAGCGGATAGAGGAGCAGGAAGGGCCGCAGCCAGCGGCGGCGCACCCGCCCCCAGAGGAAGAGCGCGACCAGGGTGACGAAGGCGGTGTGCAGCGAGGGCACCGCGGCGACCAGGTTGCTCGATGCCTGGCCCTTGGAGAAGAGCGAGGCGGTGCCGACGCTGATCACCTCCCAGCCCTTGCCGGTCGAACGGTGGACTTCGTCGATCAGGCCCATTTCGCCGGCCATCCAGGGCGGCGCCGCGGGGAAGAGGATGTAGGTGGCGAGGCCCGCCAGGGCGAGGGTCACCAGGCGCCGGGTGAACTGCTTGAAGGCGAGCCGGTCGCGCGCCCACCAGTAGCCGGCAAGGGCGAAGGGGACGATGAAGTAGGAGGTGTAGGTGAAGGTGAAGAGGACGTCCCACCAGTGGACGACCCCGGGGTCGTAGAGCTTGTCCTGCAGCCATTCGGTCGGCACCTCGCCGCCGAAGACGAACCGGTCGAAGTCGATCATCGGCAGGTAGTGGACGCCGATCCCGGTCGAGTCGGCCGCCCCGCGGGTCAGGTCGTAGATCCAGAGCACGGCGACGATCGGCAGCCAGTCGATCACCAGCTGGACGATTTCCCGCGGCGGCCGCCCGATCGAGGCACAGGCGAGGGCGCCGCAGGTCCAGAGGATCACCAGCTCGCGCTGGACCGGGATCCCGTAGTTCGCCGTCCAGAGGATCAGGCCGAGGAAGTAGAGCCCGAACGCGTAGGGGCGGAACACCGCCCAGGAGGCGAAGCGAAATTCAGGCGCCTGCTCGGCCCTGGTCTCAGAAAATTCACCCGTCGGCATCGCCGCACATGGTATGGGCGCGGCCGAATCGGGACGGACGGCCGAGCGCTACTTGAACTGGAAGCTGGTCAGGTCCTGCCCGAACATCGGGCTGACGATCAGTTCGTCGAGGTCGACGTCCTCGGCGACGAAGGTGCCGAGCGTGAGGCTGCCGAAGGGCGCCCACGGGGCCTGCTTCATCACCGCTTCGTCGAGGTCGCCGTATTCGCGTTCGACCTGCGGGCTCAGCTGCTGGCGGCCGAGCTCTTTGATCTTCGCGTCGATCGCCGGGTCGCTGAAGTTGGCCCAGTTGGTGTTGCCGTTGGGAACGATGCTTTCGCTCGAGAGCTGCGGGGCGAAGTAGTCGTCGGGATGCGGGTAGTCGAGGAACCAGTTCGACCAGCCGGTGTCGAGGTTCGGCGTGCCGGCGTTGCCGATCAGGGTGAAGTAGCTGGCGGCGTTGACCGCTTTCAGCTGCGCGTCGAAGCCGAGGCTCTTCAGCACCTGCTGGTAGTACTCGCCGGCTTCGTCGTTGGGCGGCAGGTTGTTGGTCCAGACGGTGACGTTTCGGTCGGCCGGATCGGCTTCGGCGACCAGCTTCTTCGCCCGCTGCAGGTCGTGCGGGTAGAGCTCGATCTTGCGATAACCCGGCATCTGCGCGGGCAGCACCTGCTGGGCGCGGTCGATCGTCCCGGCGTAGATCCGTTCCAGCGCCTCCGGGTCGATCGCGTAGTTGACCGCCTGCCGCACCCGCACGTCGTCGAACGGTGGCTCCTGCGTGTTCATCCAGAAGTAGTAGACGCTGATCGTCGGTTCCTCGCGGAACTGGGTGCCTTCGAACTTTCGCTTGACCTCCGGATAGCGTTCGGGCGGAGGCGGGTTCTTCATCCAGTCGACCTGCCCGCGTTCGACTTCGTCCACCTGCGTGGTCGGGTTCGAGCGCACCTCGAATGCGATCCGCTCGACGTGGCCGCCGGGCAGCTGCGGCATCGCCTCGCCGTTCGCCTTCTCCCAGGCCGGGTTGCGTTCGTACTCCCAGCTGCGGCCGGGCTTCACCTTGGTGATCACGTAGGGACCGGTCGCCGGCGGCGGCTTCGCGGTCTGGTCCTCGGCCGGGGTACCGGGCGGCAGCAGCGCCGCGTACATCAGCGCCAGCACGTAGCTGAAGCTGCCGTCGGGTTCGCGCAGGTGGATGACGATGCGGCCGCTCTCGTCGTCGGTCTCGATCCCGGCGATGCCGCCCTTCCTCGTTTCCGCGAACCGTTCGGCGCCCTCGATGTTCATGTAGAACGACGTGCCGGCGGAGTTGAGCCGGATCAGCCTTTCGACCGCGAAGCGGAAATCGGAGGCGCGCACCGGCGTCCCGTCCGAGTACTCCAGCCCGGGCCGCAACTGCAGGGTGTAGCGGCGGCCGCCCTGGTCGATCTTCGGCAGCGCCTCGGCCAAGCCGGGGATCAGCTCGGTCCCCGCCTTGCCGTTCGCGTGCTCGTAGGTGAGCAGCGGCACGTAGGTATTGGCCAGCGCCGTCGCCCCTTCGAGGCTGAAGGAGAGGCCCGGATCCAGGTATTCCGGAAAGGAGGAGTAGGTCCCGCGCAGGGTTCCGTCGTCCTGCGAGCCTCCCGAGCCACAACCAGCCAGGACGGCACACGCCAAAACGACAACTCCGATGCGACCGACCGATCGCCGCTTGCTGCCCAAGGTGCTCATCCCCTTTCCCCGAGGTGGGCGGGAACACAATAAACGCTTTAAGCAATGCGCCGTCAAGAATGGAGGCTTCCGTGCTCGTCCTGGTAGTGGCGAAGCGTGGCGTCGGTGGACTCGCCAGGCATCCGCAGCCGCCGCCGCAGCGTCTCGGCGAAATCGTCGATCGCCGTCCGCAGGATCCCGGCCCGGACCCGCAGCGACTGGGGCCGGCTCTCCTCCGCTGCCTCGTCGGCCAGTGAGCTGAGGAAGGGCAGCAGCCCAGCCAGCGCACGCTGCTCGTCCTCGGTGCGGAAGTAGTGGACGATCGGGAAGTGGATGACGTCGCGCCGGACCCGGATCAGCTGCTCGGCGAAGCTCGCCAGCATCGTCTCCAGCAGCTGCGGGTCGGCGTCGGCCAGCTTCTCCCCCAGCTCCTCCTCGGCCGCCTTCGCCAGCAGCACCTCGTGGGCCAGCGAGTCGCGGCGGGAGATGCCGTTGTAGATCGAGATCAGCCAGGAGATGCTGGCGGTCAGCAGACCGAGGCCGAACATCGTCTCCACCGGCCCCAGGACCCGCAGCAACGGCGAGGCCGGCGAGATGTCCCCGTAGCCGAGGCTGGTGAGGTTGACCAGCGAGACGTAGAGCGCGTCGACGAAGCCGGAGTGCGCCGCGGGATCGAGGCCGGGACCGAAGATGAAGCCGTCGGGCAACTGGGGCAGGAAGACGAGCGCCCACCCCACCGCCAGCAGCGCGGCCCAGGTGGCGACAACCGCCACGTAGCTGAGCGGCCCCGCCAGTAGGCCGACCGTGCCGCTGCCGCTGGGCAGCCGTCGCACCGCCCCGGTCACGGCCTGCACCACTCGCCGCGCCACCATGCCCCGTCCCAGCGGATGGAAGAGGACGTCGAAGATGTCGCGCAGGGTGACCGCGATTAGGGCGATCCCGAGCCCGGTCCAGACGACGTCCATGCGGGGACGCTACAGGGGGCGGCCCCTGGCAGCCGCCCCTTCACTCTTAGCCGCTGACGACGAACAGCGGGTTGGGTGAGGTCACTTCGTATTCGGACGTCCACGAAGCGGACGAGGAGCAGAGGAAGCTGCCGCCTATTTTGCTGAAGCTGACGCCGCTCGCTTTGATCGTCGCCGGGTTGCCGCCGTTGGCGGAAACCGAGGCTTTGCTCGCCGAGTATTCACAGGTGACGCCACCGCAGGTGAATTTCCCACCCGGATTGTTGACGGACATCGTGCCGCTGCCGCCGCTGCCGCTGACTTCGACTTTCCACGGCGTGTTCAGCGCCGATGCCGTGCAGGACCCGAGGTTGGAGGTGCAGTTTTTCCAGGTGACCGAGCTGATTTCACCGGTGACCGCGCCCGCACCTCCTTCACTGGTCGTTTTGCCGCTCATCGTCGAGCTCGTGCAGGTGATCGTCACGAACCCGGACGCCATCACCGAGGTTTTGCCCGCCGGCAGCTGAGCTTTGATCGAGGTGCCTTTGCCGTAGGTGTTACCGGCCGGGCAGGGAGAGGTGTTGACCGAGCACAGCTTCGTCGCCGACGCGGTTCCCGCTCCCATGATGGCCATCATCGCCATCGCAGCCAGCAGCCCCAGACCAAGAATCTTCATGTTTCTCATGTTGCCTCCCGTAGTAAGCCCTGCCTACCGGGACTGGTACCGGCTGGATTGATGTGTACCAGAAATCCGATGTTCCTCAAATTTATTTGAGTAAGCTCACCCGCCGTCCCCGCCTCCTGCTTTGCCGCCAGCTAACTTTCGGGCATGAACGGAACCCAGTCCCTGACCTGCCCCAAGTGCGGTGGCGAGATGCGGAGCTACGAGCGCAACGGCGTCACCGTCGACCAGTGCACCGAGTGCCGCGGCATCTTCCTCGACCGCGGCGAGCTCGAGCGGCTGATCGACGCCGAGAACTCCCATTACGAGCGCGAGTACTCCGAGCGCGGTCGTGGCTACGAGGAGCGCCCGCCCCGCGATCGCGAGGAGACGCGCGAGCAGAAGCCGAAGAAGTCGAAGAAACGCAGCTTCCTCGAGAACCTGATGGAGGGGATCGGGGAGTAGATTCGCCGCCGCGATGAGTTTGGGCGCTCGTCGCGGTCTAACCGGTCAAGAGCCCACGACAGAGGAGCGCTGATGCAGGAGCAGAACGGACCGGCCGTGCGGGCCGAAGGACTCGTCAAGCACTACGACAGCGGCGACGAAGCCGTCGAGGCGGTGCGCGGCGTCGACCTCGAGGTCTCCCCCGGGGAGATCTTCGGCTTCCTCGGGCCGAACGGAGCCGGCAAGTCGACTACGGTGAAGATGCTGACCACGCTGCTGACCATCACCGCCGGGCGGGCGGAGGTGCTTGGCACCGACGTCGCCGCCGAACCAGATGGGGTGCGGCGGCGGATCGGGGTGGCCCTGCAGGAGGCCGGGCTCGACCCTCGCCAGACTGGCCGCGAGCTGCTGGTCCTGCACGGGGAGCTGTACGGACTCGACAGGGCCGAAGCGACGGCACGGGCGCAGGAGCTGCTCGAGCTGGTCGGGCTCGAGGAGGCCGCCGACCGGGTAACCAAGGGCTACTCCGGCGGCATGCAGCGCCGCCTCGACCTGGCGGCGGCGCTGGTCCACGAGCCCGAAGTGCTGTTCCTCGACGAGCCGACCACCGGCCTCGACCCGGCCAGCCGGCTGACGGTCTGGGAGGAGGTGCGGCGGATCAACGGCCGCGGCACGACCGTCTTCCTCACCACCCAGTACCTCGAGGAGGCCGACCAGCTCTGCGACCGGCTGGCGATCATCGACGACGGCCGCATCGTCCGCGAAGGCACTCCGGCCGACCTCAAGGCAGAGCTGAGCGAGCGGCGCGGGGGCGAGGACGTCTCCCTCGACGACGTCTTCCTCGACGCCACCGGTCGCAGCCGCGACCGAGCCGCCGGCGAGGTCCAGGAGGTGGGCGCATGAACGCGACGCTGACGCTGGGGAGGCGCTCGCTGCGGGAGGCTCTGCGCCAGCCCGACGCCCTGTTGATGACGATGTTCATCCCGATCTTCTTCCTGGTCGTCAACACCGGCCAGGCGGCCGAGGTCTTCCCCTCGAGCTCGACCGGGTTCCTCGAGGGCCAGGGATACGGCGCCTTCCAGCTGCCGATCACCCTGCTGCTGGCGGCCTCGTTCGGGATGGCGGCGCTGTTCCTGGTCGAGGAAATCGAGGGCGGCTACTTCGACAAGCTGCGGGCGATGCCGATCCCGCGCTACTCGATGGTGCTGGGCCGGCTGGTCGCCGAGGCGGCCAAGGGGGTCGTCCTCTCCTCGGTGATCGTCCTCCTCGCCCTCCCCTTCGGGATCACTATCGCCAGCGGCCCGCTCGGGTTCGTCCTGCTGATCGCGCTCAGCACGCTTTGGGGAGTCGTCTACGCCGGCTTCATGCAGCTGATCGCCCTGAAGACCCGCAGCGCCGCGGCAACCAACTCGGGCGGGCTGATCTTCTTCCCGCTGCTCTTCCTGACGCCGAACTTCGTCCCCCGCGAGATGCTCGCCCGGCCGATGGAGGTCGCCGCCACCCTCAATCCGGTCACCTACCTGATGGAGGCGCTGCGCTCGCTGATCCTCACCGACCTCGACTGGGGCAAGGTCCTCCCCGGCTTCGCCGTCGTCGCGGTTCTCGGCGCGATCATGCTCGCCCTCAACGTGAGGATGATTCGCAGCTACGACTAGGTTATAAATTGAATAATGAGAACTTTTTGGCTGCTGATGGCAGGGACGGCAGTCGTGCTCTTTCTCGCCGGCTGCGGGGGAAGCGGCGGCTCCGAGAGCACCGAGAACTCGAAATACGAGTCCCTTCCCTACGAGATCCCCTACATGAGTCTGGAGGGAGAACCGGGCCCCGAGAACGTCGGTCTGCCGCTCGGCGAAAAGCTCGGGTTCTTCCGCGACGTGGGGATCCAGGCCCGGATCAACTCTCCGCTCCATCCCTCTCGCATAGTCAGATACGCATATCAGGGGGTGGCCGAAGCGGCGGTCGCCCACGAGCCGGAGGTCGTGCTGGCACGGGATGAAGGGTTGCCGATCGTGATCTTCGGGAGCCTCGTCGCCGAGCCGACCATGGCGATCATCTGGCTGCCGGAATCCGGGATCGAGAGGATCGCCGACCTGAAGGGGAAGACGATCGCCTATCCCGGCGTTCCCTTCCAGCTGGACTTCCTCGAATTCGTCCTGCAAGGGGCCGGTCTGACGGCCGCCGACGTGAAGCTGGAGAAGGTCGGCTATGACCTGACGGAGGCGCTCGTCTCCGGGCGCGCCGACGCCATCTTCGGCGGATCGGGGAACGACGAGGGCGCCCTGCTCGAAGCGCATGGGCTGCAACCCGCGGTCACCGACGTCACCGAGCTCGGGGTGCCCGACTACGACGAACTGGTCCTGATCGCCAGCCGCGAAAGCTATGCGAAGGACCCGGAGCTGTTCGAGCGCATCCTGGAGGCCTCGATTCGCGGCAACCAGGCGGCACCCGAGGATCCCGAAGCGGCCACCGAAGCCATCGTCTCGCAGAGCCTCGGGGCAGCCTCGCCGAAACCGACCCGAGCGGGTGTCGACGCCACCGCTCCGCTGCTCAACCAGACCGGGGAGGTCGACGAAGAAGAGCTGGAAGGACTGATCGGCTGGATGCGCGAAGAGGGAATGATCCGCCGCAGCATCCCGGCGGCCGAGCTGCTCGCCAACCCTTAGCGGCTCACGCCAGCACGGCGTTGCGGCGGCTCATCGCCCAGGCGAAGGCGCCGCCGGTGAAGAGCATGAAGGAGCTGTAGACGGCGGCCGGGATCGCCAGGTCGTCGGCCAGCGAGGCCCCGACGGCGATCGCCAGGGCCGAGTTGTGGATGCCGAGCTCGAGCGCGATCGCCGTCGCCTGACGGTCGTCGAGACGGGCCAGCTTCGAGATCGAGAAGCTGAGCGCCATCGCCGCCAGGTTCAGGGCCAGGGCGGCGCCGGCGACGTCGGCGAGGTTCTCCCTGACGGTGTCGTTCTCGCTGGCGATAGCGCCGAGCACGACCACGGCGAAGAGCGTCAGCGAGACCCTCCGCACCCGCGAGTGAACCCGCTCGACCCACTCGCGACGGTGCCGGCGCAGCTCCATCCCGATCGCCACCGGGACGACCGTGACCGCGAATACCCGCAGGACGATCCCGAGCATGCCGACGTCGCCGACCTCGGTGGCGCCGAAGTGGTCGCCGGCGATTTCGAGGAAGAGCGGCACGGTGATCATCGCGCCGACGCTGCTGATCGCCGTCATCGTCACCGAGAGCGCCGTGTCCCCACGCGAAAGGTGGGTCAGCATGTTGGCCATCATCCCGCCGGGGGAGGCCCCGAGCAGGACCAGCCCCACCGCCAGCTCGGGCGGCAGCCCGAACAGCTCGGCCATCGTCAGCGCCAGCAGCGGCGAGATCAGCGCCAGGTTGAGCATCCCGATCGCAACCGCGCGCGGGGCAACCAGGACGCGCCGGAAATCGTCCCGGGTCAGCTCCATCCCGAGGCTGCACATGATCACCGCGATCGCGGCCGGGAGAAGCACGGAGACGAGAATCGGGCTGTCCATGGAGGGGCGAGGCTAACGCCGCAGCTCAATCCCGGGTAAAACCTCTCCACGTGACCGAGTCCATCCCGATCTCGATCCTCGACCTCGCCGCCGTCGGCCGCGAAGAGACGATCGCCGAAAGCTTCGCCGGCAGCGTCGCCCTGGCGCAGGCGGCCGAGCGCGGCGGCTACAAGCGGGTCTGGTACGCCGAGCACCACAACATCACCTCGATCGCCTCCTCGGCGACCGCGGTCCTGATCGCCCACGTCGCGGCCAAGACCGAGACGATCCGGCTCGGCGCCGGCGGCGTGATGCTGCCCAACCACTCGCCGCTGGTGATCGCCGAGCAGTTCGGGACGCTGGAGACGCTGCACCCCGGCCGGATCGACCTCGGCCTGGGACGGGCGCCGGGCACCGACCAGCGGACCTGGATGGCGCTGCGGCGCGACCCCGCCGCCAGCAACCGCTTCGCCGAGGACGTGCTCGAGCTGCAGAAGTTCCTCAGCGACGAGGAGCCGCTGCCCGGCCTGCGGGCGATTCCCGGCCGCGGCACCCACGTGCCGCTCTACATCCTCGGCTCATCCCTCTTCGGCGCCGAACTGGCGGCGCAGCTGGGCCTCCCCTACGCCTTCGCCTCCCACTTCGCGCCGCGGCACCTGCACGAGGCGCTCAAGGTCTACCGCGAGGGCTTCAAGCCCTCGGCGCAGCTCAGCGAGCCCTATGCGATCGCCGGCGTCGGCGTGATCGCCGCCGACAGTGCCGAGAGCGCCGCCGCCCAGCTCGAGATCGCCCGCCGAGTCCGCGCCCGCGCCGTCCTGGGGCGCGGTCGCAAGCTCAGCGATGACGACGTCACCGACCTTCTCGCCTCCCCCGACGCCGCCCTCGTCGACGAAATGCTCGCCTGCACCGCGGTCGGCACGGGCGAGGAGGTCGCCGCCTACCTGCGGAGCTTCGCCGCCGACACCGGCGCCGACGAGCTGATCGGCGCCCACTACTCCGACTCGGTGCCGAACCGGTTGCGCTCGGTGGAACTGACGGCCGACGCGCTCGATCTCCTCGGCTCCGGCTGAGCCGGCTTGCATAATGGGGACGATGCGCCGTCCTGTCCTCGTCCTCACTCTCGCCGCTGCCCTGCTGGCACCGGCCGCCGCCATCGGCGCCGAACGCACTGTCAGCGTCCAGGCGACGGTCGAACGGGCGGTGCCCAACGACGCTGCACGGGTCCACTTCACGGTCAGCAAGGAACGGCCGGGTCGGGCCGCCGCGCTGCGCGTCGTCGCGGTCCGGCTGCGGGCCGTGATCGCCGCCGCGCAGGCCACTCCGGGGGTCGGGCCGGGAGACGTCACCACCGGCCCGGTCTCGGTCCGGCGCGTCCAGCGCGGCAAGCAGCCGGTCTACCGGGCAAGCGAGAGCGTCACCGTCATCACCCACGACCCGAACGCCGCCGGCGACCTCGTCGCGGCCGGAGTCGCGGCCGGGGCGACCAGCACGCGGGGACCGAGCTTCTTCGTCGGCAACCGCGAATCGGCCTACAACGCCGCCCTGGTCGAAGCCTTCGCCCAGGCGAAGGGGAAGGCGGAATTGCTGGCCACGGCGGCAGGCGCCACCCTCGGCCCCGCGCTCACGATCGCCGAGAGCGGCAACGTTGTCTCCCTCCCGGCACCGCAGACCAAGGACCTGGCCGCCGGTATCGAAACGTCGGCCTCGCCGCCGACCAAGCCGGGCCGCTCCACCGTGACGGCGACGGTCACTGCGACCTTCGCGCTGCAGTAGACCAAGCGGTACTACGCCGTAGCATCCGTTGCTACGCTTGTGCACATGGCGCGAGAGGTGTCGATTCGGGAGTTGCGGAACTCGACTGCAGACGTGGTCGCCGATCTGGAAGCCGGCGAACGTCTGACTCTGACCGTCAACCGGCGACCCGTGGCCGACATCCTTCCCCACGTCGAGCGGCGCGACCCCTGGGTCTCATCCTCCGAGCTGCGGCGCGTCATTCGGGAGGCGCCGGCAGACCCCGGCCTGCTCGACGATCTCGCCGACGTCCGCAGCGCCGAGCTCGACGATTGAACAGAGCGATCGCCGACACCTCGATCTTCATCGCCCAGGAGAATGGTCGCGAGCTCGGCGCCCTGCCCGAGAAGGTCGCCGTGTCCGTGATCACGGTCGCCGAGCTCGAGCTGGGAGTCCTGCGCGCTACCGACACCGATTCACGTGCCCGACGGCTTTCCGCCCTTTCTCGAGTCCAGTCCGTCTATCCGCTCCTGCCAATCGGCCCCGAGGTGGCGAGCTGTTTCGCGCGCATCGCGGCCGCCGAGCGCGAACGAGGCCGTCGCCTCCGCCGCCACGACACCTGGATCGCCGCGACCGCGATGCACCATCGCGCGGCGGTCTTGACCCAGGACGCCGATTTCACGACGTTCGAGGGTGTAGAGGTGATCGGCGCCTAGGCGCTACCGCGGGCCGTCGGTGTGGACGAAGAGCACCGGGCCTTCGAGGCGACCTTCCTCGCGGAGTGACAGCAGGCCGGCCATCGCCTTGGCGGTGTAGACGGGGTCGAGAGCCAGGCCCTCTTCGGCGGCGCTGGCGGCAGCGCGGGTGGCCGCCTCGGTCCGGTGCCCGTAGCCGGCACCGATCTGATCGTGGGTCAGGTCGAGCATCTGCGGCTCGATCCGGAGCTGGCCGAGCTGCGCGCCCCGGCGTTCGAGCAGCTTGGCGGTGCGACGTGCGAGGCGGGCGAGCACCGGTGGGTCGAGGCGCAACTGGTCGTTGACGACGATCCCGGCGACGCGGGTGCGCATCCCGGCGAGCTGGAAGCCGAGCGCCAGGCCGGCGGCGGTGCCGCCGGTGCCGACCGGGACGACGACGTGGGCCGGCTCCGGCAGCGAGCCGTCCTCGACCTGGGCGGCGATCTCCAGCGCCGCCTCGACGTAGCCGAGGGCGCCGACAGGCGAGGAGCCGCCGGCCGGCAGCAGGTACGGCGGCCGACCGCCGCGGGCGTTGCGCCCCAGCAGCCAGGGCAGCATCGCCACCGTGCGCGCCTTGGTGTGGGTGCGGTGGATGCGCGCCCCGGAGGCCTCGAGTCTGGCGAGCTGCGCTTCGACGTGCTCGTCGATCGGCTGGTCGACGAGAGCCAGCGCCGTCTCCAATCCCTGCTCGCGCGCGTACAGCGCAGTCGCCAGTCCCCAGTTGGTGCCGAGACCGCCGAAGGTGAGGATCGACCGCCGCCCGCGGCGCTTGGCGTCGGGAATCAGCCACTCCAGCTTCCGCACCTTGTTGCCGCCCCAGCCGCCCGAGCCAAAGACACCGTCTTCCTTCACCCAAGTCCCAAGCCCGACCAGCTCACGAACCGGGGTCGGCCGCTGGGACAGCGACAGATGCGGAAGCCTCTCGTTCAGGGCCGGGAAGCGCTCGTAGAGGTAAGGAGCCGAAGACTCGCCCATCGAGGGAAGCGTAAGCGGCACGAACGCCCACCTAGCTCTAACCTCCGGAACATGCCTGGAGCCGACACCCCCGGGGACTCCCCCGCAGAGCGGATCGACGCGCGGATCGTCGAACTGGGCGACTGGCGGGGCGAGACCCTCGCCCGCGTCCGCGAATTGATCAAGGAGGCCGATCCCGAGGTGGTCGAGGAGTGGAAATGGCGCAATCCCGTCTGGTCGCACGACGGGATCATCTGCACCGGCGAGAGCTACAAGAAGGCCGTGAAGATGACCTTCCTCAAAGGCGCTGCCCTGGAGGACCCGGCCGGGCTCTTCAACTCCAGCCTGGATGGCAACACCAGGCGCGCGATCGACATCCACGAGGGCGAGGAGATCGACGCGGAGGCGCTGAAGGCGCTGATCCGCGAAGCGGTCGCCTTGAACTCGGGCAGCTAACCCAAGATCCGGGCATCGGTCACGTCGAACAGGCCGTCCTCATTGGCCTGCAGGCGGCGCTCGCGCGACTCGCCCTCGTCCAGCGTCTCGAGGACGGCGCTCGCGCGGCGGCGCACCAGGACCGGCCAGAGCCGCACGCTGACGCCGAGGAGCATCGACCGCGACCGGGGCGGGAGCGCCTCGGCGGACTCGAGCTGGCTCCAGCGCCGGTCGGCCAGGTCGCGCAGCCGGCACAGGGTCGGCGCGTCCAGGTAGAGCCGCCCGCGCCGGTTCCAGCAGGCATGCGGCCCCCGCTCCTCGCCGCCCTCCACCTCGGGAAGCGCCAGCTCGAGCGGCCGGCGCTCGGGGACGTAGCCGGCGCCGACGATCCGCGCCATCCGGCCCTGGCTGCTGCGCCGGTCCCAGCGGAAGTAGGCCCGGTCGGCGGCCGAAGCGAGCAGCGCGACCACCGCCCCGACCCCGAGCAGGGTCAGGGCGAAGACGCTGGCGCCGCCGGGCTCCGCTTCCCAGGCGCTGCTCGACAGCAGGGCGGCGATCAGCGCGGCAAGCACGAGCAGCGGCAGGATCGCGAAGACCCGCTCGATCGACCCCGATAGACGGCTGGCGATGCTGACCAGGACGAGGACGAAGACGGCGACGATCAGCGGGCTCGCCGTCTGCGCCAGCATCCGGTCGCTTATCGCTTCGTTCGCGTGCAGGAGCGCGATGCTGAGGTAGGCGGTGGTCCCCACCGCGACCAGGACCGAGACGATCGCGAAGACTTCGAAGACCGCGAGCCCGGTGCGGTGCCGGCGGCCGCCGAAGAAGAGGGCGAAGATAGTCCCCGCCCCGAGCGCTCCGGCGAGCGGAATCAGGCTCTGCAACGCAGCCCGGTCGCTCGCTCCCAAGACCTGCTCTTTCACCCCTGGCTCCGCTGTCGCACGCGACACGGATACCGAACCGGTCGGCCGCCATCCGGTTCAGCGCAGGAGGACTCCCGCCTCTTCAGCCGGTGCGGCGTAGGCGGCGGCAAGCGTGGCGACCGTCTCGTGGGCGTTGAGGCCGCTCGGGTTGGGGACCACCCACAGCGCCGCCCCGGACCAGTCGGCGGCGCTCTCGAGCGTTTCGGGCTGGCGGCCCAGCGCCGCGTCGCGCTCGCCGAAGGCGTCGCGGTAGGCCGAGATGCCGGCGACCGCGACGACCGCTGGCCGGTGCTCGGCGACGAAGCGCCGCAGCCGCTCGCCGCCCTCGCGCAGCTCCTCGCGGGAGAGCTCGGAGGCGCGGGCGCTGGCCCGCCGCACGAGGTTGGTGATCCCGATGCCCCGCTCCGTCAGGTGGGCGCGATCGGCGTCGCTCATCCCGGCGACCCGGTCGACCTCGTACCCGGTGATCCCGGCCGCGGCCAGCGCCGGATAGAAGCGGTTGGTGGGATGCGCGAAGTGGGTCTGGACCGCGGCCGTCCACAGACCCGGATTGATGCCGACGAAGAGAAGCTTCAGCCCCGGCCCGACCAGGTCGGGAACCTCCTCGCCGCGGAAGGCCTCCAGTTCCTCGCGCGTAATGTGCATCGCCGGAAACCCGACTCCGAGCTAGGAGAGCTGGAAGCCGGCGTAGGCGAGGAACAAGCTCGTGAGACTGAAGAAGCAAAAGACCATGTTTCGGTTCATCGCTCGGTTGTCATCGCGGAGCTCCCGGTGGGCGGCTTTGAAGTCATCGCGGAGCTGCTCCGTGTTGGCCTGGAACTCGCTGCGGAGTTCCTTCACACCGGCATTCTGCTCTGCGCGGAGTTCGCGAATGTCCGCTTCCAACCCCTGAAAGCGCGTATCGACCTGGTCAAAGCGCGTTTCGACCTGGCGAAAGCGCTCGTCGACGTGATCGAAGCGTTCGTCCATCCGCTCCTTGAGTCGATCGATCTTCATATCCGGTGGGCGCTCTTGCATCGTCTGCATAAGCATAACGAAACCTATCGTCTGCAGCGGACGGCTCCTGTCGGATCGCGATGTCGATTTCGTGCGTCTCCGTTCGTCGTCTGGGTAGAGGGGCTCAGACGGAGGCCCAGCACCGAAGGAGAATCGAGATGGGAAAGCTGATCGCGACCACCCAGGCCACCCTCGACGGCGTCATCGACCCGGTCGGCGAGTGGGTGGAGCCGGGCGGAGACCACGCCGAGTACTCGTTCGAGCGCCAGGCGAGGTCCGCCGGCCTGGTCCTCGGCCGCAAGACCTACGAGGGGCTGGCGGGCTACTGGCCGGGCGAGTCGGGCAAATGGGCCGACATGATCAATCCGATGCGAAAGTGGGTCGGCTCCAACAGCCTCAGCGGCGACCTCCCCTGGAACGCCACCCTGCTGCAGGGCGACCTCGAGGACTCGATCCCGCGGCTGAAGGACGAGGTCGACGGCGACCTCTTCATGCACGGCAGCGGCGAGTTCGCACACGTCATGGCCGAGAAGGGACTGATCGACGTGTTCGAGGTCTATTTCAACCCGATCGTCTGGGGCGAGGGCAACCTCCACGTGCTCGGCGACCGGGGGACGGTCCGGATGCGGCTCGGGGACGTGAAGCGGTTCGACTCCGGAGTCGTGCTTCTCACCTACTCCCCTGCCTCCTAATCCCGATTTCTGAAAAAAGGATCTTTGATTGTTCAGAGCGTTTGAGTAGACTCAGCCTCCGTGGGACCGGGGTTGTCCCAGTGGCACTTCACGGAGGCGGAAGCGATGGGCGTCAACGGATATGGCAGCAACGCGGAAGAGCACCGCTATCCGGCAGAGGGAATCGCGGCGGAGTGCGAGCGCCTGCTCGCCGCCCACGACGCGCTCGGCCGCTGCGTCGCCTTCCAGCCTCGCGATGACGAAGCCCAGCAGGCCGACCTGCGCCTCCGCTTCGGCGATCGGGCCTGGCTGAGCGGCGCGGCGGGCGAAGAGCTGGTCGCCTCGCTGAACGCCCACCCCGCGGTCGCGGCGGCAAAGCGGCGGCGCTCCGACGTCTTCCTTAGCTTCGAGACCGAGGCCCTGCGGGAGGAGGAGCTGCGCCTCGCCGCCGGCGAGGCCGGGATGGAGTCCGCCGACCTCCTCCAGGGTGCTCGCTACGACGTCAGCCTGGTCGGGCCGAACGCCAACAAGGCCCTGCACCTGGGCCACCTGCGAAACCTCGCGCTCGGGCAGGCGCTGGCCTGCGGCCTGGAAGCGGCCGGAGCCGAGGTGCGGCGGCGCAGCCTCGTCGCCGACATCGGCCGCCGGATGTGCGAAGCGATGGCCGGCTATCTCGAAAGCCACCAGGGCGAGACCCCGGAGTCGGCCGGGCTCTCCAGCGACCGCTTCGTCGAGCTCTGCTCCCGCGCCTTCCGCGAGAACTGCGCGGCGGTCGCCGAGTCGACCCCCGGCCCCAATCGCCAGGAGGAGGAATCGCGCGGCGACACAGCCGCCGCGTTGATGGAGGGCTGGCTTCGCGGCGACGAGCAGGAGCGGCAGCTGTGCGGCCGGATCCGCAGCTGGGTCCTCGCCGGCCACGAGCGCACCCTGGAGCGGCTCGGCCTCTCGATCGACGTCTACGACTTCGAGTCCGACGAGGTGCCGCGAGCCCGCAAGCTGATCCAGCGCGGTCTGGACATGGGCCTGTTCGAACGGGAGGCGACCGGCGGCGTCGTCTACCGCAGCGGCCGTCCCGAGTACGCGACGATGGTCCTGCTCAACGCCGAGGGGGTGCCCACCGAGTGCGCCCGGGTTCTCGCCGTCTGCCACCGGATCGTCGACGAGCTCGACCCCGAGGTCTCCTTCCTCGAAGTCCTCGGCGACGAGTGGCGGCCGGCGCAGACGGTCGTGGCCGACCTGCTCCTCCGCTTGCTTCCGGACGAGTCCGAGAAGAGCTACGAGTGGCTCTACTACGGGATGGTCACCGCCGAGGGCCGCAAGATCGGCTCGAGCAACGGCGACGTGGTCTGGATCGACGACTTCCTCGACGAGCTGGGCGCCAGCCCGGCGGTCGCCGCCCTGGAGCAGATCGGCGAAGGGAGCGTCCCCTGCGCCGAGCTGGCCGACGTCCTCGCCCGCACCAGCTTCCTCTGCGCGCCGATGCTGCAGCCGCTCCCGTTCGCCGCCGAGCGCCTGTTCGAGGAGCGGTCGGGGCCGGCCTGGACCATCGCCGAGGCCTGGAGCCGAGCCAACGCGGTTGACCCGGACGCCCCGCACCCTCACCTCCCCCGGGCCGGGATCATGCAGTCGCAGGAGTTCCGCCCGGTACTGGCCCAGGCGATCGAGCGCCGCGACCCCACCGTGCTCGCCAGCTACCTGGTGCGGCTCTCGGAAAGCTTCCTCTCCGCCCCGGATCCGGGCCCCGCCGCGCGCCCCGCCCTGTCGCGGACGATGCGCGCCCTCGGCTTCGCGGTCGGCCGCCCGGCGGCGGCTGACGCGATCCGCCCCACCCCACCCCTTCTGGTGGAGGCATGAGGGCGATGAACCAGGCTTCTCCACATCTTGCGCCCGTAGCTCAATTGGTTCAAGAATCCATACAAGGCGTAGTGAAGGTCTCGGCGTCTGTCTTTCGCAAGGGGACGGACCTCCAGCCTCTGGCTGGCGGCGCCGAGGTGCCCGCAAGTGAGTCAAAAGCTCATGGCACCACGCGGTCGTGCGAGAGCGAGCTGCGCCAGCGGACGGGTTTGAAGAGCAACGGCCTTCTAAGCCGTAGGTTGCCGGTTCGAATCCGGTCGGGCGTGCCTTTCAGCGGGGTGGATCGTGCTCGAGATTGAGCTGACCGCCGACGAAGCGATCGAGATCCGCCGTCTCAGCCGCTCGCTGGGGCGCGAGTACGGCTCGAGCGACGAGGAGTCGCTGCTGCGGGACCTGGACCGCTACCCGGCGGAGATGCCGGCGCGGGTAGTCGAGGAGATCGGCGCCTACATGGAAGACCCCGAGGCCGACTTCGTCCTGGTCAAGCGCCACATGATCTGCGAGCGCGACCTGGGCCCGACCCCGGTCGACCAGAAGGACCCGACAACGACGCGGACATCGCTCGAGTACGAGATGCTCGTGATGCTCTACGGCACCATCCTCGGCTCGGTCTTCGGTTGGGCGACCCAGCAGCACGGCCACCTGGTCAACGACATCATCCCGATGGAGGCCTTCGCCGAACAGCAGGTCGGAGCCAGCAGCAAGATCGAGCTCGCCTGGCACACCGAGGACGCCTACCACCCGGGCCGGGCCGACTTCATCTGCCTCTTCTGCCTGCGGAACCCGACCGGCGCGCCGACCACCGTCTCCTCGCTGACCGACATCAAGTCGGATCTGGAGCTGCCCGCCGAGCTGTTCGAGCCGTGCGTGCGGATCGCGGCCGACGACGCGCAGGCGGCCGGCGCGGAGGAGGCCGGGATCGAGGACTGGACCGAGTCCGCCGTGAAGCCGCGGCCGATCCTCAGCGAAAACGGAAACGGGCTGCAGATGTGCGTCGACCCCGCCTACATGTCGGTCGCCAGCGACGAGGAGGACGTCCGCGACGCGGTCACAGGCTTCTGCCAGGCGATCGACGAGCACCTCACAGAAGTGGTCCTGACACCGGGCGACGTGCTGCTGCTCAACAACCACCGGGCGGTCCACGGCCGGCGCCCCTTCAAACCCACCTACAGCGGCCGCGACCGCTGGCTGAAGCGGGTCAACGTCGCCCGCAACTTCGAGGCTCGCAAGCCCTATTGCGTCGACCAGAGCCGGCGCCTGCTGGCTTGAGCACCCGCGGGGGGCAGTCACGGTACGGGGCCGGCGACACGCGGGGCTCCGGCAACGAGCTGACCCCGGAGCGCGTCCTGGCGGCGCTGCGGATACCGGTCAGCGGCGAGGTGATCGAGCTGGCGCCCCCGCTCGACGCGGACTCACCGCGCTGGGAGGGGCGGCCCTGGGAGCACTCGCTGCTCGCCCACGGGGCGAGCGAGCAGCACCGCGCCCGCTCCAGCAACGGCGACACCTACCTCGAAGAGCAGCTCGCCGGCAGCCTCCACAGCGGCTGCCACATCGACGCGCTGGGACACAGCGGCATCGACGGCCGCTTCTACAACGGCCGCACGCTCGAGGAGGTCTTCGAGCCCGCCGGGCTGCGGACGCTCGGCATCGAGCAGGCCGTCCCCTGGATCGCCCGGGGAGTCTGCCTCGACCTTGCCGGCCTGCTCGGAGCAGAGAGCCTCGCGGGCGGCTTCGTCGTCGGGGCTACCCACCTCGAGGAAGCCTGCCGGCGGCAGCGGCTGACGATCGAGGCCGGCGACGCGGTCCTCCTGCACACCGGCTGGGGACGGCTCTACCGCGAGGACCCGCGCCGCTACCTGAAGAGCGAGCCCGGCGCCGGCTGGGAAGCCGCCGAGTGGCTGACCGGCCGCCGTGTCTCGCTCGTCGGCGCCGACAACTGGGGGTTCGAGGTCGTTCCCCCCGAGGAGGACCGCCGCGGCCAGGTCTTCCCCGTCCACCAGCACCTGCTGGCCGAAACCGGGACCTTCATCCTCGAGAACGTCGACACCCGCCCGCTCGCGGCGCTCGACCGCGGCGAGTTCCTCTTCATCGCCGCCCCGGCGAAGGTCGCGGGCGCGACCGCCGGGCCGGTCAACCCGCTGGCCGTCGTCTAGCTCCGGCCCGGGGGCGAAGCGGGCGCGGCCTTCAACCGCGCGCCCAGCTTCACCGCGCGCACGGCACTGGTCGCGCCGGCCTGCAGGGTCGCGGCGACGAGGAAGACGACGAAGCCGGGGATGCGGAGCAGCGGCGAGCCGATCATCAGCAACCCGATCCGGCCGAGGGCGTAGGGCGGCGCGGCGAGGGCGACGCCGAGCAGGCCGCCGACGGCGCTGGCGGAGAGGCGGTCGCGGCGCGAGGCCCTGGTTTCGACCCCGACCAGGCGGGAGGGGACCGCGACGTAGGCGGCCATCATCAGGCCGATGACGACGCCGAGCGAGACCGCGAACCAGGGCTCTCCGGCGCGGGGCGCGAGCAGGACCGCGACGCCGAGAGCGAGCCCGAGCGCGCCGCCGGTGACGACGATCGGCGCCAGCCTCCCCCGCGCTTCGTCAATCGCGCGGCGCACCCGCGGCGCGCCCTCCTGGGCGACGGCGAAGCCGAAGACCGCGTTGAAGAAGAAGGCGCCGATCGTGATCGCCGTGATCGCCGTGATCAGCAGGACCACCAGCGGCCCTTCCAGTTCACGGAACTCGCGGTCGTGGAGCAGGTGCGCGCGCAGGTTGTACATCGCCAGCCAGATCCAGATCGCCGGCAGGAGCTGGATCAGCGTCAGCCGCCAGTTCGAGAACAGCAGCCGCACCCCTCCGAGCAGCATCGCGATCCCGCCAACCGCGTAGGCGAGTGGCGCCAGGTAGCGCCGCGTCCGGCTCAGCTCCTCGATCGCCCGGGCGATGTCCGCCTCGTCGCCCCTCCGGATCCCCTCGAGCACGCGCACGGCCCATCTGCCCAGGGACTGCGGAATGCCGGGACCGAACCGGGCGAGCATGGCGAACGCCGGAACTAGGGCTTGCCGGTGCGCTCGCGGTGCTTGCACCCGGGCCAGCAGCAGGGGCGGCGCATGCCTTCCTCCAGCTCTTCCCGGGTCCGGCGGATCCGCCGTTCCCGCGTCACCTGCTGCTTGGCGTCCTCGACCCAGCAGATGAACTCATTGCGGGCCAGCGGCGTGATGTCCTCCCAGGCATCCAGCACGGTCGCATCGGCGATCAGCGCCTCGCGCAGATCCTCGGGCAGCTCGTGCACGACACCTCCGGACACAGTCCGGGCTTTCACCGATTCGGGCATTCCAGGCAGGGTACCTCTGGGGGTGGCGTAGGATCGCGCCGTGCCGTTCACGCGCAGAAACCTCAAGGCGGACGTGGACGACGTCGAGGGCGAGCGCGACCGGTGGGACGACTAGCGCTTATTTCTTCTTCGGGACCTTGACCTTGACGGTCTGCTTGAAGGCCCACCGCCTGGCCTCTGTCAAGCCGACGTAAGGGGTGAGGGCGAAGACGATTAGATCGGCCGAGATCGCGGTCGGGTCGCCGCGAGGCTGCTCCAGCTGGAGCAGGATCTGCCGCATCACGCGCAGGATCACACTGCGGGCCGTCCGCTCGGGACACGGAACCGGTGGAGCCCGTTCGGTCAGGCGCGCGGCGAGCCGATCGACCAAGGCCCCGAAGGCGGCAGAGCCGCCGTAGCGCCTGGATGCGGAATGGACCACGACCACGTGAGCGTCCACCGGTTCCGCCTCGGCGAACTCGAGGGCGGCATGAACGCTGGCGGCTACACCCTGGGCCCAGGGACGATCACCACGGCAGCCCGACTCGATCGCCTGCTCGAAGCGGAGACAGCAGCGGGCGAAGGTATCGGGGTCCTGGGCGGCCTCCCGCAGGAACTTCCCGCCGCCGCGGCTCTTGCGCCCCACCCTGCGCCCCCTTTGTCAATCGCGGAAGGATATGAACGTAGACATACCAAATGACTCGACTGCAAATCGGGACGACTTGTACAGCCGCTTTTTGAAGCGGTTTCGAGCGAGTATATCTCGCTCGTTTCCGTACCATTACTATCCCTTGGCGCGACAGCTGCGGGTTATCTCGGCCTCGATCCGCGCCCCTCCGTCGAGCACGAAACCGGCCTTGGCAAGGGAGAAGAACCCGGCGCTCAGCGCAGGGGGGATCGGGCACGACGCGCTGATGAAGCTGCGCTCCTCGCCGTGGTGGGTGAAAAGCCGGAACAGGCTCATCCGGAAACGCGCGACCCGCGGCCAGGGACCCAGGGCGGGCGGCAGCCTGGAGACCAGAGTGGTCCCGAGCCGCCCCGGCTGCCGGCGCACCTTGAAGACGAGGACCGCGATCGTCCCGGGGTACTCGGCGAAGCCGTGCACCACCACCGCCCTGCGGCCACCTATCCGCGCGTTGAAGGCGAGCAGGCGCGCGTGGATCCCGAACGGCGCCTGGCTCGGCAGGACGACCTGGGCGTCGAGGCGCCCGTGCCCGACCAGGGCGCGGCCGCAAGCGTCCAGCGCCCGCTCGGTGGTCGCGAACCGCAGGCGGCGCGGCGAGCAGGTCGGCAGCCCCCGCGTATCGAGTACCCCTTGGCGGGGCAGGCCGAGCTCGATCCGCTCGACCCGCGGCAGCAGGCTGCCGTCGTCGGTGCGCAGCCCGCCTTCGAGCCGCACCGAGACCGGCGCCGGCCGGTCCCGCGGCAGCGACAGCGGCGAGAGCGACCCGTCGAGGGAGACGACGAGGTTGCCGCGCTGCCGCTGCTCCCCGTTGACCCTCTCCGCGACCGCGGCGACGAGCGCCACCGCAACGACGAACACCGCGAGCGCTGCCAGCGCTCGCGGTGTGGGTGATGCCGCCGATGTCAACCGGAGTCGCCTACTTTCGCTGCTTCTTCCCGCAGCCCGTGACCTTCACCTTCGGGCTGCCGTTCGCGACCTTGCCGTTCTGAGCGGTGAAGCGGGCATCGGCCCGGGGCGTCGTCGCGCAGAGGTTGGTGTTGTTGACCAGCAACCCCTTGCGACCGCCCTGCATGGTCAGCTGGAATTTGCTCACCGGCGCGTCGGGCACCGCCCAGAAGGTGCTGCGCAAGCGAGCGTCGACCGAGTCGATCCGGCCGGCCAGGTCGATGTGGATCTGCCCGTCGAGCGAGGCGACCAGGTCGGGCAGGGTGTTGCTGGAGCTGCGCAGGTAGACCGGGCCCTGCAGCGGCTCGTCGAGCAGCGGCGTCCACGCCTTCGCATAGCCGTAGACCGAGCCTTTCGGGCACTGGTTCGCCGCGTACTGCACCCGGGTGCAGACGGTGCGGATGTGGGCGTTCTCGAGGAACTCCGTCTCCGGCATCGTCACCACCGCCTTGCCGATGTTCGCCCCGCCCTCCGGCATCGTCAGCGTCGCCGTCAGCTTCGGGTAGCCGCCGCGGCGGGGAGGCGCGCCGCTGAAGCGCAGAGATAGCTTCGGCTTGAACCCGAGGTCGGCGCAATCGGCGGCCTGGAAGCGAGACGAAGGGTTCGCCGTGAGGCCGGCGACCGAGGCGATCGACGAGGTAACCGCCATCGGCTCGCAGGAGGTCGGGTTGAGGATGAAGTCGGGCCTGTCCATTTCCACCCGGATGTCCCGGTAGGAGATCGGCACCCCGGCGATGATCTGCGGCAGCGGATCTGACTTTGCGGTCACCTGGGCGGTGGAGGGATCGATGTGGAGGGCGTTCCTCACCGCCACGGTGCCGAGGTCGAACGGCCCGGCCTGGGCGGGGACCTTGACAACGATGCTGAGCGGAGCGCCCTTGTAGGGGCCCGCCAGATAGATCGCGGTCGGGGCCTTGCCGGGCTGGGGGACGTAGATCGGGTTGGAGCCGCTGCCGGCCCCCACCGTCGCCGTCCCGACCTGGCTCGCCGCCGGGCACTCGCCGCCGGCCGCCTGGGCCTCGGGGCAGTAGGGGATGCCCTTGAGCTTGGCCAGCAGGCCCTCGGGCAGGGTCGCCTCGATCGCCGAGACGTTCGGCTGGCCCTCGAGGCCGCTCAGACGCAGGAGGAAGGGGGAAGACGCTCCCGCAACCGGGTTCTCGGTCCCGGCTTCGAGGGACGGCGTGAAGCGGGAGGCGCCGTCGCAGTCGCCGTCGACCGAGAAGGTCGAGGAGCGCTCGACGGTGCGCCCCGACCATCCGAGCAGGGTCGCGGTGACGGTCTTCTCACCGCACTGCGGCGGGTTGACCAGCAGGGCCCTGGGGCCCGCCTTGAGGTCGACCGCGACCGTGGAGACCGGCAGCTGGGGGTTGTCCTCGAAGCTGACGGTCAGGCGCCCGGTCTTCGCATCGGCGCGGACGTGGCCGGTCAGCTTCACTTCCACGCCGGATCCGTTCAGGGTCATGAAGAGCCGGTACATCGAACCCGATTCGGGGTCCTGGCCCTGCTGGGCGGCGACGTAGAGCTCGCCGTTCAGCGGTCGGCTGAGGACCGGGGTGACGGCTTCGACCGTGCCGACCCTGGAGGCCTCCGGGCAGGCGGCCTCGCGGTCGGTGCCTTCGCCGAACTCGGCGTCGGTGCACGACCCCAGGCCGGCGGCGCCGGCCGGCGAGATCGTCAGGCCCTCGGGCATCGTCACCGAGATGTCGCGCAGATGCGAGGTGGCGCGGCCTTCCCGGGTCAGGAGCCCGCCCTCGGGAAAGCTGACCTCGAAGTGGAGGCCGGTGGGCTCGCCCGCGGCGGAGGAGCCGGGACGGACGTCGATTGAGGGATCGAACGGAACCGCATCGCAGCCGGTAGTCCCCTGAGCCGGTCCCCACTCACTCGGCGGCGCCGGGTACTGCGGAGGAAGATGGGTGACGAAGCTCGCTTCGTCGAACACACCCGGCGTCTGCCAGGAGTCGACCATCGCGGTGAACGGCAGCCCGACGCCGGGAGGGGGGCAGCTGGTCGGCATGGTGAGGAGCGGAACCTCGGGAAGGTTTACGGAGTTGGGGCCGGTATCCGTACCCGGTTCGCCGTTGCAACCTGGAACCGGAGCGGCGTTTTGAAACAACCTGCATCGTTCCCTATCGTGACGAGGATCAGCCGGGAGACCCCAGAACTTCACGGTGCTGCCGACAACCTGCAAGCCCTGATTGGTATCACGCGAGGTTACAGTTGCACCGTAATCACCACCCGACCTGACAGAGGCCCTCAGCAGCACGGGCACACCGAAAAACTTGAAACCAAATGCCGCCGGCACATCTTCGCTCGGAGGCACGAGATTGAACAGCTGCACATGCATCGGCACCGGCACCAGCGGCGTTTTCACGATCACTAGGCCGACCTGGGTGTCGTAAGGACATGCGGACTGGGTACCGCCGGCGAAGAAATCAGGGGCCTCGCAAAGTGGCATCGCGGTCACATTGCCGACCAAGCCTGGCGGCAGATCGACCCTCACGGTTCTGACGTCCTCCACCGGAACTTCTAGGCCGACCTCGTCGATTTCTCCGGCAAAGTCGATGTCGGTCTGGAATTCGTAAGGGTGACCACCCGCCTGGGTGAAAAGCTCGCCATCCGGCCCAGCCGTCGCCCGCCCGTCGAAGTCAGTGACGTCCATAGCCGCAGGCGCCATCCCGGCGGTTGCGGCGAGGCCAACCAGCGCACAGAGCGCAGCAAGCAGAGCGACAGCGAGATTCCTGATGCCCGCTTTTCCGTTGCCGATGATCCACATGCTTACCGCCCCCTCTTTGCGCTGAGTGACACCACAGTGCGTTTGTCGGTTCCCGCGAGCCACACGCTCGCTTTGAGCGTGATCCGCTCTCCTTCACGGATGGAACGCCTCGTCCCATCCGGGAGGGGGATCTTGAGCAGGTGCCTCCCGGGGGCGGCGATGTTCACCTTGTCCTGAGCCGCAGCCTCCCAGCCGTCGCCGGTCTTCTCGCTGACCGCGACCCGCACGGTCCCGGCAGCAGTGACGGTCACCGGAATCAGAAGCTGCGCCCCGGACGGAGCCAGACGGACCCGACGCTTGCGGACCGCCAGCGCTCGGTGCCGGGAGGTTTTGGCTCGCGTCTGGATGGCCGAGCTCCCGAGGCGCCGCGCCTCCGGGGCTACCTGCAGGGCACCCTGGCACGATTCACTCGCACACTCGGTCTTCACTGCCGGGGGGTCCGGCCAGCCTCCGCCGACGCGGGCGTCGTAGAGATCGACCAGATCGTCCTGGTCCCCGGCGGAAAGCCGGGCCCGGGTGGCGAAGAACACATCCCGCCCGTCGGGGCTCGCCGACTGCAGCCGCGAGTCGAAGGGCGTGCTTCCGGGGGAGAGGAGCCGGAGCCCCTCCCCTTCCTTCCACCGGTATACGTCGAGCTTTCCATTCGAGTCCTGCGGGACCAGGGCATCGGCGCTGCTGAAGACGACCTGACGCCCGTCATCGGAGACGTAATTCGCCGGACCAAAAGCCCGCGCGTGGGTTCCTCCTCCTGGCGGCTGGGGACTCTGTAGCGTCGAATCTCCATTGGCCCGTCGGTTCAGACAGGAAATGCAACGGAGATCGGACGTGTCGGCGTCATACCTGTAGACCTGTCGATAGCCCTCCGCGTCGTATCCGGTGACTTCCGCGGTCGTGGCAAACGCCAGGACATCACCGTCAGGCGACCAGGACACATTTGGATTCGAGGTCCAAATATTCCATCTTGGAGGAGATACAAAAACGTCCGTGCTGGGACCCGCTTCGAACGCATCACGAACATTTCGCAGCGTCGCGACGAGGCGGACCTCTCCACCCCTCCAAAGATATATAGCTGCATCAGCGCTCCCCGGCGTTTTTTGGACGGCTTCCTGTCCCGGCAAAAGAGCTCCTTGCGCCGCGAAGTACACCGACGAGAGATCCTCTGACGTGGCCAGCACCGTGCGTACTGCCGGATCTTCGCCATCGCCAGGCTCGCTGTCGACTGAAATCTCTTCGCTGGTGCCGGTCTCCGCGTCGTACCTGAAGACAGTCGAGGTTGCTCCAATCCGGCGGTAGACCATGTACCGCCCGTCCGCCGTCGCGTTATAGAAGATTGCATCGTCTGCGACTTTTACGGTCTGTTCGTCCTCGCGGAGATAGACCGTTCCGGGTCCGCCGTAGGTATCGGTGAAGTACAAGCGCCGACCATCGTCGGAAAGTGCGTGATTGGTGCTCAATCCATTTGACCCCGCGAAAGCTTTGTCCATGGGGGTGCCATCCGGCAGGATCCCGACCAATCGAACCACCCCGTCGACGGACTCGTACAGCTTGTCCGAGAACCCGGCAGGAGCATCGGGGGTGAATTGATGGGTCGAGTTGAACACGATGTGCTCTCCGTCCTGCAAGGCCGCCCGAAAATCGGGGGCTCCAAAAAAGAGCGCATCCTGGTAGGAGGGGCCATCTGGGGTTAGCAACCGGAAGTCACTAGCCTGCAGGCGCGTATAGAGGTTCGGCACGTACTCGCTTGCGCCCGGCCCGAGGGGCGTATTCGTCTCGACGACCCAGCGGGTCAGCTCGTCATTTGCGAAGAGGACAGCCGCCGTTCGTCCACCACCTCCAACTCCACCGACGACACTTGCGACGGACTTGGGGAGCAGCGATTGCGAAGTCCAGCCGTCGGCACCACGCGCCGCTTTGTAAAAGCTCGGGTACCCGCCACTAGGGGCTCCCGCGAATACACCGTGGGAGGTGTACATGATGGAATTGCCGTCGGCCGAGACTTTGGTGCGGGCGTCATATGAATCACCGGCGACGTCGACTCCCCCCTTGTCCTCTGGGGTCACCTTCTCCCAGCCGCGCCCGTCGGGCAGGAAGCCCTTGCCGGGGACGAGGCCGGGGCCGACCTGGGGAACGCTCGGCATCTCGGTCGGCGTGACGAACGTCTGGTCGGGCGACTCGACGGCGCCGGCGGAGTTGCTGGCGACGAGGCGGTAGTGGTAGGTCTGGCCGGGGACGAGCCCGGCGACGTGGCCGATGGCCGGTCCCTCGCCGGCGACGGCCGGGGTGACCTGCGCCTGGGTCGAGCTGCCGTAGGCGGAGGTCGGCCCGTACTCGAAGTGGAAGCTCGTCGCCGCTCCGCCCGAGTCGATCACGGCTTCGAGCGTTGCTTCGCTCGGCAGGGCCGAGGCGCGCAGGTCAGAGACCGTCGGGGCCACCGCCGGGGTGCTGAAGCTCTCAGGCCCTGCGGTTGCCGAGCCGCCGGCGTTGGTTGCCACCAGGGCCACGGTGTAGGCGGTGCCGGGTTTGAGGTCGGTGGCGTCGGCTTCGACGGTGTGGGGATTGGCGTCGGCGGGGATCGTCCCGGTCAGGCCCGGGCAGGCGGGCGTGCACTCGAAGTGCCATTCGACGTCGTAGGCGGGCGGGTTGCCGCCGGGGGCGTTCGGGTTGATGGTGCCGGAGAAGTGGGCGCTCGAGGTGGTGACGGAGGAGGGAGCGTCGATCGAAACCGTGGGAGCGTCGACGGTCAAGGTGGTGAAGGTCGGGTCCGGTTCGGCGGAGAGCGTCTGGCCGTCGGGGTTTTCGGCGACCAGGCGGAAGACGTATTCGGTCCCCGGTTTCAGCCCGGTGAGGTCTTCTTCGACGGTCGTCTCACCGGAGTTGACCAGCAGCGGCCCCTGGGTGGGGCCGCTGATGTAGCCCATCCACCAGATCGCGGCTTCCTGGTACTCGAAGTGGTAGGTCGTTTCCCGGTCCTGGGGATCGACTTTGCCCGAGAGGTGGGCGGAGGTGTAGGAGACGCTCGAGGCGGGGTCGACCGAGACCGTCGGCGGGGACGCCACGGCGGAGCTCACCCCCGCGGTGAGGACGAGCGCCAACAGCGCGCAGGTTGCGATCGGTGCCTTCGGTTGGCGTCCCACGTATCTCTCTCCTTGTCCCATGGCACTTGCCTCGTCCAACCCGTCAACGGGATCCCTGGCCGAGGCGGTCGGCCGTTTCTCTCCTGTTGAAATCAGAACGTAGAATTACCATTTTGTCAAGGCACCCCACCGAAAGAGGTTCTTGCATCCAATCTAAGATTGCCCATAGAATGGCTCTGCAACGCCGAAAATCCCGGCTCTACAGCCCGTCCAAAGTTTCCAGTCATATGCGTACCAACGACAGACCAACCCCCTGGGGAGATGCCAACAGCCTCCGCTCCCGCAAGTTGAAGCCGGGCGCCGCGCAGTCGCGGGCGCAGACCGAGCGCAACCAGCGGGAACGGCTCTTCGCGGCACTGGTCGCGACCGTCGCCGAGCGGGGGTACGAGGCGACCACGGTCGCCGACCTGGTCGAGCTCTCCGGCGTCTCGCGCAGCGCCTTCTACAACCACTTCGAGGACAAGCAGGGGTGCTTCCTCGCCGCCGTCGACGCGCTCACCGGCCCGGCGCTCGAGCGGCTCACCCGTGAGGCCGGGGCGATGAGCGAGGCGCAGGGGCGCGAGGCGTTCGGCTCGCTGCTGGCGCTGATCGCCGCCCAGCCCGCCGCGGCGAAGACCTGCCTGGTCGAGATCTACGCCGCCGGCCCAGAGGCGGCGGCGATGCTGGAGCGGATCGTCAACGGCGTCGCCGAGGCGGCGACGCGGATGCTCGACGGGATCCCCGAGCGACGGGGCCTGCCGCCGGAGATCGTGCGGGCGATCGTCGGCGGTGTCCAGAAGGCGATCTACAAGCGGCTGCTGCGCGGCGAGGAGGCCGAGCTCCCGGCGCTCGCCTCCGAACTCTGGGAATGGGTGCTCTGCATCCCGCCGCCGCCCGGGCCGCTGCGCCCCGGCCGCCGCCGCGCGGTCCGCCCGCGCCCGTTCGAGCAGCGCCAGGCCGCCGTCCTCCCGACCGAGCGGGTGCTGCGGGCGATGGCCGCCGAGGTCTCCGAGCGCGGCTACGCCGAGGTCACCGTCGCCGAGATCGTCGACCGGGCCCACACCTCGCAGCGGACCTTCTACGAGAGCTTCGCCGACAAGGAAGCGGCGATGGTCGCCGCGCTCGACAGCGGCTCGGCGCAGATGCTGGCGGCGGCGCTGCCGGCTTTCCGCCGCGCCGCCGACTGGCCCAGCTCGGTGCGGCTGACCCAGGAGGCGATGTTCCGCTTCGCCGCCGAAGAGCCCGAGTACGGGCGGCTCGGGGCGGTCGAGATGTACGCGGCGGGGAAGCGGGCGCTGGAGCAGCGCGAGCGGGTGACCGAGAGCATGGAGGAACTGCTGGCGACCGGCTTCGCCGTCGCCCCACAGGCGCCGCCTCTGGCGCCCGAGGGAATCGGGGGCGCGCTCTACGCGCTGCTCTACGACTTCGTCAAGGCAAACGGGCCGGAGCGGCTGCTGGAGCTGGTGCCGACGGCGGTCTACGTCACCCTGGCCCCGTTCCTCGGCGCCGAGAAGGCCTACGCCGCCGCGGTCAGTTGAGAGCATTCCTGGGCTCGGCTGAAGCCGACGAAGGGCATCAGGGCGAGGAAGGCGAGGTCGGGGGCACTCTCCATCACCTCGTCGGACCGCCCGGTTTCGACCCGGAGATTGACGAGCTTGACGATGCAGAGCACGACGCCGCGAGGGTCGGGAAGGCGCGGGTTCGCCGGCGGGGCCCCGCGCTCGAGCAGCGCGGCGAAGCGGTCGACCATCGCCGTAAACCGCGGCTCCTGCCCCTTCCAGCGCTCAGCGGCGCGCTCGGTCAGGACCCGGGCCGCGGCCGGGTTGCAGGCGACGAACTCGAGCGCCGCGTAGACGCCGGCGACCGTCCCCTCCACCCAGCCCTCATGGCCGGCGCAAGCCTCGCGGACCTGCCGCTCGAGGATCCGCCGGGCGGCTTCGAAGTCGTCAGCAAGGCCGCCGGGGGTCATCGCGAAGACACGAGCTGCGCTTGGAAGCCGGGGCCGGTCATCGGGGTAGCCACTCCGGGAAAGGTCGCCGCCAGGGTCCCTCTCCAGTGCCGGACGCCATCGGCGCCGGCGGTGTAGCGGGCGGAGCCGGTGAACGGCGCCGGCGGCGAGACCCGCGCCCAGCCCGAGCCGTCGCCGAAGGTGAAGGCGTCGCGGGGGGCCCCGGCGTAGGCCCGGCGCCAGACGACGATCCCGTCGCCGAGCGGTTCCTGCCAGGTGGCCAGGAAGACGGCTCCCGCGGCCGTCGTCTTCGCTTCGAACCGGGTGCTCGTGCGACGGTTGACGGCGCTGAGGACGGCTCCGGCGCGCGAGGAGCTGGAGGCACCCGCGCAACCACGCGCGAGGGGGGTGCCGACGGAGCCCGGGACGCGCGCCGCCCGCACCGAGGTGTAGCCGCCCTCGCCCTGGAACTCGACCGTGCCGACGAAGGCGCCGAGGCGGCGCCTCACCCGGATCCCCTCCCCGCACCCGGTCCCGTCGCCGGACCGCATGCGGGTCACGCGGGTCCGCCCGGAGGGCTCGAAGTCGACGGCGATCCGCCCGAGACGACCGAGCCTGGCATCGATCCGTCGGGGGTCGGAGCCCGGGACGCGGGCTCGATAGACGCTGGTGGCGCCGTTCCCTTTGCTCGGCGGCCGCGGAACGCCGCCGCGGGAGAACGTCCCGATCGGCGGCCGCCCTCCGGAGACGGCGACCGTCAGGGTCCCGCCGTTGCGTTCGACGTCGATCCGGTAGCCGTTCGAGCCGCGGACGCTGAAGGCGGCCGAGAGTTGAGGGCGACTTCCGTCCGGTCCGGTCCCCCTCGCCGCGGGCGGAAGCAAGGCTGGGAGCACTGTCAGCAGCAGGGCCGCGATCACCGCCGCGATCCGCGTATCCCGGATGGAGAGTCGCCTCGGCATCGGCAGAAATAGGAACATACAAGGACCAACTTGTCAATTCCTTCTCGACATTGGTGCGAACGTGAGAAATCCAGAGGGTGCAATGCACCGCATGGGAAAGCCGAATAAAGGCCGACAACCGTTAGTCTCGTCCCGAGACGAAACAATCACTTCTGTACCAGCCTCCTTGACTCTGCCCCTCGACATTCAAGGACATTCACGGACCAAGATATGGTCGCTGGATGGTCATCACCCCGTGGGGAGATGCAAGCGAGCTGCAGACCCGGAAGATGCGGCCGGGTGGCGGCTCGAAAGACGCCCGGACCGCGATCAGTCAGCGCGAGCGCCTCTTCGGTGCGATGGTCGCGACGGTCGCCGAGAAGGGCTACGAGGCGACCACGGTGGCGGACCTGAGCGAGCTTTCGGGGGTCTCGAAGAGCAGCTTCTACGAACACTTCAAGGACAAGCAGGACTGCTTCCTGGCGATGACGGAGGCGGTCTTCGGCCCGGCGCTGGAGTTCGCCGCGGCCTCCGGTCTCGGTGGCGCCGAGCAGCAGGCCCGTGCCGTCTTCGAAGCCTCGCTGGAGCGAATCGCCACCCAGCCCGCCGCCGCCAAGGCGTGCCTGGTCGAGATCTACGCGGCGGGGCCAGAGGCGGCGGCGCTGCTCGACCGGACCGTCGACCGGCTCGAGCAGTTCCTGACACAGACCTTCGAGAGGATCCCGGAGCGCCAGGGCATGCCGAGGGAGATCGTCCGGGCGCTCATCGGCGGAGTCCAGAAGGTGATCTACAAGCGCCTGCTGCGCGAGGAAGAGTCCGAGCTCCCGGCCCTGGCGCCGGAACTGTGGCGGTGGGTCCTTTCCGTGCCACCGCCCCCCCGGCGACTCCGTGCTCGCCGCACCCGCACGGTCAGGTCGCTCTCCTTCGAGGAGCGCCAGCAGCCCTCGACTCCCGCCGAGCGGCTGCTCCGCGCGCTTGCCGCGGTCGTCTCCGAAAAGGGCTACCGGGAGACGAAGATCGCGGACATCGTCGAGCGGGCGAGGACCTCGCAGCGGACCTTCTACGAGCACTTCGAGAGCAAGGAGGACGCGATGGTGGCCGCGCTCGACAGCGGCTCCTCGCAGATGCTCGCCGCCGCCCTCCCCGCATTCCGCCGCGGCGGCAGCTGGCCGCGCGCCGTCCACGACACCCAGGAAGCGATGCTCCACTTCGCCGCCGAGGAGCCCGAGTACGGCCGTCTCGGCGCGGTCGAGATGTATGCGGCCGGCAAACGCGCACTCGAGCAGAGGGAGATGGTGACCGAGGGAATGGAGGGGCTGCTGCAACCCGGCTACGAGATCGCCGATGGCATCCCCCCGATCGCGGCCGAGGCGATCGGCGGTGCCCTCTACGCCCTCCTGTACGACTTCGTCAACGACAAAGGCCCCGGGCGCCTCCTCGAGCTGGTGCCGACCTTCGCCTACGTCACCCTGGCGCCGTTCCTCGGTGCCGAGGAGGCCTACGAGGCGGCCATCGGCTGACTGCCCGGCCGAGGCAGCCCACAGGGGTGGCCGCACCCTGTATGAAACGCCGATCGTGAAGCGGGAGCAAATCCAGGCGCCGGGCTTCATCGTCGCGGCGACCCACAGCGGCGCCGGCAAGACGACCGTCACCGCGACCCTCATCCGTGCGCTCCGAGAGGCGGGGCACGTCGTTCAGCCGTTCAAGCTCGGCCCCGACTTCATCGATGCCGCCTATTTGAGCGAGGCGGCTGGACGGGGAGCGATCAACCTCGATCTCTGGATGATGGGCGACGAGGGAGTGCTGCGCTCCTACCGGCGCTGGAGCGAGGATGCCGAGATCGCCGTGATCGAGGCGATGGGCGCCCTGCACGACGGGACGGACGGGACAGGACACGGCAGCGCGGCACACCTTGCCGAGCTGCTGGGCCTGCCGGTCGTCGTCGTCCTCGACGTCGCCGGGATGACGCGGACCGCGGCGGCCGTTCTCGCGGGCCTGATCGCGTTCGACCCCACGGTCGAGGTCGCCGGGGTGATTCTCAACCGGGTCGGCGGCTCGAAGCACGCAGAGATGGTCATGCAGGGCCTGCCGCCCGAGCATCGGAAGCTCGTGTGGGGCGCCATTCCCCGCGACGCCGATCTGGAGATTCCAGAAAGGCATCTGGGCCTGCTCACCGTCGAGGAGAACGATGCGATGCGGTCCTCGCGCGAAGCGGCCCGCCGGCGGGCCAGTGGTTACCTCGATATTCAGAAGGCGGCGCGGCTGGCACGGCACGGCGCCTCAGACGAACAGAGAGCGCCCAACCCCAGGCGAGGCGCCCCGGTCGCCAGGCTGGCAATCGCCCTCGACCGTGCCTTCTGCTTCTACTACGAGGAGAACCTTCGGATGTTGAGCGAGGCAGGCTTCGAGCTGGTCCCCTTCCGCCCGACTATCGACAGTCGCTTGCCGCCGGCTGTCGATGCCGTCTACATCGGGGGCGGTTATCCCGAGAGCTTTGCCGCAGAGCTGGCGGCCAACCGCTCCCTCGCCGAGGAGTTGCGCGGGCGGACCGCCGCCGGGATGCCGCTCTATGCCGAGTGCGGCGGCCTGCTCTACCTGGCCCGGTCGCTGACCGACTTCGACGGTTCGCTGCACGAGATGGCCGGCCTCCTGCCACTCGACATCGTCATGGACCGCGAATACCTGGCGATCAGCTACGTCAACGCCCGCACCACCACTTCCTCGCCTCTGGGACCAGCCGGAACCGAGGCACGCGGACAGGAGTTCCATCAATCCCGGATCACAGACGCGGAGATCGACGCCACGCTCTATGAGCTCACCACCAGCGACGGACAGACCCGCCGCGACGGTTTCATCCAGGGGAGCGTCGTCGCCAGCTACGTCCATCTCCACTTTGCCTCTGCCCCGGACGTACCATCCGCCTTCGCCGAAGCCGCGAACGCTGCCTAGCGGCGAATTCAGAATCTCTGCAGCGGGTAGCTGGTGGGATCGACGGTAAGCGCAATGCCTAGAACCGCGGCCCGCGACGCCCTGGCGTCGGCTTCGTCGAAGCTCTGGCTGATTCCGCTCGGCTGCCTTCTCGCGGGGGCGGCGCTCTCTTTCGTGACGACCGCGATCGACAGCGCCAGCGGGTTCGACCTGCTGCCAAGCACCCTCACCGGTTCGCCGAGCGCGGCCCGCCAGATCCTCTCGACGATCGCCACGTCGACGGTGCAGCTGACCGGGCTCGTGCTCAGCCTCAGCCTGGTCGTGATCCAGCTCGCGATGGGACAGTTCTCGCCGCGGATCGTCCGCTCGCTGCTCAACGACCGCCGTAGCCAGTGGGCGATCGGGATCTTCGTCGGGACCGTCGCCTTCACGCTCCTCTCGATCCGCCGGGTCGGCGAGGGCGGTGAGGTGCCCGGGCTGACGATGCTGGTCGCCTACCTGCTGGCCCTCATGAGCTTCGCGGCGCTCCTCCTCTACATCCATCACATCGGTCAGTCGATGCGCGTCGCCGGCCTGATCGACCTGGTCGGCGACGATCTGCGCGACGAGCTCGACAACCGCTACGGCGAACCGCTGGCCGACGAGGCCGGGGAGCCGGCGCCGGGCGTGATCCCCGCCCGCCAACCCGGGGTGGTCTGCGAGGTCGATCGCGAGCGCTTGGTGAAGCTTGCCGCCGCGGCCGATTGCCGGCTCGAGCTGGTGCCGATGATGGGGGACTTCGTCCCGTCAGGGGCGCCGCTGATCCGGGTCGAGGGCGACGAGGGCCAGCTCGACCGGGCCGCGGTGGCGCGGGCTGTTGTCCTCGGCGCCGAGCGGACCCACACCCGCGACCCCGCCTACGGCTTCCGCAAACTCGTCGACATCGCCGAGCGCAGCATCGCCCAGCCCTTCGACGACCCGACCACTGCCGTGCAGGCGATCGACCGGCTCCACGACTGCCTGCGCCAACTCTCGGGGCGGCGGCTGACCAGCGGCGAGTGGCGCGACCGCGAGGGGGTCGTCCGGCTACGCGCCCGCCAGATCACCTGGGAGGGCTACGTCCGCCTCGCCTTCGAGGAGCTGACCCTCGCCGGCGCCGGCTCGCCGCAAGTGGCACGCCGCCTCTTCGCCGCCCTCGACGACCTGCTCGCAACCGCCCCCGAACCCCGCCGCCCGCCGCTCGAACGGCAACGCGAGCTGCTCGCGGCAGCGGTCGACGATGCCTACGAGGACCCGCGCGGCCAAATCGGCCCAGGTCTCCGACATCCAGGGAATCGGCTCCGGCGCCGACGTCGCGGCGGCGGCGGGAGCGGTGGAAGAGGTCGCGCGCTGAGGACGGGCCCGGTCCATCCGGGCTTACCTCCCCCACCGTCCTCCCCAGGCGCTCCCGTTCCGGCGACTGAGCGTCTCGTTTGGGCTAGCGGGAAGCCGGGCCCCAGGCGGGGCCGAAAATCGGGCCGCCGGCGCCCTCTTCTCCTTCGCTGCCTTTGGCGATCACTTTCAGCCCGGAGCCGTTGGGCCGCATCACCGCCAGGTTCGAGCTTTCACCGGCCTGAGCGAGGAAAGCGATGTGCTTGCCGTCAGGCGCCCAAGAAGGACTCAGGTAGCAACGGCCGCGAAAGCAACCGCCGCGACCCTTGGTCAGTTGGCGCACGCGACGGCCGTCCGCTCGAGCGACGAAGACGTTCGGGCCATCGTGCAGGTTGCTGGTGAAGGCGATCGAGCGGCCATCCGGAGAGAAGTCGGGCTCCTCGTCCTTCAGCGGCCCGTCGATGAGCGGCTTCAGACGCGTCCCGTCGGACCTCATCGAGAAGATGTCGAAGCGATCGCCAGTCCCATCGTCGGCGCGTTCGCTGACGAAGGCGATCGTCTTGCCGTTCGGCGCAAAGGTCGGATCGGTGTCTCGGACCTCGGCTCCATGGGTCAGTTGTCGTAGGCCGCTGCCGTCGACCTTGACGCGGAAAATGTGCGCGTAGTGATCGAAGCCGGTCGTGGTGCGGTCGAACACGACGCTCCTCCCGTCTGGAGAAAAGGATGGGTGACCATCTCGCTGGGCACCGGCAGTCAGCTGCCGTACGCCGCCGCCGTCGACCTTCATCAGGTAGATCCGCGAACGGGTAGCCGCGACGGAGTCTAGGTCGGCGGCGAAGACGACCAGGCGACCGTCGGGAGAGTAAGCGGGCGCCTCGGCGCTGGCGTCGCCAGACAGCACTCGTTGGGCGCCGCCTCGAGTCGGCGCATGGGCGAACAATCCTCCGGCCGGGGTACTTTCGAGGAATGACAGGCGCTGATAGGCGATCTGCCCGTTCGAGCCTGGAAAGGCCGCCTGCGCGGACGCGACGCCGACGGCGGCGATGAGGACCGCCACGATCGATGCGAGCAGGGTCCCTCGGGTCAGCACGGGGTCCCTTTCGAGGGCCCGTCCCCAAATTCCTTGCCCCGCCCTCGACTACGGTTTCGCGCGTGACTCTGCAACTAGGCACCGCTGCTCGATCGGGCGAGTTCCTGCTTTTCGCGGTGACGCCGCCGCGACTGACCACGAGCCCGCAGGAGGCCGCGGAGATCGCCCGGATTACCTTGGAGCGGCTGCGGTCTTTGGCGATCGACGGCCTCGTCCTCTACGACATCGACGACGAGAGCGACCGCAATCCCGAGGAGCGCCCGTTCCCCTTCCTGCCGACGATGGACCCCGCCGACTATCTCGTCCGCGATCTCACCGGCCTGGAGGTCCCCGCCATCGTCTACCGGGCGGTCGGAAAGTACGAGGAGGACGGTTTCCGCTCCTGGTTGGAGGGGCAGGATCCGCGGCGGGCATTGGCCGTGTTCGTCGGGTCGTCCTCGCGCCAGAAGCCGGTCCACATCTCGCTCTCCCGGGCCTACGAGCTGCGCGAGGAGGTGCAGCCAGAGCTTCCGCTCGGTGGGGTCGCGATCGCCGAGCGACACGGCCGCCAGGGCGATGAGCACCTGCGGCTTATCGCGAAGCAAGAGGCGGGGTGCTCCTTCTTCATCACGCAGATCGTCTATGACGTCAACGCGGCGAAGGACCTGATCTCCGACTACCACCACGAGTGCGCCGCCCGGAGCCTCGAGCCAGCGCCGATCATCCTCAGCTTCTCGGTCTGCGGATCGCTCAAGACGCTGGAATTCCTGCAGTGGCTCGGCGTCACCGTCCCGCGCTGGATCGAGAACGAGCTGCGCCATGCCGATGACACCCTCGACGCCTCCTACGCGCAGGCGGTCGCGACGGCCGTCGACCTGATCGCCTTCTGCCGGCGGTTGGGGGTCCCCTTCGGCCTCAACGTCGAGAGCGTCTCGATCCGCAAGGTCGAGATCGAGGCCTCGGTGCGGCTCGCCGCCCGACTGGGCGCCGAGCTGCGCCGCTGAGCGCGCTCGTCGGACAGGGGCCGGATACAACTCTGTGTGGCTGACTACTTCAACGCATTGGCGCCTTCACGAAGGGGCAGATCGCGCCAGGCGGGTAGAGGACCGGAACACCCGAGATTCGATGTCCGCTCACGGACGCGAGAGGAGAGCTGCGATGACTGGAAGTGCCGACTTCACCCCCGAGGAATGGGACGCGATCCAAGAGGGACCGACCAGCGCCGGCATGATCGTCTCCACCGCTCAGCGCGGGGGCAGCTTCCGCGAGGCGTTCGCGATGGCCAAGTCCTTCGCCGAGGCGCGCCAGGACCACGGTGACTCCGCCCTGCTCGACGAGCTCGTCGCCGCCAAACCCGAGATGGACCGGGGTGGGGCGCGCTCCCCCGAGGAGCTGAAAGAGCATGGCCTGCAGCGGATCCGCGAAGCCGTCTCCTTCCTCGAGCAGAAGGCGACCCCGGAGGAGCTTGCGGAGTACCGCGGCTTTGTCCTCTCGCTGGCACAACGCGTGGCCGCCGCCAAGGACGAGGGCGAGAGCTCAGAGGTGAGCGAGGCGGAGAGCGCCGCGATCGCCGAGATCTCCCAGGCTTTGGGCACCTAGCTAGCTCTTTCGGCGAGCGCTTCGTTGTCAGCCAGTGACCATCCGGCCTGGATTCCGCGAGGCGCGACCCCTGGAATGTCGAACTTAGTTCCACTTAGCACCCGCCGAATGAAGATCGTCGAGTTTGTACGAGGGAGATACGGCCCTTGCTGCTTCACGCCCGCCCCCATGGAGGCAATGTCGCCGAGCGGGCGAAGCAGGCGCGACCAAATGACCGCAGCGCTTAGGGCTCTAGACGGAAGAGGCTGCCACCACGGAAACATCGTCGTGGGCGATCGCCCCGCGCTTCTGAGCCCGTGCCGTCACGAGCGCCGGCTTGCGACCGGCGGGTGCCACATCCAGCACGAACTCGATCCCCAGGCGCCGAACAGCGTTGATGATCGTGTCGACCTCCGGGTTGTGCTCCCCTGACTCGAGCTTGACGACGCGCGGTTGTGAAACGCCCAGCTTCTTTGCCAGGGCCCTCTGGCTCAGCTTGTGCTCAGCGCGGTAACGCAGCAGCGTTGCCGCGAACTCCCGCGCAGGGGCGAGCCTCTGCCACTCCGCCCGAAAGCTCGGATCGGCAAGCTGCTCCTCTGCCACAAGGGCATCGAAGGTCTTATCCGCGCTCCTCATTGCTGCCTCATGATAATAAATTTATTATCAGAGTCAACTGCGACGCTTCAGACGATCGCCCGCTGCCACAACTGCTCGATCGAACTCTTTCTTCTTCGCAGCTACCGCCAGGACTACGAATCGATTGCCGAACCGCGCATAGATCGGCCGAGCCTCACAAGCCCCCTGCTTCGGCCGCAACTCAAGCAGATTCGCCTCGCCCTTCAACGACTTCATATGCGGCGACGGCAGATCCGGCCCGAGGTCCTTCAGCTTCTGCACGACGTTGAAGACCGCCTTCCGATCCCCGCGGGACTTCACGTCCTCGAAGTCGATCACCGCATCGCTGTCGAAATCCACGATCCAGGCTCTTGGCTGTCTGCCCATTCCGGCGACATTAGCCCTGGGCACGGACTCAATTTTTTGTCTTCATTCTTCCCAGCCATCCGCAGCACCCGAAACGATGCGAGGCATGGCATTTCGGCGGCTAATGCCCGAGACGGTTCGGTCGCTCACGGAAGCTGGGCGACAAGGCCATCGGGTGGTGGACATGCTTGAGGCGGCCGCTGAGCGGCTTGAAGATGGTGGCGTGAAAACGGCAGAGATTGTCTGCTACTGCACCAGAGAGGCATTCAACTCCCTGCTGCAGCTTTCCGTCGACGAAGCGCCCAGCATCAAGAAAGCTGCAACTGAGGTTCTGACCGCCGCTACCCAAGATCCCGAGATGTCATCAGAGGCGCCTCTTCGGCGCGCGCTGGACGCACTGGACCAAGCAATCGGCGCAGACCAAAGTCGAAACGAACGCCGGCTTGCCGCCGTGATCACCGACAGGGCCGGAATGGAACCTGTCCGGTTCCAAACTGATTTGTTCTTCAAAGCGAGTCGATTGATAAATGACCTCAACACTGGCCTCCACAACTCTGCATCTCTGGGGGACGCAGAACAGGGATATGAAGATGCCCTGAGCATTATCGAAGCACTCTTCGCGCCGATCACCGGACGACTAGACAGGGTCGATGAGTTGGCGAGTTGTGAGGAGATTTCGCTAGAGGACATCGAGAGCCTCGAAGCCCTCTCCGCCGATCCTCCTGTGGCGCAGTACTTCTTCACGCACGTCAAGGGGAGGACCTGGTTCTCGGCCCTTCGCGATCATGAGCTACTACAACCGCGCTCCTCATCGGCTACCTGGCCCGCATCGGCGTACTTGATCGACCTCGCTGAATCCGACCCCGCAATGGTGGTCGAGTGGCTGGAGGAGCGCCTTAAAGATCCGGCTTGCACCTCTGTTCAGGCAACGCGCTACATCCTTGTCTGCGAGCGCATTGGATTTGTCGCGAAACAGGCAGTTCTCACGGCAGTTCATCGACACCGACTGCCTGCGGTCGCTCAAGAGGCTGCTACCTATGTGGCCAGTCTCGACGATGCCGCAGCTGGCGACCGCACCGTTCTTCGAATAATTGAAGCCACGTTGAAGGTGCTAACCAATGGATAACGATTTCTATGTCGAGCTCCTGCTGGAAGCAGCCGAGAAATCCGCAAGAGCCGGAGAGGGAGAACGAGCGGTCCAGCTAATCATCGACCACATCAGGAAGATTCCAGAGGCGGGGGGTCACGAGGCGGACTATGTCGACCCTTTCGATCAGCTTGAGCAGCGGGAGGGACATGAAGGACAGCTCGAAGCTGCAATATCCCGACTGCTTTCTTCCGCGGATGCATGGCGGGACCAGGGAGCGCCGATAGAGGAGCGTCTCGGCCTCATGGAACTTGTCCCTGAACCTCTCCGCCGGCGGGTAATAGCAGAGCATCTGCGGCGCAGCTTGCCCGATGATCGAACCCGGGCACAAGCCTTCCTGACTGAACAGCTTGCAGCTAGTCGCGCCTACCCTGAGGGCATTCAGCTGATTGATGCTGCAATACATGAAGGTGGAGCTGTTGAAGCCGAAAGGCTCGTAGCTGCCCTCGGAGACGCCCCCGCAGCGGTAGAGGTGGCCAACTGGCCGGACTCGGAGCCTTTTCCGGACCACTGGGTTCGGGGGCAAACTTGGTTAGCAGCACTTCCGGAGGAGTACTACGGAACTTGGAAAGGTCCGATGTTGGTTCTGAACGAGCGATACGGACGACCTCGGTCCGACGGGCGCCTCATAGGCGACGTGAGCTTCTTTAGTGGACCTACCAGCCCTTTCTCTGCAGCAGAACTGGGCTCGATCTCACCCGTTGAAGCGGCCGACCGCATTGGTGCATGGGTTCCCGATCCGACTCGAGACTTCGGACCTACCCCCCGAGGGCTTGAGAGAACGCTTCAGGAAGTCGTGAAGAAGAATGCACCCGCTTGGACCGAGTATCCCCTTGACATCGTCTCGAGACTGCGGCATCCAACCTATATCTATGGCTATTTCAATGGTCTAGAAGGAAAATCGGACGAGGTTGTAAGCCAAGCTCGGGACCTTGCTGAGGCCGCCCTCGTTGTGCTTGCGAAGCCGTGGCGCGTCGATGCTCTACACGACGACCCCTTCGAGGCTGACCAAGACTGGCACGCGGCGGTGGGGGCGGCGATCGATGTCTTGGGCAAGCTCGCTGCGGCGGGGGGTGACTTCGAAGATCTATGGGCCGAGGTTTGTAATGCGGTGTATAGCGCCGCGAAAGAAAGCCAAGACCAAACTGGGGTCCAAGGGGACAATGTAGATGCCCTTACTGCCGCGCTGAACCGAGCTTCAACCCGAGCCCTAAATGCGGCTTTCAGCCTTTCCGAACATGAGCCCAGAGAGGGCGAGTCGCTCTCTGACGCCTTTCTTGCCGTGATCGATCACTGGCTAGCCCTCGATGACGAGGCGGCGATCGACGGCCGCGCAATGATCGCCAGTCGTCTCCCCTACCTTCGACTTCGCAACCCATTGTGGTTTGAGGCTGCCCGGCCGCGTCTCATCGGCGATGACGCTCCACACGACATGGGTCAACAAACTTTTAACTTGTATTTGAAGTGGGGTCGACCCAGACGCGAGCTCCTTGAAGAGGAGAGGCCAAGCTACTTCCGTGCCCTCGAAACTGAGCGTCAAGCCGCAATCCAGCAGATTCTTCACGGTTTTATTTGGGAGGTCGAGCCGTATAGCAACCCTTCCTGGACCCTCAAAGCAATCGCAGATGTTGATGTGTCTGCGGTTAGTACGGCGGCCGGAATTCTGGCGAGGTTTGCAAACAACGCATCAGACGAGTCTCTCTTGGAGAAGTCGCTGGAGTTTTGGAGAGCAGCTCTCAACCTCGATCTAAAGCCTGCGGCCTATCCGGGCTTCGGGGATTTCGCCGACATCGAATCCCTGGAGGATTCCGTTTGGCTAGACCTAACGCTAGAAACGTTGAAGAGATCAGGGGGCGCAATTGATTCCGCGCGAGCGGTTTCATCGCGTGCCGCAAAGATCTCCGCGTCTCCCGCTGCCGCCGAAGTTCTTCTGTTGGTCTTAGAAGGAGAGCTTGAGTTGTGGGAGGTTCCCCAGATTGCTCGAAATGCCCAGGAAGCCCTCCAGCTGCCTCAAGTCTCGGGCAGTGAAAACTCGCGAAGGCGCCTTAGAGAATTTCTCCTTCAGCGCGGCTTCTATGAAGTACGAGACCTTGATGGAGAAGCCTGACGGGCTCTCTCTCAGGACCTCATCTTGCCCCAGAGCTTGCCCACGGCCGATTTCGCACCCTCTTGTCACATCTCCAGACAAACAAAAACCCCGCATTGCGGGGCTTTCGTCCTATAGCGGGGGCGGGATTCGAACCCGCGACCTTCGGGTTATGAGCCCGACGAGCTACCTGACTGCTCCACCCCGCGGCGGACTGTCGATGCTAGCAATCTGGGGCTGGCGGTGGGCTGGGATTCGGCTTGTGGCGGGGGATTTGCGCAGGGGGCTTCGCGGTGGCCGCGGTCTCTAGAGTGGCCGGATGCTCGACGGGGACAAGCGGGTCGCGGTGATCGACATCGGGACCAACTCGACGCGGCTGCTGGTCGCGGACGTGGCCGGGGGGCGGGTCTCGCCGCTCGATCGCCGCAGCACCGTGACGCGCCTGGGACGCGGCGTCGACCTCTCCGGCCACCTCTCGACCGAGGCGATCGAGGACGTCTGCGCGGCGATCGGCGACTACGTCGGCATCCTCGAGGAGCTCGGCGCCGAGACGGTCGAAGCGATCGCGACCAGCGCCGTCCGCGACGCCGACAACGGCAGCGCCTTCATCGCCGAGCTGCGCGAGCGGTTCGCGCTCTCGGCCCGCGTCCTCGACGGCGAGGAGGAGGCCCGCGCCACCTACCTCGGCGCCACCTCGGAGTCGCTCCCGACCGAGCCGACCCTGGTGGTCGACATCGGCGGCGGCTCGACCGAGCTGGTCGTCGGCACCGGCGACCGGGTCTCCTTCCACGACTCCCTCCAGGCCGGCGTCGTCCGCCACACCGAGCGCTGCTTCAGCGGCGACCCGCCCACCGCCGAAGAGATGGAAGCGCTCGCCGCCGACGTCCGCAGCTTGATCGCGATGTCGGTCGGCGACGGGGTCGAGGTCAGCCAGGGCATCGCCGTCGCCGGCACCCCCACCTCGCTCGCCGCGGTCGAGATGGAGCTGGAGCCCTACGACCCCGCCCGCGTCCACGGCCACGTCCTCGCCCTGCCCTCGATCCAGCGCATGCTCTCGCGCCTCGCCTCGGTGCCGCTGGCCGAGAGGGTCGAGATCCCCGGCCTGCACCCGGACCGGGCGCCGACGATCGTCGCCGGCGTCGTCATCCTGATCGAGACGATGCGCGCCTTCGAGCTCGAGCAGATCGCGGTCTCCGAGCACGACATCCTCTACGGCACCGCGCTCGCCGCCGCCGACCACCGCTAAAGATCCCGGCACCCATCAAATGTCGTCGCCGTACTGGGTGGACAGTCTGTCTTGTCCGAAACGGACATAAAGGTCAGCCGACCCAACCATTTACGAATTCTCGGTATCTCGCCCTACCTGCTTCTTAGTAGTTCGTCGCCGCAGGCACTGGTCCCCGCAGAACCCGCCCTACATACTCGATCCACCGGGCAAGAAACGGGGTTCGCCTCGTCTCGCGACCGGCATACAGGGCTTGGGCGATTGCCGCATTTTGGCGCCTCCCGCCGTCTGGGCCCACCTAATAAGGCTCCTGAAGACGTACCCCTGCCCGTCCTGAGGGGCCACCTGAATCGGTCGCCAGCACGGCGGCCGATTCTCGTTTCAGGACGCAATCAAGCCAGGTTCGACTTGCGCGGGTAGGCGACCTCGGGATCGGTGAGGACGTTGACCAGGGTCGGCCGGCCGGAGGCGAAGGCGCGCTCCAGCGCCGGCTTCAGCTCGCCCGGCTCGCGGACCAGGATCCCGTCGCAGCCGAGCGATTCGACCAGCTCGTCGTAGCGGGTCTCGGGTCGCAGCTCGGCGGCCACCGAGTAGCCGTAGAGGAACTGCATCGGGTGGTGCTCCAGTCCCCAGATGCCGTTGTTGCCCATCACCCCGACCACGCCCAGACCGTGGCGCGACATGGTGTCGAACTCAAGGCCGGCGAAGCCGAAGGCGCCGTCGCCCAGCAGCAAGCAGACCTGGCGGTCGGGATGCGCGACCTTGGCGCCGATCGCCTGCCCCGGCCCGGCGCCCAGGCAGCCGAACGGCCCCGGGTCCATCCAGCAGCCCGGCTCGAAGGTCTCGATGTAGCGGCCGGCGTAGGAGACGAAGTCGCCACCGTCGCCGACCACGATCGCGTCGCGGTCGAGGACTTCGCCGAGCTCCTTGTAGACGCGCACCGGGTGCAGCGGCGAGCGCGTCTCGTTCAGCTCCTCCTGCTCGGCCGCCCGCTTCTCCGCCTCGACGTTGCCCAGCTGCTCGAGCCAGGCCCGCGTCCGCGGCTCCCCCGCCCCGGCCGCCTCGCTCAGCGCCGCCAGCGTCGCCCGCACGTCGCCGACCAGGTCGACCTCCGGCGCCCGGTTGCGGAGCAGCGCGTTCGGCGCGACGTCGAGCCTGATGATCCGGGTCTCCTCGCCGAAGCTGCCGCCGAAGCCGAGCCGGAAGTCCATCGGCACGCCGACGACCAGCGCCACGTCGGCCCCCTGCAGCGCCGTGCCGCGCGCCCGGCTGAAGGCCAGCTCGTGGTCGGCAGGCAGGCAACCGCGCCCGAGGCCGTTGAGGAAGACCGGGATGCCGAGCGCCTCGGCCAGTGCCCGCAGCTCACCCTCGCCGCGGCCCCAGTAGAGGCCGGTGCCGGCCATGATCGCCGGCCGCTCGGCCGCGGCCAGCAGCGCCGCCGCCTCCTCCACCCCGGCGGCGAGCTCCGCCGCCCCCGCCTCGGGCAGGCCGGGAATCTCGGCCTCGGCCTCGGTGAAGACGACGTCGAGCGGATAGTCGACGAAGGTCGGCCCGCTCGGCGCCGCCGCGGCGCGGTCAAGCGCGGCGGCGGTAACGGCGGCGATCTGGGCCGGGTCCTTGACCGTCTCCGCCGACTTGACCAGCGGCGAGACGAAGGGAAGGTGGTCGATCTCCTGCAGCGAGCCCGAGCCCCAACGCATCTCCGGCGCCCGCCCGCCGAGCACGCAGACGGGCGAGTAGTTGGCCTGGGCGCCGGCGATCGCGCTCATCCCGTTGGTCACCCCCGGCCCCGCGGTCAGCGCCGCGACGCCGACGGTCCGGGTCGCCTTGGCGATCCCCTCGGCGGCGAAGGCGGCGGTCTGCTCGTGGCGCACGTCGACGAGGGCGATGCCCTCCTCCTTGCAGCCGTCGTAGATCGAGAACAGGTGCCCGCCCGAGAGCGTGAAGAGGTGCTCCACCCCGCGCGACCTCAAAGCCTTCGCGACCAGCCGGCCGCCGTGCTCAGCCATGGCGGCAGCCTATTGGACCGAACGCAGTTGTTCCCGGTATGCGGGAACAACTGCGTTCGCACTTCGCTTGGCCGGGTTACCATCGCCTGGCCCGGGTGGCGAAACTGGCAAAAGCGGCGGCCTTAAAAGCCGCTGCCCCTTCGGGGGCTTGCGGGTTCGAGTCCCGCCCCGGGCACTCCCCTCGCCGACGCGATTTTCCCTGCTTCTTCGGGGTTTCGGGATCCGTAAAAAGGCAATAAATGTTCTAAGGGCGCAACTCGGTCGCTGTTACCGTGTCTAAAGCCCCGGAACCGTCCTTCCACAGGGAGCGCAGCTTGGAGGCTTCAGCCCTATCTCACGCCAGTCGCCGCGGGCTTCTCGCCCGCCGTTCGCCGCTGCTCAAGCTGCAGGGCGACGAGAAGCTGATCGCGATGGCCCGCGCCGGCAACCCCGGCGCCTTCGAGGCGATCGTCGACCGCTACCAGGGCCGCCTGCTCGGCTTCTGCCGCCAGATGCTGAGCTCCACCGAGGACGCCGAGGACGTCCTGCAGGAGGTCTTCGTCAACGCCTACCGGGCGATGCTGGCCGACGAGCGTGAGATCAACCTCCGCCCCTGGCTCTACCGGATCGCCCGCAACCGCTGCCTCAACCACCTGCGCAAGCCGAAGGCCGACGCGCAGGAGACGATGGACATGGTCCCCGAGGTCGACGCCGCCTCGACCGCCGAGCGGGTCCACAACCGCGAGGAGTTCCGCCAGATCCTCAGCGACGTCAACAAACTTCCCGAGACCCAGCGCGCCGCCCTGCTGCTGCGCGAGATGGACGCCCTCTCCTACGAGGAAATCGCCGCCGCGATGGACACCACGGTGCCGTCGGTCAAGTCGCTGCTGGTGCGGGCGCGGATCTCCCTCACCGAGGGCAGCCAGGCCCGCCAGCTGACCTGCGGCGAGGTCCGCCTCGAGCTCTCCGAAGCGGCCGAGGGGCTGCGCAAGGCCTCCCCGCCGGTCCGGCGCCACGTCCGCGAGTGCGACGAGTGCGCCGACTTCCGCGGCCAGCTGCGCAGCACCGAGAAAGCGCTGGCGGCGCTCTCGCCGATCGGGCCGCTGCTGGCCCTCAAAGGCTTCATCCTCGGCAAGCTCGGATTCGGCGGTGCCGGCGGTGCCGGTGCCGCTTCCGGCGCAGGTGCCGCCTCCGGCGCCGGTGCGGGTGCCGCGGGGGCGGGCGCGATCGGCGGCGTCGGTGCCGCGGCCGCGATCGGCGGCAGCTCGGCCGCCGGCGGGCTCGGCGCCCTCGGCGGCGCGATCGGGACCAAGGCCGTCGCCGGCGTGGTCACCGCCGCCGTGCTCACCGCGGGGGCGGTCGAGGTCAAGCAGCACGCCAACCCCACCCCGGTCGACCCCACGCCCGCCATCGCCGCCGAAGCTCCCCCCACCGCCCCGGTGAAAACCGCCCAGATCGTCGCCGCGCAACCGGCCCCCGCCGTCGAGCCGGCGCCGGTGCCCGTCGAAGCGCCGCCCGTACCGGCCCCGGCCGAAGCGGAAGCGGCCTCGGCCCCGGAGCCCGTCCCCGCCGCCGAAGACGAAGCCACCGGCTCCGCGACCGGCGAAGAGGTGACGATCGGCGATCCCGATACAGAAGGGATCACCGCGGCAAAGCCCTCCGAGGAAGTCGCCGGCGCCCACGGCGGCACCGGCACGATCGTCGTCACCGTCGCCCCGCCACCCCCGCCGCCGAGCGGCGAAGCGACCGCGCCGCCCGCCTCCACCCCGCCGCCGAGCGAAGCGCCGCCGGCCGAACCAAGCCCGGCGCCGTCGCCGGTCGTCGAAGTCCCGCTGCCGCTGCCGACGCCGACGCCGACGCCCGAAGAAAGCTCGCCGGGCAGCACGGCGCCCGGCGACTCCACCAGTAACAGCTAGTTATTAGCTGAGCCCGATCACCTTTAGCCGGCGCATCAGGCAGGTGCCGGCGAACTGGCGGGTCTCCTCCAGCGAGTAGCCGAACATCTCGAAGTCCTCGCCGGCGTCGACGGCGAACGGCGGCTGCAGGACCCCGTCGGCGACCGGCAGCGCTTCCTCCAGGGTGCGCTGGATCGCCTTCTTGTAGCGCTCGTCCTCGCCCGCCTTCTCGCGCAGGAAGACCGAGCCGAAGGCGACGTGGCGGTGCTCGTCGCGGGCGACCTTGGAGAAGCCCTCGACGAAGGCCGGCAGCGTCCCCTCGCTTTCGTTGTAGTCCATGATGAAGTGCTGCCCGGTGAGGGCCAGCATTCCCTCGATCACCATGTGGTAGAGCGTCACCGCCTCGACCAGGGCCTCGGTGTCCTCCGGTTCGCTGGAGAGCCGGTCGGTCCGCTCCTTCAGCATCCCGTCGAAGAGGCGGCCGAAGTTGTCGCTGAGGTGCTCGGAGGTCTCGGCCAGCATCTCGCTCAACCCGTCCGACTCCAGCACCCCGACCTCGCGGTAGAAGCGCTCGAAGAAGCGCACGTGGCGGGCCTCGTCGGCGATCTGCGTGCAGAGGAAGATCTTCTGGTCCTCGGTCGGCGCCGCCCGCATGATCGGCCCCAGCTCCTCGGCCACCTTCTGCTCGCCGATGAAGAACGAGCTGAGCCCGTACATCCGCTGGAAGCGCTCCTCCGGGCCGATCCGCTCGTGCCAGTCCTCGCGGTCGCGGCTGAAGTCCAGCTCCTGGGTCTGCCACTGCTGCCGCTCCCAGAGGTCGTAGAGCTCGGCGTAGCTGAGCAGCTTGATCTCCGAGGTGCGGTCGGCGGCCTCGTTCAGCGCCGGGTCGGCGGTCGCCTGGAAGTCGGAGCGCTCGGTCCGCGACTCGGTGCCGGTCTTCGGTTTGGCCTCCATGTCTGCCTCCTACACGGTGTGCGTCTGTCCCGGCTCGAGGATCACGACCTGGCTGGAGGTCTTCGACTCGACCTCGGACTTGAACGCCTCGGCGTCGGTCTCGATCGGCGGGAAGGTCTCGAAGTGCATCGGGATCACAGTCTCCGCCCCGACGAACTCGGCCGCAACCGCGGCGTCGTGGCGGTCCATCGTGTAGTGGCCGCCGATCGGCAGCATCACGACGTCGACCGGGTTGCGTTCGGCGATCAGCTTCATGTCGCTGAACAGGCAGGTGTCGCCGGCGTGGTAGACGGACTTGCCGCCGATGTTGATCACGAAGCCCATCGCGGTGCCGATCGCGGTCCCGTGCTCGGCGCTGAACAGGTGCTCGGAGGAGCCCGGCAGGGTGCTGGTGTGCCAGGCCGGGACGAGCTTGATCCAGCCCCAGTCGAAGCGAACGGTGCCGCCGAGGTTGGGGTCGCTTACCGCCTCGATGCCTTGGCCCTTCAGCCATTCCGCCAGCTCGACCGCGGCGACGCAGTGGGCGCCGGTGCGCTTGGCGACCGGCACCGCGTCGGCCATGTGGTCGGCGTGCCCGTGGGTGATCGCGATGTGGGTCGGCTCGACTTCCTCGGCGGTGTGGACCGCGGCGGGATTGTTCGGTTTGAGGAACGGGTCGACCAGAAGCGTGGCCTCGCCGTCGCTCAGCTCGAAGCAGGAATGCCCGTGAAACTTGATCTCCATCAGCTTTCGCCTCCCGTGTCGCTGTTCTTGGTGCTGTCCGTCGTGCCCAGCTCTTCCTTCAGTGCCCAGCCGACCGCGACCCCGACCATCATCCCCATCCTCGCCTCCTCGGCGAGCAGGGCGCGAACGGCGGCGATCCGCTCGTCCGGGTCGGGCAGCGTGGCCGCCTTGAGGGTCTCGTTTTCGTGCGGCTCGCCGAACCAGCCGCCCTCCGCCAGGGCAGCCGCGAGGACCTTCTGCAGCTGCGGCGCGGAGCGGGCGACGATCAGCTCGGCCGCGGAGAAACGCTCCGGGTCCAGCAGCCGCTCGATCGCGGCCTGAAGCTCCCTCTCGTCGGCGTCGGGCACGGCCTATGACCTTAGCCCGGCCCGCGCCGCGGGACAGTGACGATTCCCTACTCGCTCCGGCGAAACGCCGTGGCGGCGACCCCGCAGAGCGCCCCGACGGCGCCGCCGGCGAGGCCCGCCCACCAGTTCGCCGTCGAGACGAAGAACGGCAGCAGGAGCAGGGCCACGGCGGAGACGGCGACCCCGATGCGGTCGTAGTCGTCGCCGATCGAGCCGCTGGCTTCGCTGCGGCGGATCACGAACCAGGCGGCGACCGCGCCCAGGGCCATCCCGTTGCCCCCGGCGATCACCTCGATGTCGTTCTGCGCGTCGGCGACGGCCCCGGCCGCCACCACGCCCAGCGAGCCGCAGGCGATCAGCAGCAGGAGGGTGGGGACCGTCCCCAGACGCCGCTCGATCCCGGTGCCGAAGATCGCCAGGGCGATCGCGACGACGAACAGGTAGCCGACGTCGAGATAGGCGAAGGGAGCGGAGAGGTAGCGCCACCAGTCGTCCTCCAGCGGCACGATCACGCCGCCGAAGCTGACCAGCCCGTAGCCGGTCGCCTTCTGGATCAGCAGCAGGATCGCCGAGGCGAGGACGACGGAGATCGTCGCGTAGGGGCGCTCGGTGGAGACCGGGAAGCTGACCCCCCGGCCGGGCCGCGGCATCCGCCGGCGCTTGCGGCGCGGCTCCTTCGCCTCCAGCCCGTCGCCGCGGCGCTCCAGCTTCGGCGCCCGCTTGCGCAGCCGGGCGCCGCAGTAGGGGCACTCGGTTACGTACGGACTGACCTCGGAGCCGCAGTTCTTGCAGATGACGCTGAGCTCAGTCTCGCTCATCGTTCGAGGATACCCGCCGCCACTTGATTTCCCATCAGGCGGCCGATTGCGGCGCGCCGCCGGGGGTGCCGGTGCCATACTGCCGGGACCCCAAACTTCTAGGAGGAACTGACGTGGAGCTGAAGAGTCTGACCGAGCAGAAATCGCTGCTGGAGGTGCTGCCGCCCGGTAAACGGGCCCGCCTGCACCGCCTTCTGTTCGAGTTCGGCCCGGGCAACGGCACCCTGATGCTGCTGCCGATCGACCAGGGCATCGAGCACGGCCCCCGCGACTTCTTCCCCAACCCGGCCTCCAAGGACCCCGACTACCAGTTCCGGCTCGCCGCCGAGGCCGGTTATTCGGCTCTGGCCTGCCAGATCGGCATGGCCGAGAAGTACTACCCCGACTACGCCGGCCGGGTGCCGCTGATCCTCAAGGTCAACGGCAAGACCGACCTCCCCTCCTCCGCCCAGGCGTTCTCCAGCTGCAACGCCAGCGTCGAGGACGGCGTCCGCCTCGGGGCCGACGCGATCGGCTACACGCTCTACGTCGGCTCCCCGCGCCAGGACGAGGATCTGGCCCAGCTGCGCCGGGTGCGCGAGGAATGCGACCGCTTCGGGATGCCGCTGGTGGTCTGGTCCTACCCGCGCGGCGAAGCGGTCGAGGCCAAGGGCGGCCAGAACTCCTTCTACGCGATCGACTACGCGGCGCGGATGGCGATGGAGATGGGCGCCGACGTGGTCAAGCTCAACATGCCGAAGATCGACTCCTCCAAGGACAAGGACGCCCCGGCGCCCTACAACGAGATGGAGGTCGACCAGACCGAGGCGATCCGCCAGTGCGTCGAATCGGCCGGCCGGGCGCTCGTCGTCCTCTCCGGCGGCTCGAAGACCGATGACGAGACCGTGCTGACCAACACCCGCGAGGTGATGGAAGCCGGCGGCTCGGGCGTCATCTTCGGCCGCAACGTCTGGCAGCGCGAGTGGAACGAGGCGATCTCGATCGTCGAGCAGATCAAAGAGACGCTGCTCAGCAACGTGCGTCGCACCCCGTAAGGGCGGCGCACACCGAACATGAAGTCCGGTGGGTGGGGCAGCCTCGCGCTGCTCCTCCTCGTCGCTCTGGTCCTGCTGCGGCCCTGGGAGTCGCTGGACGAGCTGGGACGGGACGAACCGCCTGCGACCGCGACCGCCGTCGTCAGCCGCGTCGTTGACGGCGACACGGTCGAGGTGCGGCTGGGCGGCGAGATCGAGGACGTTCGCTACATCGGCGTCGACACGCCGGAGACGGTCAAGCCGGGAGCGCCGGTGGACTGCTTCGGCCCGCAGGCCTCGGCGTTCAACCACCGGCTGCTCGAGGGGCGGCGGGTGCGGCTCGTCCTCGGCGAGGAGCGGCGCGACGTCTACGGGCGCCTGCTCGCCTACGTCTACCTGGGCGACCGCTTCGTCAACGCCGAGCTGGTCCGGCGGGGGCTGGCGCGGACGCTGACGATCCCGCCCAATGACCGCTACGCGGCGCGTTTCAAACGGCTTGAGAGAGCCGCTTCGCGGGCCGGTCGGGGACTCTGGGGCGCCTGCTGAAATGTGAGTGCCGTGTAAGCCGTGCAAGATCTTTTGCTACGGTGCCCGCTGGCCCAAGGGCCCTTTTCCTTATGCGAATGCGACAGAGCATCTCCCAGTTCGAGACGGCCTTCGAGCAGGAGACCTACCTCGAGCGCCGCCGGCGCGAGCAGTTGCGCCGCCGTGCGGCCAACCGTTCCCGGGCGCGGAAAATCAACCGCGTCGAGCAGGACGGGAAAGTCCGCTTCAGCGTCCTCGCGGTCTGCCTCACCGCGACGGTGGTCGTCGTCGTCGTGGCGATGTTCGAGGCGCTCGCCTTCCTGATGGCGTAGCTCACCTGCCTGCCTGCTCCCAAGTGTCCTCCTCCAATAGACTCGCCCGCCGATGGCTCGACGCTCACTGAAGCCGCAGCTGAACCAGATCCGCGCCTGGGTCCACCAGGGCCGGACCGACGCCTGGATCGCCCACCAGCTCGAAGTCACCGCGACCGAGCTGCGCGAGTTCCGCAAGCAGTACGACCTCTCGCCCGACGACGAGAGCGCCGGCGCCAGCGAAATCGACCTCCGCGACGAGATCGAAGCGGAGATCGAGGCCGCAACCGAGGCCGAAGAGGCCGAGGAGGAGGAGCAGGGCGAGGACGACGGCGAGGGAGACGAGGACGCCGAGGAGCGCGAGGAGCGCTCCCAGGGCGAGCCGGGTTCCGGCCGCCGCCGTCGACGCCGCCGCGGTCGCCGCGGCGGGCGCAGCCGCCGCAAAGAGATCGAGGCGACCTTCGACCACGGCGAAACCGACGGCTACGGGCTCTGGCTCGACGCCGCGGTCAAGGAGAACCCCGTCTACACCGAGCACTGGGCCGGCAAGCGCGACGTCACCGTCCGCATCGAGGCCGACCAGATCGTCATCCGCCGGGCAGGCGAGGGCGGCAGCCCGAACGCCGAGTCCAACGGCTCCGACGACGACTCAGACGACTAGCTAGACCGGCAGCTGCCTGCCGCCGGCGAAGTCCGTCGCCCCGCGTAGGTACAGCCAGAAGGCCGCGTCGGCGAGCGACTGTGCGTCTCCCTCGATCGTCGGGGCCACGTCCAGCGCCACCGTCTGCGCCCAGTCGGTCCCCTCGCCGTAGAGATCGGCCAGTTCGGCCGCGGTGAAGGTCGGGCCGATGCGGCGCCGCAGTTCTTCGCGAATCGCGTCGACGACGCGGTCGGAGAGCCGGCGCAGCCGCGGGTCCTCGATCGCCTGCAACGCCCGCCGCCCCTCCTCCCACTGGAAGAGAGCGTTCTCGATCGGATAGCTCACGGACGCGAGGTTACCGTTCCGCCCTCCTCGGTCTTGGAGCAAGGAAACTCCTTGTACTTGCAAGGGACGTGAGCATGACGGAGGATCGTTGCCGGCGATCGCCGGATCGACCGATTCATGGAAAGGGCGTACGGATGAGCGGGGGCAACGGCCAGGGAAACGGCAACGACGGAGGGAAAGGGCCCGGGCTGACGGGCGTCGCGATGCTGGTCGTCCCCCTGCTGACCGCCGTCAGCGGGCTGGCCCTGACCGGGACCATCGGCCGCGTGCAGCGAGACGAGCCGAAAAACTTCGCAATCGCGATCGGGCTGGTGATCGCCGCCGGGACCGTCTGGGTTCTCGCCTCCACCCTCAAAGCCCCCAGATCCTGGAAGGGTCGCCACATCTGGGACGCGCTCCTGAAGCTGCTCGCGTTGTCCCTCGCGGCCATCGGCTTCTATCTCGCGATCAACGCCGCGATCGATGCCGCCAACAACGAACCGCGCCCGCAGATCACCTCCACTCTCAGCGAGGACCGCACCAAGCTGACCGTGAACGTCAAGGCCTCGAATCTCGCCACGGAAAAGAGGCTGGCGATTAGGGTCGACCTACTGAGTCAGGAGGGCTCCGTCGGCGAAGCCTACGAGGCCTACCTCGGGCCGGACGGCGACGGCAACATCGACCACACGGCCACCATCCCGCTGCCGAAGTCGGGCTACTCCCGAATCGGCGTGCGAGCCCACACGGGCAGCAGCGAACCGAAGTGCGTCCGCACCGAGGAAGAACAGAGGGAAAAGGAAGAAGCGGACTCGGAGAACAAGAAGGCCGACGCAGAAGACCGCGTCTCCGGCACCGGTTGCGTGATCATCACGCTTCCCAGATACGCGGTCTGGGACTAGCCCGCGCTGGGCGTCTGGGGGACTTCTCGGAGCGGCGCGTTGCGGGGTCCGCAGGCGGGGTCGAGCTCGCCCTCGACCTTCCAGACCGTGACCGGGCCGCTGCGCAGGATCGGGCTGACGGCGCCCTCTCCCCGCAGCCAGCGGGCCTCCGGCGAGGCGATCGGGTCGCCGGGGTGGAGGAAGTTGAGGAAGGGCGAGGTGACCAGGTAGTCGAGGTCGGCATCGTTGACGGCGGCGCGGAACGCGGCGCAGGTGGGAATCGCGTCGAAGCCGCCGTGGGGAGCGTCCTCGCCCAGGTAGTGGACGCGGTTGCTGAGGTCGGTGCCGTAGAAGCCGTAGCCGGCAAAGCCGGCGGTGGTGCCGGCGAGGCCGATGCGGGCGTCCTCGATGCCGCGGGCCCAGCGGTAGGCGCTGTCCAGGTTCATGCCGGGGATGCGTTCGGTGGCCGGCCCGTCGTTGGCGAAGCGGGCCTCGAGGTAGTCGCGCTGCACCGGGTAGCCGATCGCGAGCAGCAGCAGGACCAGCCCGGTGGCCGCGGCGGCGGCGATGCCCGCGGCCGCGCCCCGGCCGCGCAGGTAGAGCAGCAGCGCCGGCAGCAGGACGGCGAGGACGACCAGGAAGAAGGCGAAGACGCGGGCCTTGTCGTGGAGGGCGTCGTCGGGCCGGTCGGTGACGAGGAAGACCAGGACCAGCGCGCCCAGCAGCCACCACTGGCGCTTCTCGCCGTCCAGCCAGCGATCTAGCGGCAGCAGGACGATCCCCGCCAGCAGGGCCGGGATCACGTAGCGGATGTTGATTCCGAAGCCGACCGGTTCCCCCTCCGCTCCGGCGGCGCTGAGCGGGGTGAAGAGGTATGCGACGGCCCCGAAGAGGGCCACGGCACCGATCCAGCGCACGATCCGGTCACGGCCGCGCAGAACGGCCACGAGGGCCGCCAGGGCGGCACCGAAGACGACCAGCGGCCAGAGCGCCCCGAAGGCCTCGTGCAGTCCGGGGCCGAAGTACTCGCGCCAGACGCCGGTGTCGGTCGCGTAGTGGACGATGCTGAAGTCAGGCCGTCCCTCCTGCAACCGCTCGGGATGAGGCAAAGAGATCGGCCCCAGCGAGTGCACCTCGGGAATCGGGTTACCGGCGACGACCAGGTTGCGCAGGTACCAGAAGGCCCCACCGGCCAGAGCCGGCAGGAACCACCACCCAGCGGCGGCCCACCGCCGCCCCTGCGGCGCCAGGACGACAACCGCAACCGTCAGAGCCGCCGCCATAGCCAGAGCGGTCACGCGCGTCCCAGCCGCCAGCCCCGCAGCAAGCCCAGCCGCCGCCAAAGCCCACCGCTCCCACCCGTCCTTCCGATGCGCCCAAGCCTCAACCAGGATCGCGATCGAGGCAAGAAGGAGAGCTGCGGCGGCCAGATCGTTCTTGGCGGCACCCGGATCGCGGACGACCAGCGTGTGGCACTCGAGGAGGATCGCTGCGGCGACCACCGTCAGCACCCCCCTGCCGTAGGGCCTCCCTACGCAATACGCCGCCAGGAACGCCACCGCCAACCACCCGAAGTTCAGGAACAAGCTCAGCGTGTCCCTGCCCGTCAGCAGGATCCCCACCCCGTGCAGCAGCTCCGAGTTCTGCGGGTAGAACCAGTTCGTGAAAACCGTATCCGTGTGGTGCATCCCGACCACCGAATGCGTCTGCACCATGTCGACGGCGAACGGCAGGTGGTACCAGAGACTGTCGAAGTTGAAGACACCTCTATCGAGGGCATGCTTCGTAGTCACCGCATAGCTGAACACAGTGGCCGAGATCACCGCCAACATCACGAGCAGGGAAATCAACCCTCCTCCGGCGGGTGGCGCGGTAGGGGGGACCGCCCCTGAGGAAGCTTTAGCTACCGGAAGGGGCGGTGGGTCCCCTGCCGTGACAGGACCCGCCGGCCACAGCGCCACCGTCCCTGCAACCAAAAGCGCCGCCACGATCAAAGCCCCGGCATAGAACAACCCAAACAGCCCCAGCAGCTCGGACAGCCAGATAACGATCGCCACCCCAACGATCGTCTCGACCAGCCGCGCAGGCGCCCCCTCCCACGCCGGCAAGAACCTCTGCCGCACCCGCCAAGCGCTGAACCCAACCGGCACAACCACCAGCGCCAGCTGGACGACCCCCAACAGGTAGCCGCCCAGATCAACCATCAGGAGTGCCCCCCGGGCTCAGCCGCCGAGGTCGCCGCCGATGACCACCGGCTTCTCGCCTTCGGCCACCATCCCCTGCGCCCGCGCCTCGTGCTGGACGACCATCGGATCGTCGGAGGACTGGATGCGGTTGTGGAGGCGCCGGTTTTCTTCCAGCAGGCCGTGCAGCTTCTCTTTGGCGGCGGTCGTGCCCGTGTAGGTCTTGACGAAGTCGATCGACGGGTGCAGGTAGGAGTAGAGGACCGCGAAGAGGACGAGGGTGAGGGCGATCCGGCCGACCCGGTCCCACTTGATCCGGCTCGGGCCGCTGCGCGCCGCGGGGCGCCGTTTGCGGGCCGCCGGCCGCCGCCGCGCCGGTGCGGAGCGTCGGGCGGCGTGAGCGCTCGCTGCCATACCCGGAGCTACGCGGCCGGGTCCCGCTTTCCTGCATCTAGGAGCGGCGCTGGACGAATGCCTGCAGGCCGGGGAACTGCGCGGCGTCGCCCAGCTCCTCCTCGATCCGCAGCAGCCGGTTGTACTTGGCGACGCGGTCCGAGCGCGACGGCGCGCCGGTCTTGATCTGCCCGGCGCCGGTGGCGACCGCCAGGTCGGCGATCGTCGTGTCCTCGGTCTCGCCCGACCGGTGGGAGATGACCGCGGTGTAGCCCGCCTCGCGGGCGATGCGAATTGCCTCGAGGGTCTCCGAGAGGGTGCCGATCTGGTTGACCTTGACCAGGATCGAGTTGCCGACGCCGAGCTCGATGCCGCGGCGCAGGCGCTCCGGGTTGGTGACGAAGAGGTCGTCGCCGACCAGCTGCACGCTTTCGCCGAGCCGCTCGGTCAGCAGCTTCCAGCCGTCCCAGTCCTCCTCGTCCATGCCGTCCTCGATCGAGACGATCGGGTAGCGCGCGCAGGCGTCCGCCCAGTAGGCCGCCATCTCCTCGGAGGAGAGGGTGCGGCCCTCGTGCTCGAGGTTGTAGGAGCCGTTCTCGAAGACCTCGCTGGTCGCCGGGTCGAGGGCGATGAAGACGTCCTCGCCGGGCTTGTAGCCGGCGGCCTCGACCCCGGCCAGAACCGCCTGCAGGGCGGCCTCGTTGGAGTCGAGGTTGGGCGCGAAGCCGCCCTCGTCGCCGCCGGCCGTGGAGAGGCCCTGCGAGGAGAGCGACTTCTTGAGCGCGTGGAAGACCTCGGCCCCGACCCGCAGGCACTCGGAGAAGCTCCCGGCGCCGGCCGGGACGATCATGAACTCCTGGAAGTCGACCGAGTTGTCGGCGTGGGCGCCGCCGTTCAGCACGTTCATCATCGGCACCGGCAGGACGGTCGGCTCGCCGCCGCCGTAGAGCTCGGCGAGGTAGCGGTAGAGCGGCTGCTGCGAGTCGGCCGCCGCGGCCTTGGCGGCGGCCAGCGATACGCCGAGCAGCGCGTTGGCGCCAAGCCGGCCCTTGTTCGGGGTGCCGTCGAGCTCGATCATCGTCCGGTCGAGCGCACCCTGCTCGGCGGCGCGGGCGCCGGTCAGCGCGGCGGCGATCTCGCCGTTGACGTTGGCGACGGCACGGCCGACGCCCTTGCCGGCCCAGGCGTCGCCGCCGTCGCGCAGCTCGACCGCCTCGAACTCGCCGGTAGAGGCGCCGGAGGGGACCGCGGCGATGCCGCGCGCACCCGACTCCAGCACGACCTCGACCTCGACGGTCGGGTTGCCGCGCGAGTCGAGGATCTGGCGCGCGTGGATCGAGGCGATAGCGCTCACGGGCGCGCCAGTCTATTCACCGGCCGCGGCGGATTGCGGTTCGCCCTGCGGGTCTATTCGCCAGTGGGCGGCGGAACGGCGCCGGCGGCCGCGGGCACTTCTTCGCCCGCTTCGCCGGTCCCTTCGGGGAGCGGCCGCTGCGGGAACGGTTCGCCTTTGGGTTTCGACTCGCTGACGCTCCCCGGCAGGGCGGGCGAGATCGGCGTCACCGGCGACGGACATTCTTTCGCCGGCGTTTTCGGATCGGCTTCGTAGCACGCCGGCGAGGCGTTGCTTGGGTGCCCGTCGCCCTTGAAGTTGGCGCACCGTTCGATCACGTAGCCGTCGGCGCAGAAGGTCCGCTGTTCCCACTTCGTCTGGTAGTCGGTGACGAATTCGGAGAAGAATTCCTGCTGGATTTCCTGGCCCAGGGTCGATTCGATCTGGGCTTTGACTTCAGGCAGTTTTTGTTCTTTGGCCGGGTTCAGTTTCACGACTTCGACCAGGACGTAGTTGCTCTGGTACTTGACCGAGCCGGTCAGTTCGCCGGTTGCGGTGTTGAAGATCGCAACTCGCAGCGGTTCCTGGAGGAATTCTTCGGTGATCCCTTCCTGCAGGCCGCCTTTGCTTTTGCTGGTCGGATCGCTCGAGTACTTGCCCGCGACCTTTTTCCAGTTCTCCTCCGAATTATCCGCTTCGATTTCCTTCTGGGCGGCGAGGATCTTGCGCTTGTCTTTGTTGATGATGATCCGAACGTCGCGACTTTCCGGCGTCGTGAACTGGCTTTCCTTTTCGGCGTCGTAGTAGGCCTGGACTTCCTCGCTCGAGGGTTTCGGCGCTTCGCCGTTGACCTTCTGCTGGATCTGCTGGCTCAGTAGCTGCAGGCGCACCCGGTCGTTGACGTCCTCCTGGGTGAACTTCGATTCCTCGAGGAATTTCTCGTAGGCCCCGTCGGTGCCGAAGCTCTGTTTTTTGATCGTCGAGAGTTCGTCTTCGACCTGTTTGTCGGTGACGGAGATGTCGAGTTCTTCCGCCTGACCCTGGATCCAGATCTGATCGAGCAGTTCGCCGAGGGCCGCTTCCTTCAGTTCTTCGAATTTGTCGCTGCCGCGCTCGGGGGTTTTTTTCAGTTTGGCCTGGGACACCTGCTGGACCAGCGCCCGGTCGAAGTCCTCTTGGCTGACGTTGCCGATGTCGTCGGAGACGTCCTCGACCAGGGCCACGTCGCCCGAGGGCACGCTGGGCGAGCCGATCCCCTGCGCGATGGCGAAACCGGCGAAGAGCAGGACGAGCAGGGCGCCAAAGAGAATCAGCGCCAGACGCTGGCGGCCAGCCGCGCGGCTTCCCCCAGGTTTCCCTCTCTGCCCAGCTTTCGCTCCCACGAAGGCGGCAGCATAGTCAAATCTCCTAACGCCGGGCTTAAGAGGGGGCCTGTGCAGCCGCCGGCTCGGCCACGCGCCGCGCCTCGCGCAGGCCCTCCGCCATCGCCAGGACGGCCTCCAGCCGCTCCTGTGGGTCGCCGGCGACCCGTATCGCTGCGACCTGCTCGCGCCATTCGTAGAGCGCCCCCTCGACCTGCTCGGCCAGCACGCCGGCCCCCTCGGAGTCGAGCTCGACCCCGGTGACGCTGAGTTTGCCGCCGCGGAACTCGACGCTGCGGGCCCCGGCCAGCCCCAGCTCGATCCGCGCTTTCTGCAGCTTCAGCAGGTTCTCGGCCTGCGGCGGCAGCGGCCCGAAGCGGTCGGTCAGCTCGTCGCGGATCGCCCGCAGCTGACCCGGCTCGCGGGCGGCGACGACGCGGCGGTGGACGTCGATCTTCGCCGCCTCGAAGGGGACGAAGTTCGCCGGCAGGTAGGCGTCGACGGGGACGTCCAGCCGCACCGGCTCCGGTGCCTCCTCCCGCTCCTCGCCGTCCTCGCCCGCGGCCTCGGCGACCGCTTCGTCGATCATCTGGCAGTAGAGCTCGAAGCCGACCGCGGCGACGTGGCCCGACTGCTCGTCGCCCAGCAGGTTGCCGGCGCCGCGGATGTCGAGGTCCCGCATCGCGATCCGGAAGCCGGAGCCGAGCTCGGTGTGGTCGGCGAGGGTCGAGAGCCGCGCCGCCGCCTCCTCGGTCAGCGCCTCGGCCGAGGGGTAGAGCAGGTAGGCGAAGGCGCGCTCGCGAGAGCGCCCGACCCGGCCGCGGATCTGGTAGGCCTGCGAGAGCCCGAGCTGGTCGGCGCGCTCGACGATCAACGTGTTGGCGGTGGGGATGTCGAGGCCTGACTCGATGATCGTCGTCGTCACCAGCACGTCGGCTTCGCCGCGCAGGAAGGTCAGCATCGTCTCCTCCAGCTGGTGCTCGTCCATCTGCCCGTGGGCTTCGAGGCAGCGGGCGCCCGGCACGAGTGCCCGCAGCCGCTCGGTCGTTTCCGGCAGCGAGTCGATCCGGTTGTGGAGGACGAAGGCCTGCCCCTTGCGCTCCAGCTCGCGGTTGATCGCCTTGGCGACCAGGTCCTCGTCGTAGGGACCGACGTAGGTGCGGACCGGGCGGCGGCCCTCGGGCGGGGTCTCGATCACCGAGATGTCCCGCAGGCCGGCGAGGCTCATCTGCAGGGTGCGCGGGATCGGCGTCGCCGAGAGCGCCAGTACGTCGACCTTCAGCTTCAGCTGGCGCAGCAGCTCCTTCTGCTTGACCCCGAAGCGCTGCTCCTCGTCGACCACGACCAGGCCGAGGTCCTTGGCGCGGACGTCGCGCGAGAGCAGCCGGTGGGTGCCGATCAGGACGTCGACCTTGCCGGCCTCGAAGTCTTTGAGCACCGCTTTCACCTCGGCCGCCGGGCGCAGGCGGGAGACCCCCTCGACCCGGAAGGGCAGGTCGGCGAGCCGCTCGCGGAAGGTGCCGTAGTGCTGCTGGGCAAGGATCGTGGTCGGCACCAGGACCATCACCTGCTTGCCGTCGGAGGCGGCCTTGACCGCGGCCCGCAGCGCCACCTCGGTCTTGCCGAAGCCGACGTCGCCGCAGACCAGCCGGTCCATCGGCCGCTCCGATTCCATGTCGCCCTTGACCGCCTCGATCGCTTCGATCTGGTCGGCGGTCTCGCGGTAGGGGAAGGCGGTCTCCATCGCGATCTGCCATTCGCCGTCTGGTGGGAATCCGTGGCCGCGGCGGGCGCGGCGCTCGGCGTAGAGGTTGAGCAGCTCGCCGGCCAGGGCGCCGGCCGCTTTGCGCGCCCGCGCCTTCATGTTCTGCCAGCGTTTGCCGCCCAGCGCCGAGAGGGTCGGGTTCCCGCCAGCGCCGACGTAGCGGCTCAGCTTCGCCAGCTGGTCGGTGGGGACGTAGACCCGGTCCTCGCCTTTGTATTCGAGGTAGAGGTAGTCGCGGGTGACGCCGCCGACGTCGCGGGTCTCGAAGCCGGCGAAGCGGGCGACGCCGTGGTCCTCGTGGACGACGTAGTCGCCGACCCGCAGTTCGCTGAAGGCGAGCCGGCCGCGGCCGGCGCCGGGGGCGGGCTCCTCCGTGCGGCGGCGGTGGACGAGGCGGCGGAAGGGGTAGACGGCGAGTTTCAGCTCCGGGCTGACGAAGCCCTCGCGCAGCCGCGCCTCGGCGAAGGAGAGGCCCGGGTCGGGCGAGAGGCGGCCGCCCTCGAGGATGCGGGCGTCGAGGCGGTCGAGGCCGTAGCGGGTGCGGTCGGCCTCCCCCCTGCTCTCGAAGGCGACGACGGTCCGGTAGCCGGAGCGGACAAGTTTCTCCAGCTCGCCCTCGGCCTCCTTGACGCTGCGGGCGGGCGACTCGGCGCGCGAGGCGCGGAAGGCATCCTCGTCCTCCTCGCCGGCGACGGTCAGCGAGAGCGCGGCGCGCTCGGTCAGCGGGTCGGCGACGTCGACGTAGAGGTGCTGGGCGTCGTCGGCGTGCATCGCCGTGGTCGCGTCCTCCCAGTGGTCGCGCAGCGCCGGCTCGATCTCCTCGGCGCCGACCAGCACCACCGCCGCCGCTTCGGGCACCAGCTCCAGCGGCGCCCCGAAGTGCTCCAGCGGCAGGACCTCGGCCAGGTTGGGGGACTCGCCTCCCTCCTCCTCGGCGGCCATCGCCGCCAGCTCGGCCAGCTCGCGGTGCTCGGCGTCCATCTCCGCCGCCGGGGCGAGCTCGACCCGCTGGGCCTCGCCGAGCGAGCGCTGGGTGAAGGTCGAGAACCAGCGCATCGACTCGACCTCGTCGCCGAACAGCTCGATCCGCACCGCCCGTTCCTCGGTCGCCGGGAAGGCGTCGAGGATGCCGCCGCGGACGGCGAACTGGCCCCGCTCCTCGACCTGCTCGACCCGTTCGTAGCCGGCCCCGACGAGGTCCTCGGCGACGGCGCCGAGCTCGATCTCCTCGCCCAGCTCGATCGCGAAGCCGGCCGGGCGCAGCGAGGCGTCGGGGACCGCCTCGGCCAGGGCGGTGGCGGAGGCGACGACCAGCGCGTCGGCTTCGGAGCCGAGCGCCTCCAGCGCGTCGATCCGCAACCCGACCAGGTGCGGCGGCGGCGAGACGTGGGAGGCGTAGCCGGTCCCCCGCGAGGGGTAGAAGCGGACCCGGCGCGGCGCCAGGTAGGCGCGCAGGTCGGCGGCCAGGTCGCGGGCGGAGCGGTCGTCGGGGGCGACCAGCAGCACCGGCCGCTCGCCGAGGCCGCGCTCGTCCTCGACCAGCGTCGCCAGCAGCAGCGGCCGCAGCATCGTCGAGGCGCGGACCGCGATCGCCTCGCCGCCGGCTGCGGCGGCGCTCACGCGCGAGGCGAGCGCGTGGACGCGCTCGTTCTCGGCGGCGATGTCGACAAGGGGACGCAGGCTCATAAGCAGCGAAAACGCCCGGATCGGCGATCCGGGGCGCGGCGTCCGATTCTAGATGGAGGTCAGCCCCGGCCGAGCGGGCGACCCGGATAGGGGAACCCAGGCGGCTGCGGGAGGGTTTTGTCCACCCACCGCCGCATCCCCGCGTCGCAGATCGCGTAGCCCCAGTTGATCAGCAGCTCCTGGGTCGCCGGGTCGAGGTGGGCCAGGCGGGTCGCCACCTTCGCCAGCTTCAGCGTCTCTTCGTAGGGCGCTTCCATGCTGGTCGGCAGTTCGAAGTTGGCGATGTCGCTGCGGATTCCCCAGTAGGTCCCGAGCCGGTGCTCGTCGGAGTCCTCGGGGGCGGCGTAGCCCTCGATCGTCTGCTGTTTGCGCAGGCTCCGCACCTGGTTGTCGATCACCGTCGTCACCCGCACCATCTGCGTCGCCCAGTCGCGCCAGCGATAGCCCGGGAGCGGTCCGAACTTGCCGCCGTCGGGTTCCATCGCGCCGCCGCCGTCGCTGACCAGGACGGTCCTGCAGGTCTTCCAGGCCGTCTCCAGCCCAAGGTTGTCGTAGACGCCGCCGTCGGCCAGGGTAGGACGGGTGGTGAAGGGCGGTGTCTGCAGGTCTTCGCCACTGTCCGGGTCGTACTGGTCTTCGGCGAACCGGAACCGCGCCGGCGCCAGGATCGGCGGGAAAGCGGAGGAGGCGGCGACCGCGTCGGCCAGGCTCACCGTCGGTTCGGAGATCATCCCGACCCGGTAGTCGGCCATGTACGGGCGGGAGAAGCGCCAGAGGACCCCCGACTGCAGGTTGGTCGCGTTGATGACGAAGCGCGGGCCTTCCTCGTCGCTAGGCAGGTCCTGCAGGGTCGCGGCGCCAAACAGGTGGCGCCGGTAGGCGGAGGCGAGCATGGCGTTGATCGTCGTGCCCGGCAGCAGCATGCCGGTGAGGACCGCGGGGACGTCGAGCGTGCTGGCGGCGAGCGAGCGCAGCGGTGTCACCACCTCCGCTTCCAGGTTGGCCGCGACCGGATGCCCTCCGGGACCCACCCTGGTGAACTCGAGCTTGCTCCAGCGCTGGCCGAGGAGGGCCGCGGCGATCGAGCCGCCGGAGACGCTGGAGACCCGGGTCAGCTGCTTCAGGTAGCCGAGCTCGTTCAGGCGCCAGAGGGCGCCGACGTGGAACAGCATCGCCCGGTAGCCGCCGCCGGAAAGGCAGAGCCCGATCCCGGATTCGGGCTTGCCCCGCTCTTCGTCGGCCGGGATCCAGCGGACAGGCGAGTTGGGTTTCGCTTCCTCGCGAGGTGGTTTTGCGGGGACCTCAGCCATCGGCGCCGGCAGTCTCGCCCGCCGGCGCTATTAAGTCAAAGACAGCCGAGTTCTCAGCTCGCCAAGACCGTGAACTTGCGCTTGGCCGCCCCGCCGACGTTGCCGGCCTTGTCGATCGCCCGCACCTTGAAGACGTGCTTTCCGACCTTCAGCTTCTTGTAGGTCTTCGGCGACTTGCATTTCTTGAACTTGCCCTTGTCGAGCTTGCATTCGAAGCTCGAGCCGGCCTCGTTAGAGGTGAACTTGAACTTGGCGGTGGTGCTGGTCGATTTGGCCTTCGGCGCTTTGGTGATCTTGGCCGTGGGGGCAGTCGTGTCAACGGTCGGGGGAGTGCTGCCACCTCCGCTGGCACCACCGGAGCCACCGGAGTTGCCGGAGTTGCCGGAGCCGCCGCCACCGGTGCTCGGGTCCGCGGGAACACTCGCCGTAGAGAGCTCCGAGGTCGCGCCGCTTTCCTTGGTCTGGGTGGCGGCAATGATCGTTCCGCCGGGGACCGAGTAGGTCAATTTCCAATTGCCGCTGGCGTCGGCCGTCGTTTCGCCGAGGAAGGACTGCAGCTCCCCGGCTTCGCTGCTCGCCTTGCGGAAGACCCGGATCGTCGCGTTTTCCTCTGCCCCGCTGCCTTCGACGCTCGTTTTCGTCGCCGAAGCGATGGCGGGCGGCAGGACCCCTTCGTTCGCATTCGGTTTGAGGTCGATGAAGAGACCGCCGTTGCCGCTGCCGTTGTTGCGGGCGATTTCGGTCCAGCTGCCGGGTTCGCCGGCTTCTTCGAAGATCTCGATCGCAGCCCCGGCGCTGCCTTCGATCGTGTTTTCGCCTTCATCGTCGTCTCTGCCGATCAGATTGCCGGTCGTAGCGGTGATGCCGTTCGGCGGTTTGACCGCGATCCCCGCACCGCCCGAGTCGAGAACCGTGTTGTTGCGAACTTCGTTGTTGGGGCTTTTCAGCAGGATTCCGTATTCGGTGGGGGATTCAACGGTGTTGCCGGCGATCAAGCCGCCGCCGTCACCGACGCCGAAGACAATTCCGACCGCCCCGCCTTCGACGTCGTTGTCGATGGTCCGCCCGACCGCGAACCTGGTTTCGATTCCCACGCCACCGGTCATGCGGACGTCGTTGGTGTCGATCTCCGGCTCTTCGCTGACGAGGAGCGCAAGCGCGAAGATGCCGGTCACGCTGGGCGGCGTCGTCGCCGAGCCGTCGGCATTGAACCCGATGCTGTTTCGAAGCGCGAGGAAGTCATCGCCGCCGCTGGCGGTGGAGATTCCTTCCTCACCTCCGGCAATGAAGTTCGTGTCCCCTTCGGCCGGGCCGCCGACCGTCACATGGTCGGCTCCGCCGACGTAGACGCCGGCGCCGCCGTTGGCGGCGAGTTCGGTCCCGGACGGTTTCAGGCCGATGAAGTTGCCGTGCACGGTGGTCGGGCCGCTGGCCGGTTCCTCGGCCAGGCCCGAGCCGTTGAGATCGAGCCCGGTGCTCTGCGACCCGGAGATCACGTTGCAGCCGCCGTCACAAGCCGCGCTGGTCAGCGCGGCGCCTTCGACGGTCTCGCCGACCTCGTTGTCTTCGGCCGGGAAGCCGCCGCTGGCGGTCGAGTCGGTGATCTCGATATCCGTTGCGTTGGACGCGGCGACGTCGCCTTTGGGCCGAACCCCGAAGTAGTTGCCCTGGATCGTGGCGTCGCTGGCGCCCTCAAGGTCGAGACCGAGCCCGGAGTTGCCGCCGATCACGTTGCGATCGGCTTCGGCGGTCCCGCCGATCACGGCCCCGTCGGAACCGGGGTCGACGAAGATCCCGGTGCCGTTTCCGGAAGGCAGCCCGTCGAGATCGAAGCCGATCCAGTTGCCCTTGGCGACGAACCTTTCCGAGGCGTTGATCACGTTGATCCCGATCAGCCCCCCGTTTATCGCCAATCCCTGGATTTCGACGTCGTCGTCTTCGACCTGCAGGAGGAAGCCGACGCCGGCTTTGATCACCCCGGCGCAGGGACCTTTGATCCCGGCGGAGGTGTCGCAGCGCCCACCGAGGATCTTGACCTGATCGGTGATCGTCGGCATCGCCGTTCCGGTCGAGATCGTGTCGCCGACCTGGCCGTTGAAGGGGTTTTCGGCGAATTTGATTTCGTCGGCGATCCCGCCGGTGGCGTTGGCTGCTTCGATCGCCCCACGCAGGGTGCAGCCGGCGATGTGGGCTTCGCACTCCGCTTTTTTCGCTTCGTCGGCGGTCGTGTTGACTTCGTAGACGACTGCCGAAGCAACAGCCGGGAAGGCGAGGGTGAACAGGGTGGCGAGGAGCGTCAGGGCGACGCGGCGGCGGAGTTTCATGCGCGCGACCCTATCCCGCCCGGGCGGACGGACGGGGATTCCTAGCCAAACGCCCTAGTCAGTCGGACGAGGGCAGGCCCGGGCCACTGCGCTGCCACTCCACCTGGCCGCGGCCCTCCTCGGCGGAGCGGCCGACTATGTCGTCCCACTCGTGCAGCATCCGCTTCAGCTGCGCGGTCGCCTCGGGCGGGTGCGCCGCCACCTCGGCGGCGAGCTCCAGGGCCGCCTGCTCGGTGCCGGCGGCGGGGGCGACGCGGTTGACGAGCCCCAGCCGCAGCGCCTCGTCGGCGCCGACGGTGCGGGAGCTGAGCAGCAGGTACTTGGCGGCGGCGAGGCCGCAGAGGGTGACCAGGCGCGCCGGGCCGACCGGCACGCCGAGGGCCGCTCCGGGGAAGCGCATCCGCAGGTTGGCGCCGCCGATTCGCATGTCGCAGGCGACCGCGATCTCGGCCCCGCCGCCGACCACGTCGCCGTGGCAGGCGGCGATCGTCGGCTTGGGGAAGTCGACGACGGCGTCGTAGAGGTCGGCGAAGAGCTGCATCCGCCGCACCTTGCCCTCGTCGTCGAGCTTCTCCTTGACGTCGGCGCCGGCCGAGAGACCCATGTGGTCGGCGGAGCTGACCACCAGCACCCGCACCGCCTCGTCGGCGCGGGCGACCGCGAGGTGCTCGAGCAGCTCGACCAGCATTTGGGTGTTGATCGCGTTGCGGGCCTGGGGCCGGTCGAGGCGGACCAGGGCGGTGCCCTGCTCGTCGACCGAGTAGCTGGTGACCGCCGCCCCGGGGGTGCCGCCGTTCTCTGCGCTCATTCGCCGGACGCTATCCGGTCGACGAGGCGCTCGGTCTCCTCGGCGGCGTCGCCGACCAGCGCCTCGACCTCGGCCTTCGGCTCGCTGAAGCGGCCCAGCACGTGCCGGGAGACGATCTCCGGGTCGGTCGAGTCGGGCCGGCCGACGCCGATCCGCACCCGCCAGAACTCGGCGTCGCCGAAACCGCGTTTGAGGCTCTTGAGGCCGTTGTGGCCGGCCAGCCCGCCGCCCTGGCGGACCTTAATCTCGCCGAACGGCAGGTCGATCTCGTCGTGGAGGACGACGACGCGGTCGAGCGGCACCTTCAGCGAGCCGCGCGCCGGCCCGGCCGAGGTGCCGGATTCGTTCATGTAGGTGCGCGGCTGCAGCAGCGCCACCCGCGGCCCCCCCGGCCGGGTCCGCCCTTCGGAGATCACCCCGTTGAACTTCTGCTTCGGCTTCGGCAGATCCCAGCGCTCGGCCAGCTCGCTCGCGACCATGAAGCCGACGTTGTGGCGGGTGCGCTCGTACTCGGGCCCGGGGTTGCCGAGCCCGACGATGAGGATGCGGTCGCCCTGCTCGCCGCCGTCGCGGCGGCGGAACAGCGACAGGGGCTACTCGCCCTCGCCCTCGCCGGAGTCGTCGCCGCCCTCGCCCTCGGCGCCCTCGCCCTCCTCGCCCTCGCCGACCAGCTCGGCCTCCTCCTCGACCTCGGTGGTGACCTCTTCGACGCGCGGCGGCGAGAGGGTGACGATCGTGACCTCCTCGAGGTCGTCGGCGACGAACTCGACCCCCTCGGGGGCGGTGACGACGGTGAGCTGCAGGGTGTCGTTGATCTCCATCGCGGAGACGTCGACGACGATGCTGTCCGGGATGTCGGTGGGCAGCGCTTCGACGGTGATCTCGCGGGTGACGTGCTCGAGCACGCCGCCACCCTTGACGCCCGGCGCGGTCTCGGCGCCCTCGAGCTCGAGGGTCACCTCGGCCTGGATCTTCTCGTCGAGGCGGACCTGCTGCAGGTCGATGTGCTGGAGGCTGCCCCTGACCGGGTGCAGCTGTTCCTCCTTGATGACGACCGGGATTGCTTTGCCGCCGTCGATCTCGAGATCGAAGAGCGCGGCGCCCTCGCTGGTGATGTTGCGCACGTCCCTTTCGCTGACCTGGAACGGCTCGGCCTCCGAGCCGCCCGAGTAGACGACGCCCGGCACGAGACCCTCGCGGCGCATGCGTCGCGAGTTGCGCGAGCCGAAGTCGGCGCGGGGTGCGGCTTTGAGGCAGGAACGTTTGCTCGCCATCGGACGGGAGAGGATAGAGAACTCCGTCAAGAACAGCCCCTATGCCACCCTACGGACCCTGATGGCTGACGATTCGAAGATCCCCAAGGGCCGCGTCCGCCGCTCGGCCAAGCTGGGCTCGATCGTCGGCGTGCAGGGCGCCCGCTATGCCGGAACCAAGGCCGCCAACGTCGGCCGCGGCGAGGAGAAGGGCAAAGAGGCGCTCGAGCAGCGCCACCTGGAGACGGCGATGAAGATGGTCGGCGCCCTCGGCCAGATGAAGGGCGCGGCGATGAAGCTGGGGCAGTTCGCCTCCTTCATCGACACCGAGTTCATCCCCGAGGAGTACCGCGAGGTCTACCAGGAGCAGCTGGCGAAACTGCGCACCGACGCGCCGGCGATGCCCTGGGAGAAGGTCGTCAAGGTGCTCGAAGAGGAGTACGACGGCGAACCGCTCTCCGAGCTCTTCGCCGAGTTCGAGGAGGAGGCCTTCGCCGCCGCCTCGATCGGACAGGTTCACCGGGCCGAGCTGCTCGACGGCCGCGAGGTGGCGGTCAAGATCCAGTACCCCGGAATCGCCGAGGCGCTCGACGCCGACCTCCGCAACGCCGGCACGCTCGTCCGCCTGGCCCGGGCTCTGGCCCCCGGCCTCGACGCGAAGGCGATCGCCGAGGAGCTTCGCGAGCGGGTGATGGAGGAGCTCGACTACGAGTACGAGGCCCAGAACCAGCGCTCCTTCGCCCGCGCCTACCGCGAACACCCCTTCATCTACGTGCCGGAAGTCGTCACCCGGCTCTCCCGCCGCCGCGTGCTCGTCACCGAGCTGGTCAAGGGCCGCGGCTTCGAGGAGATCAAAGAGCTGCCGCACGAGGAGCGCAGCCGCTTCGGCGAGATCGTCTTCCGCGGCAGCTTCGGCTCGATCTACCACCTCCAGCACTTCAACGCCGACCCCCACCCCGGCAACTACATCCTCATGGACGACGACCGGGTCGCCTTCCTCGACTTCGGGATGACGAAGAAGCTCGACCGCGAGCAGATCCTGCTCGAGCAGCGCGCCTTCGACGCGGCCTCGCGCAACGACCCGGAGGCGTTCCGCCAGGCGCTGCACGACCTCGGCTTCGTCAAGAAGCCCTCGAAGCTCGATGCCGAGCGCCTGCTCGAGCACATGCGCGTCGTCGGCGGCTGGTTCGTGATGGAGGACCGGGATCTGGAAATCAGCCCCCGGCGGGTGATGAAGATCATCGAGGCGACCAACGACCCACGCTCGGAGTACTTCGACCTGATGCGGCGCGAGTCGTTGCCGGCCGAGGAGCTGATGGGCCGGCGGATGGAAATCGGCGTCGTCGCCGTGCTCGGCCAGCTGCGAGCGAAGCGCAACTGGCACCGGATCGCCCGCGAGTGGATCTATGCAGATCCGCCTGCAACCCCACTCGGTGAGGAGGAGTGGGAGTACTTCGAGGAAAGAGGCGTCAAGCGGACGCCCGGTTTGGCCGAAGCGACCTGAACGGCCGAGCGAGCACGAGGAGGAGCGATGAGCAGGATCAAACGCGGTTGGGGCCTGACCAAGAAAAGCTGGGGCCTGCTCAGGGAACACCCGGAGCTGATCCGCTTCCCGCTCTACGGCGCGGTGGCGACGACCCTGCTGGCGATCGTCACCCTCGGCCCCGGCCTCTACCTCTTCGAGGAGGACCAGCTGGCCGGCGCGATCCCGCTGATCGTGATCGGCGTCTACGTGCTCAGCTTCGTCGGCTTCTACTTCAGCGTCGGGCTCGCCGCCTGCGCCGACATGATCTTCCGCGGCCAGCAGGCGACGGTCAGCGACGGGCTGGCGGTCTCGCGCAGCCGCATCGGCCAGATCAGCGGCTGGGCCGCGGTCTCGGCGGCGATCAGCCTGGTGATGGGCCTGCTCGAAAACCAGGGCGGCGCGCTCGGCACGATCGCCGCGCGGCTGGTCGGCATGGCCTGGACCCTGGTCACCTTCCTGGCGGTGCCGGTGATCGCGATCGAGGGCACCGGCCCGTTCGAGACGATCAAGCGCTCCGGCTCGCTCTTCCGCGAACGCTGGGGCCAGCAGATCACCGGCAACATCGCGATCGGCGCCGCGGTCTTCCTGCTCGGCGTGGTGCCGGCGGCGGCCCTGATCGTCGCCGGGATCGTGATCTGGTCCTCCGCCTCGTTCCTCGGCGCGCTGCTGGTCGTGATCGGCGCCCTGGTCCTGGCGATCGCGCTGCTCGTCTCCCGCGCCCTGAACGGCATCTTCGGCGTCGCCCTCTACCGCTACGCGCTCGACGGCGAGGTGGTCGGCGGCTTCAGCCAGGAGGACCTGGAGTCGGCGGTGAAGGTGAAAAAGGGCGGCCGCAACGCGCCGCCGACGGCTACGCCCGGCACCGTCTAGAGCTAGAGCTCGGCGAAGAGGCGCGGGTCGTTGGAGACGATCCCGTCGACGCCGGCGTCGACGAGCTTCCGCATCCGCGCCAGGTCGTCGACCGTCCAGGCGATCAGCTCGACCTGGGCGAGGTCGCAGATCCGCGCCAGCCGCGGCGTGACCAGCGGGTGGTAGACCCACATCGCCGCGACCCCGAACTGGGGCAGCTTCTGGGCCGCGAGACCGGGCAGGCGGGTGCGCATCCCGACCATCGCCGCCAGCATCGGGCCGCGCGCCCAGCGCTTCCTCGACCAGTCCTTGGTTACCCGGGGATAGGTCCAGCCGCGGCGCAGCGCCGGCTGCAGCTCGAGGATGCGCTTCAGCGTGTGCATCTCCATCGTCGAGATCATCGCCCGCTCGATCAGGCCCCGCTCCTGCAGCGCCTCGACCACCTCCTCCTCGCGGCCGGGCAGCTTGATGTCGAGGTCGATCTCGATCTGGTCCAGCGGCGGCTCGAGGAAGGCGTCGAGCGCCTCGGTCAGCTTCAGCGGCGTCCGCCGCCCGGCGTCCTCCCAGTCGTGGGCGACGACCAGCGGCGCCCGCTGCTCCAACGGCAGGTGCGAGTCCGGCAGCCAGAGCACGTCCATCTCGATCATGTGGACGCCGGCCGCGGCGGCCGCGTGGAAGCTCTCGACCGTGTTCCCCGGCGCGATCAGGTCGGCCCCCTTGTGGCCGACCAGGCGAAGTTTGCGCGGCTCGCTCAACAGCCGATCCCGCTGCTGGCGAGGAAGCCGACTGCGCCCACCGCCAGGTAGATGTAGGCGATCCCGAAGAGATAGATCGGCAGGAGGATGCCGACGGCCTCTACCCGCTTGCCCGCCGCGGCCGCGGCAACGAGGGCGAGGAGGGCTATGGCCGGGACGGCGAGTCCACCGATCGCGAGCCCCGCACCGACGCTGCCGGTCCCGGCTCCGACCAGCGCGGCGGCGACGAGCACGAGCAGCGCCGCCAGGAAGATCCACCCGTCTCGCGAGTCGTACTGGTCATGGATGGACATCGAGACCACCCGCCACAGACCGGCGCCCACTGCTGCGACCGTCGAGAAAAGGACGAAGCAGGCGACGATGGTGCCATCCAGTCCCTCCTTGGTTTCTTCTCCCCCGCATTGCGTTTCCGGCAGCGACGACGCAGCCCATCCGACCGCGACGAGGAGAACGAGCGGCACCACGATCCACAGCGGCAGCCGGCCCAGCCCCTCTCCGCCCATCCGCCGCCGCGCTCAGAAGAGCTGGTTCTCGCCCGCGAAGATCTCGGAGACCGAGCCGTCGGTGAAGATGCTGCGGATCGAGTCGGCGAAGATGCCGGCGGTGGAGAGGACGGTGATGTTGTCCGGGGCGCCGGGGCGCAGCGGCAGGGTGTCGGTGACGACGATCCGCTCGATCCCGGAGCTTTCCAGGCGCTCGAAGGCGGGGCCGGAGAAGACGCCGTGGGTGGCGCAGGCGATCACCTTGGCGGCGCCCTCGTCGAGCACGGTCTGGGCGGCGGCGCAGAGGGTGCCGGCGGTGTCGATCATGTCGTCGACGAGAACCGCGGTCCGGCCCTTGACGTCGCCGACCACGTAGCCGATCTCGGCCACCTGCTGGGCGGGGCGCTCCTTCTCCATCACCGCCCAGTGGGTGCCGATCCGGCGGGCGAAGTTGCGGGCGGTCTTGACCCGGCCGGCGTCCGGGGAGACGATCACCAGCTCGTCTTTGAGTTCCTGGTCGATGAACCACTGGGTCAGCATCGGCATCGCGGTCATGTGGTCGACGGGGACGTGGAAGAAGCCCTGGACCTGGCCGGCGTGGAGGTCCATGGTGAGGACGCGGTCGACGCCGACGCCCTCGAGGCACTTGGCGACGATCCGGGCGGAGATCGGCTCGCGCGGAGCGGACTTCTTGTCCTGACGGGCGTAGCCGTACCAGGGGAGGACGGCGATGATCCGGTGCGCGGAGGCGCCCTGGGCCGCGTCGATCATCGTCAGCAGCTCCATCAGCGCGTCGTTGGGGGTCATCCCTTCCTGCTCGTTGGCGCAGGTCGACTGCACGAGGAAGACGTCGGCGCCGCGGATCGACTCCCCGTAGCGGCAGTAGACCTCGCCGTTGGCGAAGGTCTTCAGCGTTACCTCGCCGACGTCGACGCCGAGCTTGCCGGCGACTTTGGCGGCCAGGTCCATGGAGCAACGGCCCCCAAAGACCATCATCCGTTTCGTGTAGTCGTGGTCGATGGCGGTACCCACCTGCGGGCGCTCCTCGATCATGCTCACGCGTTGTCGTCCTCTCGCATTTTGGCCGCCTTGCGAGCGGCATATCCGTCGATATTCCGTTGCGCGTTCTCGCTGACGGCCAGTGCCCCGTCGGGCACGTCGTCCTTGATCACCGCGCCAGCGCCAGTGTAGGCGGAGTCGCCGACTTCTACCGGTGCGATCAGCATCGTGTCAACGCCAATCCGCACATCCCGGCCGATGACCGTGCGGTTCTTGCGGAAACCGTCGTAGTTGGCGGTGATCGTGCCGGCGCCGAGGTTGCTGCCGGGGCCGATGTCGGCGTCGCCGACGTAGGCGAGGTGCGGGACCTTGGTCCCCTCTCCCACCTGGGAGTTCTTGATCTCGACGAAGGTGCCGGCCTTGGCGCCGTCCTCGAGCACGGCGCCGGGGCGCAGGTAGGCGAAGGGGCCGACCGAGCAGCCGCCGCGCACGTCGCACTCGACCAGGTAGGAGTGCAGGATCTGGGAGCCGGCGCCGACCGTGCAGTCGATCAGGGTGCTGAGCGGGCCGACGACGGCGCCCTCGGCGATCGTCGTCTGACCCTTCAAGGTCGTCCCGGGCTCGATCCTCGCGTCGGCGGCGATCTCGACCCCGGCGTCGATCCAGGTCGAAGCCGGGTCGGCGACGGTGACCCCGGCCAGCATGTGGGCTTCGAACAGGCGGCGGCGGGCCTCGGCCTCGACCGCTGCGAGGTCGCGGCGGTCGTTGATCCCCATCGTCACGGCCAGGTCGTCGGTGAGATGGGCGGCGACGGCGTTGCCGGCTTCGCGCAGCGCCGGGAAGACGTCGGGCAGGTAGTACTCGCCCTGGGCGTTGTCATTGGAGATGGCGTTGAGGGCGGCGGCCAGCGGGGCGGCGTCGAAGACATAGGTGCCGGCGTTGATCTCGCGGATCGCCAGCTGCTCGGAGGCGGCGTCGCCCTCGGCTTTGGCCTCGACGACGCGCTCGAAGGCGCCGGAGCCGTCGCGGACGACGCGGCCGTAGGAGCCGGGGTCGTCGAGCTCGATCGTGAGGATCGTCCCGGCCGCCTCGGAAGACTCGTGCGCCTGCAGCAGGTCACCGATCGTCGCGGCCGAGATCAGCGGCACGTCGCCGGAGAGCACCAGGACCGTCTCGCTTTCCTCGATCAGCGGCAGGGCGGCGCGGATCGCGCCGCCGGTGCCGTCGGGCTGCGGCTGCTCGACCGTCTCGACGTCATCGGGTAGGCCGGCGGAGATGTCGCGACCGGGCGAGACGATCGCCGCCACCCGGCCGGCGCCCGCCTCGCGCGCAGCGAGGATCGGCCAGGCCACCATCGGGCGCCCGCAGACGGGGTGCAGCATCTTCGGCGTCGACGAGCGCATCCGGGTGCCCTCGCCCGCCGCCATGACCAAAACCAGAGGCGAACTCACCCGGAGATCGTATTCCGAAAGGCCCCATCTGAAGTACGAAGCCATCTGCCGCACAAGACCTGTCGGACCAAGGCTCGTGGCCGGGCGGGTCCTGTCACCGAATGGGTCCCACCATCCCTGCGCTGCAGTAGCTGCTCGGGATGGTCCCCCCATTCGGCGCCACCCCCCCGGAGGAGCGTTCATCTACCGACGGAAAACAGCTCTTCGACTCGGCCTCTCGGGCGGGTGGCACGGTAGGGGGGACCATGTCTGAGGAAGCTTTAGCTACCGGAAGACATGGTGGGTCCCCTGCCGTGACAGGACCCGCCCGCCGAGTGCCTGGTCAAAAGCTGTTTGGACTAAGCGCGCTTGGCTAGGTCTTTGCCTAGCAGGGCTACTGAGACGAGGGTCCAGCCGGCGAAGATCAGGTCTATTCCTACGAGTAGGCCGATGGCCCAGTCGGCGCTGCTGGGGAACTTGGCGAGGATGAGGATTCCTATTAGGAGGCCGGCTATGCCGCTGAGGCCGAGCAGACCGGCGTTCGGCTCGCCGCGGGCGATGAAGGCGATCACGGTCCGGGTCAGGCCCATGAAGAGGAAGTAGACGCCGAGCACGAAGGTCAGGGTCAGGGTGCCGTTGTGCGGTTCGACGATCAGCCAAAGGCCGACGATCACGGTCAGCACCGCCCACAGCATCCGCAGGGCGAAGGTCCCGACCGAGTGGGCCGAGAAGGCCGCGGCGACGAGCACCATGCCGACGATCAGCAGGAGCCAGCCGATGAAGATCGCGGTCCCGACCGCGGCCACGGCGGGCACCAGGATCGCGATGCAACCGAGCACGATCGCCGCGACGCCGACGAACATCAGCGCCTTCCAGCTACGGCTCAGCCCCTCGCGCACTTCCGGGTCGAGCGATGCTCCTCCGATCTCCATGCGAGGAACCTAAACGCCTACGCGGACGGCTCGCAAGCGCGCCGCTCGCGTTCGCGCTCGTAGAACTTCACCCACTTGCGGACTGCGTTGTCAGAGACCCCGTACTTGCGGCCGACAGCGCAGTAGCTCGTCGCCTCGATCTCGGCTAGGAGCTTTTCGTAGGGCGGTCGCTCGGCTTTGCGAATCGCCGGGTTCGGAACACCGCGAGTCGAGCGACTTCCCGGCTCTCTCCGCGTTCCGCAGTGCCGGGAGCAGTACCTCTGAGTCCTGTGCTTCGCTCGGAACATCTCTCCACAGCGCCTGCAGTTTCGAAGCGGAGGCGGACTCATCTTGGCTCGACCGCAGTGGGTATCGAGCGTTGCAGCGCAATTCGGGCAGACAATTTGGAGGTTCTCCAGCCGGTTGTCGTTTCGCACGCCGTTGATGTGGTCGAGGATCATCCCCATACGTTTGCCACGCCAGATTTCGCCCTGCCGGCACAACTCGCACTGCGGCCGCTTCAGTCCCTCCTCGTACAACCGCCGCTTGAGGTTGCTTCGAGAGTAGGTGGAGTTCTCGACCAAGATCTCCTCAAGCGGGAGCTTGGGCTTCCGGATCTTCTCCATCACCCCTGCATAGGGATCGAAATGCTCGGTGGAGATTCCCCATAGGGTGGCGTACTTCTTCAGCGTTACTGGATTTCCGCCCGTGGGGCAATACCCAAGACGGCGCAGTGACTCCGTCCACGAACGAGAGGCCTTTATCGCCTCGCGAGCTTCTGACTCGGTGTATCGCGGTCCCCCTCTTGGCACAACCGGAGAATTACAAATACAGCAGACAGAAAGTTGCGACTGGGGGGCTCGGACTCGAACCGAGATACCCGACTCCAAAGGTCGGGGGCTTAGCCTGTTAGCCGACCCCCCAAGGGTCGGGCTCTAGGTTAGATCAGAGTTACTCCTCGGCCGACCTCGCCACCTTGCCGCCCTTGGCGCCGGGCTCCAGCGCCGGCCCTCGCGGTGAGGCGATACCGAGGACGCGCATCGCCTTCAGGCCCAGGCCCAGCTTCTCCCGGCCCTCGGTGGCGCTGACGTCGTGGCCGCAGAGGTCGCGGACCCGCTCGAGGCGGTAGCGGATCGTGTGGCGGTGGGTGAAGAGCTGTTTGGCGGTCGCGGCGACGTTGCCGTCGTTGTCGAGGTAGGCCTCGACGGTCGCGACCAGCTCGGTCTCGTACTGCTCGTCGTAGGCGACCAGCGGCTCGACCGTCTCGGCGTAGAAGCGTTCGAGCTCGGCCGGGTCCTCGCTCATCGCCGGCAGGAGCAGGCGGTAGGCGCCGGTGTCCTCGAAGGCGAGGGAGGGGCGCCCCTCCGCCTCGCCGACGTTGACCGCCAGCTGCGCCTCGCTGCCGGCGCGGTAGAGGTCGACCGGGTCGGCGGCGCGGCGGCTGCGGCCGACGGTCAGATGGAAGCCGGAAAGGCTGTCGTCGAGCTCGCGCGAGAGGCCCGCCGCGGCCCGCGCCAGCCGCTCGTCGTCCTCGGCCGGGACGATCGCGGCGATCTCCGCCGCCGCCTCTCCCCCCTCGCTGGCCGCCAGCGAGCCGGGGGCAAGGGCGCGCAGCGCGCGCTGCGCCAGGACCAGGACCCGCTCGCGCCACTCGCCGGTCTGCGCCGCCCGGGGCGCCGCCCGCAGCACCACCACGCCGGCGCCGCGGTCGAGGTCGGCGCCCAGCTCCGAGGCCTGGGCGACGATGTCGCGGCGATCGGTCACTTCGCGCCGCAGCACCGCCCGCACGAAGGAGCCGGCCGCCTCCTCGCTCTCCCACTCGGGCGAGCGAGAGCGCTCCAGCTCGAGCGCCAGCAGGGTCGCCACCATCCGCGTGATCACCGGGTCCGGGGCCTCCTTGGCCCGGTAGCGCAGCTCGCCAACGACCGTGTCGGCGACCCGCAGCTCGACCGCGGTCACGCCCTCGCCGCCGGAGAGCAGCTTCTGCTCCTGGTCCGAGGAGGCGCCAGCCACAGCCAGCACCGCGCTGGAGCGGTCGATCAGGGCGACGCTGGCGTCGAGCAGCCGCGCCGCCGCGCGGGCGACCGCGGGCAGGCCGGCGCCCGACTCGACCGCTTCGGAAAGCGCGTCGAGCAGCCCCGCACGCTCGGTGCTCGTAGAGCCAGACATCGGGCCATTATCCCGACGCGGCGCTGGATCTAAGTTCCGTTGATGAAGTTGGTGATGTCGGTGTAGTAGTAGACGACCACCAACCCGATCAGGACGCCCCCGATCACCAGCGCCGCGAGGACGAAGAGCGAGAGGAAGCCGGCCGCCGCCTTCTCCCAGAGCCGGCCGTAGGAACTCAGAGCCGGGACCAGGATCAGGGTCACGAAGATCGCCAGGCAGATGACGCCGGCCGCCGCGTAGAGAACGTATTGATGACCGAGGTCGGTCAGGGCAAGAACAGTCACTGCTCTGGATTTTGGCGCACTTGCGAGACGACCAGCCCGACGAGGGCGCAGAGCGAGAAGGCCGCCGCGCCCAGCGCCCAGCCGGCGTTGACGTCGGAGAGGTAGTGAACGTCGAGGTAGACCCGCGAGAGCCCGACCAGGGCGGTCAGCACGATGCCGGTGACGACGACCGCGGTGGCGCGGGCCATCCCCGGCCGCAGCCGCAGGACGATCGTCACCGCCAGCCAGAGGTAGATGACCGAGTGGGCGGCGTGGCCGCTGGGGAACGACGAGCCGGAGCTGGAGACGAGCGGGTCGGCCGGGCGCGGCCGGTCGACCGCGTCCTTGATCTCCCAGATCCCGACCTGGGTGATCGTCATCCCCGCCAGCAGAACCCAGAACTCGACCCAGCGCCGGCGCCAGGCGAGCAGCGCCGCGCCGACCACGGCCAGCGCCCAGGTCAGGCCACCGGAGCCGAGGAAGGTGACGATCTTGGCGAGGCTGGTGAGGAACCCGGCCTGCAGCCATTCGACGACTTCGATCGCGGTTTCGTCGCCCGGCGTCGGCCCCGCGTCGCCGCTGACGATCACCGTGTAGGCGACGAGGACGAAGAGCGAGACCGCCAGGGCCGCCATCAGCGAGGTGAATTCGAGCCCGAAGGTGCCGCCCGGCGTCACCCGGTCCCAGAGGAAGCGGGTCTCCTGCCGGCGGGCGAGCTCGACCATCCAGGCGGTCAGCCGGTGCTCCTCCATCCAGCGCACCACCCGGTCGCGGTTCGCCTCGACTTTGAGGAAGCGGACGAGGTAGACGGTGCCGATCACCAGCGCGATCAGGGTCGCCAGCGCGAAGGCGCCGCGGGCGGCGTAGTGGCCGGCGGTCTCGATGCTACGGCTGAAGAAGTAGCCGACGAGGATGTGCAGCGAGGCCCAGAGCCCGGTGCCGAGGATGCTGTAGGGGACGAAGCCGCGGTAGCTCATCCGCGAGCTGCCGGCGATGAACGGCGCGAGGGCGCGGACGAGGCTGATCCAGCGGCCGATGAAGATCGTCTTGCCGCCGTGGCGGCTGAAGTAGTCCTCGACTTTCTCGAAGCGCTCGTGGCTGATCCCGACCCGGCCGCCGTGCTTGAGGACGAACTCGCGGCCGAGCCGGCGGCCGAGGAAGAAGCTGAAGGTGTCGCCGAGCCAGGCGGCGAACCAGGCAATCGCGATCAGCAGGTAGACGTCGATCGCGCCCTGGCCGGCGACGGCGCCGCCGAGCAGCATCGTCGTCTCCCCCGGCACGACCAGGCCGATGCCGGCGCCGGTCTCGGCGAAGGCGAAGACGCCGACCAGCAGGTAGGTCCAGGCGCCGAGCGT
>DASUTJ010000030.1:0-24801 GCA_036374655.1 Solirubrobacterales bacterium | reverse complement strand
GGGTAGTAGGAGCGGGCCGACTCGACGTTGTGGTGGACGCGCTGGACCCCCGCCTCCTTCAGCGCCTTGGCGCGGTCGGCCGACATGTGGCCGATCGAGGCGCAGCGCTTGAGGTTGGTCTGCTCGGCGACCAGCCGGGTGCCCTCGAGGATTTTCTCGAAGTCGCGCTTGGAGAGGCCCTGGCCCTGGGTGACCATGCAGAAGCGGTGGGCGCCGGCGGCCTCGGCGGCTTTCGCGTGCTCGAGGATCTGCTCCGGCTCCATCATCGCGTGCATCGGCGTGTCGGCCTCGGCGTAGCGGGACTGGGCGCAGAAGCCGCAGTCCTCGGCGCAGCCGCCGGACTTGGCGTTGACCAGCGAGCACATGTCGGTCGAGTTGCCGAAGTTCTCGATCCGCACCTCCCAGGCGCGTTCGACCAAGGCTTCGATCTCGGCGTGGTCGGTGAGGCGGCCGTAGGCGCGGGCTTCGTCGGCGGTGATCAGGGGGGGCACGCTGCGGCAAATCTAAGAATCGGGCCGGACGCCTCACGACGGGGTGTCTGAGCTAACCCCACATATATGACGGGAAAGCTCAGACACCCCTAGCATCGGGCCTATGGCGCGGGCGGTGCAGAGACGGCGGGGGGTGGCCCTGGCGGTCCTCGCGTTGCTCGCAGTCGGCGCTTTCGCTTGCGGCGCCACGCTGGGGGACGAGCCCGAGTCACCCCGGCCGAGCGTGGCCGAAACGCTCCCTGCGAAGCAGCTCGCCGGACAGCGGATCGTTGTCGGCCTCCCGGGTACGTCGATCTCGCAGGGGCTGCGCTCCGCGATCGGAGAGGGACGGGTGGCGGGCGTCGTCCTCTTTGCCGAAAACTTCCCCAGCCGCGCGGCCGGCAGGCGGCTGATCGCCCGGCTACAGGGGATCAAGCGGCCGCCGAAGCTGCGCGACCCGCTGCTGATCATGGTCGACCAGGAGGGCGGGCTGGTGAAGCGGGTTGGCGGTGCGCCGACCGCCTCGGCGCGGGAGATGGGCGATCGGGGCGCAGCCTTCAGCGCCCGCCAGGGTCGCGCCACCGCCGCCAACCTGCGCGAGCTGGGGATCAACGTCGACCTCGCCCCAGTGCTCGACGTCGGCCGGCCCGGCGGGGTCATCGCCGAGACCCAGCGCAGCTTCGGAGCCACCGCCGCGAAGGTCGAAGCGACCGCGATCCCGTTCGCGAAGGCGCTGCAGGGCGGGGGCGTGGCGGCGACCGGCAAGCACTTCCCGGGCTTCGGCGCGGCGACCGAAAACACCGACTTCGCGGCCGAACGGATCGACCTCTCGAAGGAGGAACTGCGGACCGTCGACGAGAAGCCCTACACCGCCTTCGCCGCGGCAGGGGGCAAGCTGGTGATGCTCAGCACCGCGACCTACCCGGCCTTCTCCGACCGTCCCGCCGCCTTCACCCGCGCGATCGCCACCGGCGAGCTGCGCAACCGCCTCGGCTTTCAGGGAGTCTCGATCACCGATGCGCTCGAAACGCCGGCGGTCGAAGACTTCGGCGGCACCGCCAAGGTCGCGGTCGCCGGCGCTCGCGCCGGGGCCGACCTCCTCCTCTTCGCCCGCCTCGGTCCGGCGGAGCGGGCGTGGGAGGCGCTGGTGGCGAAGTTGCGCTCCGGCGCGCTCGACCGCGAGGATTTCGAGAAATCGGGCCAGCGCGTGCTCGATCTGCGCTCCGAAATGGGGCGCTAGAAGCGGAGCCACCTATTGGTTGGTGGTGGCTCCGCTGCTGTTGCTCGGATCGCTAGTCAGTGCCCGCTAGGCCGAAACACCCAGTCCTTCCGCAAATGCCGTTTCGTAGATGCCTTTCCAGGTCGCGGAAGGCAACAGGAAGCCGCAGTTGAGAACGGCATTGATGTGGAGCGTCGCCCATCCCCAAGCGCTTCCTGTCAGCGTGCCGATGTCGGTGCCTCCACCGGTTTTGCAGTTGACCTCGTTGCCGAAGGGGGTCTTGAATGTCACTTCGGCATTCTCGGAGAACACTGTGCCGTTTGTGGTGCCGGCGATGTGTTCGACGTAGAGCTGGCCTGCTTTGTCAACGGTGACTGTTTCGGAGCAGCCTTCGAAGAAGAAGCTGGTAAGCGCACCTGTCACTTTGGAACCGGTATACGGCGTCGAAGTCGAGCCGAACATTCTCGAGTAAGCGCATGTGTTGGCCAGACTTCCATCTGTTCTGGCCAGAACCGTCGAAGTCCAGGGGGCGAGCTCCCACCTGATGGTGACGGCTTTGTTTTGTGTAGCCCCTTCGACCTCGAGTGTGGTTGCCGATGCGCTGCCGGCGCCAATAGTTGCCACCAAGGCAGCTGCTGCAATAGCGGACGCCGCGATTATCTTGAGCTGCTTCATTAGATCTCTCCTGTTTGTTCCCGGGGCTGGGCCCCAGGGGCTTTGGGTACAAAGAGAGTCTCGCCTCGAGAGCGTTCAGTCAAAAACGGCCAAGTATTGCTAAGCGCGCTAGCGCCGCTCCGGCAGGTCCTCGCGCACCGCGACCGGATCGAAGACGCGGACCCCGTCGCGGCCCTCGTCCTTGGCCGCGTACATCGCCGTGTCGGCTTCGGAAAAGACGGTGGCGGCGCTGGTCCGCGGGTCCGCGCCAAACGTGGCCACGCCGACGCTGACCGTCACCGGCTCGCCGCCTTCGGAGCGGTACTCGCGCACCTCGCGGGCGATCGCCTCGGCGGCGATCTCTGCCTCCTCGCGAGTGCAGCGGGGCAGGATCACCGCGAACTCGTCGCCGCCGAGGCGCGCCAGGTTGTCGCTGCGCCGGGTCCGCCGCCGCAGCGCCTCCGCCACCTCCTTGATCAGGCGGTCCCCCGCCGGGTGGCCCTGCGAGTCGTTGACTCGCTTGAAGTCGTCGATGTCGAGGATCAGCAGCGCCCCGGTCGTGCGATCGCGCTGGCTGCGTGCCATCGCCTTCGCCAGGTCCTGCTCGAAGCGCCGCCGGTTGTCGAGCCCGGTCAGCGCATCCTCGCTCGCCTGGCGCTCCAGCTCCTGCATCCTTTCGCGCCTGTTCCAGGTGAGGATCAGCGCCCCGAGCAGCGCGGCCAGCGAAATCCCGAGCACGGCCAAGGCGACGGGGAGGCTCAACCCCGGCCCGTCGGGGTCATCGACGGTCAGCGTCCAGGACCGATCGGCGATCTGGATCGGGACCGAGGCGCCATCGCCGAGGTCGTCGGTCGCGCCGAAGATCGTGGCGCCGTCCGCCTGTAGTTGCAGCTGCACGTCGGGTGGGACCGCCTCGGCCGCGGTTGCGACCAGGTCGCCGATCCGGAAGCTGCCGGCGGCGAAGCCGACCAGGGCCTGCCGGCGCTGCGCGACCGTCTTCACCGGGGCTTGGTCGCGGTAGACGGCGCGGAAGACGTTGATGCCCTGCCCACCGATCAGCAGCGGGATGACGGGGCTGGAGACGGTGCTGCCGAGGTCTCGGGCGCGGTTCAGGAATGCCGCCCGCTCGGGATCCTGGCCGAGGTCGTATCCGAGCGCGCGGCGCCGCTCTTCCTTGTCGGCGACGACGTAGGTGATTGGAAAGTAGGTCTCGCGAGGTTCGGCCCGGCGGAACCTCAGCGGTCCCGTCCGTTCAAGGATCTCGAGGCCGTGGGTGCGCTCGTAGCGCGCCCGCTTCTCGCTCGGGACTCGCGGGATGTAGACCGCCCCCGACAGGGCTCCCTGACGGAGCAGCGAGCGACCGTAGACCTCGAACTCGTGGCGGCTGAGGTCGTCCTCGGCTTTGAAGAACGCGGCGGCGCTGCTCAGCTGGCCGACGGAGAGGCCGGCCACCGCTTCCATCTGGTGCGCGGCCCGGGTCGCCTCGTCCTGCTGCATCCGGTCGAAGTCCCTCTGGTCGTCCGAGTAGACGAGGATCGCGGCGAGGACCGAGCCCAGCGCGACAAGGACGACCGCGGCGATGCCGAGCCAGAAGCGGCGTCTCATCCGGGCACCGCCGCGAGGGACTCCCAGAGGTAGAGCGAGGCGAGGCTGCGGTGCGGCCGCCAGGGCTCGCCGATCTCCAGCACCTGGGTCGGCGGCGGCATCTTCTCCAGGCCGTACTCGACCTGGATCGCTTTGCGGATGCCGAGGTCGCCGCCGGAGAGGACGTCGGGCCGTTCGAGGTGGAAGAGCAGGAACATCTCCGCGGTCCATTGACCGAGGCCGCGGACGGCGACGATCTCGGCGATCACCTCCTCGTCGCTCAGCTCCCCGAGCCGGTCGAGCTCCAGCTCGCCGCTGAGGACGTGGGAGGCGAGGTCGCGGACATATTCGGTCTTGCGCCCGGAGAGGCCGGCGGCGCGCAGGTCCTCTTCGCGCGCTTCCAGCAGCTGCTCGGGCGAGGGGGTGGAGCCGCCGAAGAGGTCGATCACCCGCAGGTAGATGGTCCGCGCCGCTTTGGTCGAGAGCTGCTGGCCGACGATCGCCCGCAGCAGCGCCCCGTAGGCGTCGTTCGGGCGCTCCTCGCTGCGCCGTTTCAAGCGGGTGGCGATGTCGATCTTCCCGATCCGGTCGATCAGCGCCGCCATCGTCGGGTCGGAGGCAGCCAGCGCCTTGCGCGCCTTGGCGCTCACCGGCCGGTCCACTGCGGGCGGCGCTTCTCGGCGAAGGCGCGGATCCCCTCGCGGAAGTCCTCCGAGGAGAAGCACGACTCGCGCAGGGCGACCAGCCCGGCCTCCTGCTGCTCGGTCAGTTCGGGATTTGCGTTGAGCAGGTCGATCGCGCGTTTGTTGCCGCGCATCGAGAGCGGCGCGTTGGCGGCGATCGCCGTGGCCAGGGCGAGGGCGACCTCCGGCACCTCGTCGTCATCGACCACTTCGGTGACGAGGCCGATCCGCTCCGCCCGGTCGGCGTCGAGGTTGCGGCCGGTGAGGAAGAGCTCTTTGGTGTGGGCGAGACCGATCGTGTCGATGAACTTGCGCAGCCCGGTGTGGCCGTAGATCAGCCCCAGTTTCGCCGGCGGCATTCCGAGCTTGGCCCCCCGCGCGCAGATCCGCAGGTCGCAGGTGATCGCCAGCTCCAGGCCGCCGCCGAGGCAGTGGCCGTTGAGCGCGGCGAGGACCGGCCAGGGGTGGCGGGCTATTGCTTCCATCGCCGCGTGGAAGGGATGGGCGACAAGGGCCTCGGCGTCGCGCTCGAAGGTCTGCTCCGGGATCCCGGCGATGTCGTAGCCGGCCGAGAAGAGCGGCGGCGCGCCGGTGATGACGACGCAGCGGCTCTCGATCCCGCGGTCGAGCTGGGGGAGGACCTCGGCCAGCGCGTCGAGGATCTCGTGGTCGAGGGCGTTGCGCCGCTCGGGGTTGGAGATCGTCAGCCGGGAGACCGCGTCCGCCGGCCGGTCGAGGAGGAGCTTCCCGCCTGCAAGCTCGTCCACGGCACTACTCCAAGACGACCAGGACGTCGCCTTCCGAGACCGACTGCCCCTCGGCGCAGCGGATCTCCTTGACGACGCCGTCGTCTTCGGCCTCGACCGGGATCTCCATCTTCATCGACTCGAGGATGACGACGGTGTCGCCGTCGGAGACCTCGTCGCCGACCGCGACCTCGATTTTCCAGACGTTGCCGGTGATGTGTGCCTCGATGTCTGCCATGGCCGGGGACAATAGCCCGACCATGGGACCCGAACAGGCGGCAGGGGACGAAGTTCTGGCGGCGATCGTCGCCGCCCGCAACGAGGCCGACCGGATCGGCGCCACGGTGCGGGCGCTGCGCGGGGCCTTCCCGGCGGCGCGGATCTGGGTCGCCGACGATGCCTCCGGAGACGGGACCGCCGAGGCGGCGATGGCGGCCGGGGCGGAGGTGGTCAGCCGGGGCAGGCCGCACGGCAAGGGCGCCAACGTGACCGCGGCGGCCGAGGCGGCGCTGAGCGTCGAGACGCCACCCACTCTGGTCCTGCTCTGCGACGGCGACCTCGGCGACTCGGCCGCGCGCCTGGCGCCGCTGGTCGACGCGGTGCGGGAGGGAGAGTGCGACCTCGCGGTGGCCGCCTTCAGCCGGCGACTTGGCGGCGGCTTTGGTTTCGCCCTGGGTTTCGCCCGCTGGGCGATCCGCCGCCTCTGCGGGGCCGAGACCGGGGCGCCGATCTCCGGCCAGCGGGCGATGCGAGCCGAGGTCCTGCGGGCGACGCTCCCCTTCGCTCCCAGCTACGGGATGGAGATCGGGATGACCGTCGACGCAGTTCGCGCCGGTTACCGCCTGGGCGAGTACGGGCTGGACCTCGAGCACCGGGCGACCGGGCGCGACCTCGCCGGCTTCCTGCACCGGGCCCGCCAGCTTCGGGACTTTCTCCGCGTCTACCTCTCCCGCGCCCGCGTCGGCGCCTCGTAAGCTGGAGCGATGGGACGGAGGGCGAAAAGGGCGAGCGTGCTCGCGATGCTGGCGACCGCGCTCGTCTTCGGCGCCTCCCTCGCCAACGCCGAGCTGGTCGAGCGCGGCAACCTCTTCGTCAAGTTCGCCGGCGGCATCGCGCCGACCAAGCTGCCGCGGCACGTCAACGCGCCGATCGGGGTCCGGGTCGACGGCACCGTCAGGACCCTCTCCGGGGAGCGCCCGCCGGCGCTGCGCTTCATCTCGATCGCGATCAACCGGGGAGGAGCGATCGACACCGAAGGGCTGCCGGTCTGCAAGCGCGGCGAAATCGAGGCGGCGAGCTCGGCGCAGGCGATGGCGGCCTGCGGTGACGCGCTGGTCGGCAGGGGCCGCTACGTCGCCGGGGTCACCTTTCCCGAACAGAAGGCGCTCCCGCTGCAGGGGAGGGTCCTGGCGTTCAACGCGATCGTCGACGGGCAGCGGGGGATCCTCGCCCACATCTTCGGCTCGCATCCGTTTCCCAACAGCCGCACCTTCAGCTTCCGCATCCACGACTCGCAAGGGACCTTCGGCACGGTTCTCAACGCCACGATCCCCAAGTCCCTGAACCGCAGCGGGTACCTCAAGCGCATCGTCCTCAACCTGCGTCGCGACTACGTCTACCGCGGCCAAAGGCACAGTTACCTCAGCGCCGCCTGCGGCGCGCCCTCCGGCGCCACCATCGGCATCTTCCCGTTCGTGCGGGTGGGGATGGCTTTCGCCGACGGACGTAAACTGGCGTCCACCTTGATCCGCACCTGCACGGTTCGGAAGTAGCCCGCCACCAAGACCGCCACGAGTGATCCTCGCCATCGACCAGGGGACGACCGGTACCACCTGTCTCGTCTTCGACTCCGACGGGGCTCTCGCCGGCCGCGCCTACTCGGAGTTCGAGCAGCACTTTCCGCGGCCCGGCTGGGTCGAGCACGACGCCAACGAGATCTGGGAGGTGACGCGGCGGGTCGCCGCCGAGGCGATCGCCGCGGCCGGCATCGAGGGGGCAGAGCTCGATGCGATCGGGATCACCAACCAGCGCGAGACCGTCGTCGCCTGGGACCCCGACAGCGGCGAGCCGATCCACAACGCGCTCGTCTGGCAGGACCGCCGCACCGCCGGACGCTGCGACGAGCTGCGGGCGGCCGGTCACGAGCCGCTGGTCCGCGAGCGCACCGGGCTGACGATCGATCCTTACTTCTCCGGGACCAAGATCGAGTGGCTGCTGCACAACGCCGAGGGAGCCGAGCGCGCCGTCTTCGGGACGATCGACTCCTGGCTCATCTTCAAGCTGACCGGCGAGCACGTAACCGACTACACCAACGCCTCGCGGACCATGTTGTTCGACATCCGCAAGCTCGCCTGGGACGAGGAGCTCTGCGGCCTGCTCGGCGTCGACCCGGCGCGGCTGCCCCGGCCGCTGCCCTCGAGCTGCGTCTTCGGCACCACCTCCGAGTTCGGCGGCGAGGTGCCGGTGGCGGGCGTGGCCGGCGACCAGCAGGCGGCGCTCTTCGGCCAGGCCTGCCACCGCCCGGGGATGGCGAAGAACACCTACGGCACCGGCAGCTTCGTCCTGCTCAACAGCGGCGCCGAGCCGCCGGCGACTCCCGAGGGCCTGCTGGTGACGGTCGCCTGGGGGTTGGGCGACGAGGTCACCTACGCGCTCGAGGCCTCGATCTTCGTCACCGGGGCGGCGGTGCAGTGGCTGCGGGACGGGCTCGGGATCATCGCCGAGGCGGGGGAGACGGAAGCGCTCGCGGCCTCGCTGGAGGGCAACGACGGCGTCTACTTCGTGCCGGCGCTGACCGGGCTCGGCTCTCCCTACTGGGACCCCTACGCGCGCGGCACGATCGTCGGCCTCACCCGCGGCAGCGGCCGCGCCCACCTGGCGCGGGCGGCACTGGAGGCGATCGCATACGAGACGGTCGACGCGGTCCGCGCCCAGGAGGCGGCGAGCGGCGAGCGGCTGGAGCTGCTGCGGGCCGACGGCGGCGCCACCGTCAACCGCTGGCTGATGCAGTTCCAAGCCGACGTTCTCGGTGTACCTGTCTCCGTGCCGGAGATCGCCGAGACGACCGCCCTCGGGGCCGCCTACCTGGCCGGGATCGCGACCGGCACCTGGTCGCTGGGGCAGGTGGGGGAGATGTGGCGCGAGGCCGATCGCTACGAGCCCCGGATGGAGGCGGCGCGGAGCGAGGAGCTGCTCGCCGACTGGGCCCGGGCCCTGGAGAGGTCGCGCGAATGGGCGAGATGAAGCCGCAGGTCTACAAGGACCCGCGCCCGGCCGAGTACTTCCAGCAGTTCCACCGCGCGGCGCGCAAGGGGGTCGGCTGGACCTACACCTTCGCTCGCATCATTCTCACCCTGCCGACGCTGCTGATCTGGCGGGTGCGGCAGATCGGGGTCGAGAACGTGCCCAAGGACGGGCCGCTGGTCCTCGCCCCCAACCACTTCAGCCAGATGGACCACTTCTTCGTCGGCGTCTACCTGCGGCGGAAGATCCGCTTCATGGCGAAATCGCAGCTCTTCGGCCCGCCGGTCCTGACCTACATCTACAAGCACGGCGGCGTCTTCCCGATCCGCCGCGGCCACCACGACGAGGAAGCGATCGAGACCGCCCGCATCCTCGTCGAGCAGGGGGAGATGCTGTTGATCTATGCCGAGGGCGGCCGCTCGCGCTCGCGGCGGCTGGGGGAGCCGAAACCGGGGATCGGCCGCATCGCGCTGGAAACGGGGGCGCCGATCGTGCCGGTCGCGATCCACGGCTCGGAGCGCGCCCGCCAGTGGAAGCGGTTCCGCTTCCCGAAGGTCACGGTCCAGTTCGGCGAGCCGCTCAGCTTCCCGGTCGAGGCGTCACCCGGCAAGGAGCGACAGCTGGAGATCGCCGCCCAGATCTTCGCCCGGGTGCGGGAGATGCACGACGGGTTGTTGTCATCCAACCCCACCGTGAACTCAGCCCAGGCGCCGAAATGAGTTATTCAGGTACGATCCCGTTCTGAACATCTTCGGACCAAAAATAGGCCCTCCCGAACTGGTACCCATCGAACCGGATTTCACCTTTCGGGCGATCAACTTCAAGTCGATCACCTCTGTCGAGTTGCCAATGGCCAGGTTGACGATCCTGGCGGGATCCAACTCCTCCGGCAAGTCCTCGCTGCTCCAGTCCGCATTGTTTCTGGCCCAGTCCGTAAAGGCGAAGGCATGCGTCATCAACGGTGACCTCGTCAGCCTCGGGGAGCCCAAGGACGTACTCCGCGACGGAGCTGACGAGATGGCCATCGAGGTGTCATTCGGCCAGCCTGTCCCGGGGGAGGATGAGCCAAAGCACGTTCAGTTCTACATCGCTCTGCGAGAAGACGAGGGCGAAGACGACCTTATCCCGCACGAAATGAAGCTTTCGGTTAATCGCCGGCTCGAGATCAGCGCCAGCTCGGCGACCTGCCCCAAGGGATTGGCTCCCCTGCTGGCTGAGCGTGAGGTTCCGCTCGCGCTGACAGACCCCGGGGAATTCAACCTCCCCGAGGAAAGCTTCCTGACCGCGGTCGGGATGGAGCCGGGGCGACTCGTCTACCGAGCCAACGAACGTGATCTGCGATCCACGTTCGAGCGGCTCGCCCGAAGCACGGTTGCCGGGTATGTGCTCTATGACCTGGTGCTGGGCGAGATGAAAGCCGGCAGCGCGATTCCCTCGGCTCTATTCGAGAAGATTCGTGAATATCGCCTAGCCGGAAATACCACTAAGCGCCGGGCGAAGCTCAGTGACGAAGAGCTGGATTTGCTCTTTCCTTTCTACATGGAACGCTTTGCTCCCGAAGGCTGGGCCAGCGAAGAAATCACTCTTCCCCCTCTGGGTGGCCAGACCTCTCCATATAGCCAGGCAATTCTGGCCATGGAGAGAGAAGAAGGAGGCCCGATCGCCCCGGTGCTGACCCTGATGGGTCAGGCTGGAAAAAGGATGGATTCCTTCGCTGGCTCGGTGGTGTATCTGGGGCCGCTCAGGGACGATCCCAGGGTTGCGTATCCGCTGGGACACACGATCTCGAACCTGCCCGTTGGCAAAAAGGGTGAGTTCACGGCGGCCTATCTCGAGAGCAATAGGGGCCGGAACATTATTTTTCAGAATCCGGACAAGAAGACCGTCCACGACACTCTGCTGGCGGCTGCGTCGAAGTGGTCCAGGTACTTGGGTATCGCTGACGAGGTGGGGGTTGAATCCCGCGGCAAGTTTGGTCATCTGCTGTCGATCACCATCGACGGCCACGACCGAGATCCTACGGCGATCGGAGTGGGTGCCAGCCAGCTGCTGCCCGTCGTAGTGACCGTCTTGGGCGCCGCTAGGGGGCAACTCGTGCTGCTCGAGCAACCAGAGCTGCATCTGCACCCGAGAGTGCAGTCACGCCTGGCCGATTTTCTCGCCTGGGCCCGTCCCGACGTACGTTTGCTGATCGAGACTCACAGCGAGTATCTGATCGCGAGGCTGCGGCTGCGAATTGCCGAGGGTGGTGTGAATCCCAAAAACGTAGCCGCATTGTTCGTCTCGATGCGCCGGCCCGACGAAGGCACGGTCGCCCCCTCGGCGGCACGAGAGCCCTTCAGCGAGTTCAAAGAGCTCGAGGTGGACGAGCTGGGGGACTTCAGCCATTGGCCGGACGGGTTCTTCGATTCACTGGACCAAGACATGGTCATGCTTGCGCGGGCAGTAACGGAGAAACTTGACCAGCGCGACGATGAAACGGCTTCTGACTCGTAAAAGTGGCCGAACCTCTCGTTCTATGTGACCCTGGCCTCCTGCTGCCTCCTGGTGGCAACGACGACGTGCAGGCCAGTAACCACTTCTGGCGCCAGTTGCTTGCGTGGTCGGCTGACCGGCGGGTGCTTCTCGGGCAGCAGGGGAGGCGCGTGCTCTGGGACCGCCTCACCGAGCTCGGCTGGCCCGATTACACGCCCCCTCACTGCCCGAGTGCCCTGGCGCGCGAGGCGCGGCGGGCGTTCACGGGGTTTCTCACCGAGGTTGCCGCCGACCCTCCATTCAGCGCCGGTGACGTGCCCGATCTTGACCCCGAGTACGTGCTGGATGAGGAGTTCGGGCTTGCGATCGCCATAGATTTCGCGGAGCACGGCGACGAGCGGCTCATCGGCGCCGCCTCCCGGTACAGCAATTGGGAGCGCCAGGTGGACGCAATTCAGGTCAAGCCCTCTCCCCCCAGGGAGGTTCCGCTGGTAACGGAGCCTCAGCAGGTACTCGAAAAGGAGATCGATCTTCGAGTGGCGAAGGTTTTGGTCGGCCGCAGGATCACCATCGTCGGCGGGAGAAGATCGACTCCGATCGTGGAGCGGATCTGCCAGTGCTTCGGGCCCGAGGTTGCGCAGATTCGCTGGCTGGAGGCGGAACCGAACAAGAGCCCCAACCTCGATGGACTCGAGAATGTGCGACCCGAGACGGATGTCGTGATTTGCATCACCGGGGCGATCGGACATCCCGAAAGCGACACGGTGGCCCGGCGAAGTCGCCGGGGGGGCCTCGAGCCGGTGCTGGTGGAGAGGCGATCGGAGATCGAGACTGCCCTCCGGGCGCGCTACGGGAAGGGCGGCCCGACCAGGTAGCTAGCTACTCGTAGCGCTGCTCGAGCGACCCGTAGAAGTCCGGATCGTGGCCCGGCGTGATCACCGCGTCGGGAAACTGGCTGTGGAACAGGCGCAACTCCTGCAGCGAGCGGCGCAGGTTGTGGGCGTCGAAGGGGCGCGGCGGCGCCGCCAGGCTGCCGTCGAGCTGTCCCCGGAGGTACATCGTGTCGCCGCCGATCACGAAGTCGCGCTCTTTCAGGCGGCAGACGACCGACATGTGGCCGGGGCTGTGCCCCGGCGTGTAGGCGAGGTGGATGGAGCCGTCGCCGAAGAGGTCGAAGCTGCGGCCGAAACTGGCGTAGGAGTCGATCTCGCGACGATCGAAGTCGATCGTGCGGTAGTCGAAGGCGTAGTCGAAGTGGGCGCGGCGGTAACCGTTGAGCAGCGCGTTGACGCCGCCGCTCGCCGCCTTCCACTCGGTCTCGCTGACGACGAAGGTCGACTCGGGGAACTCGGAGATCGCCGAGGTGTGGTCGATGTGCAGGTGGGTCATCACCACGATCGGGACCTCGCCGGGCTCGAGGCCGCGCTTGCGCAGTTGCGAGGGGACGTCTTCCCCGGGCTCGAGGGTGGGGCTGCCGGAGCGGGCCGCTATGGCGCCGAAGTTCTGGCGCGGGTCGGTGGCGATCGAGGGGTGGAGCCCGGTGTCGACGAGGATCGCGCCGGCGCTCGGGTGGCGGACGAGGAACGCCGGCACCGGGACGACGTTCGGCTTGGAGCCGATCAGCAGCGCCTTCAGCAGCTTGGCGGTCAAGAAGTGGCCGCCCGGGTCGACCATCATCTCGCGGGCGAAGTCGACATGGCCGGCGATCAGCGGCTCGACCGTGACCGTGGCGCCACGGGTGCCGCCGGCGAGCGGTTCGTGCAGGGGCTTGGGTTCGACCGAGATGCCCATCAGCCGGGACATTTACGCAGTTCTGCTCGCCTATAGGCTTGGCCGCCGATGGCTGAAAGCTCGCATTCGCCAGTGCATTCGCACATCTTCAGGGACGGTTTGCTCGACGGGCAGGTCTGCCTCGTCAGCGGCGCCGGCAGCGGCCTCGGGCGCGAGACCGCCCTGGAGCTGGCGCGGCTCGGCGCCACGGTGGTCGCCTGCGGCCGGCGCGAGGAGCCGCTGGTGGAGACGGCCGAGCTGGCCGCCCCGCTGGCGGGCAGCTTCGAGCACGAGACCCTCGACATCCGCGAGGAGGAGCCGGTGGGGCGCTTCTTCGACGGCCTGCTCGAGCGCCACGGACGCCTCGACGTGCTCGTCAACAACGCCGGCGGGCAATTCCTCAGCCCGGCCGAGGCGATCAGCCCGAAAGGGTTCCAGACGGTGATCGACCTGAACGTGATGGGGACCTGGCTGATGACCCACGCCGCCGCGACCAAGGCCTTCATCCCCCAGGGGGAGGGCAAGGTGCTCAGCGTCACCCTCTCGCCTCACAACGGGATGCCGGGGATGGTCCACTCCGGCGCCGCCCGCGCGGCGGTCGAGAACATGATGCGGACGCTGGCGGTCGAGTGGGCCCGGTTCGGGATCAAGACCTGCGCCTTGGCCGCCGGTCAGTTCGCGACCGAGACGCTGCTGACCAAGTATCCGCAGGTGGTCGTCGACAACCTCGAGCGCTCGATCCCGATCGGCCGCGCCGGCCGGCCCGAGGAGATGGCCTGGCTGGTCGCCTACCTCGCCTCGCCCGCCGGCGACTTCTTCTCCGGCACGACGATCACGATCGACGGCGCCCGCGACAACTGGGCCGGGCCCTGGCCGCCACAGGCGATCGCTACCGAGTCGGGCGACCCGGTCGCCGAGGAACGCAGGCCGAAGTGAGCCGAGCCGCTAGCGCGGCTCGAGGATGACCATCTGTATTTCGCGCCCCTGGCTGCGCTTCTGGTAGGTGCGATAGCCCGGCCAGGCCTCTTCGGCCACGGGCCAGAGGCGATCCCGCTCGGCTTTGGTCGCGACCCGGGCGCGGACCGGCAGCACGTCCTTGCCGACCTGGACGGTCGTCTCCGGGTTGGCTTTGAGGTTGTAGAGCCAGGCCGGGTGCTTGGGGTAGCCGCCTTTCGAGGCGACCAGCACCACGTCCTCGCCGTCGCGGACGTAGAGCAGCGGCGCGGTGCGCTTGACGCCGCTCTTGGCGCCGACGTGGTCGAGCAGGCACATGCTCCCCGGCACGCCGGGGATCCGCTGGCCGATCCGCCCACCCGTCGCCCGGTAGGCGCGGGTGTGCAGACCGGCGGCGCGGGTGAGAGCAGGCCAGATCCGGTCCGCCACCTCGAGGTAGAGGACCTTCGGCCTGCTCTCCTGCGCCGTGGAGCTCAGGTGTACATCCCCCCGAACATGCCGCCGGTGACGTTCAGCACCTGGCCGTGCACGTAGTTGGCGAGCGGGGAGGAGAGGAACAGCACCGGGCCGGAGGCCTCCTCCGGGGTCGCCGGGCGGCCCATCGGGATGATCGCCGAGGCCATCGCCCGCATCTGCTCGGGGATGCCGAGCTCGACCTTCTCGCCCGTCGGGGTGGTCATCTCCTCGCCCTGCTCCTTGGCCTGGGTGAGGCGGGTTTCGACGAAGCCGAAGGCGACGGCGTTGACGTTGATCTTGAACTGGCCCCACTCCTTGGCGAGGGTCTTGGTCAGGCCGACGACACCCATCTTCGCGGCCGAGTAGTTGACCTGGCCGGCGTTGCCCATCATCCCCGAGGTGGAGGAGACGTTGACGATCTTGCGGAAGACCTCCTGGCCCTCGTTGCGCTCGGCCTTCGCCGCCTCGCGCCAGCTCGGGGCGAGCGCCCGGGCGACCCGGAAGGGGACGATCGTGTGGATGTCGAGCATCGCCTGGAACTGCTCGTCGGTCATCTTGTGGGCGACGCCGTCCCAGGTGTAGCCGGCGTTGTTGACGCAGATGTCGACCGCGCCGAAGGCGTCGTTCGCGGCCTTGACCAGGTCGTCGGCGGCGCCCTCCTTGGTCAGGTCGCCGGCGAAGACGGCGGTCTCGCCGTCGATCTCGTCGGCCGCCTGCTGGGCGACGTCGGCGTCGAGGTCGTTGATCAGCACCTTGGCGCCCTCGCTGATGAAAAGTTCGGCGGTGGCGCGCCCGATTCCGCGCGCCGAACCGGTGACGATCGCGGCTTTGCCATCCAGAAGTCCCATTACTCCGTCTCTCCTTCGATCGGTGAAAAGTCGGGTCGGGAGGCTATCGGGATTAGGCCGTCCTGGTTGACTGGCCAGTCGGCCTCGGAATGCCCTCTTGGATCGGCCAAAGCGGCTTCCGTGGTGCCCCCACGTTCATCTGTGGCGGATTCACGATGACAACGTGTCCATTTCTCGCAACAATCGAGGCAGATGACAGTTCTCGTCGCCTACTCCTCGAAACGCGGCTCGACCGCCGAGATCGCCGAAACCGTGGCCGCGACGCTGCGCCGCGAGGGTCTTGGCGTCTGCCTCGAGCCGGTCGAGGCGGTGCGCGACCTCGACCGCTTCGACGCCGTCGTGCTTGGAAGCGCTGTCTACATGAAGCGCTGGCGCGGCGACGCGAAGCACTTCTTGAAGAAGCACCGCAAGGCGCTGCGGCAGAAGCCCTTCTGGGTCTTCAGCTCAGGACCGGTCGGCGACCCGGCGAAGGACAACCCCGAGTGGAACGAGCCGCCGAAGCTGGCCGAGAAGGTCGAGGAGATGGGCGGCAGGGCTCATGTCGTCTTCGGCGGCTGCGTCCCGGCCGAACCGAAGGGCTTCATGGAGCGGGCGATGGCCGACGGAGTCCCGAAGGAGTACCGCGACCGCCGCGACTGGGACGAGATCCGCGGCTGGGCTCAGCAGATCGCGTCCGAGCTGGTCGCAGTCCCCTCTTCCTAGTAGTTCCGCCGCGTGCCCGTGTAAATACATCGGGATTCCATTCCAATTTGCAGGCCAAACATCTGTTGGCTTCAGGTTTCCGGTTTGTTAGCCGATGCACATGTCTAGTATGCCCCGGATGCTTTCCACCCCCAGCCGCAAGCTGGTGGTTGTCGTGCTCGCGGCGCTCGCTCTTCTGGCGGTGCCGACCGTGGCCACGACGGCCGGCACCATCGTCATCTACGGCGCCGATACCGGCTCGACGCTGACGCTCAGCACCAAGGGCAACAAGATCGTTGTCAAGGGCCGCATGGCGCGGCGCGATCAGCCCGGCTGCCAGTTCACCAAGGGCCATCGCGTCGCCGTCTGCTCGACCCGCAACGTCGACTCGATCGAAATCCAGATGGGCCCGTCCGGGGACTTCGTCCAGGTCGCCGACCAGCTACCGCTGCCGCTCACGATCTACCTCGGCGACGGCTCGGACAAGTTCATCGGCAATGGCGAGCGGGACACCTGCTATCCCGGCGGGAACCGCCGCAACCGCTGCGTCGGCGGCGGCAACGACGACATCTGCATCACCGGCCAGCAGAACAGCGACTGCGTCGGCGGGCCCGGCAACGACTACTGCCGCCACGGCGACGGCAGCGACGGCTGCTGGGGCGGACCCGGCGACGACGTCTGCGTCATGGGCCCTGGCCAGGACGGCTGTCACGGCGAAGAGGGCAACGACCGCCTCTACGGCGGCGCCCAACCCGACCAGCTCTACGGCGGCCCCGGCTACGACTTCTGCGACGGCGGCCCCGGCTGGGGCAAGTCGCACGAGTGCGACATCGGTCCCAGGCGCTAGCCCTGTCGGCTAACCGACAGGGCTGAGTCGCAGGATCGGAATCGCGCGCCCGCTGCGCGCCGCCCGCTCGCGGTAGGTGGCGAATGGGGGAAAGACGTTGTCGCCGAGCTCCCAGAGCCGCGCCCGGTCGTCCTCGTCCTCGACCACCTCGGCGCGGTAGGGCACCCCGTTCAGGTGCACGTCCGGGTGTGCCCGGGCGTTGTGGAACCAGGACGGATGCGCGGGCATGCCCGCATTCGACGCGATCAAGATCACCCGGTCGCCGTCGTGGAAGTAAATGACCCCGTTGCGCCGCGGCTGGCCCGACCGCGCGCCGACGGTTTCGATCAGCAGCGTGGGGATGATCAGGCCGGTACCGACGCCCCCTTTGGTGAGTCGCAGCAGGTGGGGGTCCACCTTCCAGGCGATGTGACGCGACAGCCACAACCCGAGAGGGGTCGCCACCGAGTAAGCCCAGGCGCGGTAGGGGATGCCCCGACGCTTGTGCGGGTCGACGTGACGAAGCGAACCGCGGGGACGCATGGCGCGACCCTACAAAGACTTTCCTTCGAGACCTTGTTTGACATCGGAGTACTTAGCGCATACTTCTTTGAGTACCGCTACTTACTGATATAAGTAAGCCGCTTTAGCGGTGGAGAGGCCACCGAGATCGAGTCGGACCTATCTGGGGAGGGGTCATGGAGGCAGCCAGTCGGAGGTCGAAGTTTGCTTTGGCGGGAGTGACGCTTTGCGCGGTGCTCGTCACGCTCGCGGTGTTTTCGGTGGGAGCCGACAGTGCCCCGCGAGGGGGCGGTCACCACGCTCGCTCGAGCGCGAAGCTGACCATCGCGATCTCGGGGCTTCCGCGCGGCGAGCGAGGCAACGTCGTAGTAGTCGGGCCCAAGCAGTCACGCGCCAAGAGGAGATTTCACCGTGTCGTCAGCGGGCTGGGACGGGTGCGGCTCCGGGGGCTCAAGCCAGGCAAGTACAAGCTGAGGGTCGGCGTGGTGCAGATCGAGCGCCGTCACGGAACGATCAAGCGCGGCGCGACCGCGTTTCCCGCCCGGGCGAAGCTGAGGGTGAGGGTGAAGCGGGGATCGTCGGCGCGGGTATCGGCGCGATACAGGACGATCCGGAATCCAGGGCTGAAGACCGTTCCTCCTCGCAAGGTGATCAGGATCCTGGGCAAGCAGAAGCATCCTCGGGGAATCGTTCTCCGCGGCGGTCGCAACTACCGACGGGGGATGCTGGTCAGCTCGAAACCGTCGGTCAAGCTGCCGCGCGGCCTGCTGGCACGGGTGAAGCGGGTCGAACGGGGACGGTCGAAAACGGTCCTGCGGTTGCGGCCCGCCGGCATCTATGAGGTGGCGCCCAACATCAGCTTTCGGACCCGGCTGAACGTTGGCAGCGCGGCGACGGCGAGTGCCGCCCTTACCTGCGAGGGCGGGTCCGGAATCAGCCCCTTCGTCCGCATCTCAGACGTCTGGGTGGATGGCAGCTGGACCACCGCGAACGTGTGGCCGTTCGGTGACGTCAAGGCCGGCGCCAAGGTGGATCTCTCCTTCGACGTCGGGGCGGGCGTGGACATCGCCTCGGTCCTGGGCGGCTCCTGCCAGCTGACCCTTCCCGGTTTCACCCTCCAGGGTTTCGCCGCAGGCATCCCGGTCTACGGCTCCGTCAAGCCTGTCCTGGTCGGGTCGGCCGGGGCGGGGGTGCGCCTGAAAGCAGAGGGAACGGTGCGGGTCAACACGGGGGCGCGAATCTCCGTGCTCCCGCCCAGTGCGGTGCCGTCGCTCGGGTTCGGGTCACCGCGGTTCACCTTCAAAGACGAAGTCTTCGCCGACGTCGGCCTGGGCTTCGGCCTGCAGTCCGAGGTCGGGCTGGGGGTCGACGGGGCGGCCAACATCCACGCGGGGTTCGGCAACAATCTCGACTTCCACGTCGGAGGCGGGTCCTGTAGCTGGAACCTGCGGCTCGGGACCTTCTCCGCCGGGGGCAAACTCGGGCGGTTTGGGATCTCCACGCCAAGCACCCCACCGCTGATCGACAAGCTTCTCTGGCAGGCCCCGTGCGCACCGCCGCCCCTGCCCTCGCCGCTGCTCCGGGCGCAGGCCGAGTGGCACACCGACGCCGACGTCGACCTCTACGCCTGGGACGAGGCGGGCAACGAAGCCTATTTCGCGGATCGCGACGCGATATCCGGTGCCGAACTGGTCGAAGACGTCATCCCAGGCGAAGCCGAGATCGTGCACGACCCGGAGCGCTTCAACGAGAACCAGCTGCTGGGGCGCCGGCTGACCTTCGGCCTCTGTCTCTTCAGGGGTGATCCCACCGACGTGACGCTCACGGTTCCGTTCGTACCGGACCCCCGAGGGCCGACCGGCGTCTATCCGGTGCGGCTGGATCACGAGGGTCACGGGATCGTGGTCGCCGCCAGTCCTATCGGTCCTGCCTTCACCCCACCGTCGGACTGGTGCAGGTCGGTTGCGGAATAGGAGGTTGCGGCGAGACGGTGGGCTACAACCCCATCGTCTTGCCGATGATCTCTTTCATGATCTCGTCGGTGCCGCCGCCGATCGGGCCTAGGCGAGCGTCGCGGACGGCTCGCTCGATGCCGTACTCGCGCATGTAGCCGTAGCCGCCGTGGATCTGGAGGGACTGGTCGGCGATCTCGAGGACGGCGCGCTGGGTCAGCAGCTTCGCCATCGAGACCTCCTGGATGCAGTCCTGGCCTTCGTGGAAGAGGCGCAGAGCGTTGTAGGTGAGGGCGCGATTGGTCTCGGCGCGGGTCGCCATCTCGGCTACCTGGTGGCGGATCGCCTGGAACTTGCCGATCGGCCGGCCGAAGGCTTCGCGCTCGAGGGCGTAGGCGACGGTTATCTCGATCAGGCGCTGCATCGCGCCGACGGCGCCGATCGCCATCAGCAGCCGCTCCCAGGCGAAGTTGGCCATGATCAGTTTGAAGCCCCCATTCTCCTCGCCGAGCAGGTTCTCGGCCGGGACCTCAAGGTCCGAGAAGGAGATTTCGCCGGTGTCGGAGGAGTGCCAGCCCATCTTCTCGAGCTTGCGACTGACTTCGTAGCCGGGCATCTCGCGCTCGAGGACGAGGAAGGAGATGCCGCCGTGGCCGCCCTCCTCGCTGGTTTTGCAGGCGCAGACGAGGAAGTCGGCGCGGACGCCGTTGGTGATGAAGGTCTTGGCGCCGTTGACGACGTAGGTGTCGCCGTGGCGCACGGCGGTGGTGGTGAGCGAGGCGACGTCGGAGCCGGCGCCCGGCTCGGTGATCCCAAGGGCGCCGATCTTCTTGCCGGCGATCCCGGCGGGCAGCCAGCGCTGCTTCTGTTCCTCGGTGCCGAACTTGAAGATCGGCGGCATCGCGATCGAGGCGTGGGCGTTGAGACCGGCGGCGACACCGCCCGAGCCGCCGGAGCGGGCCAGCTCCTCGACCCAGACCGCGTCGTGCAAATGGGTGCCGCCCTGGCCGCCCAGCTCCTCGGGGAACTTGAGGCCGAGGAAGCCGAGCTCGGCGCAGCGGGAGAACAGCTCCCGGGGGAATTCGCGCGCCGCCTCCCACTCGTCGACGTTGGGGGCGATCTCGCTGGTGACGAAGCGCGAGACGGTTTCCCGCAGCTCCTCGTGCTCCTCGCCGAAGGGCGGCATGGTGGCGCGGATGCCGCTGTCCTTGACGACGGTCACGCCGCGTTCTCCTTGGAGGCCGGCGCCTCCCAGTCGGCGAGCATCCGGTAGCCGCGGCCCTGGTGGTCGAAGCCGAGCAGGTCGCCCTGCGGGTTCTTTTTGCCGCCGTGGTGGTAGGCGCGGACCTCGAGGATCTTGCCGTCGCGGAAGCGGAACCACTCGGTGCCCCGGTCGAGGCGCTTCTCGCCGCTCTGCGGATCGCGCCAGGTCATCGTCCACTCGATCGCGACTTCGCCGCCGGCCTCGATCAGGTTCTCGATGTACCACTGGGCGTCGATTGACGCGACACCCAGGGCGGCGAGGTCACCGATCGTCTTCGCCCCCTCGTGCGGTCCGAGGCGGGTGTAGTAGTGGGTCGCGTCGTCGGCAAAATGAACCGAGACGGCCGCGGCGTCGCCGGTATTTAACGACTCGTAGTAGGCGCGGACGCGCTCCGTGGCGGTCATGACACGAAGTTGTTGCTATAAATTTGCAGACAACGCATTTCTCGTCACAACATTTTCGATAGCGTCGGGGGCATGAGGAGAACGATGTGGTCTGACACGCGATTGGACGACTTGGCGCGCAAAGTGGATGCCGGCTTCGAGCGGGTGGACACCGACATACGCGACCTTCGCAAGCTGATCATCCAGCTCTGGGGCGTTAATACGCTTGCGATCCTCGCCACCATCGCGACGGTCATTGCGACCCGCTAGCCCTACAGCCCGTAGCTCCGCCCGATCACGTCGAGCATCACCTCGTCGGTGCCGGCCCCGATCCGGTTGAGGCGGACGTCGCGGTAGGCGCGCTCGATCTCGTACTCCTTCATGTAGCCGTAGCCGCCGAGGATCTGGATGCAGTCGTCGGCGACCTCGCAGGCGATCCGCGAGGAGAAGAGCTTCGCCATCGTGATCTCCCGCACCGGGTACTCGCCGTTGCCGAAGCGCCAGGCGGTCGCGTAGGTGAACTGCTTCGCCGCCTCGGTCTTGGTCGCCATCTCGGCGAACTTGTGGCGGATCGCCTGGAACTTGCCGATCGAGCGGCCGAAGGCTTCGCGCTCCTTGGCGTACTCGAGGGTCTTCTCGATCATCCGTTCGCAGCCGGCGTGGGAGCCGGCGGCGGCGACCAGCCGCTCGCCCTGGAGCTCCCAGGCGATGTGGTAGAAGCCCTTGCCGACCTCGCCGAGCACCGCGTCGGCGGGGACGCGGACGTCTTCGAAGGCGAGTTCGCCGGTGTCGGAGGCGTGCATCCCCATCTTCTCCAGCTCGGCGGAGACGGTAAAGCCGGGGACCTTCTCGCCGTTCTCGTCACGCAGGTCGACGACGAAGAGGGTGATGCCGGCATGGCGCTCGTTCGGGTCGGTCTTGCAGACGAGCACGATGAAGTCGGCCCGCGGGCCGTTGGTGATGAAGGTCTTGGAGCCGTTGATCACGTATTCGTCGCCGTCGCGGATCGCCGTGGTGCGGATCCCGGCGACGTCGGAGCCGGCGCCCGGCTCCGTGATTCCGAGCGCGCCCACCTTCTCGCCCTTCAACCCCGGTTCCAGATACTTCTTCTTCTGCTCCTCGGTCCCGAGCAGGTGGATGGGGGGAAGGACCATGTCGGTCTGGACCGCGAAGCCCATGTTGGTGCCGCCGGAGCCGGAGTAGCTCATGCACTCGGCCCGGACCAGCGAGTAGAAGTAGTCGCCGCCCTGGCCGCCGTACTCCTCCGGGAAGCAGAGGCCGAGGAAGCCGAGCTCGCCGGCGCGCTTCATCTTCTCGGTCGGCCAGTAGGTGTCCTCCCATTCGTTGCGGTGAGGCCACATCTCCTTTTTCACCCACGACTCCATCGACTCGCGCAGGTCTTCGTGCTCCTGACTGAAAATGAAGTGCTTGCGGCCTGCTGCATGGTCGGGCTTGATGACGCTGGAGCCGTCGGTTGCGGTCGCCACTTTTCCTCCCTCTGGTCGTTCCCTTGAATGCGAAGTGGACAGTAGCACTTCCCACTTTCAGCATTGCTATTGTCCTCGCCGATGCCCCAGGGAGATCAGTGGACCGGTGAGAAGGTCGCCTACGAGGTGGCCGACGGCGTCGCCACGGTGACGCTGAACGACCCGGAGAAGCGCAACATGCTCTCCGGCCAGATGCTGACCGAGCTGGTCGAGGCGATGAAGCTGGCGAAATCCTCCGACGAGGTCCGGGCCGTCGTCCTCACCGGCTCCGGCGAGAAGGTCTTCTGCGCCGGCGCCGACCTCGGCGGGTTCGCCGCCGACGTGCCGCTGGTCGCCAAACACTTCGCCTCCGACCTCTTCCTCGAATTCTTTCGGCTGATGCCGCGACTCGGCAAGCCCTCGCTCTGCGCCGCCAACGGTCACGTGCTGGCCGGCGGGATGGGCCTCGCCCTCTCCTGCGACTTGGTGATCGCCAGGGAGGGCGCCACCTTCGGCACGCCGGAGATCAACGTCGGCGCCTTCCCCTACATGATCATGTCGATCATCTACCGCAACGTCCCGCGCAAGAAGGTCAACGAGATGATGCTGCTGGGCGAGCGGCTCTCGGCGGAGCAGGCGGTCGAGTATGGGGTCGCCAACAAGGTGGTTCCGGCGGCTGAGTTCGACGCCGCGGTCGGCGAGTGGGCCGCCAAGCTGGCCTCCAAGAGCCCGGTGCTGATGCGCCTCGGCCACGACGCGATGTACCGCCAGCAGGACATGGCGCTCGACGACGCGCTGGAGTTCCTCCGCTCGCAGCTCTCGCTCACCTTTACGACCGAGGACATCGTCGAGGGGGTCACCGCCTTCTTCGAGAAACGCGACCCGCAGTGGAAAGGACGTTGACCACCTGATGGCGACCGAGGAGAAATCCCCGAACCTGCTGCCGGGCACGGCCCCGCTGGCCGATCTGACCGCGCAGTTGCACGAGCGGCGCGCCAAGGCGAAGCTCGGCGGCGGCGAGGAGAAGATCGCCAAGCAGCACGATCGCGGCAAGCTCACGGCGCGGGAGCGGATCGACCTCCTGGTCGACGAGGGGACCTTCGTCGAGATGGGGATCCACGGCCGCCCACATTTCGCCCAGCGGGCGATGGACGGGGTCGAGGCTCCGGCCGACGGCGTCGTCACCGGCTGGGGCGACGTCGACGGCCGCCCGACCTGCATCGCCGCCTACGACTTCACCGTGATGGCCGGCTCGATGGGGATGACCGGCGAGCTGAAGGTCACCCGCCTGCGCGAGATGGCTCTGCAGAAGCGGATGCCGTTCATCTGGCTACTGGACAGCGCCGGGGCCCGCATCCAGGAGGCGGCGGGGTCGCTCTTCGCCGGCTCCGGCCACCTCTTCCGCGAGGAGGTCGAAATGTCGGGAGTGATCCCGATGGTGGCGGCGATGATGGGCCCCTGCGCCGCCGGCACCGCCTACATCCCGGCGCTCTCGGACTTCGTGCCGATGGTCTCCGGCCAGGGCGCGATGGCGCTGGCCGGCCCGCACCTGACCAAAGCCGTGACCGGCGAGGAGATCTCGATGGAGGACCTCGGCGGCGCCAAGGTCCACTGCCGCAAATCGGGGGTGGGAGACCTGGAGGTGAAGGACGACGAGGAGTGCATCGCCGCCGTCCGCAAGTACCTCTCCTACTTCCCGGGAAACTGCGAGGAGCGGCCGCCGGTCGTCGACGTCAGCGACCCGATCGACCGGGCCTCGGAGAAGCTGATGGAGATCGTGCCCGAGTCGCCGCGGCAGCCGTACGACATGTACGACGTGATCCGCGAGATCGTCGACGACGGCGACTGGTTCGACCTGAAGCCGAAGTTCGCCAAGAACGTGATCACCTGCTTCGCTCGCTTCGGCGGCCAGCCGGCCGGGATCGTCGCCAACCAGCCCAAGCAGCTGGCCGGCACCCTCGACAACGACTCCGCCGACAAGGCCGCCCGCTTCATCAATCTCTGCGACGCCTTCAACATCCCGCTCGTCTTCCTCCAGGACGTTCCCGGCTTCATGGTCGGCTCGAAAGTCGAGCACGCCGGGATCATTCGCCACGGGGCGAAGATGCTCTACGCGGTCAGCCGCGCCACGGTGCCGAAGGTCACCGTCGTGGTCCGCAAGGCCTACGGCGCCGGCTACTACGTGATGTGCGGCAAGGCCTACGAGCCGGACCTGATCGTCGCCTGGCCCGGGGCCGAGATCTCGGTGATGGGCGCCGAGGGGGCGGTCAACATCATCGGCCGCTCGGCGATCGAGGCCTCCGACGACCCGGAGGCGACCAAAGAGGCGATGCTGAACGCGGTCCGCCAGCAGATCGACCCCTACATCGCCGCCGGCAACGCGGTGATCGACGACATCATCGACCCGCGCGAGACGCGGCCGACGATCGCCAAAGCGCTGAAGATGGCGCGCAACAAGCACGTCGAGAAGCCGAAGAAACGACACGGCGTAATGCCGGTCTGAGGAGGATGGGATGAGCTCTTTCGACGATCCGGTGATCATCAGCTGCTCGATCAGCGGCGTGATCGCCAACCGCGACCAGTGCCCGGCGATCCCCTACACGCC
>DASUTJ010000029.1:0-31928 GCA_036374655.1 Solirubrobacterales bacterium | reverse complement strand
CGCACTGGCAGGTGCGCTACGAACGCGGGTACGTCGAGGTGATCCTCAGGCGGACGGCGACGCGGCTCGCCAGTTAGGGTGCCGCGCGTGGAGACGATCGACGCGCTGATTGCCAACAACGAGCGCTTCGCCTACTCGCTGGCGGAGCGGCATCTCGACGTGCGGCCCAGCAAGCAGCTGGCGATCGTGACCTGCATGGACTCGCGGCTCGACGTCTTCGCGGCGCTCGGGCTCGGCGACGGCGAGGCGCACGTGCTGCGCAACGCCGGCGGCATCATCACCGACGACGTGATCCGCTCGCTGGCGATCTCGCAGCGGCGGCTGGGGACGCGCGAGGCGATGCTGGTCCACCACACCGACTGCGGCATGCAGAAGATCACCGACGACGGCTTCCGGATGGAGCTGCAGGAGACGACCGGGGTCTCCCCCTCGTTCGCGATCGAGTCCTTCCAGGACGTCGAGGCGGACGTGAGGCAGTCGATCCTGCGGGTCCGCCGCAGCGTCTTCCTGCCGCACCGCGACGTGGTCCGCGGCTTCGTCTACGACGTCGACAGCCACCAATTGCGCGAGGTCGAGGCCGAGGAGTAGATGACGACGGTCGCCCCCTACGGCTCCTGGGCCTCGCCGATCGACGCGGCGGCGGTGGCGCGGGCGGGGCGGCGACTGGCCTTCCCGGCGCTAGCAGGGGACGGTGCGGTCTGGTGGCTCGAAGGCCGGCCCGACGAGGGCGGTCGCTCGGTGCTGATGCGGCGCGCCCCCGGCGGCGAGCCCGAAGCGGCCGTCGGCGAGGGCGCCAACGTCCGCACCCGGGTCCACGAGTACGGCGGCGGCGCCTGGTGCCTGGTCGAGCCCGACCTCTTCCTCTTCGTCGAGTTCGCCGACCAGCGGGTCTACCGGCAGCGGCTGGGCGGGGAGCCGGTGGCGATCTCGCCCGAGCCGGAGAGCCCGGGGGCGCTCCGCTACGCGGACATGCGCCCCACCCAGGACGGCCGCGTGGTCTGCGTGCGCGAACGCGACGTCGAGGGCGGCGAACCGGTGAACGAGATCGTCTCGCTGGCGCTGGATGGCTCCGGCGAGCCGCGGCTGCTGGCGGGCGGGCGCGACTTCTACTCCTTCCCGCGGATCAGCCCCGACGGCGATTGGCTGGCCTGGACCTGCTGGGACCACCCGAACATGCCCTGGGACGGGACCGAGCTGTGGGTCGCGCCGCTGGCCGACAGCGGCGAGGAGCGGCTGGTGGCCGGCGGCGCCGAGGAGTCGGTCTTCCAGCCCGAGTGGGGACCCGACGGCCACCTTCACTTCGCCTCCGACCGCGATGGCTGGTGGAACCTCTACCGGGCGGGCGATCCCGGCGGCCAGCTCAGCGGCGAGGTGGGGACGCTGGTTCAGCTGACCGAGGAGCAGGCCGACTTCGCCCACCCGCAGTGGCTGTTCGGCGGCGCCACCTACGGGTTCCTCGAGAGCGGGGCGATCGCCTGCGTGCGCACCGAGGGCGCCGCAGAACGGCTGGCGCTGCTGCAGGCGGGCGGCTGGGAACCGGCCGACCTCGGGCTGCCGTTCACGAACTTCGGCTTCCCGGCGCTCGCGGTGCATGGCGAGCGGGTGGCCTTCGCCGCCGGAAGTCCGGAGGGCGAGACCGCGGTCGTCGTCCACGACATCGGCAGCGGCGAGACCGAGGTGGTGCGGACCTCGAGCGACGAGCCGGTCGACCCGGCCTACGTCTCCCGCCCGCGGGCGATCGAGTTCCCGACCGGCGAGGGCGAGACGGCCTACGGCTTCTACTACCCGCCGTGCAACCCGGAGTTCGAGGCGCCCGAGGGCGAGCTGCCGCCGCTGATCGTCGAGAGCCACGGCGGGCCGACCTCCCATGTCACCCCCGCCCTCTCGCGCGAGTTCCTCTACTGGACCAGCCGCGGGTTCGGCGTCGTCGACGTCAACTACCGCGGCTCCAGCGGCTACGGCCGCGCCTACCGCAACAAGTTGCGGGGGAACTGGGGTGTGGTCGACAGCGAGGACTGCGTCAGGGCGGCGACCTACCTCGCCGAGCAGGGCGAGGTTGACGGCAAGCGCCTGGCGATCCGCGGCGGCTCGGCCGGCGGCTACGCGACCCTCTGCGCGCTCACCTTTCACGACGCCTTCGCCGCGGGGGCGAGCTACTACGGCGTCGCCGACGCCGAGTCGCTTGCCGGCGACACCCACAAGTTCGAGTCCCGCTACCTCGACCTGCTGATCGGGCCGTATCCCGAGCAGGCAGAGCTGTACCGGGAGCGCTCGCCGATCAACCACGTCGACCAGCTGCGGGTGCCGGTGATCCTCTTCCAGGGGCTGGAGGACAAGGTCGTGCCGCCGAACCAGGCGGAGGAGATGGCGGCGGCGCTGGCGCGCAACGGCGTTCCCCACGCCTACCTGCCGTTCGAGGGCGAGCAGCACGGCTTCCGCAAGGCCGAGACCAACATCCGCTGCCTCGAATCCGAGCTCTACTTCTACGGGCGGATCATGGGCTTCGAGCCGGCCGGGGAGCCGGCGCCGGTCGAGATCTCCGGCCTCAGCTGACGACGCACTTCTTGGAGCCGCCTTCGGTTTCGCCTTTTTCCGGGAAGGCGTGGGCGAGCGCCTGGGCGATCAGCTGGGCGCGGGCGGCGTATCCGGGCGAGGTGAAGTGGATGCCGTCTTCGATGAACCAGTCGTCTTTGACGTCCGAGGCCCAGTCGTAGACGCGCATGTTGGGATACGAGGCGCAGGCGGCGACCAGTTCCTCGTCCCACTTCTCCATGTTCTCCTTCGAGTAGGGGTCGCCCTTTTCGACCAGCGAGCGGACGTTGACCCAGAGCACCGGTTCGTCGCCGATGATCGTCATCATTTTTTCGATCCGTTCGCGCTCGGTGACGGTCGAGCCGGCGGCGACGTTGGCCGCCTCGTTGGTGCCGAGTGCGAGCACCCAGCAGCCTTTGAAGCCTTCGGCCTTCCAGGCGGCGGCGACTTCCTGGGCGTTGGGGTTGCCTTCGAACTGCTCTTCGATCGAGGTCGCCCCCTGCACCTCCATGTGGACTTCTTTGGCGCCGGCTTCGGCGTAGCGGGCGGGGATGCGCTGCGATTCGATCGGCAGGTATTCGGCGTCGTCGAGCCCCTCCGAGGTCGAGTCGCCGATGTGGACGATGGCTTTGCAGCTCGATTTGGTCGAGTCTTCGGCCTGCGCCTTGGTCAGCGGCGGCGGTTTCGTGGTCCCCTCCGCCTGCGCCTGTTCGACCCTGGCGTTTTCGCCCTGGGCGGTGGAGGTGGAATTGACTCCGGCCATCCCGGCCGCGGCGACGACGAGGACCAGGCCCATGGCGACGATCGCGACCCGCATCGGCGGCGCGAAGGTCTCCCACTTCCAGCCGACCGCGCGGCGGCGGGCGAAGAAGCGGCCGATCGCGCCGTGGCGGATCGGCTCCTCGACGAAGCGCCAGGAGAGGGCGGCGACGGCGAAGATCGCCGCCACCTGGAGCAGGGCGCGGACCAGGTCGTCCTTGTGCTGGACGCCCTGCGGGGTGGTGAGGACGATGATCGGCGTCTGCCAGAGGTAGATCCCGTAGGAGCGGACGCCGACCCAGCGCAGCGGCCGCACTCCCATCCAGGTGCCGAGGCGGCAGGCTGGGTGGGTGAGCGGCATGAGCACCAGGACGGTGGCCAGCGAGAGGACCATGAAGCCGCCGCGGTAGAGGAAGGGCGAGAGTTCGCCGTTGCGCCAGATCATCAGCGCGATGATCGCCAGGCCGGCGAGGCCGAGCGCGTCGAGGGTGTTGCGCGCCTGCGGGGCGATGCGGCGGCTGAGTTTGCGGCTCGGCCAGACCATCGCCAGGGCGGCTCCGAAGAGCAGGCCGCCGGCCCGGGTGTCGGTGCCGAAATAGAGGCGCGAGGGGTCGAAGCTGGGCTCGTAGAGGACCGCCATGAGGATCGTCGAGGCGAGCGCGCCGGCGATCGTCAGCAGGGCGAGGCGGGGGCGGACGCCGGAGGGCAGCGGGCGCTCGCGGACGAGCTTGACCCCGGCCAGCAGCAGGAACGGCCAGAGGATGTAGAACTGCTCCTCGACCGAGAGCGACCAGAGGTGGTCGAGCGGGCCTTCGGCTTCGAAGCGGGCGAAGTAGGAGACGTCGGCGAATATCTGCTGCCAGTTGTTGACGTAGAAGATCGCCGAGACCACTCCCTCCCGGAACTGGTCCGGCTGGGCGGGGCCGAAGACGGTCACCCAGGCGGTGACGATCGCCAGCATCAGGAACAGGGCCGGCAGCAGGCGGCGGGCGCGGGCGAGCCAGAAGGAGGTCAGCTTGATCTTGCCGCGGGCGTTCAGCTGCGCCAGCAGGATGTCGGTGATCAGGTAGCCGCTGAGGGTGAAGAAGACGCCGACGCCGAGCATCCCGCCGGGGGCCCAGTCGAAGCCGAGGTGGAAGGCGATGACGGCGAGGACGGCGATCGCTCGCAGCCCGTCCAGCCCAGGCATGTAGCGCTGGTTGCGCTTGACGGGTTCCGGCATCGGTCGCCCGCATGCTAGGGATCGCCGCTGATAGCTTTCGCCGCCGTGGGTCCCGCCCGAATCTCCCGCCGGCGCCTTGGCGTTGCCTTCTCACTGGCGCTCGTGGCGGGCCTTTCGCTGCTGGCGCTCGCCGGTCCCGGCTCCGCCTCGGCGGCGGTGTGTCCCAGCTTCAAGGTCCTGCACGACGACCGCATCGGCGCGGCCGTCTTCCCGGCCGGGAATTATGAACTGAGCACCGAGCCGGGCACGCTCAACTGCCGGGAAGCCTCGCAGTGGTTCGCCCGCTTCCTGCAGGACTGGGACGGCGACCTGCCTGGGACGTGGGAAGTGGTGGCGAGGGGCTCCGGCCGGGCGCAGTTCAACAACCACGGCCACCCGACGATCATGGTCAGCCGCACCAGCGGCGAAGGCGGCAGCAACAGCGAACTCGGGCGCCTCTGCCCGAGCGCCTTCACCGTCAACGCCGGCTCCGACGTCGGGCCCCTGTTCTTCGCCAAGGGTCAGTACCTGCTCTATATCCCGGCACGGTCGGGGATCACCTGCCGGCGTGCGTCGGTGCTGTTCACCAGGTTCCTCGGGTCACCCGGCGGCGCGCTGCCCGATCCGTGGCAGGTGAAAACGCAGACCGCGACCTTCTTCAAGCCGGCGCAGCCGCTGCGGTCGGCGTTCCGAGTCGAGACGGCTGACGGGGTGGTCTGAGCCGGCTGGTCTTTCTCTATTTTTCTCTGAGCAGCAACCGACGAAGATCAGAGGCGACCTCGGCGGCTTCGTCATCTAGCTGGTTCCAGGTGAGGTGGGTGACGGTGTAGCCCGCAGCAGTGAGCCGCCTGTCGCGGGCGCGGTCCTCGCGAAAGGCAGTGCGGGTCGAGTGACCCTCCCAGCCATCGAGCTCGACGACCTGGCGCAGGTCCGGCCAGTGGCAGTCGACCTTGTAGCGCTTGCCGCCCACTTCGATCCAGTCGTTGAAGCGGGGCAAGGACAGGCGGTGCCGGCGGAGGAAGGGAGCGAAGCGCTCCTCGAGAGGCGAGCGCTTGGTGCCGGCGGGGTCTTCCTTCAGGCGGTCCAGGGCGACTTGGACCTTGCGGGTACCGCGTTTGCCCGGGTAGCGCTCGAGGAGGTCCGGAAGCGAGAGGCGGTCTGCGAGCTGGCGGAATTCGGACTCGCGCAGCAGGTTCTCCACGGTGTCGGCGCCCTCGGTGGCAGCAAGGTCGAGGATCGTGCGGGGGACGGTGGTGACCGGGATTCCTTCCTCGATCGTCCGCTCGTCGGCGGGCAGAAGCGAGTGATGTCGCCTGATTCGCTTTGAGGAGGTGCTCTTGTGTGGAGCGGTTACGTGTATCGCTCGTTCGGTGTAGGCGCGCAGGCCCCAGACCATCGCTGCCGAGTGGTGGCTCAGCACTGCTTCGCGACCTGAGGTGAGCACCGCGGCCATCAGCCGACCTTGCCTTGAGATCAGACGGTGGCCAACGGCATAGACGCCGGCGTGCAGCGGATGGAGACGGCCGGTGCGGATGCGCCAGTCGATCTCTTCCTTGCTCAGTCCCCGGCCAAGCAACTGCCCGCGGCTCACCACCCCATGTTGCCGCCGAGCCAGCTCCGAGAGGGGACGGTCATCGCCGCGAGACCGTGATTTTCCTTGCTCTACAAGGTTTTTTACGGTCTCGGTGGGCACGCTCCCAGGCTTGCGGGAAACCTCGCACTTGTGGCGCGCGGTTTGTGCCGGCTCTCAGACGTCTGGGTGACGAAAGCCGGGCCGCGCCCACCTCTACCTGCCGAAGCAGAGGTGGGTGTGGCCCGGCGCGCCCGGGTTCACCCCTCACGCCCAGGGGTACCCACCCCACATGTCGACCGCCCCCTCCTCCGCCCCCCGCCGCGGCCGGCTGCGCCGGGCCGATTGCGCGGGGCCCGGGATCAGGCGCGTCCGTCGCGGGCGCGGCTTCTCCTACGAGGACGGCTCGGGCGAGACGATCGCCGACGAGGAGACCCTGGAGCGGATCCGCCAGCTGGCGATCCCGCCGGCCTGGAAGGAGGTCTGGATCTGCCCCGACCCCTTCGGCCACATCCAGGCGACCGGGTACGACGAAGCCGGCCGCAAGCAGTACCTCTACCACGAGCGCTGGCAGCAGCGACAGGCGGAACGCAAGTTCGAGCTGGTGCGCCGCTTCGCCCTGGCGCTGCCGAAACTCCGCCGCGCGGTCACCGCCGACCTGCGCCGCCAGGGGATGCCGCGCGAGCGCGCCCTCGCCTGCGCCGTCCGCCTCCTCGACCTCGGCTTCTTCCGCATCGGCAGCGAGACCTATGCGGAGGAAAACGAGAGCTTCGGGCTCGCCACCGTGCGCCGCGAGCACGTCACGATCAAGCGCAGCGAGGTGGTCTTCGACTTCCCCGCCAAGAGCGGCCAGCGCCGGGTGCAGTCGATCCGCGACGGCGCCGCCCGGCGGGCGATCGAGGCGATGTACCGGCGCCGCAGCGGCCCCGAGGACCTGCTCGCCTACCGGGCGGGAGGCGAATGGGTCGACGTCCGCTCAGAGGAGATCAACGAGTACATCCACGAGCACATCGGCGACGAGTTCACCGCCAAGAACTTCCGCACCTGGCACGGGACGGTGCTGGCCGCGGTAGCGCTCGCCGGCGAGGAGAAACCCCTCTCGGAGGCGGCGGCGAAGCGGGCGATCGTCGGCGCCGTCAACGAGGTCTCCGAGGCGCTCGGCAACACCCCCGCGGTCTGCCGCGCCTCCTACATCGACCCCCGCGTCCTCGACCGCTTCCGCGACGGGACGACGATCGAACCAGCCGCGACCGGCAACGGCCGACTCAGTGCCAAACGGCGCCGCCAGATCGAGAAGGAAGTAGTCGCGCTCGTTTCGTAAGGCCTGGCAGCGGGGACCTGAAGAACTCGATAGCTAGGGAAGGAAACATATGAAGGCCGCCGTCTGGCATGGCCCCCGCGACGTTCGCGTCGACGAGGTTGAGGACCCGAAAATTCAAGAGGCCACTGACGCGGTAATCCGCATCACCTCGAGCGCGATCTGCGGCTCCGACCTCCACCTCTACGAGATCCTCTCCCCGTTCATGACCGAGGGCGACATCCTCGGCCACGAGCCGATGGGGATCGTCGAGGAGGTCGGCCCCGAGGTCACCCACATCAAGGCCGGCGACCGGGTGGTGATCCCCTTCAACATCTCCTGCGGGCACTGCTGGATGTGCGACCGCCAGCTCTTCGCCCAGTGCGAGACGACCCAGAACCGGGAGGAAGAAAAAGGCGCCTCCCTACTTGGCTACACCAAGATGTACGGGCAGGTGCCAGGCGGCCAGGCCGAGTACCTGCGGGTGCCGCAGGCCCACTTCGGGCCGATCAAGGTCGACGAGGGCCCGCCCGACGACCGCTTCCTCTACCTCTCCGACGTGCTGCCTACTTCTTGGCAGGCGGTCGAGTACGCGGCGATCCCGGAGGGCGGCTCGGTCTCCGTCTTCGGCCTCGGACCGATCGGCCAGATGACCTCCCGCATCGCCGCCCACAAAGGGGCACGGGTAATCGGCATCGACCTTGTCCCCGAGCGGCTCGCGCTGGCCCAGAAGCACGGGATCGAGACCTTGAACCTCGACGAGCAGGAGGACGTCTCCGACACGATCCGCGAGATGACCGAGGGCCGCGGCACCGACGCCGCGATCGACGCGGTCGGGATGGAGGCCCACGGCGCCCCGCTCGGCGAGTTCGCCCAGAAAGCCGCCGGGCTACTGCCCGACGCGGTCGCCGAGAAGCTGATCGAAAAGGCGGCGATCGACCGGATGTCGGCGCTGTACGCCTGCTTCGACACGGTCCGCCGCGGCGGCACCGTCTCGATCAGCGGCGTCTACGGCGGCATGGTCGACCCGATCCCGATGTTCCAGCTCTTCGACAAGGGCGTGCAACTGCGGATGGGCCAGGCCCACGTGAAGAAATGGATCGACGAGATCCTGCCGCTGGTCAACGACGAGGCCGACCCGCTCGGGACCGAGGACCTCGCCTCGCACAAGATCGGGATCGACGACGTGCCGGAGGCCTACGAGAAGTTCCAGAAGAAGGAAGACGGCGCGATCAAGTTCGTGATCCAGCCGTGAGGAGGTAGAGCGATGCGAGTCGTAGTCACCGGAGCGAGCGGCAACGTCGGCACCAGCGTGCTCGAGGCGCTGGCGGACGAGCCCGAGGTGACGGAGATCGTCGGCCTGGCGCGGCGCGTTCCCGACGCCGACTTCCCGAAGGTGGAGTGGGTCGGCGCCGACGTCACCGAGAGCGAGCTGACCCCGATCTTCTCCGGCGCCGACGCGGTCGTCCACCTCGCCTGGGCGATCCAGCCGAGCCGCGACGAGGCGGTGACCGAGCGGATCAACGTCGGCGGCACCAGGCAGGTCCTCGACGCCGTCGCCCGGGCGGGCGTCGAAACGCTGGTCTACGCCTCATCGGTCGGCGCCTACAGCCCCGGGCCGAAGCGGCGGCGGGTGGACGAGTCCTGGCCTGTGGACGGCATCCCGACCTCCTTCTACTCGCGCCACAAGGCGGCGGTGGAAACCCTGCTCGACGCCTTCGAACGGCGCGAGCCGGCGGTGCGGGTGGTCCGCCTCCGCCCCGGCCTGATCTTCAAATCCGAGGCCGCGAGCGAGATCCGCCGCCTCTTCGCCGGGCCCTTCCTGCCCGGCTTCCTGGTCCAGAAGCGGCTGATCCCGGTCATGCCCCGCGTCCCTCGGCTGCGTTTCCAGGCGGTCCACTCGCGCGACGTCGGCGACGCCTACCGGCGGGCGCTGGTGCGCGACGTCCACGGCGCCTTCAACATCGCCGCCGAGCCCGAGATCGGCGTCGAGGAGCTCTGCGAGCTCTTCGGAGCCCGCAGCGTGCCGCTGCCCGCGGGCGCTCTGCGGGCCGCCGCCAACCTGAGCTGGAAGCTGCGGTTGCAGCCCAGCTCCCCCGGTTGGATCGACCTTGCCCTCGGGGTGCCGACGATGGACACGAGCCGGGCGCGAGAGCAGCTCGGCTGGGAGCCGAAACGGACCTCTCTGGAGGCCCTTGACGACCTACTCGAGGGCATGCGCCACGCCGAGGGGGCCCCGACGCCGCCGCTTGAAGCGACGGCGGGCGGCCCCCTGCGGGTGCGCGAGCTGGTCACGGGAGTCGGTCAGAAGCAGTAGCCGCATCGCTCCGCCGGAATTCCCCTTGTTTAGGGGAAGGTTCTCGGTTTTCGCGTCGAATCCAGGGGTACCGAGAGCCCCATGGCGAGCCTTCATCTAAAAATCCTTCCCAAACCAGGCGAGGTGTGGCTCAGCTGCCCGCCCTTCCTGATGATGGCTCGCATCGTCGCCGTCGAGCTCGAGGGCGAGACCCCGGTCGTCAGCTACGAGCTGCACGACGACGACGGCACGCTGCTGCAGTCGGTCGAGCACGCGACACTCGACTACGGCTGGTGGCGCACCTTCCAGCGCCTCGAACCACGCTTCGGCTGAGACCGCTGCTTCCTGGCCGGCCGGCGCGGGCGAGCCGCGCCTAGGAGAGCTTGACGCCGAGCGCCGCCATTGCCTCCTCGGCGCTGTCGAAGACGAGGCCGTTGGCGGTCAGGCCGGTCATAGCGAGGACCCGCAGGACCTGGTCCGTGGGGGAACAGACGGCGAGACGGCGGCCATCCTGCTCCATCCGGTTGTGGGCGCGAAGGATCACCGCGATACCGGAGGAGTCGATGAAGGAGCAGCTGCCGAGATCGACGAGAACCTGGTCGCACTCGTTCGCCGCCGCGCTCAGCACCTCGTCGAGCTGGCCGGCGACGGCGAGGTCCAGCTCGCCTTCGATCTGGATTTCCCGGCAGCCGGGGTGCCGGTCGGCGGTGGTGACGTTAAATCGCTGCATCGGCGCAAATCGTAACTTCGGACGTGGGCAAGGGCGATGAACCTCTCGGATCGATTTCAGTTCGGTCCGTAGATCGACTCGCAGCCGACCCCCGTGCCTCTCTCCGTAGACAGTGCCCCGGCGCTCGGCCCCGAAGCATCGACGCGATCCTAACGGATGCACTTTCGGTGCAGGTCCGGGTTGCAACGCCGAGCGCAGCGGGTAAGTGGGATCGATGAGCGGCTACGCCCCTCCCGAGAAGCAACCTCCGTTCGGCCCCTACCTGGCCTTTATGAGCATCTTCGCCTCGCTGGTCGGCGCTGCCCTGGCGCTCGCCAGGCGGAGCGACCGCGAGCTGCCGGCAAAGGTCGACCCGGGGCAGCTGCTGCTGGTCGGCACCGCCTCGCACAAACTCAGCCGGCTGATCGCCAAGGACAAGGTCACGAGCCCGCTGCGGGCCCCCTTCACCGAACTCGAAGGCAAGGGCGGGCCGGCCGAGCTGGAGGAGACCTCGCGCGGCACCGGCCTGCGCAAAGCGATCGGCGAACTCCTGATCTGCCCCTTCTGCCTCGACCTCTGGGTCGTCGCCGCCTTCTCCGTCGGGCTGCTCTTTGCCCCTCGCGTGACCCGGTTCATCGCCTCGCTGTTCGCGGCGCTGACCATCTCCGACTTCTTCCAGATCGCCTACCGGTCCGCTGAGGACAAGGGCCTCGGCTAGCGGGGATGCCCCGGCCACTCGAGGAGGCGGTGGTGGCGATCACCGGCGCCTCCAGCGGCATCGGCCGGGCCGCGGCGCTGCGTCTCGCCCGGCGCGGAGCGCGATTGGCGCTCTGCGCGCGCACGGAGCCGGCGCTGGAAGAGGTCGCGGCAGAGTGCGAGAAGGCCGGGGCGCAAACGCTCCACCGGGCGCTCGACGTCTCCGACGAGGCGGCGGTCGAGACCTTCGCCGCGGCGACCGTCGAGCGCTTCGGGCACCTCGACGTCTGGGTCAACAACGCGGGCGCGATCGCCTACGGGCCCTTCGAGGAGATCCCCTCCGAGGTCTTCCGCCAGATCGTCGAGACCAACCTGATGGGCCAGGTCCACGGGGCCCGCGCGGCGCTGCGGCGCTTCCGGGCGCAGGAATCGGGGGTGCTGATCAACATGTCCTCGGTCTGGGGCCGGGTCAGCTCGCCGCAGGTGAGCCCCTACATCGTCAGCAAGAACGCGGTGCGCGCCTTCTCCGAGTGCCTCGCCGGCGAGCTCGCCGGCGACCCGGACATCCACGTCGCGACGATGGCGCCGCAGGCCGTCGACACGCCGATCTTCGAGCACGCCGCCAACTACACCGGCCGGCGGGTGAGGCCGATCCCGCCGGTGCTCGACCCCGAGCAGGTGGCGCGGGGGATCGAGATGTGCGCGGAGAACCCGAAGCGGGAAGTCAACTACGGCCGCTCCGGGCGGCTGCTGCAGATCTTCTACGCGGCGGCCCCATCGCTGTACCGCCGGCTCGCCCACGATGCCTTCGTCGAGGGCACCTGGGGATCGGCGCAGGCCGAGCAGGGAGCCGGAAACGTGCTGGAGAGCGCCGGGCCGCACGCGATCGAAGGCGGCTGGCGGACGCGGAAACGAGGCATGCTGGTCCGGGCGTTCTTCGATGCCGCGACGGGTGGACTCAGGGGCCTGTTCCGGCGCCGATACTGAACGTCTTGATCGCGGTCGTCTCCGACACCCACATGCCGAAGGGCGGACGGGCGCTGCCGGCGCGATGCGTCGAGCGGATACGCGCCGCCGATGCCGTCATCCACGCCGGCGACTTCTCGACCGCCTCGGTGCTGGCGGAGCTGAGGCAGCTGAACCCGGTCGTCCTCGCCGTCCACGGCAACGTCGACGACGCCGAGCTGCGGCGCGACCTGCCGGAGGCGCTGGAAGTCGAGCTGGGAGGCCGCACGGTCGCGGTCGTCCACGACGCCGGTCCGGCAAAGGGACGCCTCGCTCGCATGCGGGCGAGGTTCCCCGAGGCCGATGCCGTCGTCTTCGGGCACAGCCACATTCCCCTGCACGAGCAGGAGGGCGGCTTCCAGATCTTCAACCCCGGCAGCCCGACCGAGCGGCGGCGGGCGCCGCGTCACTCGATGGGCCTCCTCCGCCCCACCCCGGCCGGCCTGCGCTTCGAGCACGTCTGGCTCTGACCGTTTGCCGCCGCGGGCGTCTCGGGTAGGTGGAGGTCACTTCGCAAACCGACCCCAAGGAGGCAGGAATGGCCGAGTTGACGACGCTCGAGGAGAAGCTGGCCGAGGTGCTGGGACTGGCCCAGGCAGCGCAGAAAGCGACCGAGAAAGTCGAGGGCATGGTCGAGGACGAAAGCATCGTCTCCGAGCTGCGCCAGATGCGCGAGGAGGCCGAGGAGACCGAGCGGCGCTGCACCGAGGTGGCCGAGAGCCGCGACGGCAAGAAGACCGCAATCCTCGAAAAGGCGCAGGAAACCAAAGGCGAGGCCACCGAGATGATGGAGACCTACCTCGGCGACGACGCCGACGGCCTCGACGGCTTCGAGTTCATGACGATGGCCGAGGCGGGCGAGGTCGGCCACTGGGCGGTGCTGAAGAAGCTGAACGAGCAGGCCGGCGAGGAAAAGATCGCCGAGCTGACCGAGTGGGCGCTGCCGATCCAGGAACGGCACTTCAGCCAGACCAAAGAGGGCGCGCTGCAACTGGCCGGGGAGAAAGACCCCTACGAGGAGGCTTGACCTCTCCGATGGCCGGGAGCGCAGGCGATAACCGCTACCTGGGCATCTACCTGAACGATCACCTCGCGGGAGCGGCGGGCGGCCTCGAGCTGGCCCGCCGCCTGCGCTCCAGCAACGAGGGCGACCCCGTGATGGGCGAACCCCTGGCGCGGATCTGCGCCGAGATCGAAGCCGACCACGAAACCCTGGTGCGGCTGACCGAGTGGCTCGGGATCCGCCGTGACCCGCTCAAACCGAAGCTGGCGATCGTCGCCGAGCGCCTCGGCCGCCTGAAGCCGAACGGCCAGCTACGCGGTTACTCGCCGCTCAGCCGGGTGTTGGAGCTGGAGATCCTCGCCGCCGGGATCGGCGGCAAGCTGCAGCTGTGGAACTCGCTGGAGGAGACCTTCGGCGACACGCTCGACGGCTTCGACTTCCACGCCCTGGCCGAGCGCGCCGACCGGCAGGGTCAGGAAGTCGAAGACCTGCACATGGCCGCCGCCAACCGGGCCTTCGTCCAGCAGGGCTAGGCGACCGCCATCGCGACCGGCCACTGGTCGGCGACAGCCTTGGCGGCCGCCTCCTCCTCGGCGAGGATCGACTCGGCGAGGGCGACGGTCTCGCCGTCCCCGGCGTGGCGGGCGACGCGGAGCAGCAGCTCGTAGGCGGCGACCTCGAGGTTCTCGACCGCGTAGGCGAAGCCGGCGAGCTTGGCCGGCGTGTCGGGCTGGGCGCCGAAGAAGAAGCCCCAGTTGAGCGCCCCGAGGCGCAGGGCGGCGTCCTTCAACGCCGACGGGGCGGCGCCGCGGTCGTCGAGCCGCCGCTCGATCTTCTCCAGGTGCCCTTCGGTCTCCCCGAGGTGGGCGGCGATCGCCGTGGTCAGCCCCTGGGGCAGGTCCATCTCCTTCGCTTTCTCCAGCAGCTTCTGCGACTGCCCCTCCAGCGCGTGGACGTCGGCCAGGTAGGTGTTCAGCTGGTCGCCGAGGTCATCCGGATCGACCGCGGCCAGCGCCTGCTCCACCGCTTCGTCCCAGGCGGCGGCGATCCGCCCCGCCATCTCCCGCTCCTCGTCGGCGATCGCCTCGGCCAAGGCCGCGGTGGCCTCGTCGCCGGCTTCGCGCGCGGCGACCGCCAGCAGCTCGTAGGCGGCGACCTCCATGTGCTCGTAGGAGAAGGCGTGCATCGCCAGCTTGCCGGGAGTGTCGGGCTGCGAGCGGGCGAAGAGGACCATCCCGAAGCCGCCGGCCTGGCCGGCTGCGTCCTTCAGCTTCGAGGGGCTGGCGTCGTGCGCCTCGAGGCGCTCGCGCACGCGCTGCTCCTGGGATTCGGTCTCCCCCAGGTGGCGCTGGAAGGCCTCGGCGAGAGGTCCCTCGACGAGCTTCGGCGCGCGTTCCATCTGGATTCGCGCCTGTTCCTCGATCGAGTGGACGTCGGTCAGGTACTTGACGAGCTGAGTCTGCGGATCGTTGTCGGTCATAGGGACCGACTACCCGCCCCGGCGCGGGAGCACGCCTCAGACCAGGGCGCCGTCGCGGGCGAGGGTGTGCAGCCGCACCGTGGTCCCGCGCTCGCCCGAGCGGATCTGGACCAGGTCGCAGAGTTGGTTCGCGAGCCAGAGGCCGCGACCGCCCTCCTGCGAGATCGTCGGGCGCAGCCGGCCGACCAGGGGCTCGCCGATCAGGCCGCGGTCTTCGACCTCGGCCAGCAGGTGGTCCCCCTCGCACCAGAGCCGCAGCGTGCCCCTGCCGCCGCCGTGCATGACGCTGTTGGCGGCGAGCTCGCTGGCGGCGGTGACCAGATCGGCGACCCCGCGCGGATCGAGCCCGGCGCGCTCGGCCGCGCGCCCGACCCGGTCGCGCACCTCGCTCAGCCCCGCGATCCCGAAGTCGAGCACGTCGGGGCGCGACCGCGGCGGCGGCAGCATCCCTCCCAGGCAATCCGGTTCCGGTTCGAAGCGGTCGCTCTCCTCGATCCGTCCCTGGCGCAGCACGTGGCTGTGCGTCAGCGCCACCCGCTCGAGAACCTCGTCGCCGAGCGACTCCGCGTCGTAGGGGCAGAGCAGGCTCCATTCGGCGCCCGGAGAGAAGGCGACGTTGAGCAGGCCCTCGTGGCAGTGGCACTCGTCCAGCGCCGCCTGGCTGCGCGCCGCCCAGGCCGGTTCACCGATCCCCCGCACTGACTGCCCCTCGTGGTCGTCGACGAAGTCGCGCCAGAAGGGGATGATCGAGGCGGGGTTGTGACCGACCTTCTGCATGTCGAGGAGCAACACCCGCTCGGCGTCGGGGCCGAGCTCGCCGGCGATCAGCTCGCCCTTGTCCTCGGCGACGGCGATCAGCAGCGGGTCGCCGGCGATCAGCGCCTGGTGCACGAAGGGCATCGTCCCCGCCAGGTACTCGTCCGCTCCGGCGTAGATCAGTGCCTGGTGTTGAAAACCGCGCTGTTTCATAGCTCTGGCTCTTGCGGTTCAGTCTTCCCGGCGAGCGGCGATCAAAACGGGTTTGACCCTTTTTTCAGGTGGGTAATCAGACACTCAGCACAACGGTTACAGGGCCGGTTGTGTCGAGCGGCAGAACCACTCACTTCTCACGGCAGCAAGCACGGGGATTGGGAGAGGTCCAGACGACGGTCCACCACAACCCCGGTCGGAGGAGCAATGCACTTCGCAGCATCCCAAGAGAACGACAGGTCCCCCAGTCCCAAACAGGTCCGCGGCCCCGAGCTCGGTCCAGCGCTCAAACGCGACCGCATCCTGCAGCGGGTCAGGGCCGCCAAACGGCGGTTGACCTCCCCTCCCGGCAGCCTGGCGCGGACGCGCTAGCGTCCCGCCGCGGCGGCTGCGCGGCGCCTCAGCTGCCGCTCGGAGTGAGCGGCGAGGGGAATCACCGACTCGCCGTAGCGGACACCGCCGAAGCGCAGCCGCTGCAGGACGGCGAGCCAGGCACAGACGCCCCGCTCGAGGATCCAGCCCGGCGCCAGCAGCGAAGAGCCGGCCGGGAAGACCTCCTTGCCGCCCGCCCGCCGGCGGCCCCGCTCGGCCAGCGCGACTGAGCCGGCGGCGGCAGCGAGCGCCCAGGCGGGGCGCCGTCGGACCGCGCTCAGCGCCAGCAGCGGCAACACGGCCAGCCACAGCGCCATCCGCGACGGTAGGGCGAAGTCGTCGTAGGCCTGCCGGGTCCGCTGTCCCCAGAAGTGGCCGGCCGAGGGCGGCACCCGGGCGACGTAGAGGTCGAGCGGCGAGGCGACGCTGCCGCCGTGGGCGCGGACGGTGCGGATCAGCTCCAGGTTCTCGAAGAGGACGTCGCCGTCGTAGAGGCCGATCGCCAGCAGCCGGGAGCGTCGCACCGCCAGCGTCCCCGGGTAGTCGCGGCCGCAGGCGCGGTTGAGGAGCGTCCGGGCGGTGTCCCAGCGCGCGTGCCAGGGAAGCCGCTCGAAGTAGTTCTGCGGCCGGACCAGGTCGTGCTCGTCGAGCAGGCGGGCGGTGCGCCGCAGCGTCTCCGGCTCGTAGCGGACGTCGTCGTCGGCGATCACGACACGCTCGCGGGAGGCGAGCCGGACCCCGGTGCGGACGCCGGCAACCTTGCCCATCAGCCAGCGCTCGTCGCTGGCCGGCGGGACGTGCCGGGCACAGTCGCCCCAGGCAGCGGCGTTCTCCGCGTAGACCTCCGGCGCCGAACCGTCGACCACGATCACCTCCGCGCAGTGCGGCGCGATCGCCTTCAGGTAAGCGGCGAGCTCCTGCCGCGCCTCGCCGTCGCGCCAGCGGACCGGCACCACGTAGGTCAGGTCGAGCGTCTCGCTCACGCGACGACTGGGACGAGGGGCGCCCGCAGCGACGACTCTCCCCGCTCCCACGAATCCATCAGGTGCGTCGCCCACAGCGCCTCGACCTGAAGCAGGGCGCGGGCGCCGAAGAGGATGTCGGCGGCGACCTCCGGTTCGGCGGTGGCGAGCCCCCCGGCCAGGTCCCAGGCGGCGATGTTCTCGTGCACGGCGTCGGCCTCGACGTGCTCGTCGTAGAAGTGGGTGACCTCGGGGCCGTACCCGAGCCGGCGCAGGGCGTTGCCGTAGCGGCGGTTGGGGATCGAGGACGTCATCTCGAAGCCGGCGAGGTGGCCGACCAGGGCGCCGCGGCGGCTGCGGTGCAGGCCGAAGCCGGTCACCAGGTTCACCGTCGCCAGGGTCACCCCCGGCCAGCGATCCAGGTAGCCGCCGTAGGCGTCATCGAGTCCGAGCCCGGCCATCGCCTTGGCGAACAGCGCCGAGTGCATACGCTCGGCCTTGCCGCCGCCGTACTCGTCGAACTGGACCTCGAGCAGGGCCGCCTTGGGAAGTTGTCCCAGGCGGGGAATCGCCCAGGAATGCGGGTCGGCCTCCTTCAGCTGGTAGGCGGAGCGGTGGACGACCTGCTCCCGCATCTCCTCGTCGCTCCCCTGGGTCTCGAGGAAGCGCGAGAGCGGCGGCCCCGGATCCTCGGCGACGATCGCCTGCAGCGCTTCCGGGACGGAGGCGAGCTCGTCCGCGGTGGCCGGGGCGACCAGCGCCGCGACCGCCTCCGCGAAAGGTCGCTCCAGCGCGGCGCGAAAGGAAAGCAGCGCCGGCGACCACTCCCAGTCTTCGTCGACGCCGTCGATCGCGGTGTAGTGGAGCTCGTAGGCGACGTAGAGGGCGAGCTGCAGGTCGTCGTCGGCGATCGGATCGACCGCGTCGATCGGACCTGGCGTTTCCAGGCGTGAGTCCGGCGGGCCCTGGAGGGCCTCGAACAGCTGCTCGGACAGCGGCCCCCGCGGCCGGGGCAGCTCGATCAGGCGCCTGGACATGGGTTCACCGCGCCCGGCGCCCTGAACCCGATCAGCTTGTGAGTCCCGTCGCAGAACGGGCGAATCTGCGATTTGCCGCAGCGGCAGAGCGCGATCGTCCGCCGCTCGACCGGCAGCTCGTTGCCGTTCTGGTCGAGGACGGTGAAATCGCCGCGGACCAGGTAGGGCCCGTCGGGATAGGGCGTGATGGTGGCGGGGTCAGGCGACTGGTTGGAGGACATGGCCGTACGGATACCCAAGAGTCGGAGTGACGAATCGCTGGCCGAGCGGCGCCTGGCTAGGCGCCACTCCCGTTTTTGCGGGCCTGCTTGACCGCCGCGGCTTTCTCCTCCAGCTGTTTGGCCTCGCGCTCGGCTTTCGCCGCTTTCTCTTTGGCCGCGATGCTCTCTTCTTTGGCCTCGAGCTTCTCCAGCTTGGCGGTCGCCTCGACTTTGGCGTTGGACCGCTTCACTTTGGCGGCTGCCTTCGCCGCTTTCTCCTTCTTCTTGGCTTCGGCTTTCTTGGCCTCGGCCTCGCGCTCGCGACGGCTTTTCTCCGCTTTGCGCTTTTTCTGGGCTGCCTGACGGCGCGCTTCGGCGGCGGCCTCGTCAGCCGCCTCCTCGACCCGCGCCCGGCGCTGCTCGGTCGCGCGCTCGTGCAGCTCGGCCTCCTCGCGCAGCCGGTCGGCGCGTTCGCGCTCCCGGTCTGCCGGTGAGGGGGTTTTGAGGCTGCCGACGGCGCCGACCGCGAAGTCGATCGGTGCCCGCGCCAGCTTCAGCGACGAGCCGACGACCGCCTTGGGAACGGTAAGTAGTGACATCAGTTCTTCTCCTTCGAATCGATTGCCGCCGCGGCCTCTTCGGCGCGGTCGGCTTCGCGCTTCAACTCGGCCGCCTCGCGTTTCGCGGCGCTCTGCTCGGCTGCCGCCTGCTGACGCTCCGTCTCGGACCGCTGTTCCGTCGAAAGCCGCTCGCGCTCGGCCGCAGCTTTCTCCACCTGGGCTCGGGCGGAAGCCTCGCGCTGCTCCTCGGCGCGTTTCCTCTCGGCCTCCTCCTCGGCCTCGATCTCCGCAGCCTCCAGTTCGGTCTCGTGCCGCTCGGCTTCGGTCTCGGCCTTCTCGGCCTCGATCCCAGCCTCGGCCTCGGCGCGCTCGGCCTCGGCGGCCTTCTCGGCGGCCTCCGCCTGAACGTCGGCCTGAACCTCCTGGACCTTGCCCTCGCGCTGCAGCTCGTCGCGGCCGATCGCCGCTCCTACCGCCTGCTTCGCGCGTCCGACGACTTTGCCCAGCGGCCCTCCGGCCACCTTCTCTTGCTCACTCAAGCTGTTCTCCTTAATCCTTCGATCCCTTTGACCTTCGGGTACCCCGTGAGGAGAAGCCGAACCGGACAGGGGTCACACTCCCGCGGAGTCAGTAGCGGAGGATCGCGGCGACCCCTTCGGCTTCGGCCAGCGGCGCCGCCGGCTCGCCCCGCACGACGGTCACCTGGGCGCTGCTGGTGAGCGCCCCGCGGATCAGCGACTCGGCCGTGGCCCGGTTGATCGCGGCGTCGAGGACGAGGTGGTCGACCCGGCCTTCGGCCAGCGCCTCGGCGGTCTCCTGGGGGCCGCCGGCGCCGCGACTGCCGCCCTTGACCTCGGCCATGGCGCGCTCGACCAGCTCCCGGTCACGCTCATCGTCGAGGCGGGTGGCAGCCTCGACGGCCACCTCCCCCACCTTGCCCTTCGGAGCCGAGATCAGGTCGGCGTCGCCGCCGTGGCTCAGCTCCACCCGTGGCAGGTTGAAGCCCGCCTTGAAGCTCTCGAAGTCGTGTGGCGGGCCGAAGGCGATCGCCCCGCCGAACCCGTCCGCGGCGACCCGGGCGGCGACCAGCTCCCCGCACTCGCCGAGGAAGCGCTGGCGGTTGTGCTCGAGGCGCTCGTCGAACTGGTCGTGACCGGAGGAGCTGACGCCCTGGGCGCGGGCGGGGTTGTTGGTGCTCTGGGCCTTGCGCTCGCGCCAGTCGAGGCTGGTGATCGTCAGCTCCCAGTCCTCGAGCTCCTCGATCGCCGCTTCGATGCAGCTCAGCATCCGCACCCGCTCGGCCGAGAGCAGGACGATCGCCCGCGCGGTGCCGCGCCCGCGCAGCTCCAACAGCGGCGCCACCACCGGCTCGGAGCCGAACTCCACGCAGACGTCGGGAGCCACCCCGGCTCCGAACCAGTGCTCGGTTCCCGCCTTCTCGGCCACCTCGACGAATCCGGCTTCGCCCCGCGGGGGCGGGCGCAGGTCGCCGTCTTCGAAGCGTTCGGTCAGCCGCTTCGCCGTCGCCCGCAGCGCCACCCGGCGCTCGTGCTCGGTCTCCTTGTGGGCGTCGAGGATCGAGTCGAGGCCGTTGCGCAGCTCGGTTCGCCAGGCGCCGCCGCGGTCGGCGGGGTCGAAGCCGAGGTACACGGAGAGGACGCCAAGGGGCGGTCGCCATTCGCTCAGCCCGCGGGCGTCCTCGAGGGTCGGTTGGGTCATCGACTGGTCCTCCTTGTTTCGGGTTGGCTTCGGGTACCCGACGGCCGGGTAGCCCGAACCCATGGAGACCTTCTTAGATACGCCAATCCCGGGTCCACCGCAACCCGACCCGCAACCGCCTTCGCCGACCCCCCAACCGGGCCCTCCCGCCCCGCCGCAGCCCGACCCCGAGCCGCCGAGCCCGGAGCCGCCGCCGCGACCGGCGCCCGAAATCGCCGCCGAACAGCGCTCCTAGCTAGGAGCCCGAGTAACGCAGGGAGCCGGGCGTGTCGAGGTCTTCGCCGGTCTCCAGCAGCGTCTTCAGCCCGGAGAGGATCATCGGCCAGCCGCCGTAGAGTTCGTTGTTCGCCTCGGCGCCGAGCTGGTCGTGGGTTACCCGCAGGCGGCAGGAGGTGCCGACCGGCTCGATCTCCCAGGTCACCCGGGACTCGCCTTCCCGCTGCACGTCCTCGCTCCACATCGCCGTGAAGCTCTGCACCAGCCGCCGCGGCGGGTCGACCTCGAGGTTCTTTCCCTTGGCGATCTCGATCACTCCCGGTACCGCGGCCTCGTACTCCGAGCCGGGGGTCCAGTCGGACACGGTCCCCACCCCGAAGCTGTAGCGGGCACGCATCTGCTCGCTGGTGATCGCCTCCCAAAGGCGCTCCGGCGTCGTCTTGATGTAGATCTCGAACACGGTCATCGAGCCGCGGTCTCCGACCACGGCGTAGGCGTCGTCGCTCATCCTTCGTCCTCCAGTTCGGTTTTGAGCTCGCTGAGCGCCGAGGCCCAGGGCTCCGCGTACTTGCTCACCCAGCGGTCGTGGATGAGCCGGATCGGGACGGGGTTGAGGTGGTGCAGCTTTTCGCGGCCGCGCCGCCTCGTCGTCACCAGGCCCGCCTCCTCCAGCACCTTGAGGTGCTTCATCACGCCGAAGCGCGACATCGGCAGGCCGTCTTCCAGAGCGCTCAGGGACTGCCCGTCCCGCTCGAACAGCCGGTCGAGCAGCTGTCGGCGGGTTGGATCCGCCAGCGCCTTGAAGACCTCGTCCATTGAACGGGATCATAGGTGACTAAATAGTCACATGTCAACCTGGGCCTTATCCAAGCTGGCCAGACAGCCAGGTACCTATTTGACACCACGTATGTCTGTGCTCTAGTTTTCTCGAACGTTCAAGGGTGCTCTCGCAGGGAGAGCCCCGCCTTATCTCACTAGGGGAGGATTAGATGCAAGCGATCAAACGCTTGACGTTGCTCGTATGCGCGCTCGCGCTCTTCGCCGTTCCGGCGACCGCGAACGCAGCGATCGTGTCCACCACGATCGATTACGGCCCGTACACGATCCCGGCCGGCAACGGCGATCCACACGACCACGACGAAATGGGTCAGATCGCCAACAAAATCGTCACCAACATCAAAAAGCCGTGCACCGGCTGCTCGCTGATCGGGGTGACGCCGGACCTCGTCTACGAAAACGGCGCCAAAGCCAACATCACAGACGGTCCGATGCTCCACCACGCTGCGTTCATGGCCCAGTCGAGCGGCAAGGTGGACGCCACCTGCGGCAACAGCGGCCCGGGTCTGCTCGGCGAGCGCTTCTTCGCCGCCGGCAACGAGCGCACTGCGGTCGACCTCCAGTCGCTGCCCTACGGCTACAAGGTCAACAGCACCGAGACCTGGAACATGGTCGTCGACCTGATGAACTGGGCGACCACCTCCAAAACGGTGAAAGTCCGGATGACCTGGAAGTACGCCACCGGCACCGACCACACCGGCCGGGCCGCGCTGCGCCCCGTCTGGCTCGACGCCGACGGCTGCAGCATGGACTCGCTGATCACCGTGCCGACCGGCCTCAGCGACACGCACTACGACTGGAAATCGACCTTCGGCGGCAAACTGATCGCCGCCGCCGGTCACATCCACGACCACGGCATCAACATCGAAGTCACCAATAAATCCGCCAGCGAAGCGCTTCTCTGCAACTCGGTGGCGGGCTATGGCGGCACCGGTTACGAAACCCACTCGGACGGCCGCAAACACGTCTCTTCGATGGGCGTCTGCACGGGCAACCCGATCGCGACGATCACCAAAGGCGACACGATCCGCCTGCACGGCATCTACAACGTGCCGGAAGGGCACCACACGATCGAAGACGCGATGGCGATCGCGATCGCCTACATCGGCTAGCGCCCGGCGCGAACCGAAGCACCTCGAGCCGGCCCCCAGCCTGGGGGCCGGCTCTTTTTCCCTGGCTCTGCCCGCGAGCGCTAACGCTCGCAGCCGCGAACCGAGTCGAGCCCGGGGCCGGGCAGGCAGCGGTCGAAGCCGCGGCCGCCGCGGAGGCGGTCGGAGCCGCGCCCGCCCTTCAGCACGTCGTTACCGCCCGAGCCCTTCAGCACGTCCGGGCCGCCGCGGCCGAGCAGACGGTCCGGACCGGCGCCAGCGAGGACGCGGTCGGCGGCCGATCCGGAAGCGATGCGATCGGCGCCCCTGCCGGCGCAGACGAGATCGCGCCCGGCGAGAGCGAAGACCTGGTCGCTGCCGCCCAGGGCGGCGATCACGTCGGGGCCGGGGGTGCCGAACAGCACATCGTCGCCGCTGGTGCCGGTGACCGTGGCGGTGAAGCCGCGGCAGCTCACCGCGCCGAGCACGCGGGTCGTCGCCGTCGCCTTGTTGTTGGCGTTGACGGGGTCTTTCTGGTCGCCCTTTACCGTCGCGGTGTTGCGGATCGTGCCGGCAATGCGGGGCACGACGACGATCGTTACCTGCGCCGGCGCGCCGCCGTAGTTGACGCCGACGGGGTTGAGAGAACCGATCGCGCAGGTCACCTTGCCGGCCTGCGCCACGCAGGGTCCGGCCGGACCGGTGGCCGAGACGAGGTCAACCCCCTTTGGCAGGTTGTCGGTCACGCTCACGCCGGTGGCCGGCGAGGGGCCGAGGTTTTCGACTCCGATCGTGTAGGTGAGGTTGGCGCCGACGCGGACCGGATCGGGGCTGTCGGCCTTGGTGATCTTCAGATTTGCCGAACCGGGGGAAGCTGCCGAGCCGGCGCCCGTGAAGGCGAAGGCGGCAAGCAGCACGGCGGGCACCATCGCCATCGCCTGGGCCGGGCGGAATCTGCGCCTGTGCCCGGTAGTCGGTCGTCTCATCTCGGCCTTCCTTTCGCTCAATCTCATTACTGCTGCAACGGCCGGGGAGGTTCTGTGTCAGCTCAATTTCTATACCCTAGGGGGGTATGCTAGGCTGAGATCCATGAACACCACCGAGCACAACCTCAATGCCGTCGCCTTCTCCGCCACCGTCCACTGCCTCACCGGCTGCGCGATCGGCGAGGTGCTGGGGATGGTGATCGGCACCGCCCTCGACTTCTCCGACCTCGGCACGATCGCGCTTGCGGTCGGCCTGGCTTTCTTTTTCGGCTACAGCCTCACCAGCCTGCCGCTGCTGCGCTCGGGCCTGGCGCTAGGTGCGGTGGTCCCGATCGCCCTCGCCGCCGACACGGTCAGCATCGCGGTGATGGAGATCGTCGACAACGCCGTCATGCTCGCGGTCCCCGGGGCGATGGAGGCCGGCCTCGACAGCTTCCTCTTCTGGGGCAGCCTGGCCTTCGCGCTGATCGTGGCCGGGGCGATCGCCTTCCCCGTCAACCGCTGGCTGATCGCCCGCGGCAGGGGCCACGCCGTGGTCCACCAGGCCGGCGCCCACGGCTAGGGCCGCGGACCCGACTAGAGCTCGACCGAGCCGTCGATCACGGTCTCGGCGCGGCCGCCGACCCAGATCGTGCCGGCGTCGTCCGCGGAGATCTGGATCCGGCCGGCGCGCTCGATCGCCGTGCCCTGTTTGGCCACGTAGGGCGCGGTCAGGCGGCCGTTCCCCAGTAGCCACTGGGCCACCGAGGCGTTGAGGCTGCCGGTCACCGGGTCCTCGGCGGCGAGGCCGTTGACCGGCGCCCAGGCGCGCAGCTCGATCGCCGCCTCCGACCCGGGCGGATGGAAGCCGACGGCGCCGAGATCGAAGTCGAGGGCGCCGGGCCGCAGCTCCAGCACCCGCCCGGCGCTCTCGAACAGGGCGCAGATCCAGCCGGGGCCGTTGTCGACCCACTCGACCGCGAGGATCTCGCCGGGGTCGACGCCGAGGGCAGTGGCGACTTTCGCCGCATCCTCCTCCGAGGCCGGGCCCGAACGGACCAGCGGCGGCGCCGCGAAGGCCAGGCCGACGTCGTCGCGCCTGATCCGCACCAGGCCGGCGTCGCACTCCTGAACGATCTCACCAGGGTCGCGCGGCTCTCCCCCACCCTGCAGCCAGGCATGGCAGGTGCCGAGGGTCGGGTGGCCGGCGAAGGGCAGCTCGAGCACCGGGGTGAAGATCCGCACCTTGTAATCGGCGCCGGGACGGGCCGGCGGCAAGACGAAGGTGGTCTCGGCGAGGTTGGTCCAGCGCGCGAACCGCTGCAGCTCTTCTTCGCCGACGCCCTCGGCGTCGAGCACCACCGCGACCGGGTTGCCCGAGCAGGGGCCGCTGCCGAAGACGTCGACCTGGCTGAAGCGGCGGGGCACGACCCCAGTCTCACAAAGCGGCCTGCGCGCCGCCTGGCAGGCTTAGCTCGCCGCTACGTAAAGCGGCGACGGAGCCGTCACTGCGAAGACCGCCTCCCACGTCTGTTTGAGGCACGACGGCGAGGTTGCCGTCGTTTCGACCAGTAGTTCGCCGGGCGAGCCCGCGACGATGGCGGCGTTCACCCCGGTGGCAGCGACCGTGTACGTGCAGAAGCCATCTTTGTAGACGAGACCGGTCCATGTGCCCCGCCCTTCAAAGGTTTTGCTCAGGTGATGGATTTCCATCGACCCCGCCTGGACCACTTGCTTCGCTCTGCCGCATCCACCCCAGCTGAGGGAGGTAAAAGCGACGGTTACTGTCGAGCTCGATCCGCCCGCGTTGGTCACTTCGGCGGTAAAGCTGGATTCGGTGCAGGAGTCTGCAAACCCTGTGAAGAGCGTTTTTTCCTGGCTCATTTCTCCGGCAATGTTCGTGCCGACGGGATAAGGACTGGAACAGGGGTCTTTTTCCTGCTGGCAGAGAACGGTTGCGGAGGCGGGGGTCGCAAGGCCCAGGGCTCCCAGGAGGGAGACGGCAGCGACCGCAGCGAGATTCTTCAAAAAGCTCAAGATTTATTGATCTTACCGTTCCGTGCTTGCGACGTGCAGCTCCAGGGCGTGGATCTGGTCCTGGCCGTAGGAGCCGGTCTGGACCGGGCCGGCGGCGCTGATCAGGTCACCGGGTCCCGGCAGCGGGTGCGGGCGCAAGCCCTTGCGGACGTCGATCGCGGTCAGGCCGGGAAGGGTGATCCCCTGCGGGTCGGCGATCACGAAGTGCGCGTCGCCGTCGCCATCGGGATCCACCGCCTCGACATAGACGACCCGCCCAATCGCCTCCCGGCAGGCAGGATGCCCCGACGGGCACCGGGAGACCGTAACCACCTCGGAGGTCCGTTCTCCGGCGAGACCGCGAGAACCATCCTTGGAGGAGGGTTTTTGCGGTCTCGCTCCCGACTCACTGGTCGAAGCGGTCTGGTCAGCGCCAGCTCCGCAGCCCGAAAGCAGGGGCAGAACGACGACGAACAGCAAGACGCGCCAGCGCAACGAGATCAGGCCGCGACGCTCTTGCTCTCGGAAGCGGGCACGAAGTGTTCGAGCTCCACCTCGTCCTCACTGCATTCGAGCGCAAACGGAATGCCTTCTTCGCTCAGCTTCAGAACTTCAGCGTAGCTCTCGCCCACGGCCGTCCAGCCTTTGACATCAGGCGACTCAGCCCACCATCCCTCGGGTTCATGGCGATAGATGACTCGAATCGGGTCCATGCAGTTCCTCCGGCTCAGAGTAGCTTCAGCGCCTCGTCTTCGGCAAGACCGACATCTTGGAGCAGAATCTTGCTCACGGTCCAAGGCGGAACCGTCGCGTTGTCGTGAAAGGCAAACGTCAAGGGCGGATACACGGACGAGCGCAAGCGGCGATGAGAGCCCGTCTGTCGGACCACGCGGTAATTCAGCGGCTTGCGTTCAAGGATGGCCAAGAGCCTCTTGGCCTTGATCGAGGGAAATCGATAGCCCACCCCGCCCTAAGGCGAGTGAGCCTCGACTTCTCCCCCCAAGACGAGCCGGAAGACGAGACCGCGGCGCACTGGCGAAGTATCGCCGAGCGGCCGCGGTCCCCGAAGCGTCCTACTAGTGGCGGCGGTCCTCGCCGTCGCTGGTGTCGGCGTCGTAGGGCTCACGCGAGCCCGACTTCGCCAGGCCGCGGCTGACCATGTAGCCGACGGCGACGATCGCGACGTAGAGCCATGCCTGCTTGGCGATGAACTCGTCGGTCCCGGAGGTGTCTCCACCCTTGATCGAGGCGGCGGCGACGAGGATGCCGACGATCACCACGACCATGGCCCAGAACTCGGTGGTCTTGAACGCCTGTTTGGTCTCCGTGGAGAACCTTCGGATCGCGCTGGTGCGGTTGGCGGAGCGGTCGTTATCCGCCCTCACACCGCCGGCGCGGGTCGTTGCTGACTCCATGCTTGTTCCTCCTAGATGGTGTGTTCCCAAGATCCGCGCGAAACGGGACGAGACAACGCGACTTGGTGGTAATCCTGAGAACGGTGGTCCGTGCGGCGACTGGTGGAACAACATGGACTGCGCCTCAGGACAAGTCAGGTACCCCCGATGCGAAGCCAGGAAACCGTTCTCCCCTGCTACATGCGGAATACAGGCGCCGCCGGGTCCTCCAGCGGGGCGTTGGCGCAGGCGGCCAGAGCGAGGCTCAACACGTGCCTGGTGTCGCGGGGGTCGATCACGCCGTCGTCCCAGAGACGGGCGGTCGAGTAGAAAGGCCGGCCCTGGTCCTCGTAGAGGTCGTGGAGCAGCTCGGCGGTCTCCGGCTGGCCGACCTCCTTCATCACCGCGGCCGCCATCTCACCGCCCATGACGCTGATCCTGGCGTTGGGCCACATGAAGAGGAAGCGGGGCGAGTAGGCGCGGCCGCACATGCCGTAGTTGCCGGCGCCGAAGGAGCCACCGACGATCACCGTCAGCTTCGGCACCCGTGCGGTCGAGACCGCGGCGACCATCTTCGCCCCGTCCTTGGCGATCCCGCCCTGCTCGTATTTGGAGCCGACCATGAAGCCGTTGACGTTCTGGAAGAAGACGAGCGGGATGCGGCGGTGGTCGCAGAGCTGGACGAAGTGGGCGCCCTTCAGGGCGCTCTCGGAGAAGAGGATGCCGTTGTTGGCGACCAGGCCGACCGGGTGGCCGTCGATGTGGGCGAAGGCGCAGACCAGGGTCTTGCCGTATTTCTCCTTGAACTCGCGCAGCTCGCCGCCGTCGACGACGCGGCGCAGGACCTCGCGGATGTCCCAGGGGGCGCGGGAGCCGATCGGGACGACGTCGAGGATCCCCTCCGGGTCATCGGCCGGCGGCCGCGGCTCGATCCGCGCCCAGGGCGGGGCCGGCTCGGCCGGCAGGGTGGCGACGATTTCGCGCAGGATCTGGAGGGCCTCGGCGTCGTCGGCGGCGAGGTGGTCGGCGACGCCGGATTTGCGGGCGTGGACGTCGCCGCCGCCGAGCTCCTCCGCGGTCACCTCCTCCCCGGTCGCCGCCTTCACCAGCGGCGGGCCGCCGAGGAAGATCGTCCCCTGGTGGCGGACGATCACGGTCTCGTCGCTCATCGCCGGCACGTAGGCGCCGCCGGCCGTGCAGGAGCCCATCACCGCCGAGATCTGCGGGATCTCCCGCGCCGACATCGTCGCCTGGTTGAAGAAGATGCGGCCGAAGTGGTCGCGGTCGGGGAAGACTTCGTCCTGGAGCGGCAGGAAGGCGCCGCCGGAGTCGACCAGGTAGATGCAGGGGAGCCGGTTCTGCAGGGCGACCTCCTGGGCGCGGAGGTGCTTCTTGACCGTGATCGGGTAGTAGGTGCCGCCTTTGACGGTGGCGTCGTTGGCGACGATGACGCAGCGGCGACCGCTGACGGTGCCGACCCCGGTGACGATCCCCGCGCCGGGCGCGGCGTCGTCGTACATCCCGTGCGCGGCCAGCGGCGAGAGCTCGAGGAACGGCGTGCCGGGGTCGCAGAGCCCCTCGACCCGTTCGCGGGCGGTGAGCTTGCCGCGGCCGCGGTGGCGCTCGACCGACTTCGGCCCGCCGCCGCCGTGGACCCGCTCCAGCTCCGCCTGCAGCTCGGCGATCAGCGCCAGGTGCTTCTCGCGCGCGCCCTCGGTCGCGGTGCTCACCAGGAGCGCTCCGGGTGCCACTCGACCGGCCCGGCGACGAGGACGTGGGAGCCGAGCGGACGGCCGAGGACCTCCTGCGCGGCGGCCGCGGCCGCGATCAGCTTCGGCAGGTCGATCCCGGTCTCGATCCCCATCTCGTTCAGCATCGAGACCAGGTCCTCGCTGGCGACGTTGCCGGTCGCGCCGGCCGGGACCGGGCAGCCGCCGAGCTCGCCGAAGCTCGACTCGAAGGAGTCGACCCCGGTCTCCAGCGCCGCCAGGACGTTGGCCAGCGCCTGGCCGCGGGTGTCGTGGAAGTGGGCGGTCAGCTCCACCCCGCTCAGCTCCTCGTGGGCGCGGCGGAAGAACTCGCCGACCTGGAGCGGGTTCGCCATCCCGGTGGTGTCGCCGAAACCGATCTCGACCGCGCCGGCGGCGGAGAGCCGTTCGGCGATCTCGAAGACGCGCTCGATCGGCACGTCGCCCTCGTAGGGGCAGCCGAAGCTGGTGCTGATCACGCCCTCGCAACGCAGCCCCTCCTCGGTGGCGCGGGCGAGCACGTGCTCGACGTTCTCGAGCGATTCCTCGACCGTGCGGTTGAGGTTGTGGCGGTTGTGGGTCTCCGAGGCGGAGAGGAAGACGTTGACTTCGTCGATCTTCTCGCGCACCTCGAGCGCCGCCTCCAGCCCGCGCAGGTTCGGGACCAGGACCGAGACAGAAACCTGATCCGGAATCGTGGCCCGTTCCAGCACCTCGCGCCCGTCGGCCAACTGCGGGATCACGTCGGCGCGGACGAAGCTCGTCACCTCCAGCCGCCGCACCCCGGTGCGGGCCAGCATCTCGACCAGCCGCACCTTGTCCGCGGTGGCGATCGTCTCCGGCTCGTTCTGGAAGCCGTCGCGCGGACCGACCTCGCGGATGCGGACTGAGCGGGGGATCACCGGGGCACCTGGTCCCTAGGCTCCGAGGGCGCGGGCGATCACCATCTGCTGGATCTCGTCGGTCCCCTCGCCGATCGTGAGGATCTTGGCGTCGCGGTAGAAGCGGCAGACCGGGTACTCCTCGATGTAGCCGTAGCCGCCGTGGATCTGCACCGCCTCCTCGCAGCAGCGGACCGCGAGGCGACCACTCTTCAGCTTCGCCTGGGCGGCGGTGAGGCTGAAGTTCTCGCCGGCGTCCTTCTCGCGAGCAGCCTTGTAGACCAGCAGCCGGGTGGCCTCGATCTCGGTCGCCATGTCGGCGAGCTTGGCCTGGATCGTCTGGAAGCGGGAGATCGACTGGCCGAAGGCCTGGCGCTCCTTGGCGTAGGCAAGCGCCTCGTCGAGCGCGCCCTGGGCAAGGCCGACGCCCATCGCGGCGACGCCGATGCGGCCGATGTCGAGCACCTGAAGAAACTGGCGGAAGCCCATCCCGCGCGGCCCGAGCAGGTTCTCCTCCGGGACGCGGCATTCGGTGAAGGTCAGCGGCCGAGTGTCGGAGGCGTTCCAGCCCATCTTGCGGTACGGCTCGCCCTGCTCGTAACCGGGGGTGCCGTTGGTGACGATCAGGTTGGAGACCTCCTCGTCACCGGTACGGGCGGTGATGCAGACCACGCCGGAGATGTCCGTGCCGGCGTTGGTGATGAACTGCTTGGCGCCGTCGATCACCCATTCGCCGCCGTCGAGGCGGGCCTTGGTGCGGACGTTGCCCGCGTCGGAGCCGGCCTCGGGCTCGGTCAGGCCGAAGGCGCCGAGGACCTCGCCGGAGGTGAGGCGCGGCATCCACTCCTCTTTCTGGGCGTCGGTGCCGAACAGGTAGATCGGCTGGGTGCCGAGCGAGGTGTGGGCGCAGAGGGTGATCGCGACCGAAGAGTCGATCCGGGTCAGCTCCTCGACGGCGAGCGCGTAGGCGAGCGAGTCGCCGCCCCCTCCCCCGTACTCCTGCGGGAAGGGGATCCCCATCAGGTTGAGCTCGCCGAGCTTGGCGACGATCTCGTAGGGGAACCGCTTCTCGCGGTCGAGCTCCTCCGCGACCGGGGCCACCTCCTGGGTGGCGAAGTCGCGGACCGTGCGCTGGATTAGGCGATGCTCGTCGCCGAGGTTGAAGTCCATCCGTTCAGAATACCGAATCAGCGTTCGGTTTTTGCGCTACCCTCGGCGGTGCATGCCGCTGCCCTCTCCCCCGACCCGCCCGGCGCTGCGCGCCCGCTACGACGCCCGCCGCCGCGAAGTCGTCGCCACCGCGGCGAAGCTGTTCGCCGAACGCGGCTACGACAGCACCTCGATGAGCGAGCTGACCGCGGCGACCGGCCTCGCCGCCGGCGGCCTCTACCACTACATCGAGGGCAAGGACGACCTGCTGATCGCGATCTGCGACGAGCTGCTGGAGCCGCTGCTGAGCCGGGCACGGGAGATCGTCGCCGCCGAGGCGGCGCCGGTCGAGCAGCTGCGCGAGCTGGTCGGGGCCTGGGTCGCCCACGTCGTCGCCCACCGCGACCACATGCTGGTCTTCACCCAGGAGCGGCAGGCGATCGAGAGCGAGCCTCGCTGGCGCCGCGTGCGCTCCCAGCGCAAGGCCTTCGAGAAGATCCTCGACGAGGTCCTCGCCCGCGGCGAGGACGACGGTTCGATGACCTTCGCCGACCGCCGCCTTTCCCTCCTCGCCCTGCTGGGGATGGTCAACTACACCGCCCAATGGGTGCGCCCGGGCGGACGCCTCTCTCCCGAGGAGATCGCCGCGGGCTACTGCGCGATCGTTCTCAGCGGTGGGTCCTGACGGACCTTTCGAGCCGGGCTAGGCGATCGGGTGGGCGGCGACGGCCAGCGCGATCACGGCGGCGATCACCGCGGTGAGGAAGGCGGTCTTGAAAGGTGAAGGTGGGGCCGAACGGATCATGCCCCGAAATTAGCTGCCTAATTGGGCTCCACCTGTGCGAACGAGCACAGTTGGACATCACTCACATTTAGCAGGGATTTCACACCTGGATCGCGAAGCGTCGCCAGCTCGATCTGGCGCTCAGAGTCGTAAGAGGAGGTCGGCACCGGGCCGGCGGCGGGATGGCAGCCGATCTCGGTCCAACCGCGCGGCAGCGCTTCGATCAAGGTCATGAGATGCGCGGGCGAGACCGCGTCCCGGCCGTAGAAGCGACGCTCGTAGCGAATGCCGCGATTGCGCAGCGGCACCCCGAGCTCGGCGGCAAGCGCCTCGGCCGCGGCGCCGAAGTCCGCATCGGTTTCGTGCACATGTTTGTGCGAGTCCAGATGAGTCGGATCGCGCCCGACCAACTCGCGGAAACGTTCGAGCTGTTTGCGGCATTCCACCTCCGGCGTTCGTCCTTTCCCCCTCATATGCCCGGGA
>DASUTJ010000028.1:0-72072 GCA_036374655.1 Solirubrobacterales bacterium | reverse complement strand
GGACGACCGGGATGGGGACCGTGGGAGCAACGCCGCTCTCGGCCTGCGGGAGCTGGCGGGGGGCGATGCGGGTCGCGCACCTGCTGACGGTCTCCTCGCAGGGCGGAGCCGGTCTTGAGGATGCGGGGTTCTGGTACGCGGCGGCGGAGAAGCTGCTCGCCCCGCTCCTGTTCGCCGCAGCCGAGAAGGGCGGCACGATGGCCGACGTGATCCGCTGGCTGGATGACGGCCCGGCAGCCGAGCCACTGGTCCGGGAAGCGATCACCGCGAGCCAGTGCGAGGAGGCGCTAAGCGCCTGGCGGGCCAACTGGAACCGCGAGGAGCGCCAGCGCAGCTCGATCTACACCACCGCCGAGACCATAGTCCGCGCATTCGCCGACCCGCGGGTGCTCGAAGCGACCGAGCGCGCCGACTACACGCCGGCCGCATTGCTGGACGGAGGCGCGAACACGCTCTACCTCTGCGCGCCGGCCCACGAGCAGGAGCGCCTCCAGAGCCTCTTCGCGGCGATGCTCTCCGAACTGGTCGGCGTCGTCTATGAGATCGCGGCGGAGACCGGCAAGCCACTGGACCCTCCCCTCCTCTTGGTCTTGGACGAGGCCGCCAACACCGCGCCGATGCCCGACCTCGACGTCGTCGCCTCCACCGGGGCGGGACAGGGGATCCAGCTCGTCACCGTCTTTCAGGACTTCGCCCAGATCGAGGCGCGCTGGGGCAAGCGGGCCGGGACGATCGTCAACAACCACCTGGTCAAAGCCTTCCCGACCGGCAACAGTGACCCGGCGACCCTCCGCTACATCCGCGAGGTCCTCGGCGAAGGCGAGTTCGTGGACAGGCGGACCTCTTCGGGCCGCGGCGGCGGTGAGACCGAGGGTCAGCTCTACAAGCCGCTCGCGCCGGCAAACCTCGTGCGCGAACAGAGGCCGGGCAGCGGCCTTTTGATCTACGGCCACCGCCCGCCTGCCCGGATCGAGCTGCGTCCGTGGTTCAAGGACCGCGACTTGACCGCGATGGTCGAGGGACGGCGATGAGCGAGGAGCGATCCTGGGCGGAGGACACCGTCGAGCTTGGGGCTGGGGATCGGCGGGCGCCCTCGGAGACCACGGCGGCGCCCCCGCCTCGTCCTCGGCGACCGGGGAGGCTGAGATCGGCTGCGGCGATCGCCTTCGCCGGGGCGGCGGTGATCGTCTTTGGCCTGATCGGCGGAGGGGGCGATAGCCCGGCAAGGCGCGGGGCAATCAAAGTCGAGCCCGAGCAGAGCGTCCAGGCCGAGAGGGCGACGGTCCCTTCGCGGCCGGTCCTCGAGCGCCCGGTCCGGCACCGAGCTGGGTCGCTCGCGGTCGGGCTCGCGCGGCGGGCGCCGAAGCCGGCGAAGCCAAAGCCCCGGCCGGCGCCAGCGCCCGCACCCGTCGAACCCGAAGCGGCACCGGCCTATGAACCGGCTCCCGAACCTGTGGCCGAACCGGCACCCGCGCCGGAACCGAGCCCCGCTCCCCCGCCGGAAACGCCGGCTGCCGTCGAGTTCGGGATGTAGGGCGGTGCATCCGATGGGAGACGGCCCCGGAATCCGACATCAGAGGGGCGTGCGAACTCAGCTTGAGGGCTCTACGCCGGCTACGTCTGGGGTGCTCGAAGCGGGCTTCGTTTGCACACCAGCCATCATGCGAAGTTTCGGCCACGGCCCTGGGAAGGTCGCCCGGGCTTGCTGCTCCGTCCCGGGGCGCCATTTCTCCTTTGACGTGGCGAGAATTACCCCATAGGCATCGAGCACGTCACAGAGGCGAGCGAGAAATTCGAAACGTTGCGGATCGAAGCCAGGGTCGACCGACGCTTCTCCAATCCATAGCCGGTAGCCCTCGGATTGGAAAATGTCAACCTCCTGAGGTTTGGCATCCGGAGGTTTAATGAGCAGCTCGTAGCCTTGTCCAATCGGCTGCTTGGCGTCGCCAAATGCATCCCTCGCGGCTAATAGAGGTAGCTCGCCATCGTGCTCGAGAAGCTGGAAAACAACCTCTGCCAACCGATAGCTAAGGGCGGGCTCAGGGGTCCCAAACCATGCCTCGCGATTGACATCCTGCGCCAACCCACAGCGCTGACACGAAAAGCGAGCAGGCGCCGATGCGGCCGAATGCCATGCGGCTTGACGACAACGCACGCACTTCAGGACAACACCTCGGATGAGGACCTGCTGATCGAGAAGGGGCTCTACCACCGACTGAGCATTTCCCTCTCCGAGGAGACCCACAAAATGGGAATACATGAGATATCGGCGGCCATCGAAGGGCACGCGAGGGGCAATGTCAGGGTCGCCCCTGTACGCCTCCATAACCCCCCGCACGGAATTGTCTCGGAGCGCATCGCAGAGAGCCCTAAATCCACCAAAGAGTTTCACCGACTCCTGCGCATAGATGGCCTTGTCCGAAATTTCGCAACCCCAACCGTGCTGTCGCAAGAGGGTCTTGACCTGCTCGGCGAGCGGAAGGGGCCGCAAGCTAGGGCGAACAATCACGCTCTCCAAACTCGCTCCCGACAAGATGAAACTCGACGTGGCGAAATAGGCCACGCCGTCGCGAGACGTTCGGCATATATCGGCGCCACCAGCTAGAAGACCCTCACCAAGCGTCCTGTTTCGAATTGGAGCCCAACTATTGCTTCGGGCTTCGCTCAGCCAGCGCGTTTCGGCAGGAACCCGCATCTGTGCTTGCGCCGGGATTGGCGTGTCAAGTTCAAGAACGCTGTCCTCTACGAGCGGCATCAGCCTCGCCTTGCCGGGCGTATCGCTAGCGAGCACACGGAGAGGCTCTGCTGGAAGAACGTCCTTCCAGTCGGCCGCATCAATCCGTTCGTTCTGCAGCTCAAGGATCGTTCGCGCAACCTCATCCCGCCTCGAAAGCGAGGAGGTGGAAACAACGACCGCTTGGCGACCTTCGCTCTGCGGATCAAACCGAATACTCGATTCAAGAGACATGCGATAAGCCGCATCGCGGCTCAGCCAAGAGGGCAACCACCAGGCACGGCCCGTAAGCCTCAGCAGTGCGTAGAAGAGGGCGAAGTCCCAAGGGCTATCTCCGACGACCAGTGCGGAGGGCAGGCGATAGAGACTTGCCATCTGGAACGTTGAAGCTCCCATCATGCTTAGGTCCCACGGGCCAGGAGCGGGAGGTTCATCGCGATTTCGGATGACTCGCATCAAGTCATACTTGTCCACTGGGTCATCGACAATCGCGACTCCTCGCTCCTCCAGCACCCCACTGAGTGCAGCTGGGGTTCGGCCCCGCAAAGCCGTCAAAACGAGTTGGCGCGCAGCGCCACGCTGGAGCGACGGTATAGCGATAGCTTTCGGCAGCGTTTGGAACTCCGATATCTCGGTGAATGGCCAGCCTGCCGCGTTGTCGTTGAACCAATCGAAGCTGCGGTCCTCAGGCCCCGGGTCAGACAACGGCGAAAGCCTCCGGTTGATCAAAGCAATTTGGTCGTCAGTGGCCTTGGGTTGGATGGCCGCTTCGACTTGCTGGGAGGCAATGAAGCGCTCGGCCTCCTCCGCATCTACTTTCTCGGAGATTTGCTTTCTCCACGCCGATTGGTGTTCGTCGTAGATGGAGGAAGCAATCGCAGATAGCTCTCTCCAGGTGGGGGCATAGGTGACAAAAGAGTCGGCATCGAAAATATCCGCCAGGACCCAGAAGACCTCCTGGTCAGTGAAATCTTTGGTCAAAGGGAAGATCAGATTTCCTTTTCCTCCCCAGAATCGGGCTTGAGCCGCCAGCGCCCCCTCGAACATCCGAAGCCAATGGATCCCGGTGAGTTCTGCCTCGACTAACAGACCGAGTCTGGCCGGCCGAGCCGCCATCGCAATCGGAATATGAGAATCGGGCGCGGGCCGCCGCTCATCTAGCTGAATCACAGGCCCTGACGCTATACCTCAGCCAGCTACCGAAGCTCTGCTCGAAAGTGACGGTCGTCGCCCGCCGGGACCCCGGACAGGTCAAGTCCCGGCGTTGGTTCTCCCACAACCCCGCCACGTCGCCGGCAACCTTCTGCGGCTGGCTCTGATGAGAACTAGTCGATGCTGGAGCCGCAGGGCAGGAACCGTTTAGGCAGCGCTGTCAGATCGCTTGTCGCGGTCAAACGGTCGAACACCGGGGGCGGAGACGAGTTTGATTCCCGCAAGACTGGGCTCGTCGATCAGGAGCCAACGAGTAGTCATGTCCGCGGCGCAGGCCTCCTCCAAAGCACGGGTGGTCGGATTCACGACTCGGTCCAAGATGACGGCGTCATCGAGGTCAAGGACCAGGCTCTGGAGCTGCCGCAGATCGAAGGCGGGATCGAGATGAGCACACGCCTTATTTCGGATCGTGCGGACCGCTTGGATTGCTGGCAGATCGGCATTTTCAAGGGACTTTCTCAGCGAGGCAGCACCGCCGAAATCACCCCTCTCCAAGATGGTGAGGAACGACGCCGATCGCTTCGGTGAGGCACCTGCCGGCTCACCGAAGACCCCATCCACGAGATTCATGGCGTCGATGATGAACATGGTCTTCAACAGGAGGTGCGGGCCAATCCGGCCGCGGGAGATCTCGTTAACTCGCAGACAGATTTGCATCGACTGCAGAACGCTTTTGAGGATCGCCGCCGAATTCTGAACCTCGTGCACGGGGACGATCCCGACATGCCCTCGGGTCATAGATAGGGCATCGGTGCTGAACCTGACCGTGCCCGCATCCTTGCCCGGGGCCGCCAGCTGGTTCGCAAAGCCCTCGTCTCGCATGTCCGGAAAGTCCTTCACCGAACCGGTCACGAGGGAGTGCCGACCGATGATGTCCTTGATGCTTTCGTCGACGGCCGAACAGAACCAGGCGAGCGTGTCTGAATCAATCTCGTTCCAAGCCTCGACCGCCACATCGAGCGCGAGCGCGTCTCGATGGGCTGCGAGGTCGTGACGAATGCGGTCGTAGTAGTCCTCGAAGTCGTTGCGGAGTCGGCGAATTGCATTCCGAAGCTGCGTGCGGTCCTGCTGGGCCAAGCCAGGCTTCCTCTTCAGCAGAGCGAACGCGCTATCGATATAGACGGGCGCAAATACGAGAACCATGCGGCCTACGACCCGCCGCTCATAGTCGTCGGCGAGATGCATGCTCATCCAGCGGGCTAGACGCATCATTCGGACTGCGTAGGCGGCTTTATTGACGTGGTCAGCGAGTTCCATCATCTATTCACGAGGGTAGCCATCCCGAGGACCCCCCTTTGTCGAGCGCACTCTCAGCCCCAGTCGAACACTCGAGGCCGCCGGACGACTGGAGGGTGTCGATGGTCGAACTAGGAGCCGTGGAAATCGAGCACGGCCCAGTTTCCCTCGTCCCGAACCTTGTCCTGGCTCAGGTATTTGGCAGATTCGATGTTTTCCTCCAGCCATGCAAGCCGCTGGGCGTTGCTCATCTGCGGCCAGTTCGGCGGGGCCTCGATCGACCAATGCTCCGTGATCTGAGCCCGGACCTCGGACCTGAAATAGATCCTCATCGGTCTAGCTCAGATCGGCGGAAAGCAGCGCCTTCCACTCGGGTAGGTCGTTGACCCAGGAGATCAGCTCGGGCCAGCGGGCGGCGGCGGCATCGAGGACGCGGCGGGCGTCGGCTTTGAATTGCTCGCCGACCGACTTGTAGACCTCCAGGCGTTCGGCGAACTCCCAGCAGCCGTAGATCTCCTTGGCGACCGTGTGAGCTGCGCTGACCACCTCGGCGCTGCTCATCGGCCCCCGGACGGAAGCCGCCGACCTGCTTTCTCCGTCTTGGGAGCGCTCCAGCTCGGGCGACTCCGCCACAGCTTCGCCGACCGCACCGGGCAGGTCGGTCAGCGCTTCGGTAGCTGGCCGGACCTTGGGCTCTAGTAACTCGGGCATCTGAATCTTCTCCTTCGGATTGCTCCCGCCCGCTGCGGGAGCCGTGGGCCCGAAGCCGCACGCCGAAGGCGTGCCACGATCAAGGCGAGGACCCGGCTCCCGCGAGGGCGGCTGAGCGCCACGGCCGCCGTGCAGACCGCGGAGCCGCTCGCCGTCCTTCCGCGAGGGGCTGTCGGTCGACGGCGATTCGCTCATGCCGTGGAAGTGCCGGCGCGAGCCGAACTCTTCCGCGCCCCGACCTACAAGCCGATGCTCATCTCGCTCACCGCTGCGCGCTCGGCCTCATGCATTCGGGTCTGCTGCAGCGCCCGGCGCGCGGCCTCGATCCGCTGCTCGGCGTGAGCGTGTTCGGCCCGGGCGGCGGCCGAGTCGGGCCGCCGGCCGAGTGGGTTGTGCTCGTCCCAAACGTTATGGCGCAGCCGGTAGGTGAGAACCGCGTGGGCTGCGCCGTCCCACTCGACAGCAAGGGCGGGGTCAGATGGATAGGAGCCGAGGGTGTCGTAGATGACCTGCGACTCGTTGCAGCGGGCCGCGGTGAGCTGGCGGGAGGCTTCGCGGGCGATCCGCTGCTCGGTCAGCGCTGCTTCGAGCCGATCCTCCGGAGTTGCCGGCGCCGACTCGCTCTCAGTCTGAAGTTCGGGAAGCGTGGCGCGCTCGGCGATGTTTCGCTCCAAGCGCTCGGCCGCGCTGATTTCCGCGGCAGCCAGGCGGGCGACGTCGAGAGGAGCGGCATCGGGAGAACGTTCGGTCGCCTCCCGCTCCCCGCGCAGGTCGGCCAGCCGGTCTCGGTCGCGGCTGATCGCCTTGTCCAGACGGTCGGCTCGGGCGAGGGCAGGATCATCGGCGCGGGCCGTCTCGGAGAGCCGCGCCCGCCTCTCCGCCAGCTGGCTATAGCTGAGGGCGTCGATCTCGACGCGCAGGGCCGCCTCCATCGCGGGGAAGTCGGCGCCCTCGCGCTCGATCGCCTCGCGAAGGTCCTGCAGGGTGTCGGCCACCTCGCGCCGACCCGGGCCAAGGTCGGGATCGAGGAGTTCGGAGGAGGCGACGGTGTAGACGTTTGCGACCTCGCGTCCGCGGCTGATGGCTACAACGCTCTCCTCGAGGTTGTAGGAGGGATCGAGGTAGGGATAGGCGCGGTCGAAGGTCTTGGACTCCGCGCCGTAGGTGGTGATCGCATAGGCGTACTGCAGGGCAGGCGCCCCGTCGTCGCTCGTGCGGTCGAGATAGGCCGGGCCGAGGGTGAGGGTCCGCTCGTCGCCGCCGACGCGGGCGAGCGTGAGCGTGCGGGCAGCGGCGTCGACGTCGACCACGTCCCAGCGCTCGCGATTGTCGACCTTCGGATCGTTCCAGTTGATCCGGGTCTGAACCCGGTCGCCGGCAGCGATGGGGTGCTCCCCGACGATCACCTCCGCCTCGCCGAGGCGGCCTTCGCCGGCGCGGATCTCCCGCGCCTGATCGTTGAGGAAATCGACATCCCGGTTTCGCCGGGCGATCATCACCGCGTCGGCCCCGGTCACGTAGTCGCTGTGCCAGTCGAGCAGCAGGCCGTGAAGCGTGGAGATCACATCGTCGCCGACGACGAGCTTTTCTTCGCTGCGGAGCAGGTCGATCGCCTCCGAGCCCCGGCCTTCGTGGACGAGGGTGACGACCCGCTGGTCGGCCTCGCGGGGTTGGCGGCGGATCGTCGTCAACTCGATCGGCTCGGTCGTGCGCGCCAGGTGGACGTAGAGACCGCCCGGCCCGATGGCGCCGATCTGCTGCGGGTCGCCGATCAGCACCAACTTGCCGTTGCACTGCTCGGCGAGACGCAGGAGGTCGGCCAGGTCGAAGGAGTTGGTGACGCTGGCCTCGTCGAGGACGATCACCGTTCTGTCGGCGAGCTGCTTGCCTTCGCCAGCCCAGCGTTGAGCCTGGTTCAAAAGCGAGCGGACCGAGAACGACGGCCGGACCCCGGCGTCGATCAGCTCGCCGGTCGCGGTGCGGGCGGTGGCGCACCCGATGACCGGGAAGCCTGCCGCCTCCCAAGCCTGGGCGGCGGCCTCTAGGGCGGTGGTCTTGCCGGTCCCCGGCCAAGCCGCCACCGCGACCACCCGCTCACCGCCGCCGGTGAGGCGCAGGACCATCTCGCGCTGGTCGGCGCCCAGGTAGTCGTGGCGAGCGAGGACGGACTCGACAATCGTTCGCTCGACCACGCTGGCGCCGGCATCGCTACCGCGCAGCGCCGTGTCGATGAACCACCGCTCGGTCTCGGCGATTCGGGGGGTCGTGTAGGCGTCGCGGTCGAGGGGGCCGGAGGCGGTGTGCAGGGTGATGATCCGCTCGCTGGCGAGGATGCGATCGACTGCGTCGGTGAGCGAGGAGAGCTCGGCACCCTCGGGAAGCTGATCGGCCACCGCCCACAACAGCTCGCGGCGGTCGAAGTGAGAGGAGGCGAGTTCGAGCTTGCGAACGGCGGTGTCGAGCATGTCCTCGCCGATCGCCACCGGCTCGCGCGGGGCAGCCGCGCTCACCATCTGCTCGGCAGCCTCGCGGCTGAAGCCGAAGGGCTGGGCTTGGGTCGCCCACTCCCCCACCCGGGCGTCGGCGTCGACGCTGTGGTCCTTGGCATCTCGGGTCCGGTAGGCCGCGGTCTGGGCGGCCTTGATGCTGTCGACGCCGTGCTCTTGCATCCACTCGGCGATCTCCCGCGAGCGGGTGCTGAACGCCTCGATCAGGTCGCGGTCAAAGCCCTTCAGGTCGGCGTAGCCGTTTCTGACCTCGCGGAACTCCAGGCCGAACTCCCTCAAGAATCCGGCGCGGAGAGCGGACTGAAAGACGATCCCCGCCGACTTGCCGTGAGGGAAGAGCGGCGAGCGTCCTTTCGGGCTCGCGAGCGACAGCCATTTTCCGTCTGAGAGCGCGCGGGTGAGGTTCGAGATCACCACATGGACGTGCAGAGCCGGATCTCCGGCACGGCTCATCCGGTGGCGGAAGGCCATGCCGACGAAGCCCCGGCCGGTCTCGATCCGGACTCCTCCCTTCCCCCGCTGCACCATGCAGGCTTCGCGCTCCAGGTGGGCGATGCCCTGGCGCACCGCGTCGTTCATCACGGCCACGATCCGGTCTTTGGTCTCCTCGGAGCCGAGCGCGTAGAGCAGCGAAACCGACTTCGGCGCGCTGAATCGAACGTCGTAGCCAAGGACGGGTTCGACCCTCTTTTCTGAGCCGTCCGGGCGCGCTCGAAAGCGGGTCTCTGGCCGTTTGACCAGCTCCTCGCCGGAGCTCGGATCGCGACCCTCGAGGATCGCGCCGTAGCCGTGGGCGTCGACCTGGCCGCTCAAGCCCAGCTCGTCGGCGAGGTCGCCTACCCACTCGCCGGGCGCCTCGCCCGGCTTCGTGTAGTAGTCGTCGCCGCCTTCGGCGACCGCCGACAGCCAGTAGCCGGCGTTTCCGCGCTGGATCTTGGTGACGCCGACCATCGCTGCCCCAAGTGCCGCGGAGGTCGCCGCAGTTCCGAACCCCTGTTCGGGTTCATAATGTGTCGGGCTGTTCGGTGGTGGGGGTTGGCTGTGCGAAGGGACCTAGAGTGGCGTTCTGAGTCTCTGGTGCCTAGCTCGCTACTCGTGGATCTCATTCGGCTGCCGGTGGAAATGAGCTTCTTGATTGAGTGTGGCTGCCTATTGGTGAATGGCTGAGTAGCGAGCTGTAGCGAGATTCCGCCCCCACCACCGAACAGCGCGAACTGATTCCGCCCGCCCGCCAGGGGGGAGCATCTTCAACCCATCCAGAGCTACCTTCGGATCGCACCCAGGACGGCGGCGCTGCTTCGACGGCGAGGCCGCAAGGCCGCGCCGCCCGAGCGGAGCGAGGGCGGAGGGAGCGAAAGCGACCGGGGCGCAGGGCCGAGCGGCGAGCCAGTCGCCACCGACGCCGCGATGCCGGCGAGGCGAGTGCCACCCGAGCGAAGCGAGGGGGCGGGAGCGGAGCGACCGCTGGCACGAGTCCGAGCCGGCGAGCCCCGCCGCCTGGACGCCGGCAGGACCGCGGCGCTGCTTCGACGGCGAGGCCGCAAGGCCCGCGCCGCCCGAGCGGAGCGAGGGCGGAGGGAGCGGAGCGACCGGAGCGCTGGGCCGAGCGGCGAGCCGGTCGCCGGGACGGCGGCGAGCGAGTGGCGCCAAGCAAAGGGAGAGCGGGAGCGCAGATGCCTTGCGCCGCGAGGGTCGGTCGATGCAGAGAAGCAGCACCGGGCCGAGCAGGCCCATCAAAAAAAGGGGGACGCCGGTCGACGCCCCCCTCAAGGATCTGGCAGCTCGGATCAGCCGAGCGATTCGCGGTACTCGTAGAAGCGGTACTTGCTGGCGAACCGGGAGATCGTCAGCTGACCCTCCTCGTAGGCGGCAACCGAGATCGGGCGCTCCTCGCTGGCGAAGACGAGATAGACCCTTTCGGGCCACTCGCCCTTTCCCTCGATTGGCTTCCAGCCGCGGGCCATCATGTAATCGAGGAAATCGAATCCGTCCTCGAAGCCGACGACGAAGCTGTCGGCCTTGGCCTCGTCGTATCCGCAGAAGCCGCTGGTCGTCCTGACTCCGTCGACCTCGACGGGATCTGCGAGGGCGCCCACGTCGCGGGGATCGCAGAAGCGCTCGATCAGGTTCTCGGGCGTGATCGCCTCGGGCGCTGCCGTTTGAATCGCGCTCATGGGGTGCTCCTTCCGTGGTCGGCGGGGGCGACCCTGGCGGGCCGCCCCCAGCGGTTTCAGGCGGCCGCCTCGGCGGGCTGGCTCGGCTCGGTCTCGGGCTCGGTCTCGCTCGGCTTCGAGGAGTCGGCCGGCGGTTCGAGGAACTCGATGCCGCCCGGTTCAGCGACGATGTAGTTGCGCTGGTGGCGGACGCCGTCTTTCTCCCACTCGTCCTGATCGAGGTAGCCCTCGACCGCGATCTTGTTGCCCTTCTTCTGGTACTTGCAGACCGCCTCGGCGGTGCCGCCCCAGGCCCGGACGGTCCAGAAGGACGCGCCTCGGTCTTCGCCTTCGATTCGCCTGCGGGGGATCGCGACCCGCAGGTCGACTACCGGGGTGCCGCCGTTCGTCTGGCGGAGCTCGGGGTCGTGGGTGAGTCGGCAGATGACGCTGGTGCTGTTCATGTCTGGCCTCCTTTGAGAGGGTGGTTCGGTTGACGAGGCCAGGTAGGGCGCGGGACCGAGCGGGCGGAACCGAGCCTGAGACGAATGTCGAAGGCGAGGGGAACCCCCCTTGTGGGGGTTGAAGCCCGGGAGGCCCGTGCCACCCTGAGCTGAGGAAATCGGGCCTGCCCTCGCGAAGGCGGTCAGACATCCGAACGGGCGACGTCATCCGGATCACCACCCGCCGAGTGGACGACCCGCTAGGCCGCAGAGCAAGCTGCGGGTCGACCCGCCGGGCGGCGGTAGGTCTAGGCGGCGAGCGGGACCGGCTCGGAAGCCCGGGGCGCGGCTGCCGGGGGCTCGGGGTCGGGGAGAACGGCGTCCTCGATACGGGAGGCGAGCCGGTCGATCAGAGCGGCGTAGCGCTCGATGTCATCTCCCTTGCCCCAGCTGGCCATGTAGGGGACTGCACTGGCGGAGGTGTCGAGCCCCAGCGTCGAGGAGACCGAGAAGGCCACGCACTCGACTACGACCTCCTCCTGCCCGTAGGTGAGCTTGGGATCGTCTTCCTTGCGACCGGCGTCTAGGAGGGCATGGCTGTCCTCGTGAACGGCGGTGCTGACCTGGGCGTTGGGTGAGAAGTCCTCGGCGACCGGCCGGACGACGATCCTCTTCCTGTCCCGGTCGCAGAAGCCGTCCGCCGCACCGCGGATCGGTTCGATGGCGAAGCTGTAGCCGATCGACCCGGCGAAACCTTGAAGCGGAAGGAGGAATCGGGCAAGACTGCTGCCCTCGATCGGCTCGGTCGGGGGGTCGAGCTCGACGACGCCACCGGGGAATTCGGGAAGCGGGTCGACCTGGGAGCGGTCGAAGACGGAGACCATCCGAAAGTAGGTCTTCGGCTTCTTGTCGGGATCGGCTCCTTCCCGGCGCCACTTGGCTAGGGCGGCCTTCGACGGCGGGCACGGTGCATAGATGCGAATCCCCCTCTCCCCCTTGCGGACGGCGTAGCCGAGATCGAGCCATTTGCGAAAGCCGGCGACCCTGGTCGCCTCGGGCATCTGAAAGGCGATCAGCAGCTGGTTGCCGAAGCTGTAGGTGTGGAAGTGGCGCCGAAGGCGAAGCCAGCGCTGCCAGCCCTCGCTTGAGCGCAGGTTGTCGACCGCCGCCGCCATCAGCTCGCGCTCGGCGGCTCTCTTTTCGGCTCGCTCCTCCTCGGTGAGCGCTCGCCGGTTTTTGTTCCTCTTAGGCATCACAGCCTCCTCGCTGAGTGCCCGCCCCCGGTGGGCGGGCGGTGACGCCGACCCCCGCGCGGCGAAGCCGCGCGACACTGGGAGGCGTCGACCGCCCACCGGGGGCGACTGCAATGACCTCGCCGGCGTGGCGGTAAAGGCGACTCATCGCCATCACCGCCCTGCCTTGCGGCGACGGATGCACGCCGAGAACTCAGCGCAGCGCCAGCGCCTCCGTCCACCGATCCGGCAGCTGTCGGCCGTCTCCAGGCCGCATCGCTCACAAGGGCCGGTCTCGGTCGGCTCGTGCTCGCTGTTCTGCCAGCGGGCAGAGGGCCCGAAACCGGCGATCTCCTCCGGGCGGATCCGCGAGCTGCCGCCGCTCCTGCGCATCGCGTCGGCGACGGCAACCTCATCCACGCTGCGCTGGGCGCGAGTCTCGCGGGGGATCTTCTTCAACCGCCGGAATTCCGAGAGTGCCTGCGCCTGGGTGGTCGGGGGGGTAAAGGTGACCCCGCGCTCCTCGGCCATCGTCGGCAGTAGGTCGAGCAGGCGTGGAGAAGGCGGGCTGAGATACGGCTTGGCGTTAGTCATGCCCGCCGAAAAGCAGGCCGGGGGAGAACGGCGAAGCCGGGCGGAGGAGGTCTGCTAGGCGTAAAAGGCATGACTGGCGCCAAGCCCAAGCCCACCGCGCCGGATCACCGCGACCGTCCTCCGCTGCTCGGGAGCTGAGGCCGGATCGGGTAAACCCGAGCCGCTCCGGTTCACTGGTCCCGCCAGTCAAGGTGCCTCACGAAAAAGCCCGGCCCCCGAAGGGGCCGGGCGGACTCGGGCTGTCTCAGACGGCCGCGGTCTTCTCCTCCTTCCGCTGCTTGGGCGAGCGGCGAGGCTTCACCAGCTTGATCTCCTCTGCGAGGAGCTCTTTGACCTCGTCCTCGGCGGGGTCGTGGCGGCAGGAACCTTCGCCTGCCCCCACGGCGTCCTCGTCGGCGAGGATGGCCGCGATCTGAGCCATCGAGATCCACTCGTTGATCTCCGCCTGCGACTTGCAGGCTTCGATCTTGCCGATGAGGAAATCCCTCGACTGAGCCAGGGTGGCGTAGGAGACCTTTCCGCTCTTGCCACCCGCCCCGTCGGCCTCGGTCTGCGTCTGCTGCAGCTGCGGCAGGACGAGCCGGAGGCCGGCAGAAGCCAGACTCTGATCGTGGCGAATGAGTGAGATCGCCGCCGCCTTCTGCCGGGCGAGCCCGAACCTCTTGCGGCTCTCCGGGGTCCGGTTTTTCATCAGGGCGTGTCCGAGCCGGTCGTTGAAAGCGGCTGCGGCTTCCTGCTGTTCCTGGGCCTCCTTCTTGGCGGCCTGACGCTGCCTCGCCATCTCGGCTGCCTTCTTGGCGTCGGGATCGCTCGGCTTGACGTCCGCCTCCGGCGAGTCCGTGGCTTCTTTGTCGCGCTTGGCCTGCTCTTTGTCGCGGCGCTTTTTCTCCTTCTCGGCCCGCTCGATCGCCTGGATGACGAGATCCTTGGCCCAGGCTTTGTCGACGAGGAACTCGGTCGTGTAGAAGTAGTCGCCGCTCTTGTCCTCGTGCTCGAGGAGGACCTTCCCGGCGCGGGCTGCCGTCACTTCGGCGTCCCCGAGATTGATGGAGGGGTCGTACTTGGGACCGGCGGCGTGAGGCACGGCGGCCAGGTAGCGGGCCGCGTGGTCCCTGCGCTCCTGCTCGTCATCGAAGACCGCGCTGAAGCTGACGCAATCGGGATCGATCATCGTCGGCTGGTCCTCGATCTCCTCGTCGGCGACCGCGTAGAGCATGTCGGTGAAGTCGCGGACGAAATCGCTGAATGCCTCGTCGGCCTTGTAGACCTCGCAGAGGCGCTCGGCGATCCGCGGCGAGACCGCGGCCACCTTGATCAGCAGCGGCGCGGCCTCGATCGGGACCTCGTCGCGTGCGATGACCAGCTGCACCTTCTCGGGGAGCTTCAGGAGCCGGCGGCGCGAGCTGACCCAGGCTTGGGACATGCCGACCTCCTCGGCGAGGGCCTTGTTGCTGATGAGCTTGAGTTCCTTGGCCAGGTCCTCCAGCCCTTCGGCCTCCTCGATCTTGTTCAGGTCCTCGCGATGCAGGTTCTCGATGAACGAGATCGTCCGCCGGTTGCCGCTGGTGACGATGTGGCCGGGCAGCTTCTCGATGCCCTCCAGCTTGGCAGCCTCGTAGCGCCGTTCGCCGGCGATCAGCGCGTACTTGCCGCCATCGATCGGCCGGACGGTGATCGGCTGAACGAGTTCGTCCTTCGCGATGCTTTTCCCGAGCCGTTTCAGGGCTTCCTGATCCATGCTCTTTCGGGCGTTAAGCCCCTGCTCGACCACGATCTTCTCGACCGGGATCATCGGCGTTCCTTGGGCCGTCATCAGTAACTCCTTCGGTCCTTGCTCCCGCCCGATGCGGGAGCCGGTGCCCCCGCCCCCGCACGCGAATGCGTGCGAAACTGGCGGGGGTCCGGCGACCCGAGGGCGGAAGTACAGGACCAACCCGGGCCGCTGTCTTTGGGCGCAAGCGAGAGACGATCAGGAGGCGTCCTGTGTCTCAGTCGACTTAGTACTTGGTTCGTCTATCCAAGTGCCTGTCGGTGAACGCCAAGAGCCATCCTCCGTACCGAAGCACGATTTCGGTGGCTTGAGCTGTGTTTCCTGAGTACACCCGTTCATAACTCAACGGTGCACCAAGTCGCACCCGAACCTCCGCTATCGACATCCCTCTGCGGAGGGCGAGCACGTCGGCGTCCAGTTCCTTCGAGGTTTGCTCCGTGCGCCCATGCCCCAACCAAACTTCCTTGGCCTTGCGATCAAGCAGGTCATCGACGAAATAAAGACGCCATGCCCCGTACTGGTAAGCCCATTCCCCCTGACCACCGGGACTACGTGATTCGGGCGGACCGAGTCGCTGTTCGACCTCCTCGGAAGAAGCAGCCTCAGGAATACCTTGGACTGCTCGGTCAAGCGTCATACCGATGAGCTTGCCTTCACCTGAGCTACCGCAGCCCAGAACTCCTAGGAGAATTGCACCAATGACAAGTCCACACATGGCGCTTCGCTCATGGTTTCCCGGTTTTGGCTCTAACCGCAAGCGCATAGCAACCAAAGATATTGCGAATACTTCAGTTCGCGTACCGCACCTTCACATCGTCGGGCTCGGTTGATATGCCGGGCACCGTGCCGAGTCCAAAACGAAACGACCTATTTAGCCGGGAGCGCTGAGCCTGGCTCGGGCTCAGTCGTCGTAGCTGTACCTCATACCACCGTGACTTCAACCTGATCGACAGGTGAACCACCCTAAGACTCGTCAAGAACAGATAGCCAGATTCTGGAGAGCTGCGTTCGCCGATGCTGCCCGAGGCGGCTAACTGCCAGGGATCTTCTGGTACGGAGAACCCACAAAGCCCATTGTCTTCCTTGCCACGATCGCTGAAGACCCTGGTACCCCAACATTGTCGGCCCTGCCTTCCGAAGAGCCAGAAGCTCCACCCGGAGCCATCGTGTCTTTGGTTACCGGCGACCTTATATGCGTATTTTGGAATCGCCGCCATGCTAGCCTGCTGTTGTAAGCCTGCCTCCGCACTACTCAGGCTGCTGATTCCCAGAATCAGACAGAGCAAAGCAAGGACGCCACCAACATATGCCATTCGCTTAGGGGTCATACCTTTGCTCACTTCGAACATTCCTCCTGAGCGGCAACATCCAACTGGTGTTCCCTGCCACCTCCATTGATATTGAAGGTGAAGCCCCAGGTGATCTTGACCTGATACTCGTAGCCGGGAGCGCAAACAAAGACGCCAGTGAAGGATACATCGTTTTGGCATGGATCGGTTGGTCGGCAAATCGGGTTGATCGAAGGCCCTGGCCTTACGAAGGTCGGGGCCTGATCCAACCTCCAGAAGTGGTTACCCGAGTTTATGTAGTAGGCGAGCGCCCACCCAGTTAACGTGATCCCCCCGGCCCGTCTACAGCGGCGATGCCAATGCATGCCCATCCTGCCCCGTTCTGGACTCCACAGCCGTATGCTCAATTTGCACTGGCAACCAACAATTCCTGCGTAGCACTCATAGTCATAGGGCTTGAGCCCACTGAAATCGAACTGATTCACTGGGTCGTTGTTGCCGTAGTCATAGGCATTTGCAGAGCCCCCGCGTATCCTGTCGACTGACGTGAAGCGTCCCAGTTGGGGCACGTAGGTTCGTGCGCCCATTTGCATGACACCCGAGGGTAGTTCAGTACGCCTCTGATTGCCTCCGAGCCACCCAAATCGCTGACCACCTGGACCCGCAGTTTGGTTGCCGAACTCGTCGAAGTTGAGCAGGGACACCAATTCCGACGATTCAGAATCCGATGCCGCGGTAGCAGCTACATCTCCATGCAGGTTCAAGAGTTGTAGAACAGGCTCGTCACCGTCGTCTTCGATCCCGACGAGCCTTCCGTCGATCCCAATAATGTTGCGGGTCCACGATGAGCCGCGCTGCGTCCATGACGGGCTATCTCCAGGTCCCGCATAGTGGAAGACTTCGGTCCCTTCCAGCCCGCCTGCCTGGAGGCGCTGTCGATGCCGCAGCGTGGCGTCCAGTTGATAGGTGTTCGTGACGCCGTTTTGTTGTTGGGTAGCAAGCATGTCATTGGAGAAATAGGTCGATGCCAGTGCTTGGCCTCCCGCGAGGGCGGCGGGCAGCTGCGTGATGCGACCAAAGTCGTCATAGATCAAGCCTTCTGCGAGGAGGCGGTCCGCGGAGTCATAGCTGTATTTCAGGGTGGTCCCGCCCGAGCTCGGGCAGACCCCGCCCACTCCCGAACTGGTCGTCATCTCTTCGCGATTCGAATTTTTGTCGTACTTATAGGTTCTTGAGGTACAGGAACCCCCACCCACCGTTTCGCGGGCGGTGGTCAGACGGGCTTGACGGTCGTACCCGTATTCCTTTCTTCCCAGGGTTCCGTCTTCGACTAGCAGCTGTCCGCGAATTGATCGTTCGGCGTTGAAGTTCAGCCAGGTACAGTTCGCTCCACACATGGCGGACTTCGAATAGGTGAGGCCTATGGCATCGCCGGTCTCGTCGTAGGTGGTGTCTTCGATGAGTCCGTTTGGCAAGATCTGTTGAACCATGCGCCCATCGGCGTCGTAGGTCGCAGTGAAGGTACCCGCTGACGAATCCTGCAATTCGACCGCCATGCCAGTGGCGGCGTCGTACCGCATGATCTGTATACCTTTGCCAGTGTTCGTTTCAACCGGGCGGCCGAGTAGGTCATAGGTGGTGCTCGTGATACCGCCGTCAGCGTCTTCGTAGGCAATCGGACGTCCGAGTGAATTGAAGGTCGTCGTGGTCGCTTGGGTGTCTTCGCAGCTGAAGCAGATGAAGCGCTGAGTTTTGGGGAGTCCGAGCGTTTCGTGATAGATGGTTTCTACTTTCGGGATGGAGACCCCGCCGCCCGTCGTTTGCACGGTCTTTTGCCGGCCTGCAGCGTCGTAGGTGGTAGTCGTTTTCCGAGTTCCTCCCCCCGGGACAGATTCAGTCAATTCCAGCACTTGACCAAGCTGGTTGTAGGACACAAAGTTCTTGATTGGCAGCGGAGGCTGCCCTGCGGTGCCCGGCTGCGCAGCCGGTTCGATCCTGCAGACGAGGCCAGCGTATAGATTGCTGCCGCAACCCGAAGGTGCAAAGCCACCGTAATAGACCAACTTGGTCGTTCCGGCCCCGCCGCCGCTAGCGTTTTCCGGCTGCCGCACTTCGGTCGGTAGGCCACTTTCGTTGTCGTAGACCGTGACCGACTTGGTTTCGTCGATGCCTTCCGGGTCGGTGATGGTTTCGGTGGGCTTGCGCAATTTCCAGTTGTAGCGGTATTCCATTGACCTTTTGTCGGTGACCGTGCCGCTAGCAAGGAGGGCACCGGTCGTTTCGGCCGTCGGCAGGTGCGGCTTGGTTTCCCCAGTGGAGGGCGTGGTAGTGCCGTTCATGTATTTGAAGTTCGTGTCATATTGGATCGTGCGCAACATGCGGGCCTGCGTGGTGATGCCGGACTGTAGGCGGACCTGGTGCATCGGCCCTTTTTCTTCCTGCAGCTCGGTTCCGTCTTTCGAGTAGCGGAATTGGGTGTCGAGTTCTCGCGACCTGGCGACAGACCCAGCCCCCGCCGCGAGAGCTCGGAGGCGGTTCTGGGCGCTCAGTTCGCGCCACACGTTGCCGAACTCATCCGTCTCCGTCGTGGTGATCGAGGGCGCAGTAGTCCCGGCGCCCGAGGGCGTCGCGACGTTGACGGTCTGCCCTTCTGCGTCCATGTAATAGACGGTCGCCCTCGTGTAGCTCGAGGGCGGGCTGGCGGGCACTTCGCCGGGCGGGAAAATTGCCGTCGCGTCGGTCGGCAAGTCTTCCTGGCCCCAAGTAGCGACATCCTCATTGCTCATGCTGTGGGGAGCGCCCGAGCCCGAGAGCGGGACTTCATATGCGATCGACGTCTGGGCCACAGGGTTGCTGGTGACCAAGGAGGCTCGTTTGACGGAGGTCAGCCGGCCGATCGCGGATCCGCCGGGAAGCGTCCCATAGGTCATCGTCCAAGGCTCCTGGCCGGGAGGCGTCAGCGTCGCGATCTGGCCAGTTGCGTTGTAGCTGTAGGTCTCTTTGAGAGCGGGCGAAATGCGGGGGTCCCAGGCCGCGATGAGGCGCCCCTGGCTGTTGTAGCTGTACTGCGCTACGTCCCACGGACCGCCGTGACCAGAGGCGTAATAGGTGATCTTAGAAAGGCGCGAACCGGCGCTTTCGGGCGCCCCCCAGGCCGTCGCGCTCTGGTAGGTAAAGGTCAATAAGCGACAGCCGTTGTAGAGGGAGGATTCGTTTTCGGGGCAGATCACGCCGGGTGCGGCTGGGGCGATGACCTTGATGAGCCGGCGCTTGCCGTTGGCAGTTTCGTAGATCATCCTCGACTTGTTGCCTGGACCGCCGGTCATCGACACGGACTTCGGCAGGTATTCGCTGCCCGAGCCGTTGTTAGAGAAGACCGTGCGGTTGCCGTCGGGGTCGGTCAAGGCAGCTTCCGTCTTTTCTGAGTTCAGCCAAGTGAGGACGTAGCCGCTCATCTCATCCGGGGTGATGAACTGGCCACTTTCGTCTTCTTCGAATGAGGGTTCGGCGCCTCCGGAGTGAACGAGGGTGGCCCACTTATAGGTGATGGATTCGCCTTCGAAGTCTTCGGTAAGCGATTCAATCTTCAGTTTCGTCCACGACGCACCGCCGGCTTCTTCGAGGGGCGAGGCCGGTTTCCAGCCCGGCCCAAGGACGCCGGTGGCTTCCACGCCGGATTCCCGCGAGCTGAACGAGCGGGAGAATTCAAGGGTCGAGTTGAACGCAGGGATGGAGACGTCGTTATGCGAGACGGTGAAGTTGCCGGTCATCAAGTCGACGCTGCCAGGGCCGACTTCAGTCGATGCGTCTTTCGGGCCGCCGGTGTGCTTGTTGATTTCGGCCGCGACCGGCTGGGTGTAGCCGCCCGCCCCGGGGTCGCCGGAGAGGACGGCACGGATCTGGACCTTCTTGGCGGCAAGGCCAGCCGTGACGCTGGAGGCGTCCCAATAAAGCGGTTTGCTCTCGCGGTCGCCGGCTGAGACAAAGTACGGCCAGCTCACGACCTGGTTATTGCCGTTGATCACCTGGCCGCCAGGGATGTCGGTCCAGCCCTGGTCGGTCTTGTACTGGAAGGTGACGCCGTCGACGCCCGGGTGTTCCCAGGCCGAACTGAGGAGGAAGCGCTTGGCGGTCTTGGTGCCGTCGGTGGGCGAGGTGACCTTGCTGTCAGGAGACGCAGGCATGATCCACTGCACCGCGAGTTTGGGCTTGTTGGCGCCGGCGCTCGACTGCCAGACAACTTGGCGCTGAATACAGCAGACACGCGGGCTCTCTTCGGCAAGCTTTAGCAGCAGGCCGTTTTTGTTGACCGATTCTTTGCTGAAGCTGCCGAATAGCCAGCGCTGCACGAGCCAGGCCAGGTCCTTGCTTCCGAATTCCCACCAGCCGGGTTTGTTGCCCTGCTGGGTCGTCGTGAGGCTCGTCGGGGTTGGCAGGTATTTGCCGTAGTCGCCACCCAGCGCCGTCCATTTGGTCACAAACCCGTCAGTCGTGGCCCAGGTAACGCTGTTGTTCCAAGATTTGCTGACGTCGTAGAGGTCGACTTTCGTGACGTTGAGCGGTGCTGCGGGGGCATAGAGGCCGAGCGTCGCGGAGGTGATCGAGGCTTCGGCGGGGATCGGTTTTTCTCCGAACGACGGTTTGACGTCGAAGTTCAGGAGCGTGCGGTCGAAGATGTCGGACCCGCTCGATTCGTATTTGGCGCTTACGTCCAGAGTGGGATAGCCGGAGGTCCCGCAGTTGGTGATGTAACCGCCCAGAAAGCTGGTCTTTTTCGCGTTCGAGATCGTGCAGTCTTGCGTCGGCGTCGGGAAGGTGTAGCTCGGGTCGATGGACACCGGGAAACTTCTACCTTCGGCACGGAGCCATTCGGAGTCGGCTTCCACGGCGAGCCGCCAGCTTCCCTCGCTGTCCTCCTCGAGGGTGTATTTGACAGCTCCGCTGGGGGCTTCGAGGCCGACGTTGTCGACCATGAACGGGGCCGGGATCTCGGCGACGACCTTTCCGTCCTGGTCGCGGAACGAGATCGAGCCGTCCTCGTTGAGCGCAGGCACCACGCCCGCAGATGCGTCGACCTGGAAGCGGTAGGTCGTCGGCGCCTCTGACCCCGCCAGCACGATGGTCTCCTTCAAGCCGTTGGCCAGGCCGTTGAATTCGAAGTCGGCTGCCCCGCCAGCCGCTGAGTAGCTGGCCGTGCCGTCCTGCTGCAGGTCCGCGGTGGCGGTCTCGACCCCGAGCGGAATCTGCGAGACCCACTCCTCGTCCAGAGTCACACGAATTGGCCCGTCGTTCAGGTCCTCGGGAAGATGGACATCAAAGCTGTTGGCGCCGTTGGTGATCATCCCGCCAGGGAGTTCCGTCAGTTCTTCGTCAATCGGCTTCCAGTCTCCACTCTCATCCCGGTAGTTGACCGGGACCTCGAAGAGTCGGGTTTCGTAATGCCCATTTGAGAGCTCGAAGGTACGAGAGGAAGCGGTGCGGCGGGCCGGCAATTCGCGAACCGGAGTGGCCTCGGATTCGGCGACTGCGGTCGCCGAGCCACTTTCCGAGTCTTCACCACTTGCGGGGCCAACGGCCAAGGCCAAGATCCCCACGGCACAAATCACGACAAATAGGGCACTCAAGAAGCGCTGTCGACCACGGTCGAGTGCGTCAAAGTCGTGCAAAGGGGATTGGCGGCGCAAGGTATTCCTTCCGTTCTGTTGGCGAGACAACTCCGGCCGCGAGTACTGGTGCGTACCGGTCGACGGCGCGCATCCTGCACAGGTGGGAGGTTGAAAGTCAAGTCATCGGTTTTTGGTGAATTTTGCGGGGCAGGTGCCAGATTGGACGGTGTACGAACTCGACAAGGTGACCAACAAGTATTGCCACTCCTTAGTTTTCTTCGAATAAACCTGGGGCAGACTAGACAGCGGGCTATGTACACCGTGACCAAGTGGTGCGGCTCGGCCACACTTGAGCAACCTGCTTTGTACAAAGGAGTGCCTTACTACCAGTAGGAGAAGCCCTTCCTTACTACACAGGAAGCCCTTTTTGACTGAGAGGGATTCCTTCCAGTACCGTGCGAACGGTCAAGCGATCTAAATGTCTAGATCGCGTGGCATTTCCACGATGACGCAGAACACGCCACACCCGAGGCCGTCCATCGTCGCCACGACCGCGACGCCGCCCCCTGACGCTCGCCCGAGGCCACGATGGACATGACGGGGGCGACGGCTAGGGCTGGGGTGGCCGTCGCCCTCCGTCACCGAGAGATGGGCTGATGGCACTCTTTGGACGCGGTCGAGGCCGGATTGACCCGGACCTAACAGACGCCTTCGATCACCCCGTCAGGGTCGCCATCCTGGCTCTGTTCACAAGGGATACAGATCGGTCACTCGCGGCCGTCGACTTGCGCGCGGCCTTGGTGGCCGACGATCCCGCCGCCTTCGGGAAATACAGCGTCGGCCAAGTCCTCTACCACCGCGCCCGCCTGCAGGCTGCGCACTTGCTCCCCACCTGATGATGGAGCAACCACGCAGAACGCCTCGCGACGACGAGGAGGCCGCCGCCTTCAAGGGGATGGGCCAAGCCATCACCGTGATCCGCGAGCGCCGTGGAATGAGTCAGGAGGAGCTGGCGGAGAAATGTGATCTGACTCCCGCCGAACTGGAAACGGTCGAACGCGGCGAGCTGGATGAGTCGTGGGGCATCACCCGCCGGATCGCCAAGGCACTAGGCATGTCGCTCCAAGCACTGATGAATGAGGCTGAAGAATTCGCCCCCGGTCTTGGCGGTGAACAGTGGCGGCAGAGCACCAGAGAAGCCGAAGGGGACAGCGCGATCCGAGGACCGCGGAGCGATGCCGCCGAAGGAGGGCAGCCTTGACGCCCGTTGTCACCGAAGACTACGAACGGCAGCTATGGAACGAGCTGAACTCATTGCTCCCTGAGGTCATGCCGGAGGGGGCGACGGAGCCCGAGGCCGTCGACGCCATCGCGCTCGCATTCATGGGACATGACAAAGAGGTTTGCGAGCTTTATGAGCGGGTGAAGCGGCTCGCGCGCGACAGGGCCGGCTATCTCCGAGAACGTCTCGAGGAGGACAACCCCATTACGAGGGCTCGGCGTCGCCTCTATGGGAATCGGGCGTGAATGACGATGAGGGTCAGCGAGGCGAGGGTCTTCCCGATCCGCTCGATCGGCAAGAGAAGCTGATCTCTGAGTAGGGGCGAGCAGCAGACCTAGCGGGCGCCGGGGGCTTTCTCATGGACGGGTCCATAACGGCGCCCGCTAGGTCTGCACCCCCTCTCTACTCCTCATATCCGTGCATTTCCCCTTCACGCCGGCGGTGCTGCCCTTGGGGGGTTGTTGATATCGCGCGACGCCTTTTAGGGAAGGACGTCGTTCACTGGTTTCCTACGACCGCGGTCAAATCCCAGGATCGCTAGGACGGTGGGTGCCTGCGGCGCTGCTCCCTTTGATTCAACCGCCCTGGCGTTCGCCTTCGCCTCGATTTCAAGAAGCCGAGCGGCGTGGGCATCCTGTGCCATCCGTACTTCCTCCCGGCCCTGGGTGTCTAGCAGCACGGCCTTCCACCAGTAGTACATCTCTTCGTCCTCAGTCATTTTCCCGGTTTCCAGCGAAGAAAGGTTCTCGGCAAATAGGTGGCGGACCGAAATTATCGCGAGTTCCTGTTTATGCCTCGGCGACAGCTCAAGCCACTCATCATGCGAGAGTTCAGGTCGCATAGTGGCTCGGTAGAAGTGTTCGTTGACGGCACCTCGTTTCTTTTCTTCGATCAGTTCAATGGCGTTTCCCTCTACGAGGATGCCTATGTGGTAGGTGACGAGCTGGAGGGTCTCACCGATCTCGGCCGCGATCTCCTTTGGACTGGATGCTCGCTCAATCAGGATGGTTAGGGCCTCGACTCGAATCCGATGGCCAAGGCAGTGGGCGGCAACTTCGGATGGCGATTTGGTCTTCTTGTTTTTCGTCTTGGTCTTGGTCTTGGTGCTCATGCTCTCCTCCGCTGCGCTGCTCCGCTGCAAGTTTGTTTGGACAGTAAAGGCGCGTAGACCATAGAGACAACGCCAAGTTCCCGCTAGCGATAAAGCGGAAAGATCCTTTGCGCTAAAGGTTTCCTTTGTAGCTTCCTCCCTGTCTGTGCTCGGCCTTTGGAGCTGAGCGCGCGGGATCAGAGGGGAGGTGCAGCAATGGAGATCAAGCCTGTCGAGGCGACGCCAGAGCTCGTCTACAAGAACAATTGACGCCTGGAGAGGGGGCTAGGCGAAGAGCCGGCCCCCTCTCCAGTTTTGACGCTCCTCGTGGTAAGGATATGCTGAGCACAAATGGAAACCCGTGTGTCAGCCCGGGAACTGGAGCGTCCGCGGATACGGCGAACGCTCCGACGGTTGGACGGCCCCGATGGAGACATCTATCTCCTTGATTCAGGGAGCACGAAGGATCTCAAGCTCGAGAAGGTTGACGAGACGGACAGACGACTGCTCCGCGCTCTCGACGGCACGACGGCGTTACCCGACCTCGAAGAGAACTTCGGCCCCGAAAGAGTAAGAGGTGTTATTGCGGCTCTTGATACTTGGGGCGCCCTTGAGGACGCAGCTGACGACGATCGAATAGCGCCCGATGCACTAGAGCGATTCGATCGACAACTGCGTTATTTCAGCGACGTTTCGCCCGAGCGATCACCTTCGCAGTGTCAAGGGCAGCTCGAACAAGCCACTGTGGCTGTCCTAGGAGTAGGGGGCCTAGGTGGATGGTCAGCATTAAGCCTCGCCTGCTGCGGGATAGGCAAGATGATTCTTGTCGATTGCGACAAGGTGGAGAGATCAAACCTGAATCGACAGGTCATGTACGGAGAGGCCGACATCGGGCGACTAAAGGTCGAGGTAGCCGCTGAAAAGCTATCGGCCCTGGATTCCAGTATTGAGATTGAGGTTCTCTCAACCCGCCTTGAAAGTGCTGGCGAGATACGCACTGTCGTCTCCGATGCTCAGGTGGTGATTGATGCAGTTGACTGGCCAGCCCACTACATCGAGCACTGGGTAAACGAGGCGTGCTTCGATCTGGGGATTCCGTACATCAGCATGAGCCACTCGCCTCCGAACGCTCGCGTGGGTCCCTTCTACCTTCCTGGCAGTACGGGTTGCTATGCCTGCCAAGAGATCGCCTACAAGCGGCAGTACCCCCTCTACGACCTGATGGTCGAACAGATAGCCGCCAGTCCTTCGCCCGGGGCTGTCGTGGGGCCTGCCTGTGCTCACATCGGTGGACATGTGAGCCTTGACTTGATGCATTACCTAACCGGGATTGCTCCCCCGTCGACCTTGGGAATTGCCTATATCTATGACTTGCGCACGATGAGCTACAGGCAGGAGCCAATCCACCAAGAGCCGGACTGCCCGGTCTGCGGCGGGGGTGTTTGAGCCTATGCCGGACGATCGGAGCGCCGGGATCACCTCGCGAGAAGCAGCCAGGGTCGCCTACGACCTCCTCGCCCCGGCCTACGACCAAGTGACCGCGCAGAACAACTACGAGATGTGGCTGGGTGCCACGCTCTTGCCGGAGCTTGAAAAGCATGGGCTGCAGAAGGGGAGGGTGCTGGATGTTGGCTGCGGTACCGGGAGAGCGTTCGGTCCGCTGCAGGCGCGCGGCTGGGAGATCGTTGGATGTGACGTGTCGCCTGGGATGCTTCAAGAGGCTGGCAGAAAATTCCAGAACGACATCGCCCTCTTTGAGGCTGACGCCCGCAGCCTGCCGCAAGTTGATGGATACCTGGGGCTGCCCACCGAACGGAACTTTGATCTCATCCTGCTATTGAATGATGTCGTGAATTACACGACTGAGGATGGGGACCTGGAGAGTGTATTCGCCGGCGTCAAGCGGAACTTGATCCCCGGTCATGGCCTCGCGATCTTTGACGCCAATACTCTCGCCCTGTATGGAGACGCATTCACCTTCCGACAGATGGAGGAGAAGATGGATGCCGGCGATTTGACATGGGAAGGGCTCACGGAGGACGTGAAGCCTGGCTTCATCTACGAGGCCCGTATCTCGGGTCTTGGGGTAAAGGAGCACCTTCATCGTCAGCGGCACTGGCCGCGTGATCAGATTGAAGCCGCACTGGAAACATCAGGGCTACGGCTACTGGCAGCACTCGGGCAACAGGATTTGGATGAGGAAATTCGCCTCCTAGATCCCCCAGATGAGACACGAGATCACAAGGTGGTCTACATAGCGACGGATCAGGCCAAGGTTCGCAGGGGCTTGTAAGACTGATCGACGGGACATCCTCGAATGGGAAGAAGCTACGTAACTCGCAGGCACCTCACGATTCACAGGGATGGCTAGGGCCGGAATTCGAGCCGCCAACTTGATGATTTCCCTGGTGGCAGAAGGGAAGGCGAAGGGAAGGAAGGCCCCTGAATCCAGCCTTTTGCTGACCTCCGCTGACCTCCGTTGACCTTCGGGCCGATCGGGGGCAATCCCGTGCAATCCCGCCCACCAAGCGGGATCTGGCTCCCCAGGCCGTCTCCGGAAGATGCCCCCGGCGGGATTCGAACCCGCGCCGCGCGGCTTAAAAGGCCGCCGCTCTAACCAACTGAGCTACAGGGGCGTAATTGGCATCAAGGGTAGAGCTTCGGCGCGGGTCGGCGTCGGATAGGGCTAGCCGGCGGGCTGGTACTGCGGGGAGCCGGGGTGGTATTGCGGGGTGCCCGGGTTGACGGCGCCACCTGGCCTGTCGACGACCACGCAGACCGCGGTCACGGTCATCGTCGGGCGGGAGAACGAGTACCAGGAGTAACCGGTCGCCGTCCAGCCGGTGCGCAGGGGGCTCGGCCCGCTGCTGTTGACCAGGCCGCGTTCCTCGTTGCTCAAGGTCGCCCCGCCGCCGATCGCGTAGGACCCCGGAGCGCAGTTGGCGGTCAGGCTGCCGGTTCTGCCTTCGGGCGGCAGCTCCCCCGTCACCGCCTGGTACTGGACGTCTGCGAGGGCCGCCGCGCTGACGCCGGTGAGGGTTTTCTCGTTGATCTGGGTTCCCGTCAGGGAGTTCGCCTTGACCTGCTTGCCGGTGAGCGACTTCGGCTTGATCCGGTTCGGGGCGACCGTCTTCGGCTTGATCCGGTTACCGGGCAGCGAGCTCTGCTTGATCTGCTTGCCGCTGATCTTGTTCGCCGCGTAGACGGAACCGCCGAGCGCCACGAAGAGCGCCAGGCACGCGATCACGTTGGAGAAGGACAGGGACTTGGCGATACGAGCGATCAAGAGCTCACTCCTCGTTTAGAGACGGTGCAGTATTCGGAACCTATTTCATCTTCAGGATGAAAGGTCCGGCAGTCCCTCGTAGGCGGTCGAGGCCTCGGCGTGGGTGCGGCGGGGGATGCGGCCGGCCCGGTGGGCCAGGTGGCCGGCCTCGACGCCGCGGCGCAGGGCGGTCGCCATCGCCACCGGGTCCTCGGCGCCGAAGATCGCGCTGGCGGCGAGGATCGCGTCGCAGCCCAGCTCCAGCGCCTGGGCGGCGTCGGAGGCAGTGCCGATGCCGGCGTCGAGGATGACCGGGACCTCGGCCCGCTCGGTGATGATCGCGATGTTGTACGGGTTGCGGATGCCGGCGCCGGAGCCGATCGGGGAGCCGAGCGGCATCACCGCGGCGCAGCCGGCCTCTTCCAGGCGGCGGGCGAGAATCGGGTCGTCGTTGGTGTAGGGGAGCACGGTGAAGCCGTCGGCGACCAGCTGTTCGGCGGCGTCGAGGAGCTCGACCGCGTCGGGGTAGAGGGTGCGATCGTCGCCGATCACCTCGAGCTTGATCCACTCGGTCTGGAAGGCCTCGCGGGCGAGCTTGGCGGTGCGGACCGCGTCGCGGGCGGTGTAACAGCCGGCGGTGTTGGGGAGGACGAAGAGGCCGAGGCGGTCGATCACGTCGAGCACCGATCCCCCGGCGGCGGGGTCGATGCGGCGCAGGGCGACGGTGACGATCTCGGTCCCGGAGGCCGCCAGCGCCCGCTCCATCTGCTCCAGCGAACGGAAGCCGCCGGTGCCGGCGATCAACCGCGAAGACCACTCGCGGTCGCCGAGCTTCCAGCTGTCGGCGCCGCCCTGGATCGCCGCCAGGACCTCGACCGCTTGGCCCTCGCGCAGCGGCGTCCGCTCCCACTCGCCGCGGGGCACGACCTCGCCGTCGAGGGCGACCGCGACCCCCCGCGCCCCCTCCCCCGCGCCGGACTCGCGCACGGCGAGGCCCAGCGTGGCGCCGTCGGGCAGCTCGCGCGGCGAGCCGTTCAGGTCGATCCTCATCGGGCGACCTCAGGCTGCGGCGTTCGTCCTTTGTTCGCCGCCGACGGAACAAAAGACGAACGCCGACTTGGGTCCAGGAGGTCAGCGACCGCCTGAGCCGCCAGCGGCGCCAGGAGGATGCCGTTGCGGAAGTGGCCGGTGGCGAGGACTAGGCCGTCGATCGCGCCCGGGCCGACCAGCGGCAGGTTGTCCGGCGTGCCCGGTCGCAGGGCGGCGGTTGCGCCGACCAACTCCATCTCGGCGACGTCGGGGAGGAGGCGGTAGGCCTCGCGCAGCAGCTCGTGGACGCCGCCCGCGGTCACGGTCGTGTCGAATCCCATCTCTTCGACGGTGGCGCCGACGACGAGGCGACCATCGCGGCGCGGCACCAGGTAGACGCGCTCGGAGGCGAGGATGTGGCGGGTGGGGGGCTCGCTGTTCCGGGCCCGCAGCTCGACGACCTGTCCCTTGACCGGGCGCACCGCGGGACGGGCCTCCTCCGGCAGCCAATCGGCCCGGCCCGACCAGGCGCCGTTCGCAAGCACGGTGATCCCGGCGCGGATGTCGAGTGGTCGATCGAACGTGCTCTGCACGTCGGATCGACCTTTCGCCCGAACTCCGGCGAGTTGTTCACCCTCGAAGATCCCGTCGACCACCTCGGTCCCAGCGTGAACCTCAACCCCCTCGTCCCTGCACGCCGCGAGCAGCACCGCGGTCAGCGCGCGCGGGTCGATCGCCGCCTCGCCGGCGGCCAGTACGCCGCCGTGGAACGAGGGCGCCAGCCCCGGCTCCAGCTCGCGGCACTGGCGGGTGGAGAGCCACTCGGCCTCCAGGTCGAGTGAGCGCTGCAGGTCGTGGACCCGACGCAGTTGCGCCGCCTCGTCGCGGTCGAGCGCGACGTGCAGCGCCCCGAGCCGTTCGTAGCCGGTGCTCTCCCCCGTCGCCGCCTCCAGCTCGGTGACGAACTCGGGGTAGAGGCGCGCCGCCGCCAGGGTCAGCTCCAGCAGCTCCGGCTCGCCGAAGGTCAGCTCGCCGACCGGCGCCAGCATCCCGGCCGCGACCCGCGTCGCGCCGCCGCCCGGCTCGCCGCGCTCCAGCACCGCCACCTCCGCCCCGCGCTGCGCCAGCCGCCACGCGCAGGCGAGACCGATGACCCCACCGCCGACGACCACAACATCGAAACCGCGCTTCTCGCTCAAAGCCTTGCCTCCGCCGGCATTACCCGGATCAGGTCCAAACGGTCGGCGGCCTCGATGCCGCCCTCTCAGCCCTCGCGGGCTCCCGTACCCCTCCGATGCTACCCCTCCGCCGGTACCTCCCATGCCGCGCCAGCCATAATCGAGCCATATGAGCCTCTCCCTACCCGAGGGCGACGGGCCGCTGCGCCGCGAGCGCCTGCGCACCGCCCGCCTCTACTTCGTCTGCGACGCCCGCCCGAGCACCGACCTGGAAGCGCTGCTGCGGGCCGCGCTGACCGGCGGCGCCGACATCGTCCAGCTGCGCGAGAAGAAGCTGGGCCGGGCCGAGATCGAGCGCGCCGCCGGCACCTTCCGCCGCGTCGCCGACACCTTCAGCGCCCTCTTCGTCCTCAACGACGACCCCGAGATGGCGCGGATCTGCGACGCCGACGGGGTCCACGTCGGCCAGGACGACGTCTCCGCCGAGCAGGCGCGCGAGGTGATGGGCCCCGACGCGATCGTCGGCCTCTCGACCCACTCCGAGGAGCAGATCGCGGCCAGCGCCGGGCGCCCGGTCGACTACATAAGCGTCGGCCCGATCTGGGAGACGCCGACCAAAGAGGGGCGCCCCGGGGTCGGCCTCGAGCTGATCTCCCACGCCGCCGCGAACGCCCCGCATCCCTTCTTCGCGATCGGCGGCATCGACCCGTCGAACGCCGAGCAGGTCGTCGCCGCCGGGGCCGAGCGGCTCTGCGCGGTGCGGGCGATCCGCGACGCCGCCGACCCCGCGGCCGCCGCCCAGGATCTGCGCCAGGCCTTTGCCTCCGGCGAGAAGGGCGTGGCCCCCGGTGGCTGAGGTGCGCTGTGGCTGAGGTGGGCTGTGTCTGACGAGCGGGTCAAGCGCAAGCGGCGCGGCGCGGCAAGCAGCGAGGAGCACCCGATGGCCCGCGGCTACGCCAAGGCCGAGCAGCGCAACCAGGAAGCGCGCGAAGCGCTGGAGCCGCTGGCCGAGGGCGAGCGGCCGACGGTGGTCACCATCGGGGCGATCGTCGCGGCCCTGATCTCGCTCTCGATCGTGATCGGCTACGCCGCCGGGGTCGAGGTCAACGGCGACCAGCCGCGGCTGCCGCAGGTGGTGGCGCCGGCGGTGATCATGGGGATGATGGCCTGGGGGATGTGGCACGCCCGCTACTGGGCGGTGCTCGGCTTCCAGCTGATCCTGGTGATCGTCCTCTTCAGCGCCTTCTTCGGCCTGCTGGTCGGCGTCTCCAGCGTCAGCCAGGCGCTCGGCACCGTCGCCCTGCTCGCCGTCGCCGGCACGTTCTTCTACTTCATGGTCAAGGCGATGGCGCGGATCCAAATGCCGACCCGGCTGCCGAAGGAATGACCTAGATAGGCTCAGCACGCATGGCCGACTCCTTCGACCAGATCGTCATCGGCGGGGGCCCCGGCGGCTACGTCGCCGCGATCCGCGCCGCCCAGCTGGGTCAGAAGACCGCCGTCGTCGAGCGCGACAAAGCCGGCGGCCGCTGCCTCAACTACGCCTGCATCCCGGCCAAGACGGTGCTGCGCAGCGCCGAGATCTTCCACGAGGCGACCGCCAGCGCCGAGCTCGGGGTCGTCGGCAACGACGTCCAACTCGACTGGGACGCGCTGCAAAAACGTCGCGCCGACGTCTCGGCGACGCTGACCGGCGGCGTCGAAGGGCTGTGGAAGAAAAACAAGATCGAGTTCATCGCGGGCGACGCTTCGCTGACCGCCGAGGGCAACGTCAAGGTCGGCGACGAGGTCTACGAGGCCAAGGCGGTGACCCTGGCGACCGGGTCGGTGGCGCTGCCGATCCCCGGCACCGAGTTCGGCGGCCGCGTGCTCGACACCTGGGGCGCCTGGTCGCTTGACGAACGGCCCGGCAGGATCGCCGTGGTTGGCGCCGGCGCCTCTGGCGCCGAGCTCGCCTCCGCCTACTCCAAGTTCGGCACCGAGGTGCTGCTGATCGAGATGCTCGACCAGATCCTCCCGGCCGAGGACAAGGACATCGCCAAGGTCGTCGAACGCGTCTTCAAGAAACAGGGGATCGAGATCTCTACCGGCACCCCGGTGGAGAACGTCGAAGCCGGCGACTCGTCCGTCAAGTTCACCTACGGCGACAACAGCGCCGAGGTCGACTTCCTCTGCATCGCCGGCGGTCGCGCCCCCGACACCGAGGGGCTGGGCCTCGAGGAGGCCGGGGTCGAGCTGGAGGAGGGCGGCCGCAAAATCAAGGTCGACGAGTTCCAGCGGACCAGCAACCAGAAGGTCTTCGCGATCGGCGACCTGGTCAACCAGAAGGCGCTCGCCCACAAGGCATCCGAGGAGGGCGTGGTCGCGGTCGAGACGGCGGCCGGGGTCGAGACCCACGCGGTCAACCAGAACCTGATCGTCGGCGCCACTTTCTGCCAGCCGCAGGTCGCGAGCTGCGGCCTGACCGAGGCGCAGGCCAAGGAGGCCGGCCACGACATCAAGGTCGGGAAGCAGAAAATCGCCGCCGAGGGTGCCGGAATCGTCTACGACGACAAAGACGGCCTCGTCAAGCTCGTCGTCGATGCCAAGTACGGCGAGCTGCTCGGCGCCCACGTGGTCGGCAACCGCGCCTGCGACATGATCGCCGAGCTGGTGGCGACGATGGAGCTGGAGGGCGGCTACCAGGAGCTATCGCGGATCGTCCACCCGCACCCGACGGTCTCCGAGGCGGTTCTAGACGCCGCCCGCGCCGTCGACGGCTGGGCTATCCACGCTTAGGCTTGGCGCCGATCAGCGGCGCTTTCTTCTTCAGGTACTTCCACTCGTTGCCGGCGCCGTCTTCGGCCCGCACCTGCAGGGCGACTTTCCATTTGCCTGGTCCGTCGGGCAGGCGTTTCGTCCTCCCGCGCGGTTCGCGTAGCGGGACCCATTTAGTTTGCCCCGGCTGAATCGCGAACTTGCCTCCGAGCGGGCGGGTCGGCAGCTTGTGTGGGCCGTTGAAGATGAGCGGAGGATCGCTGACGCTGGCTTTGCCGCGACAGGGCGGGCTCACCTCGGTCACCGGACAGGTGAGCCGGACCCAGATCGCCCCTTTCCGCAGGCGCAGCTTCCTTCCGACCGTCATCGAGAACTCCCGGTCGAGCGCCGCCGGGGCTAGAACCGGCGCCGGCGCCGGAACCAGCTCGTACGGCCCGCTGTCGCACGCCGCGCCCTGCGGGCGCGCCACCCCGCGCTGGTCGACCGCCGGGCACTGGCTGGCGGCGTCGATCGCCGGGCTGCCTGGAAGCAGGTCGTAGACCTGGGTCGTGCCGCCGTGCAGGGCAAGGGAGCCGAGCAGCGGGTTGACGTTCGGTTTGTCGGTCGCGCCGGTGCCGCAGCTGGCGTCGTCGCTGACGTTGCCGCCGAAGGAGGTCAGGGGACCGTTCGAGGTGCAGCTGAGCAGGCCGGTCGCGTCGCGATTGTCGACGAAGACGCTGTTGCGGACGGTGAGCGGCACCCCGCCCACCGCGGCCGCCGGCGCCGTTTCGGAGCGGTTGGAGACGATCGCGCTGTTGACGATCGAAACCGGGGCGTTGGCGCTGACCGCTCCCAGTCCTGCTTTCGAGGAGTTGTGGGCGATCGTGCTGTTGACAATCGACACGGGCGCGTTCGAGAAGATCACGCCGGCGGTCACGGATTCGGTCCGGTTGAAGCCGAGGAAGCTCGAGTCGACGGTCAGCGGGCCGTTGGTGATGATCCCCGCGGTGCCGCCGTTCCATTTATTGCCTTCGATGCTGACGCCGCGCACCACCAGCTCGCTGTTGCTCTGGATCGCCGAGGTGCCGCCGGTGATCGTCATCCCGGTCAGCGTCGCCTTGATGCCGGCACCGACCGTGAAAATGCTCTCTTCGCCATCCCCTTTGACGACCGTCTGGTTGGCGCCGGCGCCGCGCACTTCGGTCTCGTCGCTGATGAAGAACGACAGAAATTCGTACTGGATGAGGTAGGGATTGGAGTTCGCCGGGACCACGATGACGTCGTCGACGCCCGTGGTGCCGTTCGACGCCGCCACCGCCCCGCGCAGCGAGCAGTTTCCTACTTCGCACGGAGCCGGAAACGGGTCGTCAGTGCGGGTGACCGTGTAGGTCTGGGCGGAAGCGGTGGCGGCGGCCAGCAGCAAGACGAGGAGCGCGAGGCCGAACGGCAGCGCTTTCAGGCGGGGGCGCATGGCGGCAGCCTTCCACAACCTCGGGCGGATGCAGCCCCTTCGCTTAGATTTCCCCCGTGCGCGCCACCTTCTACTACGACCTCGGCTCCCCCTACGCGTACCTTTCGGCCGAGCGGATCAGCGGGCTCTTCACTGAGGCCGGGCTGGAGCAGCCGGAGTGGCAGCCGGTCCTGCTCGGCGGGCTGTTCGCCCGCTTCGACCGCGGCTCGTGGTCGGAAACGCCCGGCCGGGCCGAGGGGATGGCGGAGATCGAGCGGCGCGCCGCCGAGTACGGGCTGCCGCCGATCGCCTGGCCGCAGCCGTGGCCGGGCAACACGCTGGTCGCGATGCGGGCGGCGACCTTCGCCAAGCAGACCGGGCGCACCATCGCCTTCTCCCTCGCCGCCTTCCGCCAGGCCTTCGCCGCCGGTCGCGACCTGACCGACGTCGACAACGTGATGATCGCCGGCGCCGCCTGCGAGATGCACCCGCGGGCGCTGCTGAAAGCGGTCGAAACCAGGGTCGTCAAGGACGCGCTGCGGGAGGCGACCGATCGCGCCGGCGACCTCGGGGTCGAAGGAGTGCCGAGCGTGGTCGTAGGTGACGAGGTGTTTTGGGGCGACGACCGGCTCGAGGAAGCGGTCGCAGCGGCGGGCGCCTAGGGCCTGTCGCCTTTTGGTCCCATGTGGACGCAAAAAGCGACACGGTTCGTCATCTAAGGTGAAAGGCGATGGCAGATCTGCCTGACGCCGCCACCTGTTACGAGCTGCTCGCGCGGATGGCGCTGATCCGGCGCTTCGAGGAGGAGGCGGGGCGCCAGTACCAGCGGGCGCGGGCCGGCGGCTTCCTGCACCTGGCGATCGGGGAGGAGGCGACGATCGTCGGCACCACCTCGGTGATGCGGGACGAAGACTTCCTGATCGGCACCTACCGCACCCACGGCCACGCGATCGCCCGCGGCACCGAGCCCAAACGGGTGATGGCGGAGCTGTTCGGCCGGGTCGACGGGACCAGCGGCGGCCGCGGCGGCAGCATGCACATCTTCGACGCCGAGAAGCGGTTCATGGGCGGCTACGGGATCGTCGGCGGCAACCTGCCGATCGCGGCTGGCATCGCCCTCGGCTCCCAGTACAAGGGAGAAGACGCGGTCACCGTCTGCATGTTCGGCGACGGCGCCTCCAACACCGGCAACTTCGGCGAGACGATGAACCTGGCGGCGCTGTGGAAGCTGCCGGTCCTCTTCCTGGTCGAGAACAACCTCTACGGGATGGGGACCTCGGTCGAGCGCCACTCGGCCCAGACCGACCTCTCGAAGAAGGCCGAGGGCTACGGGATCCCCGGCGAGCGGATCGACGGGATGGACGTGATCGAGGTGCGCGAGGGCGTCGCCGAGGGGATCCGGCTGGCGCGCGAGGAGCAGCGGCCGACTCTGCTGGAGGTCGTCACCTACCGCTACAAAGGCCACTCCGCCGCCGACCCCGAGGTCTACCGCGAGCGCGAGGAGGTCGAGGAGTGGCAGGAGAAAGACCCGATCGAGAGCTTCGCCAAGCGCTGCGTCGAGGCCGGGGTGCTGGGCGAGCGCGAGGTGCGGCAGGCGCGCGACGCCGCCGAGGAGGCGGTCAAGGCCGCGGTCGAGTTCGCCGAAGCCTCGCCCGAGCCGCCGCTCGACACGATGTACGAAAACCTCTACGCCCAGACCGAGCCTGGCGGCTGGTACGCGGTCGACGAGCGCAGCCCGCACCCGCACCGCGGCGAGCACGAGGCGCAGATGCCTGACGCAGCGCGGGAGCTGGCCGAGGCCGGCGCGGCTTACGCCGGGCAGGCGGGCGGCGAGCGGCCCAACCCGGCGACGCACGGCGACGCGCAGGAGGGGGTCGAGCCGCGGGTCTCAGCCGAGCGCGAGGTCGGCGACGAGCCCGAGGACGCCTCGACCGAGCGGGCGATCAACGACGGGGACGAGGACTGATGGCGGAGCTGCGGATGCGGGAGGCGCTGCGCGACGCGATGGCCGAGGAGATGCGGCGCGACGAGGCGGTCTTCGTGATGGGCGAGGACGTCGGCGTCTTCCAGGGCGCGTTCAAGGTGACCGAGGGGCTGCTGGAGGAGTTCGGCGAGCGCCGCGTGCGCGACACGCCGATCTCCGAGAACACGATCGTCGGCACCGGGGTCGGAGCGGCGATGAACGGGCTGCGGCCGATCGTCGAGCTGATGACGGTCAACTTCAGCCTCCTGGCGCTGGACCAGATCGTCAACCACGCCGCCGCGATCCCCTACATGTTCAACGGCCAGGCGAAGGTGCCGATGGTGATCCGGATGCCGGGCGGTGGCGGCCACCAGCTCGGCCCCACCCACTCGCACAGCTTCGAGGCCCTCTTCCTGCAGGTGCCGGGGCTGCTGGTCGCCTGCCCCTCCACCCCGGCCGACGGCAAGGCGCTGCTGAAGGCGGCGATCCGCGACGACAACCCGGTCGTCTTCATCGAGCACGAGAGCCTCTACGGGGCGCGCGGCGAGGTGCCCGAGGGCGACGGCGAGAACGGCGCCGAGCCGCTGCGCTTCGGCCAGGCGGCGGTGCGGCGAGAGGGCTCCGACGTGACGATCGTCGGGGTGCTGAAGATGGCCCACGTCGCCGCGAACGCGGCGAAGCAGCTGGCCGACGAGCACGGGGTCGAGGCCGAGGTGATCGACCCGCGCACCCTGCGCCCGCTCGACCTCGACACGATCCTCGAGTCGGTCCGCAAGACCAACCGCGCGGTGATCGTCGAGGAGGGCTGGCCGCACGGCGGCGTCGGCGCCAACCTCGCGACCCTGATCACCGAGCAGGCCTTCGACTACCTCGACGCCCCGGTCCAGCGCGTCACCGGCGCCGACGTCCACATGCCTTACTCCAAGCGCCTCGAGCAGGCGGCGATCCCGCACGAGGAGCACGTGGTCAGCGCCGCGCTGGCGACGCTCACGGGAGCGCGCTAGCTCAGCAGGTCTTGCGGGCGCCGGTGAACGCGTTCCAGGCGCGGCCGACGGAGAAGTCGGCGGCGACGCGGAAGACGCCGGGACGGGCGGCGCGGACCACGGTCCAGTCGCCGTGGCGGAGGATGCAGCCGTAGCCGCGGGCGATCGACCAGTAGGGGGTGAAGTTGACGCGGACGAGGAACTCGCCCGGGCGCTGGACGTCGAGGGCGAAGCCCTGGCGGCCCCACCAGAGCGTCTCCCCCTGGGCGGGGCCGAGCGGGGCGACCATCGGCCGCGGCTCGCGCACCTCGTAGATCCGCCAGTGCTCTGACTGGTAGCGCAGGCTCAGGTAGGACGGGGCGCCGAGGATCAGCCGCCGCTCCTTCACCGAGGAGTAGTCGAGCGGGGCGTCGGGCAGCGCCACGTAGGAGATCGCGTTGCTGCGCAGCCAGTCGCCGTAGCGGGCGCTGGTCAGCTGCTTGTCGTCGTAGAAGAGGTCCTCGCGGGTGGTGTCCAGCTGGCGCAGCCAGCCGCGCGCCAGTTCGAACTTGGAGGCGAGGTAGACCGACTCCCAGTGGTTGGCGGTCGGCGGCACCTCGATCCGCGCCCCGGCGGCGTCGTTGTCGCGCAGCCAGGCGGCGACCGGGTGGAAGTAGGCGGCCTTGGTCGAGGGGTCGCCGACCGCGCGGGCGACCTGGGTGACGCTGGCGGTCAGCTGCCAGTAGAGGCTGCCGGCGATCGCCAGCACCAGCAGCGGCGCGTACAGCCAGGCGGGGACGGTCGGCCGCGGCCGCCGCGAGAGCAGGACCGCCGCCAGCACCGGGCCGCCGAACAGCGCCCCGAGCCGCACCGCGTTGCCGCCCATCGCGTTCGGGGCGAGCCAGACCAGGGTCGAGGCCAGCGCGTAGGCGATCAGCACCCGGCGCAGCGCCCGCTCCTCCTCCCGCACCCCCTGGGTGAGGACGAGGGCGCCGGCCACCCAGAGTGGGATCGCGACGTAGGAGGAGAAGACGAAGGGGAAGTGGCCGGCCTCGGGGAAGGCGATGTTCGGCGCCAGGACCAGCGCCAGCGAGAGCCCGGCGGCGGCGAGCGCGAGGCGGTTCGGGCGGCGGCCGGGTTCCAGCGCTCCGGCCAGCAGCACCCCGGCGAGGAAGGCGCCGGCGACCGGGCTCGCCAGCGGGCAGGCCGCGGCGGCGGCGATCGCCAGCGGCCCCCGGCCCAGCTGCAGGCAGCGCAGCGCCGCCAGGCCGAAGGCGACCCCGAGGGCGAAGGTCAGCTGGCCGTCGGCGAGCAGGGTGACGACGCCGGCGCCGAACCAGAGCGTCGCCCAGCGCGCCTCCTCCCCCCAGTGGTCGCGGACCAGGCGGTCGAAGAGGTAGGAGGAGGCGACGACGGCGAGCAGCCCGACCACCTGCGGGCCGAGCAGCGCCGCCAGCGGCGGGAAGAGAACGCTGTAGGTGAGGGTGTAGTGGCCGCCGTACCAGCTGCCGTTCCAGATCTCCAGGCCGGCGCTCTCGAACAGCTCGGTACGGAAGACCTGCGCGGCGAGGTCTCCTACGGGGGGGCTCCAGATGACCATGGCGAGCGCCAGCGCGAAGCTGAGCGCCACGGCCGGGAGCCAATCGGGTCGAAGCGGCTTGGACTGGACCATGCGGCAGTCAAAGGATAAGGGCGCTTCCTGCGACGATTGTGAAATGCGCACGGAGATCCAGGTCGTACGCCCCGGAACCGTCCCCTACGCGGAGGCGCGGGAGCTGCAGCGGCGACTGCAGGAACGGCGCCAGCGCGAGGAGATCGGCGACGTGCTGGTGCTGCTCGAGCACCCGCCCGTCTACACCCGCGGCCGCCGCTCGCAGCCGGGGGAACTGCCGATGGGCGTCGAGTGGTACGAGGCGCAGGGGATCGAAGTCCACGACACCGACCGCGGCGGGCTCGTCACCTACCACGGGCCGGGACAGCTGGTCGCCTACCCGATCGTCCAGCTGCGCGGCTACGGCGACGACGTCCACGAGTACGTGCGCGGGCTGGAGCGGACGATGATCGGCGCGCTCGCCAAGGCGGGAGTGCGGGCGGGGACGATCGAGGGGCTGACCGGGGTCTGGGTCGGGACGCGGAAGATCGGCTCGATCGGGCTCCACGTCAGCCGCGGCGTCACCACCCACGGGCTGGCGATCAACGTCAACAACGACCTGCAGCCGTTCGAGTGGGTCGTGCCCTGCGGGCTGGAGGGGGTCTCGATGACCTCGCTGACGCGAGAGCTCGGCGCCGAGCAGGACCTGGGCGCCTTCGCCGCCACGCTGGTCGACACCTACGCCGAGGTCTTCGACCGCGAAGTCGTCGTGGACGACAGCGTCGCCGCGTAGGCTGCCCCGATGCGCCGGCTGATCGGACTCCCCCTGCTCGTCCTCTGCCTCGCCTGCACGCAGGCGGGGAGCGCCATCGCCGACCCGTATCCGGTGACGAACACGAGCGACAGCGGCGAAGGCAGCCTGAGGGCGGCGATCGTCGCCGCCAACGCCCACGATGGAGCGGACACGATCCCGATCGAAGTGACGGGGACGATCGAGCTGCAGAGCGCCCTCCAGATCATCTTCAGCCCCGTCGAGATCGTCGGCCCCGGTGCCCCTCAGCTCGAGGTCCGCCGCAGCGCCGTCGCCGGCTTCTCGATCTTCGCCATCTCCGCGGACACCGGCCCCTCGTCCATCACCGGGCTCACCGTCAGCAACGGCGGGGGGACTTTGGCCGGGGAGTTCGCTCTGGGCGGGGGAGTCAGGAATGGGGAAGGCAGCCTGACCCTGACCGGAGTCGTGGTGAGGGACAACGAAGCCAAGGCCGAAGCCGGCACCAACGCCCGCGCCGAAGGCGGCGGCATCTACAGCGAAGGACCACTGACCCTGCGCGAATCGGTAATCGTCGAAAACACCGCCCGGGCGAGCGGCGGTTCCTCTGAAACGTGGGCCTTCGGAGGAGGTGTGGCCGCACTGGGAACGCTAACCGTGGAGGCCAGCACGATCAGCGGCAACGTCTCCGAAGCCACCGGCGGCGGCACGAGGGCGGTGGCCCAAGGAGGAGGTCTGGTGGCGGGGGTCGGAGTGGCGATCGAGCGGAGCACGATCAGCGGCAACACGGTCAAAGCAGCCGGAGCGGCCTCGCAGGTCCGGTCCCAGGGGGGCGGGGTCCAGATGAACGACGGCACTCTCACCAGCTCCACGGTCAGCGGCAACTCCGCGATCTCCGCAGACGAAGCTCGCAGCGCCAACCTCCATGCCGGCGGGATCGGCTCGGACCTGATCCTCGCCCGCAACACGATCGTCGCCAACCCGCTCGGCGACGCTAATAGCTGCGACGTCGGCGGGCTCAACACCCTCTTCTCCGGCGGCTTCAACCTCGACGAAGACGGCAGCTGCGAATTCGACGAGGGGAGCGACCTGAACGGCGTCGCCGCGGGCCTCGACCCCGTCCTGAAGGACAACGGCGGGCCGACTCCGACCCATGCGCTGCTCGAGGGCAGCATCGCGATCGACCGCGGCAACTCCTTCAGCGCCTCGAGCGACCAGCGCGGTCTCCCCCGCCCCGCGGACTTCCCGGCGATCAGCAACAAAGAAGGCGGCGACGGCTCGGACATCGGCGCCTTCGAGCTGCAGGTCCCGCCCGGCGCCGCCGTCCCGCCGCTGCCGCCGATCCTGGTCGGGCCCGAGCCCGGCGACCGGACGCCGCCCAAGACCCGGATCGTCAGCGGCCCGGCGCGGGTCGGCTACGAGCGCAAGGCCAAGTTCCGCTTCAACTCCTCGGAGGCCCAGTCCAGCTTCAAGTGCAAGCTCGACAAGAAGAAGTGGAAGAAGTGCCGCAGCCCTTACAAGCTGAAGGTCAAGCCCGGGAAGCACCTCTTCAAGGTGCGGGCGATCGACCGTTTCGGCAACGCCGACCCGAGCCCGGCGCGGTTCAGCTGGCGGGTGAAGCCGGTCGGCTAACGTTGCCTTCGGTGTCCGACGCCGAACGCATCCACGTCACCCGCTCCCGCGCCAACCCCGGCGGGACCGCGGCCAGCGCTGAGGGCACTGTCCCTTTCCGCCGCGCCCGCAAGCCGCCGTGGCTGAAGGTGCCGGCGCCGGGCGGGCCCAACTACCGGCGGCTGAAGGAGAAGATCGGCTCCGACAACCTCCACACCGTCTGCGAGGAGGCCAACTGCCCCAACGTCGGCGAGTGCTGGGAGCGCGGCACCGCGACCTTCATGATTTTGGGTGACGTCTGCACGAGGCGGTGCGGCTTCTGCAACGTGCAGACCGGCAAGCCGACCTGGAACGACCCGCTGGAGCCGCTGCGCGTCGCCAACCAGGTGAAGGCGATGGGGCTGCGCCACGCCGTCGTCACCTCGGTCGACCGCGACGACCTGCCCGACTACGGCGCGTCCGCCTTCGTCGGCGTGATCCGCTCGATCCGGATGCTGGCGCCCGGCTGCAAGGTCGAGATCCTCACCCCCGACTTCCGCGGCCAGGAGATGCCGCTGGCGAAGGTCGTCCACGAGCGTCCCGACGTCTTCAACCACAACGTCGAGACGGTGCCGCGCCTCTACCCGGTGGCGCGCCGCGGCTCCAAGTTCCTCCGCTCGGCCCGGGTCCTGAAGATGGCCAAGGAGATGGGCGGCGACGAGGTCGTCACCAAGTCCGGCCTGATGGTCGGCCTCGGCGAGACGCACGAGGAGATGGTCGAGACCTTCGGCCTCCTCCGCGAGCACGACGTCCAGGTCCTCACCGTCGGCCAGTACCTGCGCCCGACCGAGAATCACCTGCCGGTGGTCCGCTACTGGCACCCAGACGAGTTCGCGGCCCTCGAGCAGGCCGCCTATGACCTCGGCTTCGAGTCGGTCGCCGCCGGCCCCCTGGTCCGCAGCAGCTACCACGCCGACCAGAACCTGCCCGAGGGACATCGGGCCGAGCAGCTGATCGCCTCCTAGGCCAGCTCGACCTTCTGCGGATCGGCCGGGTCGTAGAAGACGTCGATCTGGCGGCCCTGCTCGATGCGGCCGAGGCGGCCGGCGGAGAACTTGCGCTTGACCTGGGTGGGGATCCCGTTCTTGGGGTGGAGCTCGAGCGTCAGCTCGACCATCTGGTAGCCGGCGACGGAGCCGGGCAGGACGGCGGCGTCGAGAATCGACGCCTTGGCGCGCTGCATCCCGGCGGGCGCCTTCTCGGGGCGGCTGGGCGCACCGAGGTAGGCGTTCAGCAGGCCACCGAGGCCGACGGCGACGCCGCCGACGATCAATCCCGGCTTGGCCGCGTCGACCGGGAAGACGAGGCCGCCGGCGACCATCGCCAGGCCGAGCACGATCATCAGGACGCCGGCTACGAACACCCGTCTGAATCTATCCCGCTGCCCGGCGGGCGCGTTATGGTCGCGTCACCGAACCAAAGGGGAGCGGCACGCCCCCGACAGAAGGAGCGACATTCCGATGGGCATGTTCAAGGACATGAGGGACCTGCACAAGACCGGCAAGCAGATGACGAAGGAACGCGGCGGCAGCTTCAAGATGATGAAGGACGGCCTCGCGCAGGCGAACGAGGCGATGCAGCAGGTCCAGACCGACCAGGCGCTGGCCGAGAAGCTGGCCAACGAAGGGGTCGACGGGACCGCGACGATTCAGCAGATGGTCGCCACCGGCAAGACCGTGAACATGCAGCCGGAGCTCCAGTTCCAGATGACCGTCGACGTCAACGGGCAGACCTCCGAGGTGACCCACACCCAGGTCGTCTCGCCGGCGATCATCGGCCAGCTCCAGCCCGGGGCGACGGTGCCGGTCAAGGTCGACCCGAGCGACCACTCGCAGTTGATGATCGGGCTCGCGGGCTAACCGCGGCCGGGTGCGCGCGGCGGCCGTCTAGTCGGCGCAGTGCGGGGCGATCACGTCGCCGACCGTGCGCACTTTCACTTTGCCCTGTTTCTGCAGGGCGTGGACGTAGTCGACGACGGCTTTGAATTCGGTCTCGTTGAAGTCGGTCGAAGCGGCGGGCGCGCCGGAGACGATGTCGTGGAAGCTGAGGATCGCCCAGGTGCCGTCGGCGATCGCCTTGTCGACCGTCGCCTCGACGTCCTCCTCGTCTGAGACGAGGCCGTTGATCGACCAGCCGCGGAGGATGTACTCGTCGCGCGGCGGCAGCGTTTCCGGACCCTGCGCCGTCACCCGGCCGGCGCAATAGTCCCGCTGGACGTAGTGGCGCACCTCCGGTGAGGCGGCGCCCTTCGGGTAGGCGAAGCTGGCCCGGCTGAACCCGTTTTCGGCGAGCCAGTCGCGCAGCCCGTTCATCTCGTTTTTCAGCTGCGTTTCGTTGAGGTCGTCGAGGCCGTTGGGGAGGTTGTGGCTGTCGATCGAGAGCGCGTGGCCGCCGATCTCCCAGTGGTGGAGGTCGCGCAGCTGGTGCAGCTGTTCGAGGCTGAGGAAGCCGGCGTCGCCGACGGTGTCGGCGATCATGTAGGCGGTCGCCGGATAGCGGTAGGTGGAGAGCTTTTTCAGCGCCCGGGTGAAGGTCGAGGCGTCACCGTCGTCGAAGGCGAAGCTGACCGTCGCCTTGCCGTGATCGGGGACCGCGTAGATGCCGGCGGCGTAGAAGGCGGTTTCGCCGCTCCCGTTGTCGGTGACGAGGAGCTGGGCGCGATTGATCTTCGACCAGTCGACCTGACCGATGACCGCGAAGTCCCCGCGCGCCAGCGACTGGAACTCGAAGGTGCTGCCGAGGATGATCGGGTCGAAGTCTTCCTGCCAGACGGTGGCCTCGGCGTAGTTGGTGGCGATCTCACCGGAGGAGAGGCGCAGCTTCACCGTCTGCAGGCGGTTGCTGAAGCTGACCAGACCCTGCACGGTGACGTGTGAGTTTTTGAGGTTGACCTCCTCCAGCTCGGGCGAGGTGGCGATCGCGGTGGTGCCGTTGCCTTCGCTGCCGACGCGGAACGAGCGATCGCCGTTGACGTCGAAGGGCGGGCCCGCGTCCTGGAATTTTCCGTTGACCCCGGTCCAGCCGTGTTCGTCGGGGAACAGCGCCAGCGGCTGCTCTTCGTATTCGACTTCCGGCTCTTCTTCCGGCGGGTTTTCCCCTTCCGGTCCCTGGGGTCCTTCCGGTCCTTCGGGTCCCTGGGGTCCTTCCGGTCCTTCGGCGGGCGGGGTGGCTCGCGGCGCCTCCGCCGGCGGCTGCGGCGCAGGCGGCTGGGCGACGATGGGAGCCTCGACCCGCTCGCAGGTGGCCGCCACCTTGTCGATGTCGTCGACGGAGGCGAAGTCGTCGGAGCCGGGGCCACAGTCGACGACGTCGGTGGCGCCGTCCCGGGCCTGGACGTGATCGTTGCCGGGACCGCCAAGCAGGCGATCGGCCGCCGCGCCGCCGACGAGCCAGTCCGCGCCGGGGCCGCCGAGCAGCTTGTCGGCGCCGCCGCGGCCGCTGAGCGTGTCGGCGCCGCCGCGACCGGAGAGGGTGTCCGGTCCCAAGGTCCCGGTCAGCGTGTTGGGCCCGGCGGTGCCCCGCTTGCTCGCCGCCGCGCCGAGCGAAGGCAGCGCAACGATCGCCGCCATAAGCAGCGCCAGGGCAACCCCGAACGTGCGGGCGAAGCCATCGCTATGTCGCCTGCGAGTAATCGACTGGTCCTTCAAAGGGCAGGTACAGCGCTAGATGGTGACAAACCCTCCTATTCAGTCTGGGTTGCGCCACTGGACGAAAGTTGGCACCCAATCGGTCCTACAATGACCCCACGGGGCCATAGCTCAGCTGGAAGAGCGTCGCGTTTGCAACGCGAAGGTCGCCGGTTCGATCCCGGCTGGCTCCACTGTTCTAGTCGTCGAAGTCGAAGTCCTTGGGGGGACGCTGCTCGAACCAGAGCTCGTCGTCCTCCGGGGCGTCCTCGAGGAAATCGGGAGTGTCCTCGAGCACGTCCTCGTGACCCGTGTCGGGGTCGTAGTTGGCCTGGTGGCCGGCGGGGGTGTCGTCCTCCGCCTCGTCCTCGAGGCTGGCCTGCGGGGGCGGCGCGGCTGCGGGGGGCTCGGGCGCAATTGGCTCGGGCTCGACGGGCTCGGGCTTAGGCTCGGCAGGCGCCTCGAGCGCCTGGTCGAGCTCGTCGGAGAGGCGCTGGTCGCTCCAGAAGTCCTCGTCCTCCTCGAAGGCCGGCTCCTCGACGGGAGTCTCGGCGCGGGAGGCGTAGATCTCGGTCGGCGGCTCCACCGGGGCGAGTTTCGGCTCCGCGGACTCGGCCTCGGCGATCTCCTCGTCGGAGGGGCTCGGCGCCTCGGTCGCGGGAGGGGCGGGCGCGTCCTCGGTCCCCATCTCCGCCTCGACGTCGAAGAATTCGGTCGGCTGTTCGGCGATCGCCTGGCGCTCGTCGGCGGCGGGCTCCTCGACGGCGAGGGTCTCCTCTGCCGGCGGGGCCGCCTGGGCCGCGTCCTCGGCCGGCGGCGCGGGCGCCTCGGCCTCGGCCTCCACGGTCTCGACCGCCTCGACCTTCGGCTCCTCCTGCGCGGGAGGCGCCTCCTGCAGATCGGCGACGTTGATCCGCCGGCGTCCCTCGTCGCCCTCCGCCGACTCGGCAGCACCCGGCGTCGACATGAACTCGGTCGGCGCCTCGGCGAGGGGATCGGGCTCCTCGGGCCGGCTCGGCGGACCGAAGGCCTCGTCCTCGAGCCGTTTCAGCTCAGACTCGTCCGCGCCATGGGCGCGCTTCAGTTCCAGATGCTCTCGGATTGCGTCGTCGAGGATGCTCATGCTCGCCCTTCGAACAGCAGGCTGCCAAAGACTATGCGGTTATCCTGTCGCTTGCGGGCCAATGGGACCAACTTCCCACGCCCACATAGCCCGGGGCTATAGCTCAGCTGGCAGAGCGCCTGGATCGCACCCAGGAGGTCGGCGGTTCGAATCCGCCTAGCTCCATCGGAGGAATGCCCTGCACGTCGCGAGATCGGGTTCCGGCAGTCGTTTGAACCGAGACCCAAAATCCGCTCCCGATCAGGCAGAAACTGCCTGATGGGGGCCAGGTATGCGGGGATTGGCGGCGATTGCCCTCGATTCCACTTGCTTTGGGCGGCGGGCGGAGACAGGCGTCCGTCTCGGTGAGCCCCCACTAGCCGGACCAGCAAAGCAAGTCTGCAGTCAACGAGCGGCGCACTCAGCTAGGTCTTTGTGCCTCCGATGACCACCAACGCATCCTCTCGGCGCACTACGTTCTCAATTGTGGATGCAACGCAGGGCAGTCCCCTTGACGCATTGCTCGACTCGTTCGGGTCAGACGGCAAGGAATTCGAGCTTCTTTGCAAGTGGTATCTCGAAAACGAGCCTCTGTGGACGTCGATCTTTCGGAAGGTATGGCTCTGGGAGGAGTGGCCGCAGCGATGGGGTCGAGACCGGGGAGTCGACCTTGTCGCCGAAACGCATGATGGCCGTCTCTTCGCAATTCAGGCTAAGAACTACGGCGCCCAACATTCGATCACTAAGAGTGACGTCGACAAGTTCCTGAGCGAGTCGAACCGGACCATCATCTCCGGGCGTCTGCTTATCGGGTCGACCGACCGAGTTGCCACCAGCGCGTTGGAGGTGATACGCGCTCAAGAGAAGCCCGTCTCGACCTGTCTCCGGGACGGCCTCCGCCGCTCAATGGTGGATTGGCCCCACAACATCGAAGAGCTGCGTCCAGTAACGGTCAGTCCTGCGGACCCACGACCGCATCAGGCTGAGGCATTGCGGGACATCAATGCCTGGGTCGAATCAGGTGAGCCGCGGGGTCAAATCGTAATGGCGTGTGGAACCGGCAAGAGCCTTATTGCAGCTTGGGCCGCGGACCGCATGCAGGCCAAGACGACTCTCGTGCTTGTTCCTACCCTGCCTCTCCTCCGACAGACCGCGGGTGTCTGGGCGCGCCACGCAGCAACAAAGCGACGACTTCTCTCGGTCTGTAGCGACAAGCAGCGCTCCGAAGTCGAGGATCTCGTCAAGGGCGACGAGCTCGGCAACTTGCGTACGACGGACCCCGTCACGATTGCCGAGGCTCTCGCCGTCGATCAACCACTCCTCGTCGTTTGCACCTACAACTCCTCACCTGCAATCGCGAAGGCAATGGAGCTGACCGACCGGTCCTTCGATCTTGCCGTTGCAGACGAGGCCCATCGCTGTGCAGGGCTTGAGTCATCGTCACACAAGACGATTTTGGACAGCAAAGCCATTCGAGCAGATCGCAGGCTCTTCTTCACCGCGACGCCGACGGTTTTCGGAACCCGCGACAAGGGTCGCGCCCGCGATCAGAACGTGAAGCTGGCCTCGACGCCGTCATCCCGGTATCTGACGACGAAGTGCATCAATTGATCGCGAGGCACCGCGTCGTCACCGCTGACGGAGACCAGAATCTCGACGCCGCCAGCCTCGCAACCCAGATCGCATGCGCGCGAGCGATGCGCCGCTTCGGCTGCAAGCGGATAGTGGCGTTTCAGCCTTCTATCAATCATTCGAAGCGGTTTAGCCTCCAGTTTCCGACCGCATCGAAACTGCTCGACTCGGATGACGCACCGACAGATCCTGTGTGGGTAGAGCACGTCGACGGCGCCGATATGCGTCCGGCCAAACGGGCTCGGATCTTGGAGAGATTTTGCGCTGACGAACCCTCGGAGCATCGTCTTCTGTCCAACGTGAAGTTGCTGACGGAAGGGGTCGACTACCCGGGAATCGACGCGGTCGCGTTCATCGACACTCACCGCGGTCAAGCGTCGGTCATCCAAGCAGTCGGTCGCGCCGTGCGTAGGTCCCCCGGTAAGACGGTTGGAACCATCGTTCTGCCCATAGTGCTTCGCGTGGGAGAGTCATTTGAAGCGGCGCTCGCGCGCTCGGAGCATCGACCCGTGGTCGACATCCTCGGCGCTCTCCGTAGTCACGATCCTGAGATTGCGCGTTCTCTTGACGACCTTCGCTTTAGTTATCGGCCGGATGATGGTCCAACGGCGGGATCGGGGCGGTTCATGATCGACGCCCCTGTCGAGGTCGGGTCCGAGTTTGCCGAGGCAGTCGGCCTGGCATTGACCAGCGCTCTTGGAGTCGCCCCGCCGACGGTCGAGACCAAGCGGCGGGCAGTGGCGGAGCCAGAGGTGCTGGAGCCGGAACGCGAACCGACGGAGGACGAGCTGTTTGAGATCGGGGTTGCCGAGCTCTGGTCCTTGGGAAGATTCGATCTTCTGCCGCGCGTGCCAGACACCGCCCGTGGCTTCCCAATGGCAGAGTGGTGGTCGGAGGCGAAGAGGCGTTGGCGAGCCGGGACCATTGACCATGAAGACAAATGGGCTATCGCAAACAGCGTCTCGTGGCTTGCCGAAGATCTCGCCAATGATCCACGCATCCGCAATGAGGTGGCCACCCTCAGCGACGCCCGGCTGCCCGAGCAAGTCCTAGCCCAGCTTCGCGAGGGGGGGATATTCACTACCGGGCCTCTGGCTCCACTGGCGGAGGACGAAGCGCTGCTTGATGAAATGTTGGCTCCAATCTCGGGCATCCTCGATGCGGTCACCCATGCCGCGATGCTTCCGAACCAGCAGCTGGAGGTGCTCCTGTCAGCGCTTGAGCCACTCGCGAAGGTGTTAGCTGTCTCATCGTGCGACCTTGACCCTGAGGCCTGGGACTGGGGACCCATTCGCCTCGCTGTGGTCGACGGGTTTGCGGAAACCTTGCGGCGGGCCGAGAAAGGCTCGAACCCTTCAGAGTCGCAATCCGTCTCTTGGCGGCGGGACACGGAGCCCGAGGCTTTCGCCGCTGGCGTCCGTGCAGGGGAAGAGATTGTCCCGCGTGTTGCGGAGTTGGAGCCCCTGAAGTTCGTCGGAGATCGAGCTTCGGTCGAGTTCTGTCACGAACAACAGCGCGGCCTTTCGCCTGACGACCAACTCGATGAACTCGGTTGGGAGATCTACCTACTCGCTCGGGCTCGAGGGGGCGACCACTGGTTTGCCTTCAAGCAAGCGATGGATGGAAGTCTTCGACAGCGTGAAAAGGTCAAGCACGACTTTCTCGAAAGGCGCTCGTCTCAGCAGTGAGGGGATCGAGGAAAAGGTTGCCGTCACCTCTACCTTGAAGTCCAACAGCCTGACGATGCGCTCGGTTGTGGGTGAGTTCGAATCCGGGTCTCGCCACTACTACTTAGCTGCGTAGAACTCCGGCCAGACGCCGATCGGCCCAGGTCAGTTGCACGAGGTGCTCGGCTAGATCGAGAATTGGCCGACGCTTTCCATCCAGCTCTGGATTCGCCAGTGCAAACCGGGCCAGGCGCCTGGCGAAGTCTGGCTTGGAAAGTCGAAAGCCGGCATCCCTTGTCCCCGCGAGCGCCAAGATGACAGAGGCGATGCCGCGCTCATCCTCTTTTCGGCTCGGGTTATGGCTCATCTCCGCCTCAACCTCGGAAGGCTCAAGCAAAAATCCCTCAAGCTGAACCTCCGTGGCGAAGTCGTTGACGACCTCGCAAAGCTCGGCCAGAGTGAAGTTGTCGAACTCGAAGTTCTCTTTCCAGAGCACAAACTCGGGGGCCGTCCCAGGCTCCTGGCTGAGATCGTTGGCACGGTCCAATGCGGCGCGAAGAGCTGCGCGCCGGGCATTAGGCTCATCTAGCTGACGTGCCGCTCGCGCCGCCTCCTCGCGGATCGCCTTGCGCTGGTCATCGCCAACTCCCTCGATGACATCCGCTCGCAACAGCTCCTCGATTAACTCGCGAGCCTTGCCCTCGTTGTCAAAGACCAGGAGGAAGTAGTTGGCGTAGCCGCGAAATGCGGCGAGCAGACGCTCCGCCTTAGCCGGGATATCTGCACCCCCCATGTCGGTAACCGCGATGCCAAGCGTCTCGAACGACAGGCCGTACCCTTGATCGAGAATTACGCGAAGCGCAGCGATCTCTGAGTCGCCCTCGCCGATCAACTGGACACGCCAGGGATAAAGACCGTATTCCTCCAGCACGATTGGGAGTACAGCGCGGTTGCCTCGGGTATCGAGGGTCCCATAACGCTTCTCCTTCAGTCTCGTGCCGTTGGCGCCCTGGAGCTCATCGATATCGGACAGCCGGTCAGCACTCTCCAGGCGCCGATGCCAGTGGCGGATCATGCGGCTGGCGTCGTAGTAGTCAAGAGCAAGACGCGCCTTGCCACTAAGGCGCTCGCGACTTGGCCGATTCACCTGGTCTAGCAAGCCGAACAATGCGGCCGTCGGATCGATGTGAAGACCGGTTGAAGCAAGTGCCTCATAGGCGGTCGCTAAGCGGTCCGCGTCTACGCCACAGTCTTCGGCGAGCGCTTGATAGTCCAAGGTTCTGAGTTGCTCCATGGCCCACTCGGCGGCGTCATCCGTCAGCCCATTGACTCCGCTACCGGTCCACTTGGTCCGGCGCGGCCCTCCGCGCTCAAAGGGAAAGAAGACGTTCTGCACCCGTACGAGGAGAAGCTCGATCGATCGCCAGTCTTCCGCAGCCTGCTGCAGCTCTTCAAGCGGCAAGGGATCCGGTGCCGACGCGAGGTTGGCACGAACTTTGTAGAACTCCTCGAGACCGTGACCGAGTTGGCCCCACGCGACTGCGGGAGTCAGCCGATCCTGCAATTGGCTCAGCCAGAACAGCTGCCAGTGGTGGTAGAGGATCTGCGGGTTCGCATCGTCGCCGTGGATTGATTCGGATTCCGCGCGTAGCTCGCCCCACGGCCGATGGCCAACCTCTTCACGCACCACCAGGTCCCCATCTTCCAGGCAGCCAGGTTGGTCGTAGTGCCACATGCCGTGGCGGGCGTAGGCAACAGGGGTAAAGATCTCCTCGCGATCAAGGGTCTCCCAGGAATCACGCTCGAGTACGCCGAAATCGGAGAGTCCCCGCTTCCTCACCTCGCCGCGAAAATGGCCAAGGTCAACCAGAGGGAGCTGAACGAAACTCCATTCCCGCACCGCGCGAGAGAAGTTGAAGTTTCCGGGGGCAGGCACAGAACTAGGCCTCCCCGCGGGCAAAGAGCGAAGTTAGGTACTCGACCGCGGTCGCAGCGAGGAGGACGCTTGCTCGTGCCTCAGCCGCGCCGAGCTGCCTGCCCTGTCGGTGATGGCCGGCGCTGCTCAGGTCGCTGAGGGCTTTCCATAGATTGTCGAGGAGGACGATCTGGGGAGAATCCGCGGGCAAGGCCAAGACCTCGACGACCCGTTCTGCAACCGTCCCATGGTCGGCTTGAAGGTGGTTCCTTACGGCGTCGCGCAGATCGCGGCAAGCTTGAACCGCCCCCCGGTAGTCGCCAGCGTCGTATCTGTGGCGTGCGGTGTCGATTGCGCCGGCGGCCTCGCTGCCGAGCACTCTTGAGCTGGCGGGCAGCCGCACGGCGATCAGCCGAACCTGGTCGGCACCCAGGCCGGGCAGAACCTGGGTGGCCCAATCGTCCCGTCGAAGGCGCGCTTCAAGCGGTTCGATCTTGCCCTCCCATAGCGGCCAGAGCTCGGAAGCCATCCCGGTCGCGGCGGGAAGCGGATGGTTAACTGGTCCAGGCCGCGGTGCGTTGCTGCTTTGCCGTAGCCAAGCGGCAGAAATGCGCAGGCGCAAACCCAGCGGGATCTCCTCGTCTCCCAGTCGCTCCGCGTGGTCCTCGAGGAGGCGAACCTGCTCTATGGAGAGGGGGAAGCGGAAGTCGACTCGATGGTCGATCGAGCTCCCCGGTATCGAAACCCAAATACCGCCCCGGCTGTCCAGACTGGATACGCGGGCCGGAGCGCCGACCACGGGACCGAGGGCCACCTCGCCGCGGTTGGGTAAGACGAGATCTGCTTCCAGCTCAGTGATCGCGATCTTCTGGGTTTCGTCGCGCGGATCGAGTTGCAGCGAGGCTGGAACGAGCAGTGCAGGGCTGAGACATCCCCCTTCCCCTCGGACCGACGCTGGGTCGACGTGGAGCCGCCCGACGCGGAAGTTGCCCAGCAAGACATCAACTCTGCCGTCCATCGGCTGTAGGTTGAAGCACCTTGGAGGCGGATGTTCGGCAGCGGCGCGGGGTCCACGGGGAGAGGTGGCCGCTGCGGCCCCCGGCGGGGGCCGCATGAGGCCCAAGGAATCCTCCTCTCTTGAGGAACTCGAGGCGGGTCTCCGGCGAGCAGAAGCCGAGAGCGAGGCGCCCCCGCCTCCAGGAGAGGTGAAGCAAGTTCTGCCTTTGACCGCCTATCTCGATGAGCGGGCCGAATCGGCGAGGTGGCGTGTCGTATCGGAGCTGCGCGACAAAAGCGGGACTCTCTACAACTCCTTCGGCAACGAGCGGTTTCTCGCCGAGACGATCAGCGATCTCGTTGTGCAGTTCGAGGGAAAGGTCACCTGGGCGATCCTTGTCCAGGAGCTCGAGCGGTTCGTCTACGAAGGCTCCGAGTGGCTCATCACGATCCCCCTGGCCAATGCGAGCGCCAAGGACTATTCGAGGATCACCGATCGGGTCGGCCTAGCAGAGGTCCACCAAGCCGAGGACTGGGAGCGAGACAGCCGGCCTCCCGTTGACCGCATGACGATCTTCGCTCACCTGGAAGACCACATCGGCCTGGGCGCCAGGTGGCACAGGCCCGACAGCCATGCGGGGCCGCTCGACGGACGCCGGACCGCGGAACTGGTGATGGTCGAGCGGGGAGCCGAGCCGGTCGCCCTCAGCGTCGCACGGACCAAAGCTCGTTACGCCCTCGCCATGTGGTGTCTGCTCGCTCCGCCGGAGTGGCACCAACTCTGGCCCTCCCTGGCTGAATGGGAGCCTCGCCCACACATCGAGCGCGGCATCGGCCGAAAGCCCTACGAGCGCGGTGCGTGGACGGGCGGCAGCCTCGTCCACGGGCGCCACATCAACCACTACCAAGAGTGGGAGATCCCTAGGAAGCCGGATTTTCTACGGGCGCCGTTCGCGGCGATGGAGCGTGCGGTTGAAAACGGTCTCGCCGCCCGCGCGGCGCTCAGTGCTGCGTGGTCCCTTTTCGTCTCGGAGCGATCGCCATCGGATTTGGAGCGCACCGACCGACTAATGCACGTCCTCGCCGCGATTGAGGCTCTGTGCGACCTCGGGGAAGGCCCGACCGGTCGCGGCGCGGCCAGGTGGGAGCGCCTGACGCAGCGGTTGAAGGTGTGGCGGGAGATCGAACCCGCCTATTCGGCGCAAGAGATCACGGACGCCAAGTCCCTGACTCGTGACTTGCGCAACGTCGCAACCCACGGAAGCGACGACACGCTGGTAAACCTCGGCTACCCCCCAGAGTTGATTCGCCTGTTGCCCGGTCATCGTCACCGCTCGGGAGAGGAGCTGAGCCTCACGCAGACTGCCTCGGTGCTGCCGGTCATAGCGACGGCCGCGCAGATCGCGGCAAAACGGGTCGCTCTGCAGGGAATCAAGTCGGGCTGGAGCGATGAGGTGTTCAGCGCGAACTTCTCTTAGAGACCTCCTTCGAGCCGCGGACGTCTCGCTATGCCCGTAGGCGTGCTGCCTGCAGCTCCTCGGCCGCAGTTCGTAAGACCTGGTCCGGGTGCCCGAGCCATGGCTGCAGATCCAGCTTCCGGGCGAGGTTCGGCAGGCCGGTCATCTCACGAAGCGCCATGCGTTCCACTTCCAGCTCACCTGACTCGAGCGCCGCCGCGAGCATCCGCTTTACCGTTCGTGAGCGCGGGGCGACCCGCATTGCCAAACGCCCACAGGCCTGCACTGCTGTCGCGCGGACCGCGCTCGGCGGCGCGGCACGCGAGAACGAGAACCGGGACCGTTTCGGGTTACGGTGACTTCGAAGCACGCCGACAGCGCTCTGGAGGGGTCGGCCTTCGGCGATCGGCAACAGCGTGCGGAGTGCCCGATCGGCCGGGGTTGGGGCGAGCCCTGGTGCCGTCATCGTGACCGTGATGAGGGCAGAGGTCTTCGACAGCTCGTCGTATCGGTCGCTTGCGATAACCCCAAGCAGCATGTCGACGAACTGGCCCTGAAGTCGGGGCTCACAAAAGCGGGCAAGGTCGGCGAACTCAACGAAGGAGACGCCGATTGCTTCTTCCTCCTCATTCTCGGAGCTTTGAACCGCGGCGGAAATTACGTTTCGGCAGAGGACTCGCAGTCGGGGATCTCTTTCGGGGATGTCTGCAGCGGCGAGCTCCTCGAGTGCGACGCGGTTGCCGGCGAGCGCTGCCTCGGTTAAGGGCTCGATCACCGACTCATCAGCATCGTGCAGCCAGCCGGCGATCCGTACCGGCAGATCGGTTCCGGCGAGAAGCGCCTCAACGATCGCGGGGGCCACGTTCACGGCGCCGCGCTGGTGCAACTTGACGAGGCCTTTGGAGGAGTCTTGGGCAAGTGGGCTCCCGAGCTGAATGTCTTCTATCAGTGGCTTCGCGGCATCGGCCGCCAGCTTGGCGGGGATCCGGTCACTCACTGCTGCCAGTAGCTTCCGCGCGTGAAAGCTCGGCTGAGGGGCGTTCAACCCAAATGGGGGCGTTGCGGCCGAGACGATCGTCTCCGCTAGGTGAGCAACGGTCTCGTCGGAGAGGTGCGGGTGTCCGGCTGCCAGCGCCGCGAAGCTCGCCGCCCGCTCCCACGAGGGGCCATCGTCAAGTCGACATAGGTCCAGCAGGGAAGCCTCGTCAATGCGTGGTGCGACCTCTGCGGATTGTTTGTCGCTGCCGACCTTCACCCAGAAACGAAGCGCCTCGGCGAACTCGTCGGCATCCTCATAGGCGCGGGCTAGGAAATAGGCAGAGCGGCGATAGGAGGCCAGGTTGCCGGCGCGGCGGTCGATCATCGCCGCCAGGGTCAACCGCGCGATGGCATCGGGCCAGCGATCGTCGGCGAGGTAGGCGAGACCCCCGTTGATCAGCCTGTCCGAGCGGGCCGCCGGGGTTCCGAGGTCCCCCCGAGCGAGCGCAGCTGCTTGCCGCAGGCCCAGTGGGCGCTGCTCACCAAGGGTCTTAAGCTGGTCGAGGTCGGAGACGCAAAGTGCGACCTCGGCCACCTGCTCCTCGCCACCCTCGACCCTGGCCCAGATAGCTTGCGCTCGGTCGAAGTACTCGCGAGCCTTGCCGAACTCGCCTCCACGCGCATATGCCACTGCCCGGCGCTGCAGGCCGATGCCGTAGACATGCGGACCTTGGTCTTCGAGTTCGCTCAGGAAGGATTTCCACTCGGCGCCGACCTCCTCACCGAGCTCCGCCAGGCAATCGAGACGATCGAGGGCGAGTTGACGTTTCTCGGCGGTGTCGATGCGCTTACCGAGGGCACGCGTCGCTCGTTCCTCCGCCTCCTTGAAATGCCCATAGAAAGTCAGCGCGTCGACTAACGCCGCTGCGCGCGAGCGGCTCTCCGCGGCGCCCTTCGGGGAGAGGGCTCGAAACCGGGGGAGTGCGTCGACTCCAGCCTCGGGCGCTTCGGCACGGGCCTGCAAAAGGCTGATCTCGAATCCTGCGGCTCCGTCAAAGTAGGCGCGGGTGACCGCGAACGATGCGTCGGGATTGTCTCGTTCGACCCGCTCGCGGGCGAGACGTATCCAGATCAAGGCGGCCTCCTTTTTCTGGCCGGCCTGCTCGAGCGCGCGGGCCTTCTGCTCGGCTACCGGCCAGACGAGGCGGGGATCGAGGCGCTTGGCTCGAGCCTCTGACTCGAGCGCCTCCCAAAGCGCTGCTGCGTCAATCCAGCGGCGCTCGTCAATTGCCTGTTGGGCCCTTTCGTAGTCATCGAGGAGCCCGACCGCCGCGTAGGGGCCGGCGATCACCATCCTCGTAGCAACAGCCCGACGTTCTTCCTCGCGCCGGGCCACCCCCCAGAGCGCATCGCGGGCATCGGCGTCGAAACTCCCCCGGTCCTTGTCAAAGTGAAGCGTTCGAGCCGCGCGTGCGTCAGCGTCGGGGTAGGCATCGTCCAACGCGACCCACCAGGCCTGACGGGTTGCCAACCGAGCGACGACGACGATAACCGGCGAATTGGAGGCCTCCCAGTAGGCGAGATCCTTGGCGCTGGGGGTCCAGGTGAAGCCCGTCTTGGTCTCGTTTTCGATGTACGACTCGCCGGTTTTTACCTGCGCGCGGACCATCTGGCCATTGACCTCGCGGGTCTTGCGGTCGCGAAGCTCGATCATTCCGTCGATCCCCGCCTCGTTTCCGCCGAACGGATGCCACTCGTGACCCATGTCGCCGACGAGAACACCGACGAGGAATTGACCCTGTCCCCCGTCGTGCTGCCCATCGGTGATCTTCTTTCCCGCTGCCATCCCTCCATCTTTGCGCCCTCCCGACCTGGGCGCTCGAAGCCATTCCCTCCCGCTCATACTGCAGCTATGACTCTGCAAAGACTGAAGCGGGAGCGCGGCGAGCTCGGCTCCCTCGCGCTCTTCGTCGACCTCGACGATCCGGAGCGAGGTTCCTCGCTGCAGGACGTGCGTCGTCGCCAATACGTACTTGCCGAGATCGCACGAGGTCTTGATGAGTCGCTGGCGAACACCGCGCGCCTGCACGGTTGGCGGGTTCAGGAGCTCTTCAAGGCGGTAGTCGTGGAGCTGGGCGGCGCCTTACTTGTAAAGGACGAGGACGAAGGGGAGTGCTTTTCGGAAGACAATGCGATGGTGAAGCTCCCTGATTACCGTCTCGTCCTGGAGGACGGCGAGATGGTCTTGGTCGAGGTAAAGAACGTCGCGCCCGGACTGCTTGAGAGCAAAATCGGTATTGGCGAGCTCGAAGCGCTCGAGCGCTACGCCGAGTTGAACAACCACCGCCTGCTCCTCGCCCATTACTGGAGTCAGACCAACCTCTGGACTTTGGTGGACGCGCGTGTCGTCACCCGCAAGGGATCAATCGCAAAGCTCAAGCTCACCCACGCGATGCGCGCGAATGAGATGTGCTTCCTCGGCGACGCGATGATCGCAACCACGCCGCCGTTGGTCCTGCGCCTTACGGCCGACGCCAAGGCGCCTCAGACTCTCGGCGATGCGGACTCAGACGGTCGACGTCGGGTCTCGTTCACGATCGATGAAGTCGAGATCCTGGCTGCTGGGACAATCCTCACGAATGCCGAGGAGCGCCGGATCGCCCACGCGCTGATGCAATCGGGTCCCTGGGAGGTCGAGGAGACCGCCAGCCTAGACCGGGATGACAACCTCGTCTCGGTGGACTTCACGCATCGACCAGCCGAGGAACAACCGGGCGTTCCGCACCAGTCCATTGGGACGCTCAGTTCACTCTTTTCGGCTTCCTTCAATCAGGCAACCTTGGATGAAGAGGGAACTCCGTCGCGGTTGGCGGTCGACCCCGAGCCAGGCCGTATGGGGAATCTGATCCCTTCGGACTATTGGAGCCGAGAGGGGCGACAGCTAGCCCTCTGGCGCTTCGAGGTGAAGCCGAGCCTTGGCCCGCGAGCCGAAGATCAGTAAAAACGCCGGTAGCGCTCTAAAGATGGAGAATCGTCGCTCCCGACATTTAGACGCTGAAGCCTCAGGCAGCGGCCCTCGCCGTTTCGCAGCTTGCCTCGGAAAGCGTCGTATGCCTCCTGCGCTGCCTCATCGTCGGGCTCCATGACGGCTCGGCGGACGATGTATGCAACGGCATCGACAAGCTGCAGGCCTCTTTCCTGATCAGAGGGCTCGAACCGAAGACCATGCTCGAACACCCGTTTGAGGTCGATGGCGTCAGCGACGTCTTCGCCCCAAATCCGGCCTCCCTTGGCACTGAACTTCTCCACGAAAGGATGGACCGGCTCCTCCCGCCAGCTATCAATCGTGATGATGCTCTGCCCTTTCATGGAGCCCAAGGCCGGCACGAGGGAGTCGTTCAAGAACTTCTCTCCCGCGGCCATCTTGCCGGGCAACTTTCCGTCGAGGATGAAGCGGAAATCGTGGAAGCTCTCGCGCCACTGATCCTCGTGAAAGACAATGAGCGACTTTCGGAACGAGTCGAGAATCAGATCAATCAGAAAGAACGCCTGGATGAACTCCCCATGGGAAATCTGGGATGCGAGCCCCGCGCGCTTCAGTGTCCGGTCGTACCAATCCTCGATCTCCTTCACTGGCGCCCCGCGCGCCTTCATGCTCTCACGCCGGTACCAGTCAAGGTTGCGCTTCAGCCTTGCGGCCTGCGCCAGGCGGAATTCTTCGAGTTGGCTCTTCGTGATCAGCGCCGTGTCCGTCACCTGGGCAAGAAGGTGGCAGTCGGAATCGCCAATGAATTGAGCGATCTCCAGGCGCTGGCCTGCCTCTAGCTCGGTCGCGTGCAGCTCATCAACAGCCCATTCCTCTCGACGAGCATCGACGAACTGATTCAACTCGGCCAAGCAGCTATCAGGACAAACCAGCGCCGCCTGCACGTAGCAGTCAAAACCTTCGTCGGGGAAGGCGTAGTCGCCGCTCTCATCGAAGTAGAAAAACACCGAAGCACCTGTCTGGACAGCCGGGCGTGTTCAGCATGGCACCAATACTGGCTAGGCGTCAGCCTGCCGTGACCTAGCCATACACAGCGATTAAACCGAGGCTAGGCCGATCAGGCAGAAATCCGCATTTCTGCCTGAACACCCCGACAATCCCCGCCTATCCGCGCATATCGGGCTTGATCGGCGGCGAATCGCGAGCGGCGCAAAGCCGCTTGTCATGCGAGATTCAGGCGGAATGCGAGTAGCCAGCGCCCTACATCGCACCCAGGAGGTCGGCGGTTCGAACCCGCCCAGCTCCATTCAGCAGAACCCCTGCACGTCGCAAGATCAGTTTTCGGCAGTCGTTTAAGCCGAGACCCAAAATCCACTTCCCATCAGGCAGAAACTGCCTGATCGGGGCCAAATAGGCGGCGATTGCCTGCGATTGCCCTTGATTCCGCTCGCTTTGGTCGGCGACCAGAGCTAGACCGTCAGTATCGACCCCGCATCGGCGCGCGGTCTCAACGGAATCAGGATCGCGATGCGCATTGGTCGGGCGGGGGATGAAGTCCGGGCCCAAATGGTTGAAGCGGTACGGAGATTCGCCGAGGCGGAAAGTCGGTGAACGGCTGACCCCATCTCATTCGGCTCGTCGCTGACTTTTCGTCGGCGGTTCGACACAGACCCTCCGGAACCCCGTAATCGAGCAGTGCTTACGAAGGAGGCAGATATGTCGCAGGCCGCAGCGGAGACGGAGACGATCCACATCTTCTGCAAAGCGAAGGAGGCCGCCGACCCTTATGAGGCGGACGTTGCCCCGGACCTCTCGATCAGCGAGCTGATCGCTGGGCTGAACGAGGAGAGCTATTTGCCGCAGTTGGCGGCGGGGGAGCGGTGGCGGGTCCTGCACCCGAAGACGAACAGCGACCTGACGCCGAGCTCGCGGCTGGCGCAGAGCGGGGTAGAGGATGGTGACCAGATCGAGTTCATCCGCGACTCGCACGGGGCCTTGGTCTGATGGCCCGCTCGCTATCCCCCGCGGAGAGGGTGGAGCGACTGCGCACCGATCAGCGGACGATCGAACTGCTCAACGACGCCGACTGCCCCGTCCGGGTCACCGGGCACCGGAATGCCGCCGACGCGCGTGCCGGCCGGGACCCGGTCCCCCCCGGTGACCTGAACCCGCCGACCGACTACCTCGTCGTCTACGAATTCGACACCCTGCGGGCGCGGGGCGTCCGGCACCAGCCGACCATGGTGCACGTGGCGCCGCTTGCCAACGGCGACTACCCCCGCTCCGCGCCAACCGCCTGGGTCGTGAGCGACGTCATCCCCTGGACGCCGCACTTTGCCGCCAACGTGCCGGTCTGCCACGGCGACCACACCTGGATCCCGAACCGCACGCTGCTGGTCGACTACATCATCCACATCGGCAAATTGCTCAACTTCGACGAGCCGCCGCCGACGCCGTCCTACCACGGCTACAACGGCTCGGCCGTTGCCTACTGGCGCGACGAGATGAAGTTCGAGCCGCTGAACCCGGACCTTCGCTTCCCGAGCATCCGGGCCGAGGAAGCGCGGCGCTCAGGCGTCTTCCGACCCGCCGCCACCGCGGCGCCGTCAACCGACCGGTTCCGTCCGGCACGCGCCGCCGCGCCGCAGGCCAGCGGCCGGTTCCGCGGGTCGTCCTCGCCGCCGCGCCCGCGATTCGCCCCGGCGGGTGAGCGCTGATGGGCGTGCTGACGAAGGACGGGCTACGCCCGGGTGCGCCGCCGCGGATGTCGGGCAGCGTGCGCAGGACGGCGCCGCCGTTGATGCGTGACGTCCCCGACCCTGCCCGGTTCATCGAGCACAGGACCGAAGACGGGCGGCGGGTCTTCGTTGCCAAGACCGTGCTCGAGGACCTCGCGGCACTGGAGCGCAGCGAGCACCCGGTGGAGACGGCCTGCCTGCTCTTCGGCGGTTTCTTCAGCGACGGTAGGAACACCTGCGCGATCGTCACCAAGCTCATCTTCCCCGAGCCCGGTGAGGTCGACGGAACCGAGGCGACGGTGACGATCACGGCCGAGGGCGCGGAGGCGATGATCGCCCGGGCCTGGCAGCAGGACCCGCTGCTGAAGCCGCTGGGCTGGGGACACACCCATCCCCTCTTCGAGGCCTACTTCTCCCACGTCGATCGCGAGGAGCAGAGCGTCTGGACGGAGCCGGCGTCGGTCGGGATCGTGATCTCCGGCTTGGAGGCCCCGCGGGAGCGCTACATGGTCTTCGTCGGTCCCGCTTCGGACCCGGCGACGCCCCTGCTCCCGGGCCGGCGGCCCCCGCCGAAGGTCCAGGTGGAGGAGCTGCCGGTGGAGCCGCGCCGCCGCGGCCTGCCCCAACGCCGCCACGCGACGGTGATCGTCTGGCCCCCGCTCGCCACCACCGTGGCGATCATGATCGTGGTCCTTTGGGTCGTCTTCGCCGTAGCCTGGCTGACGGCGGGCGGCGGCTGGTGATGAGCGTCCTCATCGCCCTCGTCGTCCTCGGGCTGGTCGGCCTGCTGGTCTGGAGCGTCTACTTCCGGAAACCGCCGCCCTCCAGCCCGCCCGGGGGCTTCCGCTTGCCCCAGCGCTCGGTGCCGCTGCCGACCAAACCGAACCCCCGTCCCAGGTTCCAGGGACGGGGGATGGTCAGCCGGCGAGACGCCTTCGGCCGCCCTCCCGGCGCCCCCGCAGCGCGGGCAAACCCCCGCTTCGCCCCTCGCGCTCCGGCCCCTCGATTCTCCGGCGAAGTGCGCCGCGCGCCGGACGCGATCGGCCTCGCCTGCGGTCGGCCGATCGCCGAGTGCGAACGGGGCGCCGACTGCCTCTGCGTCGACTGACCACTCCCCGACAAAGGACCCGCCAATGCCACAGATCTCCGCAACGCCAGAGCTCCACAGCCGCGCCCGCCGCGCCGGCTATGACCCGACCGTGCTCGAACGGTCGTGCGTCCTCGTCGTCGGCGCCGGCGCTCTCGGCCAGAACCTCGCCCTCGACCTCGCGCTGACCGGCGTGCGGGGGCTGCGCATCGTCGACGGCGACGTCTTCGAGGACCACAACCGCACGCGCTCGCCGCTGCACCCGCGGCGCGGCACCTACGTGCCGGGGGAGCGCCTGCCGAAGGCAACCTGCGTCGGCCGCGAGCTCCGCGCCGTCCACGTCGACGAGCAGAGCAGCATCCTCGTCGCCGACACCTGGATCGAGGAGCTCGGCCTCGGCGCCTTCGAAGGTGTCGACGTGATCGCCGCCTGCGTCGACTCGCTCGTCGCCCGCAGCTACCTGGCCCGGGTCGCGATGCTCCTCGGCATCCCGATCGTCGACGGCGGCTTCTCGGGAGCGCAGGTCGGGATGACCCTCTATCCGGCGGCGGGGAATCCCCAGCGCTCGCCGTGCTGGAGCTGTGCCGGGGAGGCGCTACCGGGCGCCTTCTCCTGCGAACAGTACGCGCGCTATTCCGACACCACCGGCGTCGTGCCGGCGATCCAGAACGGCGCCGCGGCGCTCGGCGCGCTCTGCTCCGAGGCGATCATCGGCCTGCTGCACGGGCGCGAGCCCGCTCCGAGGCGGGTGATGTTCGACCTACGCAGCGGCGAAAGCGAGGTCTTCCGCCCCCGTCCAGACCCCGAATGCTCCGAGCGCCACCGCCGCCTCAGCGGCACGGTCACCTCGGGGATTTCGGCTGGGGCGACGGTCGCCGAGGCGCTCGCGACGCTCGGGGACGGCGTCACGCTCTTCCCCCCGGACGTCTTCGTCGAGCGGGCCAACTGCCCGGAATCCGGCTGCGGCGCGACCTGCGAGGTGGGGGCGCCGGCGCACCGCTGGCGGCGCGACCCGCGCTGCGAGCAGTGCGGCGGCCCCTGGCCGCGAGCCGGGGAACAGATTCCCAGCCCCGACCTGATCGCCGGCGGCCTGACGGCGGCCGACCCACGCTCCGAACTGACCCTCGAGCGACTCGGCGCCCGGCCGGGCGACGTCCTCGAGGTCAGCGGCGCCGCGGAGGGCGCGGTCCGGATCGCGGGCGACTTCCGTGAGCTCTTCGTGCGGTTGCCGCTGACTTCTGGCGCCGGTGACGACACAGTCCTGGCAGAGACCCACTGAACAGGAGGCGATCTAGATGGGCGAGCTTTTCTTCTGGCTTGGTGGCGGCGACGAGGAGATCGCCGCCGAATTCCCGAGCGAACGAACCAGGATCTGCGCGTTGGGCGGCACCGTCCTCGTCACCTCGCTGCTGGCGGTGGTTGCGGGCGCGGCGGCCTGCCACGACTGGCTCCACACGCCCTTCGTGCTCTCGCTGCCCGCCGGCGTCTTCTGGGGACTGGCGATCATGAACCTGGACCGGTGGCTGCTGCTGACGATCCGGCGCCAGTCGACTCCGCTGCGGACCCTGCTGCTTGCGCTTCCCCGCCTCGCCTTGGCCGTGATCGTCGGCCTCGTGATCTCGACCCCGACGCTGCTCACCGTCTTCCATGGCGAGGTCAACACCAAGGCGACCGAAGAACGGCAGGCAGCCCAGGCAAAGGCCAAGGCCGCCCTCGACCGCCAATTCGACAAAGTCGAAGAGTTGAGGGGAGAACAGGACGACCTGGAGAAATCGCTCACCTCTAGCCTGGCAAGCTCCGTCCTCTCGGAAAGCCCGGACTACGCCAGGCTGCAGCAGCAGCTGAGCGCAGCGCAGAAACGGCTCGGTGCCGCCCAGAACAGCGCGATCTGCGAGCTGGACGGAACCTGCGGCACCGGCCACGTCGGCCCCGGTCCCTCCTACCGCGCCAAACAGGAAGAGGCGAGCGCTCGCGCCGCCGAAGCGGCGGGCATCCGCCAGCAGCTCCTCGATCTGCGGAAGCGGCTGCTGCTGGAAGCGGGATCGGGCCAGCGGCAGGCGAAGGACTTCGCGAGGAGCGAACTGGCGGTCGTGAACGCCGACCTCGGCGAACTCCTCGTCCAGTACAAGCAGGAACGGAAGAAAGTCGAAGACGCCTACGAGGCGAAGAACGGCCTGCTGGACCAGATCGACGCCCTCGCCACCCTCGTCTCCGACCACCCCAGCATGCGCTACGTCGCGATCCTGCTGGCGCTGTTCATCCTCGCCATCGACTGCGTCCCGGTGCTGTTCAAGACGCTCACCCTGCTCGGGCGTCCCTCCCGCTACGAGCTCGTCCAGGAGGACCGCGACGAACGCTCGGTGGCGCGGCGCCAGGCCGAGGAAGATGCCCGCGACGAGCTGCGCCGGATCGAGGTCGCCAGCGGGCTCGAAGAGGCGCGGATCCACGCCAAGCTGAACGGCGAGGCGATCGCCGACCGGCTGCGGCGGATCACCGACCTGGAGCGGGAGGTCAGCAACGAGCTGGTCCCCGAGCTCCGCGCACGGATGCTGGAGATGGTTCCCGAACTCGCCGATCGCTACCTCGAGCGGCAGAAGATGTTCTCCGGCGCGGGCAAAGGGCGCCCCGGGCAGCCGGAAGACCCATCGATGCAATAAGACAAGCGGCCAGAGGCCGCATTCGCCGCTGTGCCCGGTGTCAGACTGGGCCGCATGTCCCCGCTCATCCACGGACCCGGCCCCGAGGCGGTTTCGCTGGCCCGGGAGCTGATCCGTGAACCGAGCGCGGTGCCGGTCAGCGAGGACATGGACCTGAGCGCCGCGGTCGCCGCGGTCGCCGCCGAGCTCGACGAGTACGACCTGCGGCTGATCTCGCAGGTGCGCGACGAGCCAGCCACCCCCCGCAAGCGCGAAGTGCTCGAGCAGGCGATGGCCCAGCGGATCGAACAGCGCCGGCTGCTGCTCGACCTCTAGAGCCAGTCCTCGAGGTCGCGGCAGAGCTTTGCGAAGAGAGCTCGGAGGCGCTGCGATCCGGTGTGGGGTGCGCATTCGCCGCGCCAGTCGATGTCACGGCCGCGGAGGCCGGCCGCCTTGAACCTCGCCCAGGCGCGGCGGTCGATGTCGGTGTAGCGGTCCCGATTCGCGACCAGGCCGTCGCCCGCCTCGACGAACAGGTGGCCGATGGCCTGGTCCGAGGTGCCGGCGCCCTCATCCTCGACAGCGTCGAGCGACTCCTCGCCCTCTCGGTCGAGAAAGTTGTAGAAGCGGCCGAGGTGCTCGCGCGCCAGCTTCATCGCCAGCGTCCGTCGCTCGAGCGGGTCCAGCTCGGGCTGCTCATGCAGCAGGCGCTTAGCTTCCTTCTTGGCGAGCGTGCGAGCGGCGGCGGCCCCGGGCTGCGCCTGACGGAGCGAGGCATTGATGACCCTTCCGACATCGCCTTCGATGATCACCCGGAGGAGGCCGAGAGGGTTTCGGATCTCCTCGTCCTTCTCCATCCGCTTGGCGAGCTCTAACAGCGACAGCCACCCGATCGCCTTGGCAGCAGAGAGGTCTACGAGGTCCCCGTATTGCTTTTTGTAGAGACGTGCGCGTGAGCGCAGCACCTCTTCACTAAGACCAGCGGCTTGGTCGAGCACCCAGGGGTCGTCGATCGGTCGCGGCGGGTCGAGCAGCACCGCGAAGGCGACCGCCGACATGTGCCGCTCGACGAAATCCTTCAGGTTCTCCACCCCGGAGCTGCCGTGATGCCCGGCGTCCTCGAGCGCACGGCGCACCCCGGTGAGATGTCTATGGGCACCCCCGAGCTGCATCCGGCTCTCGCGCGGCAGCCCTTCCAGGAACCCGGCGATCAAGGCGAGGAGGCGCTGATCTGAGGGAGTGTTGTCGTGTTTGCGGGCCATGCTCTTCCTTCGTCGGGTCCGGTATCTCGCCCAGATCGGAAGAGGCGGCACAAGGGATGTCCATGAAGATGTTCGTTACCTCTAAAGAGAGTGATTTTGGTGCCGTTTTAACCACCGAAATCAGTACTGAAAAGCAAACTTGTTCACTAAACGGGGATACTGCATCGATGGAAAAGCTTGTATGCGTGAAGGCCGCCAGGGGACTCTGGCTCTACGGAAGCGAGATGCGGGACCGCAACATGACGCGCGCGGAGTTCTGCGAAGAGCTTCACATCAATGACGACATCTTCCGCAGCCACGGCGAGGACCTCGGTGTTCGACCGAGCAACCCCGGTCTTCGGTTCTTCGAGGCGACGCGCAACGTCCTCGCCTTCGGGCCGGGAGCCGGGCTCGTCCTCAGCGCTTCGATCGGGACCCAGAGCCTGCGCGCCGCCCTCGTCGACGCGAACGGTCAGCTGCACTGTAAGGCCGAAGCCGAGCACGACCCCGAGCAACTCGCGTTTCACCCCGATGACCTGCTCAACCGTCTTCGCGACACCTTCGGCCAGGTGTTGGAAAGGGCCTTCGACGAGAAGAAACTGCTGGTCGCGGAGAAGCTGCCACTGATGAGGGTCGCCGTCGCCTGGCCCGCCCCCGTGACCCGCGAAAAGCAGACCGTCGGGCATGCGCTCCAGAACGAGGGATGGCGGCGCGGCGATCCACTCGACAGCCGGGTTGCCCAGAGGCTGAAGGTTCGCCAGGACCGTTCGGATGCGATCAACGACGCGGCCGCCGCTGCCGTCGGTGTCGCCTATCTCCAGACCACCACACCGGAGCACCGCCGCCAAGAAAACCCCCGCCTGGCGATGGTCCTGCGCCTCTCCGGTGGAATCGGGGGCGCGACGATCGTCGTCGAGCCGAAGGAGTCGAACGAAAAGCTCGGGTCCACGTCGGGCTTTCGCCGCAGCATCCTGACCGGGGGTCTGGAGCACCTCGCAGGGGAGATCGGGCATATCCCGGTCGAACCTGCGCTGGTCGAGAAACTCAACCGAGAGCGAGACGAGGGGCTGGGCGAGGTAGAGGCTGCTGGATGCTCCTGCGTGCCCCCGGGGCAGGAGTCCCCCCGTCACTTGGAGGCCTACGTCGGGGCCGCGTCGGTGGCACGGCGGATTGACCCCTCGGCTGCCGCGGTCCAGGTCGCGAAATCGATGATCGCAGAGCCCGAAAAGGATGTTCACAGCCGGGTGCTCGAAGATGTCGGCACGCTCGTCGGCAAGTCGCTGGTGGCGCCGGTTGCGATGTTGAACCCGGCCACCATCGTCCTCACCGGAGCGCTTGCCGTCGACCCCGTCGCGACGGCGCTGGAGACAGCGGTCAGCGAGGACCACGTCCTCGGGCGGATGCCCGAAGTCACCCCGCTCGATCCGGAGGAGAACGACTTCATCCGGGTCAAGGGCGCCGGCATGGTCGTCCTCAGGGCGCACCTCCTGCGCGAGCTTCCGAAGCTGCTGCGAGGGCCGAAGGCGAGCCTCACCGGCAAGGTCCGCCGCCTCACCGAGGCACTGCCGAAAATCCCCTGGTAGGGAGTCATCCAGTTTGCCTCTCCCGCAGAAGCCGTGACAGATCTCGCTGCCCACACGACGATCGGCCTGGGCGGCCCGGCCAAGGAATTCGCCGAGGCGCGGACCGAGCTGGACCTGCTCTCCCTGCTGGACGACGCCGAGCAAGGGGAGCTTTTCGTCCTCGGCGGCGGCTCCAACATCCTGGTCGCCGACGATGGTGTCGGAGGGCGCACTTTGAAGGTCATTACCCGTGGAATCGAGCGTGTCCACACTGACCAGGACCGTGAGGTGCTGAGGGTTCAGGCAGGGGAATCGTGGGACCGACTGGTGACGGAGACGGTGGACAACGACCTCGCCGGGATCGAGTGCTTGGCCGGCATTCCCGGGACCGTCGGCGCCACGCCCATCCAGAACGTGGGCGCCTACGGACAGGAGGTCGCAGAGGTGGTCGTCAAGGTCGAGGCCTTCGACCGTCACCTACGGCGGGTCGTCGAACTGACGCGCGAAGAGTGTCAGTTCGATTACCGAACCAGCGTGTTTAAAAAGACACCGGGTCGGTATGTGGTGATCGCGATCCAGGTGAAACTCGAGCGCAGCGCGCTCTCCAAACCCATTCGAAACAAGGAGCTTGCCGCACGCTTGGGAGTCGCGCGCCGTGACAGGGTCGATCTGAATGAGGCACGGGAGGCCGTCCTCGCGCTGCGGAAGAAGAAGGGGATGGTGTTGGACCGAGAGGATCCCGATACCTACTCACTCGGCTCCTTCTTCACCAATCCCCGCTTCGGGCTGGAGGAGCTGCAGGCACTGGAAGCTCGGGCACTGGAGGCAACCGGAGAGACACCCCCGACCTTCGCGGAGCGCAGCGGCGCCGACCGGGTGCGGGTCCCCGCCGCCTGGATGATCGAGCGGGCGGGATTCGACAAAGGGCACGGCGGCGACCGTGGAATTGGAATCTCGGGCAAGCACGTCCTCGCCTTGGTGAACCGCGGCGGCGGCACCACCGCCGAGGTCCTGGAGCTGGCCCAAACGATCGTTTCCCGGGTCTGGGATGTCTTCGGCGTCGCCCTCTCTCCCGAGCCGACCTTCATCGGGCACGCCTGGACTGCCCCCACACTGGAGTAACACGCCGCCGCTATGGCGCCCGGCCGGGCCACAGCCAAACTCAAGCTCGGTCGGCGGCGAATCGCGAGTGGCGCAAGCCGCTGAATTGGCGCAGAGCCGAACGGCTACCTGGCTCGACTCGTCACGATGAGCCTGACTTGGCGAGTGGCGCTCTCGCCGCCGAGCCGAACCAGGTGGTGAGGACCTCGGTGAGGCCGTCGGCGGTGCCATCGCCGACCCAGGCGACGTGGCCGTCGGGGCGGATCAGGACGGCGGCAGGGGCAGGGACCTCGCCTTGGACCGGAAGCTCCCAGGCGCCTTCGTAGCCGGCGTCGACCAGCTGGACACGGTCGGCCCATGGTGCGATGTCGATCCCGGCTGGGTCGCCGAAGTTGACCAGGGCCGGGCGGGCTTGGGCCAGCAGGGAGTAGGTGCGGAGCGAGCCGCCGGCGGTCACCAGGTCGAGGTCCGGCATGCGGCGGCCGAGGAGGGGGTGGCCGTCGCCGAGGTCGTAGCGGATGTCGAGGCCGTGCCGTTCGGCGGCGATCCGTTTCCGCGGCTCCTCCAACGCCGCCAGCTCGGTCAGCGTTTCCCGCAGGGCCGTCGTCCGGGCATCGCCCCGCTGCAGCGCGGTCGCCGCCATCGTCTCCCGCAGCCCTCGCGCGGTGGGCGGGTGGCGCTCGGCCTGGTAGGTGTCGAGCAGGGAGTCAGGCGAGGTCCCCCTCACCACCTGGGCCAGCTTCCAGCCGAGGTTGACCGCGTCCTGGATGCCGTGCTGGAGACCCTGGCCGCCGGCGGGATAGTGGATGTGGGCCGAGTCGCCGGCGAGCAGGACCCGGCCCTTGCGATAGTCGGCGGCCTGGCGCGTGGCGTCGGTGAAGCGGGAGATCCAGCTGGGGCTGTGGACACCGAAGTCGGTTCCGTAGACGGCATCGAGAGCCCGGCGAAGATCGTCCAGGCCAGGCTCGCCGGAGTTCAGCTCCTGCTCGGCGATCACCACCCGCAACGTCTCGCCCTCCCCCATCGGGCCGATGCCGCTGACGCCGACGCTGCTGTAGCGGAGGCCGAGCTCCGGTTTCTCCGCCATCTCCACCGCGGCGATCAGGGCGCTGATCGAGGCGTCCCAGCCGAGGAACTCGATCCCGGCCGCTCTGCGGATCGGGCTGCGTCCGCCGTCGCAGCCGACGAGGTACCGGGCCCGCAGCGGGCCGTCGTCGCCAAGCCGCACCTCAACACCGCTCTCGTCCTGCGAGAAGCCGGCGACCTCCTGGCCGTAGTGGATCTCCACGCCGAGCTCGTCGACCCATCCGGCCAGGATCCGTTCGATCTCCTTCTGAAACAGCGCCAGGCTGTAGGGATGGCGGCTGGGCAGATCGCTGGTGTCGAGAACGGCGTCGGCGAACAGCGCGGCTTCGTGGGTCTGCCCGAGGGCGAGGAACCGCTCCGCTATCCCGCGCTGGTCGAGGATCTCGATCGTCCGCGAGTGCAAGCCACCGGCGCGCGAGCCGACCAGCTCCTGGTGGGGCCGCCGCTCGAGGACGGTGGGCTCGACGCCGGCGAGTGCAAGCTCACCCGCCAGCATCAGCCCCGTCGGACCCGCGCCGACGATCACGACGGCACTCTCGCTCTGCGGAAAAGAGACCCTCATCTGCACCACTCCGATCGGTTGGTTCCGACTTGCGGCGCGGGTTTATACAGACGGGCCGGGCATTGAATCAAGGGCCCTTCGCGGTATATTTTGGTCCTGGCAGGGGGGATGATCGCCTCGGCGAAAGTGATTCGCGCGACCGAGGGATCGTCTGGTGTGGACCTTCAGCCCCCCTCCGCGGACGACGCACCCGGGTCGATCGGCTTGATCCCACGATCGGCCGCTTCTTCTTCGATTACGCGGTTCATTTCTTCTCGATTTGAGGCAATCTCGAGCTGCTCGGAGTACCGGTCGCACTCCAGGGGTAGCTGGCGTGCATGGGACTCCGCCGCCTCGTCGCGATGGGATTGACGCTTGCTGCTTTCCTGCCGTGGCCGGGGATGTCGGCGGCCGCGCCGAGCTGCGCGGAAGGTCCGGAAACCGCCGGCACGACGATCGTCGGCACGCCCTGCGCCGACGTGATCCGGTTGCCGCGCAACATCACCACCGTCTTCGGCGAAGGCGGCGACGACGTGCTCTACGGCCAGCGGGGGAACGACACCCTGTTCGGCGGCGAAGGGGCGGACCGGCTCTACGGCGGAGTCGGTGACGACCGGCTCCTGGGCGGCAACGGTGACGACCGGCTCTCGGGGGGTTTCGGGGCCGACTCCCTGGACGGCGAGGGCGGCGACGACTTCGCCCGCGGCGACGCGACGATCGACGCGATCGGCGACTCCGGTGGCGGCATCGACACGCTCAGCTTCGCGACCGGGGTGACGCCCGGCTTCCCCAACACCGGCTCCTTCTTCACCGACGCCGGCTTCCCCGCGGGCGCCGAGGGGCGCGGCGTCTACGTCGACCTCGGGCAGGACTTCGCCAACAACGGCTCCGCTCCCTCCGGCGGCGGCTTCGACATCCCGTTCACGCCGGCGACCGACTTCAGCGCCTTCGAGACGGTGATCGGCACGCCCTTCCCCGACTACCTCGTCGGCACCGGCGACGCGGAGACCTTCTACGGCGGCGGCGGCGCCGACCTGATCGACGGCGGCGGGGGTGGCGGCGACACGGCCCGCGGCGGCGCCGACGGCGACGGCTGCGTCGAAGTCGCGGTCGAGGACTGCGAGTCGAGCGGCGAGGAACTCGACCTGCGCGACCCCGGGGCGATCGCCGTCGGCGTGATGGCGCCCGGCTCGGGGACGCCGCCCGGCGTCTACCTGACGGGGAGCGACGAAGACGACCGGGTGACCGTGAGCTACAGCGGCGGCGCGGTCACCTTCACGCTGCTCGCCGGCAGCGAGGGACAGTTCGAAGCCGGCACCGCGGGCGGCTGCAACGCGCCGAGCGGCAACACGGTCTCCTGTCCCGTCCCCGAAGCCCCCGACTCGATCCTGCTCGCCGGGCTCGACGGCAACGACGTGCTCCTCGCCCCGGGGCTCCCGGAGGCGGTCTCGGCGATCCTGCTCGGCAACGGCGACGACGACCAGCTGAGCGGCGGCGAGACCGAAGACGCGCTGGTCGACGGCGCCGGCGACGACGTGGTCAGCGCTGGCGGACGCGACGACGCGCTGCCGAACAATGGCGGCGGCGACCAGCTCGACGCCGGCTCCGGCGAGGACCTGTTCATCTCCAACGCGATCTGCGACGGCGACAGCCTCGACGGCGGCCCCGACCGCGACAACGCCAACTGGGCCAACTTCGAGTCCGGAGTGGCGATCGAGGTGGGCCAGCAGATCGCCGGCCTGATCGGCCCCGAGGGCGAACCCCGCTGCACCAGCGCCGCCGATCTGACCAGCCTGGAGGAAATCGAGGACGTCGAGGGCACCAACCTCGGCGACAACCTCGTCGGCGACACCGGGCCGAACCAGCTGCTCGGCCGGGCCGGGCCCGACAACATGCTGGCCGGCGCAGGCAACGACATCATCCTCGCCAACTCCGGCGACTCCGACCCGACTGTCGACTGCGGCGAGGGGTTCGACACGGCGCTAATCGACTTCGCGCCGATCGTCGACGGCCCGCCGGTCGGCTGCGAGTCGGTCGAAGAACGCGCCCCGAACAGCTTCCGCCCGCCCGACACGCCGCCCGACCCGGATCCCGAACCCGAACATGAACCCGAACAGGAACCGACGCCCCCGCCACCGCCGCCCAAACCACCGGAACCCGAACCCAGACGTCCGCGGGGCGACACCACTCCGCCCACCACGCTCCTCGGGCGCCGTCCGGCGGTGCTGCTCTTCGCCGCCGGACCGCGCCGCCGCGTCGTCTTCGCCTTCGGCGCCTCCGAGGCCGGGACCCGGTTCCGCTGCCGCCTCGACCGGCAGCCGTTCCGCCCCTGCCGCTCGCCGCGCGCGTTCAAGGTCCGCCCCGGCCGCCACACCTTCCGCGTCTACGCGATCGACAGCGCCGGCAATCGCGATCGCTCACCGGCGCTGTTCCGCGTCCGCGTCCGCTCGCGCTAGGCCTTTCCGCCCCCCTCGATCTGCTGTTCCAGCCGCTCGTTGGCCTCGCGCAGCTCCGGGGTCAGCTGCTCGTCGAAGTCCTCGAGCTCGGCGATCTGGCGCAGTTCGATTTCGGTGCCGCCGTCGAACGGGGCCTTCTTCAGCCACTCGATCGCCGCCTCGCGCGACTCGCACTCCCAGAGCCAGTAGCCGGCGACGACCTCCTTGGCCTCGGCGAAGGGGCCGTCGGTGACGGTGCGCTCCTCGCCGTCGAAGCGGATCTTGGCGCCATCCGACGTCGGCCGCAGGCCGTCGCCGCCGACCATCACGCCGGCCTTGACCAGCTCTTCGTTGTACCGCGTCATCGCCTCCAGAAGCTCGGTGCCGGGCATCTCGCCCGCCTCGGACTCGGGGCTGCTGGGAACCAAAACCATGAAACGCATCTGCTTCCTCCTTGAGGGGTCGGGGGTGTCTTCTATCTACCCGACGAACGGGCGGAGCGGAAATCGACACGGCCCGGAAAATTCTTCAACGGGTCTTCTTCAAGACCAGGTTCTTGACGGAGCGGCGACTTTCTGGTCCCGGCTAGGCCGAGACCCCCAGCCCTGTCGGGCTTGTGACCGTGTAGGTCCCTTTCAGCGTGGCGGAGGGCATTAGGAAGCCGCAGTTGAGGACAGCGTTGACGTCGATGGTCGCGTGGCCTTCTTTGGTCCCTGTCAGGGTGCCGAGATCGACGCCGGCGTTGGTCTTGCAGTTGAGCGTCCCGAACGGGGATCCGACTGTTATTTCGGCTTCCTCCGAGAACACTGTCCCGTTTGTGGTGCCGGGGATGT
>DASUTJ010000027.1:0-57978 GCA_036374655.1 Solirubrobacterales bacterium | reverse complement strand
GGAGACGAGGACGAGCTTGCCGACCCGATCCATGCCGCCGTTGGCAATCATCACCTGGGCTCCGCACCAGTCGTTGAAGCAGAGGGTGACGTCGCGCAGGTCGGCCGCCTCGAGGAACTCGGTGACGATCCGCCCCATTCCGACCAGGGTCAGGTCGGCGTCGGGCTTCATCGGTTTCCAGTGCGCACCCGTCGGCAGCGAGGGCGAGATGCAGCGGAACTCCGGCGTCAGCTCGTCGATCACCTTGCGCCACTGCTTCCAGTCCATCAGCAGTCCCGGGATCAGGACCAGGACCGGCCCCTCCCCGCCACTGTCCTGGTAGGCGATCCGGCCGGCGGTGACCTCTACCTCCGGCACCGCGCTCCTAGCGCCCGATCGACTGCTGGTACAGGGTGAAACCGATCCCCGAACAGACGGCGGCGATGATCCAGAAGCGGAGCATGATCTTCGTCTCCGACCAGGCCATCATCTCGAAGTGGTGGTGCAGCGGCGCCATCAGCAGGACGCGGCGGCGGAAGGTTTTGAAAGCGAAGACCTGGAGTAGGACCGAGAGCGCCTCGATCACGAAGATGCCGCCGATGATGATCAGCAGGACCTCGGTCTGGGTCATCACCGCCAGGGCGCCGATCGCCCCGCCGAGGCCGAGCGAGCCGGTGTCCCCCATGAAGATCGAGGCCGGGAAGGCGTTGAACCAGAGGAAGCCGACGCAGGCTCCGACCAGGCAGGCCGAGAGCAGCGCCAGGTCCTGCTGCTCGTTGGAGATGAAGGAGATCGCCGTGTAGGCGAGGAGGACGATCGCGCAGGAGCCGGCGGCGAGGCCGTCGAGGCCGTCGGTGAGGTTGACGCCGTTCGAGGTGCCGGCGATGACGAGGAAGACGAGGACGAAGTAGAGGACCGGGCCGAGGTCGATGCTGCCGTCGCCGATGCGGAAGTAGAGCGTCGGCTCCAGCCCGACCTCGTGGCGCGCCACCCACCACAGCGCCAGCGCCAGCAGCAACTGGCCGAGCAGCTTCCAGCGCCCGGCGAGGCCGAGCGAGCGGCGTTTGACGATCTTGATGTAGTCGTCGGCGAAGCCGAGCACAGCGCAGCCCATCGCCACCCCGAAGACGGCCATGCTCTGGGCGTCGCGGTCGGAGAGGACGAGGAAGGGGACGCAGATCGAGGCGAAGACGATCAGCCCGCCCATCGTCGGGGTACCGGCCTTGGTGTGGTGCTCCTGCGGCCCGTCCTCGCGGATGTGCTGACCGAACTCCTTGACCCGCAGGTATTCGATGAATTTGGGCCCGAGGAAGATGCAGATCAGCATCGCCGCCATCCCCGCGATCAGGACTTCGCCCATCAGCCCTCCTCCGCCGGGACCAGGTCGACCAGTTGATCGGCGACCGCCTCCAGGCCGGCCGAGCGCGAACCCTTGACCAGGACCGCGTCGCCCGGTTCGAGCAGCTCGGCCAGCAGTTCGGCGGCCTCGCCCGGGTCGGCGACCAGCTCGTCGGGGCCGTAGTCGCGGGCCGGCAGGCCGACGCCGACTACGAAGTCGATCCCGGCGGCGCGGGCGTGCTCGCCGACCTCGCCGTGGTAGCCGGCGGAGCCGGGGCCGAGCTCCCCCATCTCCCCCAGCACCGCGACCGTCCGCGGGGCATCGAGGGTGGCGAGATGGTCGAGCGCCGCGCGCATCGACACCGGGTTGGCGTTGTAGCAGTCGTTCACGAGGACGATTCCGCCGGGAAGCTCCAGTCGCTCACCCCGGAAGCGGGAGAATCCTATGCTCGCAGCGCGGTCGGCCATCCCGGCGAGGTCGGCGCCGAGCGCTACCCCGGCGGCGATTGCCGCCAGGGCGTTGGTCAGGTTGTGCGCCTCGGTGAAGGGGAAGTGGAAGCGCCGGGCGCCGAGCGGAGTCTTGACGAGGGCCTCGGTGACGCCGTCGTCGACCCGCACCTCGGTCGCCTCGACGTCGCCGCCCGGGCCGAACCGGAGCACCTCGGCGATCGGCTCCAGATGCGGCTCCAGCTCCCCGGCTTCGACCGGGGCCACCGCCGTCCCGCCCGGTGGAAGGTCGGCGAGGATCTCGGCCTTCGCCGCGGCGATCGCCGCGACCGAGCCGAGCAGCTCGACGTGGACCGGGCCGACGTTGGTGATCACCGCCACCTCGGGCTCGGCGATCGCCGCCAGCTCGGCGATCTGGCCGGCGCCCCGCATCGCCATCTCCAGCACCAGCGTCTCGGTGTCGTCGGGCGCTTCGAGGATCGTCAGCGGCAACCCGATCTCGGTGTTGAGGTTCTCGCGGTTGGCGTGGACCCGGCCCGGCAGCAGAGCCCGGGAGATGTCCTTGACCGAGGTCTTGCCAACCGACCCGGTAACGCCAACCACCCGAGCATCGAGAGCGTGGATGTAACCCCGAGCGAGCGCCTGCAGCGCCGAAAGGGGGTCCTCGACCGCGAAAACCCAACCCCCGCTCCGGTCTTTTGTGTCGCTATCCGGCACAAATGACCGGAGCACCTTTGCGCCGACGACCACGCCCCAGGCGCCGGCCTCGAGCGCTGCTGGGGCGAACTCGCCGCCGTCGCGTTTGGCGCCCCTGAGGCCGAAGAAGAGGTCGCCGGGGCCCGCCTCGCTTGAATCGATCACGGCCCGGCGCGGCGGCCCGGGCTCGCCCTCGGCGACGACCTCGGCGCCCAGCGCGGCCGCGATCTCCTCCGGCGTCAGCTTCACGCCGGGCTGCCCAGCTTCCCGAGCTCCTCCCGTGCCACCTCGCGGTCGTCGAAGGGGATCTTGCGGCCGTCCTCGAACTCCTGCCCCTGCTCATGGCCCTTGCCGGCGATGACGACGGTGTCGCCCGGCTGGGCGCGGCCGAGCGCCAAAGCGATCGCCTCGCGACGGTCGACGACGACCTCGAGCTCGGCGGGACCTTCAGCACCGCCGGCGACTTCGGCGACGATCGCCTCGGGGTCCTCGGAGCGCGGGTTGTCGGAGGTGATCACGGCCAGGTCGGAGAGCTCGGCCCCGGCGCGGCCCATCTTCGGCCGCTTGTCGCGGTCGCGGTCGCCGCCGGCGCCGAAGACCGAGATCAGCCTGCCCTTGGTCAGCCGGCGCGCCGCCCGCAGGACGTTCTCCAGCGAGTCCGGGGTATGGGCGTAGTCGACCAGGACCGCGAAGCCCTGCCCCTCGTCGATCGGCTCGAAGCGGCCGGGCACGCGCGCCGCCCGCGCCAGGCCGGCGACGGCGATTTCCGACCCCACCCCCATCGCCTCCGCCACGGCAAAGGCGGCGAGCGCGTTGGCGACGTTGAAGTGGCCCGGCAGCCCGGTCCGCAACCGCATCCCGCCGACGCTGAAGCTCGCCCCCGAGGCGTCGAACTCGATCTCGCTGGCGCTGTAGTCGGCCTCGGCGCCCTCGGCGGAGAAGGTGAGGCACTCGAATTCCTCCGCCAGGCGCCGCCCGTAGGGGTCGTCGACGTTGACGATCGCGACCTCGGGACCCGCCTCGAAGAGTTTGCGCTTGGCGAGGAAGTAGTCCTCCATGTCGGCGTGGAAGTCGAGGTGGTCCTGGGTGAGGTTGGTGAAGACCGCCACCTCGAAGTGGATCGCGTCGGCCCGGTGCAGGGTCAGCGCGTGAGAGGAGACCTCCATCGCGCAGGCTTCGTCGCCGCCGTCGAGCATCTGCCGGAAGGTCTTCTGCAGCTCGAGCGCCTCCGGCGTCGTCCGCACCACCTCCTTCTCAACGCCGCCGACGATCTGCTTGACCGTCCCCAACAGGCCGCAGTAGACGTCGGCCGCCTGCAGGATCTCGCGGACGAGGAAGGCGGTCGTCGTCTTGCCGTTGGTGCCGGTCACCCCGACCACCTGCAGCCGCGCGGTCGGGTCCCCCCAGAACCGAGCAGCCAGCGGCGCCATCGCCGCCCGCGAGTCCGGCACCACCACCTGCGCCACCTCCAGGTCGGTCAGCTCCCGCTCGACCACCAGAGCCACGGCACCTTCCTCCACGGCCCGAGCCCCGAACTCATGCCCATCCACCTTCTCCCCCACCACACAAAAGAAAAGCGTCCCAGGCTCCACCTTCCGACTGTCATAAGCCAGCTCTTTCACCTCAACGGAGGCGTCGCCCACAATCCGGGCCCCCGGTACCTCCGCGACCAGCTCGTCCAACCTCATCGGCAGCGAAGTCTAGGAAGGGAGTCGGGTGCCCCTCTCACAGAGGCTCCTGAGACCACGACGGCGCCCAGCAACACGCCCCAGCTGCGCGACGGTCTCTGGGAGAGGGGCACCCGACTCCCCCCACCCATCAAGGTCATTCCTGCGGCACCCCAAGGTAAGGAAGCGCGAATTCCGCGATCTGCCCAAACGCCGGCGCCGCAACCGACCCACCGTAGATTTCCCCCTGCGGCTCATCGACGATCACCGCCGCCAGCAGCTGGGGGTTCTGAGCCGGCGCGAAGCCGATGAACGAAGCGACGTATTTGGAGTCGGAGTATTCGCCGTCTTCGGCTTTCTCCGCGGTACCGGTCTTGCCGGCCAGGGTGTAGCCGGGGACGCTGACCTCGGCGGCGGTACCGCCCGGCGCCAGCACGCCCTCGAGCATTTCCCGAATCTCGCTCGCGGTCTGTTGTGAGATCACCCGCTTGCCCTTCGGCTCTTGGACCGGTTCGTCGCCGACCTTCTTGATCAGCCGCGGCGGCCGCAGCATGCCCCCGTTGGCGATCGCCGAGTAGCCGGCGACCATCTGGATCGGGGTCACCGAGAGGCCCTGCCCCATCGCCTCGTTGCCCAGGGTCGAGCCCGAGTATTCGTCGAGGTCGAGCAGCAGCCCCTGCTCCTCGGCCGGGTACTGGATTCCGGTCGGACTGCCGAACCCGAAGCGACGGATCCATTTGTCGAATTTCTCCGCCCCGACCCCGAGCCCGATCGTCGCCGCGCCGACGTTCGAGGAGTGGGCGAGGATCGTCGCGACGCTCATCGTTTCGGTCCCGCGCGGGTGCGAGTCTTCGATCGTCCGATCGGCGACCTGGAGCACCGGCGGCAGGGTGAATTCGCTCGTCGGCGTGACGGTTTTCTCCTCCAGCGCCGCGGCGACGGTGAACGCCTTGAAGGTCGAGCCCGGCTCGTAGGTGAACCCGGTCGCCTTGTTGAGCAGGTCCTCGTTGCTCGCCTCTTCGAGGTTGTTGGGGTCGACCGGCGGCCAGTTGGCCATCGCCAGGACTTCGGAGCTGCGCGGGTCGACGACGATCGCCGTCGCCCCCTTCGGCGACCACGCTTCGCCGACTCCGGCCAGCGCCCGTTCGGTTTCGCGCTGGATCACCGGGTCGAGGGTCAGCTGGATGTCGTCGCCGTCCTCGGCTTCCTCCACCGTTTCAAGCCGGATCGGGTCGCCGAGCGCGTCGTTGACGATCCGCCGTTCGCCGTCGCTGCCGCCGAGCACGTCTTCCTCGCCCGCCTCGAGCCCGGTCAGACCCTGGTTTTCGGAGCCGACGGCGCCGATCACCTGGCCCGCCATCTCCCCCTGCGGGTAGGTGCGGCGGCTGTCGGGCAGTTCCCCGAGCCCTTCGATGTCGAGCGCGTCGACCTTGGCGGCGGTCGCGAGATCGACTTTCTGGGCGACGTAGGAGAAGCCGCCTTCGGCGGTCAGCGCTTCCAGCACCTCCCCCTTGGGCTGATCGAGGATCGGCGCCAGCCGCTCCGCGGCCATGGGCGGGTTTTTCACCTGGTAGGGAGTGGCGTAGATCGTCGCCGCGTCTTCGGAGGCGGCGAGCTTGTTGCCGCGGCGGTCGAGCAGGTCGCCGCGCAAACCGGGGACGGTGACCTCTTCGGTCTGCTGATAGACGGCCTGTGAGGCGAGGCTCGATCCCTGCACCCCCTGCAGCCAGAAGGCGCGACCGACGACGACGAGGAAGCAGAGGAGGAAAGCGCCGAAGAGGAGCCCGATTCGGCGCTCGATCAAGCGCATGGGACCCCTCTAGCCCCCGGCTGCCGCGAGGCGCTCGGCGGCGGTGGCGACGTCGGCGGGCTCGTACCGGATCAGGCCCGGCTCTTCGGTGTTCGGCATCGCCAGGCCGAGCTCGGCGCCCTGGCTGCGCACCCGCGCGGTGCTGAAGTGCTGGGCCTCGCGGCTCTCCAGCATCGAGTTCTCTTTTTCCAGCGCGGTGATCTGCTCGTCGATCTGGCCGGCGGTGGCGGCGAAGCTGAGGGTGGCGACGTTGAGGGCGACGATCCCGACCAGCAGCAGGCCGAGGACGGCGATCCAGGCGCGGCCGCGGGTCATCCGCACGACCAGGCCCGAGTCGGGCAGCTGGCGGACGGCGACGGCGGTGCGGCCGGCGGCGACCACCAGCCTGGGCTGGGTCGCGGCGGTGCGTCGTTTCGGCGCCGGCTTGCGCGCGGGCGCACGGCGGGCGGGGGCGCGACGTGCCGGGGCCTTGGCCGGAGCGGCGGCGCCGGCGCGGGGCTTGCGCAGTGGGGCTTTGCGTTTCGGCGGCGTCGTCCGCGAGGGCGCCGGCGCCGGGGCAGCGGTGCTGCGGCGGGCGGGAGCGGCGACGGCCATCAGCCGGCCGCCCCCACGGGCTGCGCCTCGGCGATCTTCAGCGCCGCCCGCAGGTGGGCCGAGCGCGAGCGCGGGTTCGACTCCGCCTCCTCGGGCCCGGGCGAGACCGCGCGACGGGTCAGCAGCTCGGCCTCGGGCTCGTGGCCGCAAACGCAGACGGGAAGCTCGGGCGGGCAGACGCAGCCGCGCGCCTTGGCGGCGAGGAACTGCTTCACCGGCCGGTCCTCGAGCGAGTGGAAGGAGATCGCCGCGAAGCGACCGCCGACCTTCAGCTGCGACCAGGCGAGCGGCAGCGCTTCGTCGAGCGCCTCGAGCTCGCCGTTGACGGCGATCCGGATCGCCTGGAAGCTGCGCTTGGCCGGATGGCCGGCGCCGAAGCGGGCCGAGGCCGGCATCCCGGCCTTGATCGCCGCGACCAGCTCGCCGGTCGTCGCCAGCGGGCGACGGCGGACGATCTCGCGGGCGATGCCGCCGGCGTGGCGCTCCTCGCCGAAGCGGCGCAGGACCTGGGCGATCCGCGCCTCGGGCCACTCGTTGACAAGGTCGGCGGCGGTGAACTTCTGCCGCGTGTCCATCCGCATGTCGAGCGGCGCGTCGTAGGAATAGGAGAAGCCCCGCTCACGCGCGTCGACCTGCATCGAGGACATCCCCAGATCTACATAAACCATGTCTGGGCGCACTCCTTCGCCCTGCAGGGCGCGAAGTCCTGCCGCAAAGTCGCTGCTGATGAAGAGCGTCCGGCAAGGGACCTCGGCGGCGAAACGATTGAAGCGCTCCTGCGCGGCCGGGTCGCGGTCGATCCCAATCAGCGTCCCCTCCGGCCCGATCAGCTCGGCCACCTGGCGGGCGTGACCGCCGCCGCCGAAGGTGCAGTCGACCGCGATCTGCCCCGGCTCCGGCGCCAGCAGGCCGATCAGCTCCGGCGCGAGGACGGGCTCGTGCTCGCTCATGACGACCTCGACCGGTCGCAGCCCCTTGCGGTCGACGGGCCGATTTCGGTCCATAAAGGACCGTTCTGGTCCCGTCGGCGGGAAGGCTGGAAGATTTTGGGCGGCTGCGGCATTCAGTCTCATGATCACGCGGTCCCGGCGGCGGCGAGGCCCTCGGCGATCTCGGGGGCGGCGGCGTCGAGCTCCTCCTCCTGCTTGGCCCAGGCCTCGGCGTTCCAGATCTCCAGGTACTCACCGGCGCCGATCACGACGCAGTTGCCGTCCAGCCCGGCGTGCTCGATCAGCGGCTTGGGGATGCGGATGCGCCCGGCGGAGTCGAGCGTTTCGTCGAAGGAGCCGCCGTGAAAGCGGCGTCGCAGCGCCCGCGCATCGCGGCCGAAGGGGCTGTGCGGCGAGAGGAAGCGATCGGAGAGCTGCTCGAACTCCTCGGTCGTGTGCACCCAGACGCAGGGGTCGAAGCCCTTGGAGAGAACGACTCCATCGGCAAGTGAAGCCCGGAAGCGAGACGGGACCGTGAGGCGGTCCTTGGAATCGAGGTTGTGCTCGTAGAGACCCCTGAACGCCACTGCGGTCGAGTCCTTTCGAAGCGGGAGGGCCAAAAAGAGTTGGACCGGAGTGATGAGGTGGGAGGAGCCTCACCACCCCGGTCCTGGGCTTCAACTCGATCGCCACAATAACCCACTCTCCCCCACTTTGCAACACGACCCTCCCCTGCAACCCCCTTTGCATCCGCCTGCGCGATCGCTAGGTTGCCGCCATGTCCACCCCTGAACCACCGCAGCCCGCGGTCGAAGAAGCCGTCGCCACCGGCGTCCCGGACGACGCCAACGACCTCCGCGGCTACCACTTCAAGCGGCTGATGGGCAAGACGCTGACGGTCGTCCTGCTCGGCTCGCTGACCCTGATCGCCTTCATCGTCGGCGGGATCGGGGTCGACCCGCTCATCGGCCTGATCGCCGCCGTCGCCGTCTTCGTCCTCGGCGTGCTGATCGTCCTGGTGATTGCCGACAACAAGGCGGCCAGCGACTTCTTCGAGGTCTACGCCGAGAAGCGCGGGCTGAGTCTGGTCCACGGCCGCGGCCGGTTGCCGCAGGCGACGCCTCTGCTGCGCAAGGGCGACGACCGCTACAGCGAGCGCACCCTGACCGGGCCGATCGCCGACGGCTTCGACGGCACCCTCGCCCTCTTCACCTACGAGGAAGAGTCGCGGGACAGCGACGGCAACACGCAGACGAACTACTACCGCTACACCGTCGGACTGGTCGAGGTGCCCGACTGCGCCGGCTTCGTCCCCGAGCTCTATTGCCAGCGCAAGTTCGGCCTGCGGGCGCTGGAGAAGTTCGAGGACGCCTTCCGCGGCAACAAAGAGCGGGTGAACCTGGAGAGCGAAGCGCTGCTCGACAAGTACGAGATCTTCGCCACCAAGGAGCAGGACGCCAACTGGCTACGGCAGCTGTTCTCGCCGACCTTCATCGTCTGGATGACCGACGCGGCGCCGGACAGGTTCGCCTTCGAGCTGGTCGACGGCACCCTCTGCTGCTACGTCAACGGCCACAAGGAGAACGCCGCCGAGCTCGACGCGGTCGCCGCGGCCACCGGCGCGGTGGCGAATCGGCTGCGGGACGAGGCGCTGGAGTAGCGAGTCTCACCGAGTCCGCGGAAATACGCCTATACGACGAACTTTCGCGGACTCGTCATTCAGAAGCCGACCAGCAGGGTGCCGGCGTTGGCGATCAGGCCGGCGGCGATCATCAGCAGGACCGAGGGCACGAGGACGAGGGCGACGACGAGCTGGATCTTCGGCGCGGCGCGGGCGGCGCGCTCCTCGACCGCGCGGCGGCTGTCGCGGCGCAACGCCGTCGCCTGCCGGCGGAGCTGGTCGGCGAGCGGCGAGCCGAAGCGGCGCGAGCGCTCGATCGCCGCGACCAGCGTCGCCATCTCGCTGCCGGGCACGCGCTGCCGCAGCGACCGCAGCGCGTCGCTGAGCGGGACGCCGCAGGAGAGCTCGGCAACGGTCAGCCGCAGCTCCTCGGCCAGCGGTCCCTCCCCCGCCCGCGCCAGCTGCTCGATGCCGGCGGCCGGGCCGCGCCCGGATCCGGCGCTGACCGCGAGCAGGTCGAGCGCGTCGGGCAAGGCCGCCACCAGACGGCGCTGCCGGCGCCTGGATCGCCGCTCGCGCAGCGCCTCGGGTACGACGAAGCCGGCAAGCGGCAGGCCGACCAGGACCAGGAGCGAGAGACGGCCGGGCGCGGCAGGCGCGGCGACCAGGCCGAGTAGCGCGCCGCCGCCGGCCCCGAGCAGCTTTCCGAGCAAAGCCTCCGGCAGCCGCGGGCGAACCTCCACCCCCGCCAGCACCTCCCTGCCCCCCGCGATCCCCAGCAGGACCGCGAGACAGACGAGCAACCCGACCTCGCTCACGCGGTCACCTGCGAGAAGCGGCGGATGGCGGCGAAGCCGACGAGCTGCAGCGCGACCGCCATCGCCAGGAGCACGGCGGCGGGCGGCGAGCCGAGCAGGCCGGCGAGGAATCCCGGCTGCAGCAGCTCGGCCAGCAGCGCCCCGCCGGTCGGCATCGCCACCACCAGCAGGCCGGTGAAGCGCGCCTGCGCCGTCGCCGAACGAGCGTCTTCGGCCACCCGCTCGCGCTCCGCCGCACCGAGCGCGAAGCGCCGCAGGAGGCCGGCGAGGTCGCCGCCCGCGAGCTGCTGGCTGAGCAGCGCGGCGGCGAAGGCGTCGACCCGCTCGGATCGCATCCGCCCGCGCCAGTGGGCGATCGCCGCCGCGGTCGGCGTCCCGACCTCCAGCTCGGCCGCGAGCCGGGCGAGCTCCGCCGCCGGCGGCCCGTCGAGCGATGCGACCGCCCCCGAAAGCGAGGCGCGAAGCGAGCGGCCGGCGCTGAGCGAGTCGGCGATCGAGGTCGCCACTTCCGGGAGCGAACGCTCGACCGCCCGGCGGTAACGCCGCCGCCGGCTGGCGATCGCCGACCCCACGAGGGCCGGCCCAGCCACCGCCAGCGGCAGCGCAAGGAGGAAGCCGCCGAGGAACCAGCCGGCGGCGACCGCCGCGCAGGTGCCGAGCGCAGCCAGACGCCGGCGCTCCCGCGTCGAGGGCGCGTAGCCCTCCTCGCCCGCCCGCCGCAGCGGCTCCAGCGCCGAGCGCAGCCAGCGCGCCGCCGCCGGGCTCGCCAGCAGCCCCTCGCGCACCGCCAGGGCACCCAGCCCGCCGGCGACGGCGGCGATCAGAACCGCCGGGCTCACGTGACCTCGCAGACCTCGGCGACAGCGGTCACCCGCCGCGCCCCGTCTGCCTGGCGCTCCAGATGAACGACCAGGTCGATGCCCCGGCGGACCTGCTCGGCCACCGCCGCGTGCGGCAGACCGACGCCGGCCATCAGCGCCAGGGTCTCCAGCCGGCTCAACGCGTCTCCCGGCGAGTTGGCGTGAACCGTCGAGAGGGCGCCGTCGTGGCCGGTGTTCAGTGCGGTCAGCAGATCGAGCGCCTCGACGCCGCGCACCTCGCCGATCACGATCCGGTCCGGCCGCATCCGCAGCGCGTTGCGCAGCAGGTCGCGGATCGTCACCTCGCCCCGTCCCTCGACCCCCGCCGGCCGGCTCTCGAGCCGGACCACGTGCGGCTGTTGCAGCCGCAGCTCGGCCGCGTCCTCGATCGTCACCACCCGCTCGCCGGCGCCGATGAAGCTGGAGAGGGCGTTGAGGAGGGTCGTCTTGCCCGAGCCAGTGCCGCCGCTGACGAGGACGCTGCGCCGGCTAGCGACCGCCTGCTCCAGCATCTGCCGCTGATCCTCGCCGAGCGTCCCCAGCGAGACCAGCTCGTCCGGCCCGGGCCGGCTGGAGCCAAAACGGCGGATCGAGAGCGCCGGGCCGTCGATCGCCAGCGGCGGGATGACGACGTTGACGCGCGAGCCGTCGGCGAGCCGGGCGTCGACCATCGGGCTCAGCTCGTCGACCCGCCGCCCCAGCGGCGCCAGGATCCGCTCGATCGCGTTGCGGAGCTCCTCCTCGCTCTCGAAGGCGACCTCGGTCGCTTCAAGCACGCCGCGGCGCTCGACATACACGCGGTCGTGGGCGTTGACCATCACCTCGTCGACCGCGGGGTCGGCAAGCAGCGCCTCGAGCGGGCCGAGGCCGACGCTGTCGCGGACGATCCGCTCGACCACTCGCTCGCGATCGGCGGCGGGCAGGATCGCCGCCTGCTCCTCGACCAGCGCCCGCGCCGATTCGGCCAGGTCCTCCTCGTGCCGCCGCCCGGCGGCCGCGTCGACGCGGCGCCGCTCCACCAGGCGCCCCCGCAGCGCGACCGCGAGCTCGGCGACGTCGCGCTCCCGGCGGTCCATCAGGGCCCCGGAATGACGCTGACGCGGCGGGCGAAGCTCTCGGCGGCGATCAGGCGCAGCGCCTGCGACCGGGTCAGACCGAGGGTGACGGTCGCCTCGCCTGGTTCTCCAGCCCCAGCCGGAGCCAGCGCCAGCAACGGAACCGCGGTCGCCGCGACGTAGGTCCGACCCTCGCCGGACCCCGACGGTTCGCTGGTGACGATGACGTCGACGCGTGAGCCGACCGGCTGGCCGCCGAACGCAGAGAGCGCGCCGGCGCCGCTGACGGCGATCTCGACCGGCCGCCGGCCGTGGCCGAGACCCGGTCCGATGCCGGTGGATTGCGGCGGACGCAACTGTCCTGCAAGCAGGTAGGAGCCGGCCGGGATCGTCGCCGTCGGGACCAGTCCGAGCGCTTCAGGGAGAGCTGCAAGCGCGGCCTCGGGGGCGAACCTCACCGGCACCCGCCGCACCTCCAGCATCTCCCCCGCCGTCGCCGGGTCGATCTCCCTCCCTGCCCGCAGATCGGCCGAGGCGACCAGGACGGGCCGCAGCTCCCCGTAGCCCCGAACCACACTGCGGCCATAACCGTCGGCGATCGCCCCGGCTGCCACGGCGGCGAAGACCGCCCCGAGCAGGAAGCCGACCGCGCGCCCCCGGCGACTCATCGAAGACCGCCGGCGACCGGAAGCTCGAGCAGAGCTTCGTGCCTGGCTCCGCGCCGCCGGACGCGAAAGCACCCACCGCTCTCGGCCGCCACCCGTCGCACGATGCGCAGCCCATGTCCGTGGCGGTTGCGCCCGGCGAAGCGAGCTTTCAGGGTCGGAGTCGCCCTTCGGGGGCCCGCGGACCGCGGTCGATTCTCGTTCGTGACGAGGAGACGAACGACGTGCTCGGCCCGCGTCGCTTCGACCCTCACCTCACCCTTGCCATGGTCGAACCCATTGCTGATCAGGTTGTCCAATAGCTGGGCGAGCTGGAGCGCATCCCCAGAGAGGTGTGAATCCCCGGCGTCCCACTCGAGGCTCAGGGCCCGCCCTTCGAGCACTGCGCGTTGTCGCCATCGCGCCACCGTGGATTCGACCAGCTGACGCAAGGGCACGGCGTCAGTCCGCGTCGGCGCCGGCTTACCGTTGATCTCGCAATCGAGGCGGTCGACAGCGGCCACCGCCAGCCGCAGCGAGGACTCGAACGCATCCGTCCGCCCGGACGAGGTCGGGGTGACCAGCGCCATCGCTTGGAGCGGCCGGCGCAACTCGTGCATCGCCTCGTTCAGGGCGGTCCGCCGCCGCCCCTCGCGAAGCACCGAAATCCCACCTGCCATCGCAAAGGAGGCAGCGATCGGCAGCCCAGCCGCCAGCTCTGACAGCTCCAGCGGCACCGCCTATCCCTTTCCTCCGTCGACCATCGGGGGCCCAAGGGACGGGGAGCCAGAACTCTCCCCCGCCGGCCCCGACGCGAGGGCGCAAACTCCGACTTCGACGGGCGAAGCGCGCCCGTCCCCCGGAGCGGTCTCGGCCAGGCGCAACAAGGGACGAGCGCGCAAGGTAGACCCTAAACCCGAACACTTGGGTTCCCAAAAAAAGCGAGTTCGATGACTTTAGTCGAATACAGCAGTTAGTTTTTTTCACTGCATATTCTCTTCATCGGGCAGGTTTTCTGCCAGGCGTTTTGGAATACTTGTCTAGTAACTCGGGTGCTTTTGCCACCAACTGTCTCCCCCGCCCGAGCAGAAACGGAGGTTCCTCCTTTGCCACAGTCCCGCACTTCCCCAGAGGGCATCACCCAGCAGCTGGCCAAGGCCCTTGCGCATCCCCTGCGCGTCCGCATCCTCAGCTCCCTGCACAAAGGGATCTCGAGCCCGAACCAGCTGGCGCAGGAACTCGGCGAGCCGCTCGGCAACGTCAGCTACCACGTCAAAACCCTGCTCGAGTACGACTGCGTCGAACTGGTGAAAACCGAGCCGCGCCGCGGTGCGGTCGAGCACTTCTACCGCGCCACCGATCGCGCCTTCCTCAGCGACTCAGACTGGGCCAAGATCCCGGCCTCGGCCCGCAAGGGAATCTCCGGCTCGATCCTCGAGTCGATCGGTCAGAGCGCCACCGACGCGATGTCCGAGGGGACGATCGAGGGCCGCAAGGACTCCCACCTCTCCGACACCCCCCTGGTACTCGACGAGAAGGGCTGGAAAGAGCTCAACAAGGCCCTCGCCGAGACCGTCAAGCGGGCCGGCGAGATCCAGAAGGAAGCGGCGAAGCGACTCGGCAAGGACGAGGGCATCGTCACCAAGCTGGCGATCATGCACTTCGAGGTCCCGGCGGCCGAGAAGCCGAAGAAAAAAGCTAAGCGGTAATTCGCAGCGGCGTCCCCGGCTTGCCGGGGACGCCGTCTTGATGCGGGTTCATCCGTCGATCAGGCGGTAACCAATTCCCCAGCAGTTGATGATGAAGCGGCCTTTGTCTGGGTCCAGCTTGCGACGTAGGCGCGAGGCGTGGGAGTCCAGCGTGCGGGTCTTCTGGTTGCCCTTGTAGGCCCAGACCGCGTCGAGGAGCTCCTGCTTGGTGAAGACGCGGGTCGGATCGGTGGCCAGCTTGCGCAGCAGGGCGAACTCCTTCTTCGCCAGCGGCACCTCGCGCTGGCCAACGAGGACCTTGCGGCGCAGCGGATCGATGACCAGGTCGCCGACCCGGCTGGGCCCGTCGTGGGGATGGGTACGTCGGCGCAGGACGGCGCCGATCCGGGCGCGCAGCTCTCCGTAGATGAACGGCTTGGTCAGGTAGTCGTCGGCGCCGGCATCCAGGCCGCGCACCTTGTCGGTGTCGCCGCCGCGCCCGGTGAGGACGATCACCGGCAGCCGCGGGTCGAAGCGGGAGTCGATCCCGTCCGCCTCGCGGATCTCGCGCAGCACGTCTAGACCGGAGGCGTCCGGCAGCGTCAGGTCGAGCAGCAACAGATCCGGGTGGTTGTAGCGACAGAGTCGCAGCGCGTCGGAGGCGCTCGGGGCCGGCATGACGGTAAAGCGGTCCGCGGCCAGGTGCTCGCAGAGCAGGTCGAGGGTTATCGCGTCGTCCTCGCAGACGACCAGGCTGGCTATCTCTTCTCTTTGGGGAAGCATGGCGCCCTAAGTCCCGGGAGCGGCCGACTCTCCCCCCTCCGGCGGCGACGGAATCTCCAAAATTGCGGCAGCGCCGCGCTGCCAGAGGACGCGCCGCGGCGGGACCTGGCGCCGCGCGGAGATCACCCGGCCATCGGCGTCGAGGAAGTAGACGTCGAGCGGAAAGCGCATGCCGAAGGTGTGGACGCTCGAGCAGCGCGGGATCAGCAGTCCGGGTCCAGCGCTCTCGCGGCTGCGCCAGGCGAGGCCGAGCAGCCGAGTTCGGAAATCCTTCGCAACGGGAATGGGGCTTTCCACGGACCCTCAAGCGCGGAGGCCGTGAGACTCTCCCCCTCTGATGACTACCAGGCCCAAAGTCGCGATCTTCAGCCCGAACCCGATGGTCTCGATCGGGATCGAGTCCTTCAGCTCCGAGGGTGGCGACGACATTCACATCCACCCCGCCGGACAGGGGGTCTGGGTGGCGCGGATGGCGGCCGAGCTTGGCGCCGACCCGGTCCTTTGCGGGTTCATCGGCGGCGAGGTCGGCAGCGTCCTGCACCCGCTGCTGGAGCAGATGCCGGTCGAGCTGCGCCTGGTGGAGACGGCCGAGCCCAGCGGCGCCTACATCCACGACCGCCGTAGCGGCGAGCGTGAGCCGATCGCCCAGAGCGCCGCCTTCCCGGCCTCCCGGCACGAGGTCGACGAGCTCTTCTCGGTCACCGTCGCGGCGGCGCTCGACTGCGACCTGCTGGCGGTCTGCGGCCCCTATCCCGACAACACCGTGCCGCTGGAGATCTACGGCGGCCTCGTCGCCGACGTCAAGGCGAACGGGGTGCCGGTGATCGTCGACCTCTCCTCCCCCCGGCTCGACAAAGCGCTGGAGGGGAAGCCGGACCTGGTGAAGATCAACGACTGGCAGATCGCCGGCTACATCTCCGGCCCGGTCGACACCGAGGAGCGGATGCGGGCGGCGATGGAACGCGTCGCCGAGGCGGGCGCCGGCAGCGTCATCGTCACCCGGGCCGGCGACCCGGCCCTGGCCCTGCGCGACGGGCGGTTCGCCGAGCTGAAGCCGCCGAAGTTCGAGCGCGGCTCCCGCGAGGGCTGCGGCGACTCGATGATGGGCGCGCTTTCCGCGACGATTGCCGCCAGGCGCGACTGGGAGGACGTGCTGCGGCTCAGTGCCGCCGCCGGAGCCACCAACTTCCTCCGCAGCGGACTCGGCACCGGCTCCCGCGAGGTGATCGAGGAGCTGGCGGAGAAGGTCCAGCTGCGCGACCTGGACTAGACCGCCGGCTCGTAAGGGAGCGCCAGCGGGTCGCCGTCGACGATCGCCCGCGGGGCGGTCTCGGCGATCCAATCCAGGTGCGGGGCGAGGATCTCCACCTCGCGCAGTTTCTCCAGCGCCGGCGCGAGGCGAACCGGGCGGCCGCCGAGCACGGTGTGGGCGTCGCTGCTCAACACGTGGACGAGGCCCTTCTCGGCCATTGCCAGCATCCCCTTGGCCATGTTCTCGCGGAGGAAGAAGTCGGCGGTCGCCTGGATCAGCGCTCCCTCGGCGACCAGCGCCGCCATCCGCTCGAACATGTCGGCCGAGAGGTGGCGCTCGGGGTGGGCGACGATCGTGCGATGACCCCGGTCGGCGAGATGGGAGACCCGCCGCAGCAGGCTCTGGTCGAGCGGCCCCGGCGCCGGCTCGAGCAGGATCCAGTTGCCGTCGCCGAGGGCGACCTTCGACAGTTCCTCCTCGCTCAGGTCCTCGACCGCGGTCTCGGCGACCTCGCCGCCCTGGAGGATCCGCACCGCGACCATTTCCCGCTCCAGCCGCTCGTTCAGCCCTCGCACCCGTCCCGCCAGCTCCTCGATCCGGACGTCGTGGTCGTGACGGATGTGCGGCGTGGCGCAGACGGCTTCGATCCCGTCGGCCTCGGCCTGCCGCGCCATCGCCACGCTGTCGTCGGCGTCGCGGGCACCGTCGTCGATCGCGTCGAGGATGTGGCAGTGCAGGTCGATCACGGCGTCTCCGTCCAGACTTCTACCCACTTCCTCGCTGAAGGAGTGCAATAACCCCTCCAAGGTGCAACCGCCCGTTCAGGCACCGGCCCGAGCGGGCACGCATCTACGATGATCGGCAAGATCATGCACCTGTTCGCGCCGGGCTTGCGCGGATGGACTGGCTTCAACTCATGGATAAGAAGACGACCCGCAGAGGGAATTACGAGTCCGGCTCCGACTACGTGCTGGAGTACGGCGAGCTCCGCTTCGCCTTCAACGAGGAGGACTTCGCGCAGCGGGTCGAGCAGGCCGCGGTCAAGCTCCGCTTCGTCGACCAGGGACTCAGCGCCGAGGAGCTCGACGACCTCCTCGACCTCGCCGTCAGCGGCGAGATCGCCGAGCCCAGCTCACGCCTGGGCGAGCACATCAACGAGAACTGGGAGGACCTCGTCGGTCCCTCCAACCGCAGCCTCGTGCACTGGATCCGGCGCCTCGTCTTCCGCGGCGCCTGGCTCGACCAGCGGGTCAAGGAGGGTGAGCTCGACGTCGCCTTCGACGAGCGCACCCAGACCTTCGGCTACGTGCAGCCGGACCGCAGCGACGAACTGATCGAGCTCAGCAAAGAGCCGAGCTGGCGCCGCATCGCCTACCGACGTTAGCTAGCCGTCAGAACGCTCTAGCGCTGCGACTACCGTGAGCGAACCGCCGCCAGCTCCCGCCTGGGCGCGGCCGGCGTCGAAGAACTCCTTGGCGGCATCCGAGTCGCCGTAGGCCTCGCCGAGCCGGGTCAGGGAGTCGACGAGGAGGATCACGTCTTCGCCCTTGCCGGCGCGGGCGGCGGCCTGCGCGAGCGCGTCGCTGGCGTGGTGCGGTTGCCCGGCGGCGACGATCTCCGCCTGCGGCGCGTCGCGCTTCCAGTCGGCGAGCTCCTCGGGACTGGGATCGATCAGCAGGGCGACCGGGTCCGGGCCCTTGGAATCACCGGCGAGATCGGCCGCGACCGAGCGCAACAGCGCCGTGCAGGCCTCGCGGCTCTCGGCGCAGAGCAGTGCCTGGCGACCGGCCTCGGGCGGCAGCAGCAGGCCTTGCAGGGTGACCCCCTGCTTGCCGCGGCGGCCGAAGCGGCGACGCCGGCGGCGGCGCGGGCGCGGCGCCTCGGCGGCGGGTGCCGCGGTCGGCTCGGGCGCTGCGGGCGGCTCGGGCGCCGGCGCGCGCTCGGGCGCTTTCTCGGGACGCGCACGCGACTCGCGCGGCTTCTCCTCGGAGCGCTCCCGGCGCTGGCGGCGCGGACGATCGGGACGTTTCTCGCTCCTGCCCTTCTCAGCGGCCGGCGCGTCGCCGTTCCCACCGGCGAGCCGATCGATCAGCTCCCGCTTGCTGAGCATCCGGTACTTGGGCACGCCGGCATCGGCGGCAAGCAGGTGCAGGTCGGACAGGGGCTTTTTCTCCAGCTCGGCTTTGTTCATCGAGGCCGCAGGTTATTCAACCCGTCACTCGCGAGGCGGCGGCAGGGTCGGTCCCCTCGGCGGCGGCGACCTCGAGCCAGGCGTCGGCCTCGCGGGAGCGCTGCCGCCGTGACCAGCCGAGCTCGGCCCCGAGAGCGTCGGCGACCGGCCGCACCGCCTTGGCGGAGCGCAATTCCGGCGCGGCGAGGATCGCCAGGCGGGTGCGGCGCAGCAGCACGTCGGCGACGCTGCGCGCCTGCTCGAGCCTGGCGGCGAGGACGACCTCGGCGAGCAGGTCGGGACGGCCCGGGACGATCGGGCGCGCCAGCTTCGGGTCGGCGCGGGCGATCTCCAGCACTTTGCGGGCGGCGTGGCCGTAACGGAAGGCGAGCTGCCCGGTCGCCTCCTCCCCCACGCCCGCCGGCGCCTCGAGATCCTCCGGCCGCGCTTCCATTCCCAACGGGATCTCGTGCGTGTGGCAGGGAGCCTCGCGCCCGGAGCGCTCGACCAGGCGGTCGACGGTCTGCTTCGCCATCCGCCGCCAGGTGGTGAGCTTGCCGCCGGTGATCGTCAGCATCCCGGAGGAGGTCTCGTACAGCTCGGCTTTGCGCGAGATGTCGACCGACTTGCGTGGGTCGCCGGTGGAGATCAGCGGCCGCACCCCGGCGTAGGCGCCGACCAGGTCGGACTCGCCCAGCGAGGTTCCGAAGAAGTCATTAACTGCAGTCAGTAAGTACTCGACGTCATCCGGCGCCGGGCGCGGGTGGGTGATGTCGCCGTCGAAGTCGTTGTCGGTGGTGCCGATCAGGGTCCGCCCGTACCAGGGCAGGGAGAAGATCATCCGGCCTTCTCCGGCGGGGACGATGCAGGCCGCCTTGCCCATCGCCAGGTCGGCCTGGTCGAGCAGGACGTGGGTGCCGCGGCTGGGCGAGATCCGGGGGACGTCCTCCTCTCCGAGCAGCTCCTCGGGCTTGACCTGGTCGGCGAAGACGCCGGTGGCGTTGACGACGTTGTCGGCGCCGACCTCCATCCTCTCGCCGGACTCCGCCTCGACGAATGCGACGCCGCTCGCCTGGCCGTTCTTCGAGGTGACCTCGGTCACCTCCGCCCCGTTCAGCATCACCGCGCCGAAGCGCTCGGCCTCGCCGAGCACGGTGAGGACGAGGCGGACGTCGTCGGTCTGGCAGTCGTAGAAGAGGTAGGCGTCGTGGGGGTCGCGGGGGGCGAGCGCCGGGACCAGGTCCAGCACCTCCTCGCGGTCGATCGTGCGGTGCCGGTCGGGGGACCAGTAGGACTCCTCGACCTCCTCGCGGGTGCGGCGCTCGCGACGGCTGCGGCCGGCGCGGGTGGTCGCCATCACGTCGTACATGTTCAGCCCGAGGCCGAGTTTGCGGTCGCGGCGCTCCTCGCCGAGGGCGGGGACGAGGAATGGCGTCGGGTAGACCAGGTGCGGCGCCAGGCGAACCATCAACTGCCGCTCCAGGAGCGCCTCGCGGACCAGGCCGAGGTCGAAGTTCTGCAGGTAGCGGAGGCCGCCGTGGACCATCTTCGAGGAGCGGCTGGAGGTGCCGACGGCGTAGTCGTCCCGCTCCAGGAGGGCGACCGAGTAGCCGCGCGAGGCGGCGTCGAGGGCGACGCCGGCGCCGGTGATGCCGCCGCCGATCACCACCACCTCGAAGTGCCGGCCGGCGATCTCCTCGATGGCGCGGGCGCGGGTCAGCATCAGTCGAGGTAGGTCGTGGCCAGCTCGGCGCCGGGGCGCTCGGGGGCGGGCTTCTCCTGGCGCGGGTGGCCGAGGTGAAGGAGGCCGACGAAGCGCTCTTCGTCGGGCAGGCCGACGGCGGCGCGGCCCTCGGCGCTGCGCAGCAGGCCCGGGGTGCGCCAGTAACCGGCGTAGCCACGGGCGTGGGCGGCGAGCAGGACGATGTAGGAGGCCGAGGCGGTCGCGTGCAGATCCTCTTCCTCTTCGACCGGATCGCCGCTGAGCAGGCAGGAGACGACGACGAGGGTCGGGGCGCGGTCGAGCTTGGCGGCGCCCTCCGGGCCGGCGACGTCCTTCAACCGCTCCAGCGTCCGCGGGCCGACGACGCGGAAGCGCCAGGGCACGGTGAGGTTGTGGTTCGGCGCCCAGCTCGCCAGCTCCAACAGCTCGTCGATCTGCTCGCGCGGGACCGGCTCCGGCCCGAAGGCCTTGTGCGTGCGGCGAGTGCGGATCGCGGTCTCGACGTCCATCCGTCGAGGGTAGCTAGTGCTCCTTAGAAGGCGGTCGTTCCCAGCATGGCCGCGAGCAGGGTCACGAAGCCCCCGATCATGATGATGCGGAGCTCCTTGACATCGCTTTCGAGCCGGTTGAAACGGTGGTCCACCTCCTTGAACCGCAGGTTCACTTCGGCTTCGAACCGGTCGAAACGGGCCTCGACTTTGCCGAGGCGCTCTTCGACCCTGTTGAAGCGCATGTCGACCTCGGCGAAGCGCTTGTCGACCTCGGCGAAGCGCTTGTCGACCTCGTCAAAGCGTTCGTTGACCTCATCGAAACGTTTGTCGACCTCGTCAAAACGCGCGTCGATCTCGTCAAAGCGTTCGTCGACCCGCTTCTCAAATTTGTCGAGGCGGTCGTCGGTCCAGTTCTCCCTGGGCACCATCACAGCCATGATCCTAGCGTAAGTCTTTGTCTGCAACAGAACAAGGCACGAAAGCGCCGGCGCTGGGCCAGCTGTGCGCTGAAACTGTGAATTACAGCCCGTAGCGCCAGTGCATCCAGCCGCGGCGGGCTGCGAGGCCGAGGCCGAAGAGCAGGCAGCCCGCGAGCAGACCAAGCAGGATCGCACCGGCGGTACTGCTGCTCGAGTCGGAATCGTCGTCCACCGGCCCCGAGGCCTGCTCGCCGTACTGGAGCTCGGACGCTTCGGGTGAGGCGCCGGACGCGGCGCCCGGTGCGCTCTCCGGAAGGACTCCGCCCGAGGGCAGCGGAACGGGCACGCCTCCCGTCGAGCCCTTGCCGGACGGCGCCGCCTTGCCTCTCGGCGTGTTGACGGAGCCGGAACCGGCGGCGCTCCGCGTCGCCTCTTCGAGGAAGTCGCCGTATTCGCCGGCGTTCGGGAGCGTCGAGGGCGACGTGCTGGACGGGCTGGAAGATCCCTTCCCGCGGCTCTTGGAGCCGGCCTTCGGCTTCGGCGGAGTCGGCTTGCTTTCCCGTGGCGGCGCGGCGATCGGCAGGAAGCTTCCCGCCAGCGGAATCATCACCTCGGCCGTCACCCAGACCGGCGAGGCTTCGACCCCCGGCGCCTGGAGGAACTTGCCGTCGGGCGCCTGCAGGTCGCGCAGGTAGGCGAGCGAGCTGGAACCGCCGCCGAAGCCGGCGGGATCCTTGCCGGCGGCCAGCAAGCCCTGCGAGACCCAGGCGGTCGCCTGGGCGTTCGCCGACAGCGTCTGGCCGGGCGCGTAGCCGCCGTTCGACCGCTTTTCGCCGCGCAGGTAATCGAGCGCGCTCTCGGCGGCCTGCGACCCCGGCGTCAGGACCTGGAGGACCGCGCCGGTGATGTCGGCCGTGCTGGGACTCTGGGGATCGTTCCCCCAGCCGCCGTCCTTCCCCTGCACCTTGCGCAGCCACTCGACCGTCGCCTTGGCGGAGCTGTTGGCGCCCGCCGCGCGCAGAGCGAGGACCGCGTAGGCGCTGGTCCCCGGCCACCCCTGGTAGGAGCCGTTGTCGCGGCGTTCGGCGAGCAGGCGCGAGACCAGGTCTTCGCCGACGAAGTCGCGCGGGTCGACCCCCGCGGCCCGCAGGGAGAGGATCGTGCGGGCGACATCGCCGGCGTCCCTGATTTCGCTGCGATGCGCGCGGAGGAAGTCGACCGGGGACTTGCCGCCGCTGGTCACGTCCTGCGGGTTGCGGCCGACGGCGGCCAGGGCGAGCATCGCCCAGGAGGTCATTTCCGCCCCGGCGTCGCGGCCGGCGTCGGCGGCAAAACCACCGCTGGGACGCTGCTGCCCTTGCAGCCAGGTGAGCGCCCGACCTACCGACAGGACGTCCGATTCCGCCTCCGATGCGGCCCGCGCGGGTGCGGGAGCGAAGACCAGGCAGGCGATCAGGAGCAGGGTGGCCGCGACGCCGCCGCTGCCCAGCGCTCCTCTCAGGCCGCCCTCGCCGGGAGTGCGCGGGGCGCGCCGCCGCTCCCACTCGAAGCGCTCCCGGAAGCGGACCAGCATCCGCACCATTGCCGGGCCGGCGACCAGCGCCAGCACCACGTTGCCGAGCACGTGGGCCACGTCAAACGGGATCGCGCGGGCCTCGAGCACGAGGAAGTGCCGCAGCGAAAGGTCCCCTCCGTAGGTCGCCATCAGGGAGAAGTTCAACAGAGCGCCGTAGAAAATGCCAGCAAACCCGCAGGTCGCAGCGAGAACCCAGCGGCTGGCGTTGCGCGTTCCGAGCGCCAGCAGCCCCCCGAGAACCCCGCAGAGGCCCCAGCCGACCATCTGCCACGGAGTCCACGGTCCCTGCCCGAACCAGAAGTTCGAGACGAGGGCGGTGAGGGCGCCGACGGCAAAGCCGGGGGCGCCGCCGAGGGTGTAGCCGGCGAAGATGATGATGTCGGTGGTCGGCTTGACGTTGGGGAAGGCGGCGAAGGCGATGCGGCCGGCGATCGCCAGCGCCGCGAGGGCCGCGACCAGGGCGACGACCTGCGCCGGCGGCCGCGAGCGCTCGTACCAGGCGAAGCCGGCGAGGATCACGGCGCCGACGACGAGGAAGCTGGCGACCTCCCAGGTCATTGCGCCTCCCCCAGCGCCGCCGCGCCCTGCTCGGGGGTGACGACGCCCGGCAGGTCGAGGACCCGCGCCACCTCGGTGGCGAAGTACCAGCCGCCGGAGAGGATCTCCTCGGCAGGCCCGTCGGCGACCACCACGCCGTCGCCGAGCAGCACAACGCGGGTGGCGAACGCAGCGGCGAACTCGACGTCGTGGGTGGCGACTACTACCGAGGCGCCACCTGTCGCCTTTGTGGACGTATCGGCCACAAAGGCGACATCTCCCGCGAGGCGGTGGATCAGCGCGACGAGATCGTCCTTGCGCGCCCGGTCCATTCCTCGGGTCGGCTCGTCCAAGGCGACGACCCCGGGCAGCTGCGCACCCTCCATGCGGCCGGCGAGCGCGATCGCCAGGGCGAGCCGCTGGCGCTCGCCGCCGGAGAGGTCGCGAGGATCGGCGTCGATCGCGTGGTCCAAGCCGACGACGCGGAGCGCCGCCAGGCCCTCGTCGCCCGGCAGCTCGTCCCCCACCCGCTCGCGCACCAGGTAGTCGCCGGGGTTTTGGGTGAGCAGGGCGACGGAGCCCACCTCCAGCTTCCCGGCCACCGGCTCATGCAGCCCCGCCGCCGTGCGCAGCAGCGTGCTCTTGCCGGCTCCGTTGCGGCCCATCAGCGCGACGCGTTCGCCGGGGCGGATCGTCAGGTCGATCCCCTTCAAGACGTCGCGCAAGTCTTCTCCGCGATCGAGCTCCACCCACAAGCCCTTCGCGCTCAGGACCGGGTCGATGGGACGGGGATCTCGCACCCTCCTACTTGCTCGATTAGGAGGGTGCGAGATCCCCGTCCCTCGCAGCGTTTGCCGTGCATCCCGAACGCCGACGGGGAGCGGTTCGATTCCAGCGAGCGAGAAGAGACGCGCGGCCGGAGTCTCCAGAGCCGGGTCAGCGTCCTGTGCCCATGAGAGGAAGTCGGGCGCCGTGCCATCGAACGAGATCCGCCCCGACTGCATGGCGATGACGCGATCGGCCGCCGCCAGGCACCGCTCGAGACGATGTTCGGCCAGCAGCACCGCCACCCCCCACTCCTCGTTGAGCCGCCGCAGGAGCCAGATCAGCTCGTCGCCGGCGACCGGGTCGAGCTGGGAGGTGGGCTCGTCGAGGAGGATCAGGCTGGGGCGGGTGACCAGGGCAGCAGCGAGGGCAACGCGCTGCAGCTCGCCGCCGGAGAGGGTGTCGATGGTGCGGTCGAGCAGGTGCGGGATCGCCAGGGCGAGGGCGACCTCCTCGACCGCCCGGGCGCGGTCGGCGGGCTCGTCGCCGCGCATCTCCAGCGGCAGCTCGATCTCGGCCGCGACAGTGGTGGAGACCACCTGCGTCTCCGGGTCCTGGGCGAGGTAGCCGACCGCGGCGGCGAGCTCGCCGGGGCCGCTGGCGATCGCGTCGAGCTCGCCGACGCGAACCTCTCCCTCGATCTCGCCGCCGTGGAAGTGCGGCACCAGGCCGCAGGCCGCCTTCAGCAGGGTCGACTTGCCCGAGGCCGAGCGACCCGCGAGCAGCACGAACTCCCCCGGCGCCACCTCCAGCGAGACGTCCTCGAGCGCGGGTCGTGCCGCCTGCGGGTACGAGTAGCCGAGCCCCTCGACGGCAAGTGCCGGCGCCGCCCCGCGACGAATCGCCAGCTCAGACACGAGCCACCTCTGGCGAGTGTCGCCTTTGTTCGGATCTGCCGAACAAAGGCGACACACCACGCTTGAGTGGCGCGAAGCCGCTGAGAGCTACCAGGGCCGACAAGGCGAGGGTGGTTGCTCCGAAGCCGATCTCCACCTCGGGGTAGGTCTGGAAGTCGTCGGCGCCCAGGGCCTTGCCGGCGATCGCGGCGACGAGGACGATCGCGGCGACGGCGTAGAAGCGGCGGTCGTAGCGGGAGCGGGCGCGACGGTTGCGGGCGCGCGGGGCGTCGAGGCTGTAGCCGCGCAACTCCAGCGTCGCGGCGACGTCGACGGCGCGGTCGAGCGATCCGGCGAGCAGGCGGCGCGCCAGCGGCGCCTTGCCCACCGGGGCGGCGCCGGGGCCGCGCAGGCGGGAGGCGTCGCGCAGCCGCCCGGCGTCGGCGGCAGCGACCGGGACCATCCGCGAGACCAGGGTCGCGGTCAGCGCCGAGCGGCCGGCCAGGGGCCGCAGCACGCGCAGCACCCGGTCGGGATCGACACAGGCCGAGTAGACGGCCGCGGCGATCATCGCCACCGCGGCCCGCAGGCCGCCGGAGAGGCCGGCGACGATCGCCTCGAAGGTGACGTCGACCTGGCCCAGCAGCGGCCACTCCCCCAGCCGCGCCAGCACGGTCTCGCCGCGGCTGACCACCAGCGCGTTGACGACGACGATCAGCAGCGCCAGGACGAGGCCCATCTTCAGCGCGACGCGGACGGCGCGCCGGGCGCCGGCCAGAACCCCGGCGAGGATCGCCGCCATACCCGCGGCCAGCAACACCACCGGGCTCGAATACATGAAGGCGACGGCGACGATCGCGCCCAGGTAGGCGACCGCGGCGCCGGGCGAGGCCAGCTGCAGCGGCGCCGGGCGCGGCTGGTAGGCGAAGGGCGATTTCATCGACCCTCCAGCGGCAACGGCGTCGATTTCCCGTTCTCGATCGCCACCGCGTAATGGTCGCGCAGGTGCTCGGGGTCGAGCGCCTCGGCGGCGGCGCGAACGGCCGCCGGCGTCGCCCCGGTCACGACCCAGACCGGCGGCCCGCCGTAACGGCTCGTCGCCGCGACGAGGCCGGTGTCGGGAGCAAAGCTTTCGATCGACTCGCCGTCCTCGTTCAGCCCGACCAGCTGCAGCTGCCCTTCGCCGGCGAACTCCGCGAAGACCCCGCTTTCCGCCGGGCCGTCCTCGATCAGGCGCGCGGTCGGGTCGCTGCGCAGCCGGTCCCAGGTTCCGACCAGCACCCGGATCGCCTTCTCGGGCTCACCCGAAGCAACCTCCACCCCTTCGCCTTCAAGCGCCTGCCGGGTCGCAGCGCAAGCCTGTGGTTCCGCGCACTCGACCACGACCGGATGGCGCTTGCCGCCGATCCCGCGCTCGAAGGGCGCGGGCCAGGAGCCGACCACCGCGGGCACGTTGTTGGTCGCCGACCAGTCGTGGTAGTCCCACCACACCCTCTCGCCGCCGTCGAGCTGGTACTCGGCCGCGCCGACCTGCGAAATCACCCCGTCGACGTAGAAGAACCAGTCGAAGGGGTCGCCGTCGCGCTGCTCCTCCGCCGTCCCGTCGATCGCGTGGACGTAGCCGCCGCCGTAACGCGTCTCCACGTCGGCCTCGCCTTCCAGCAGCCGCATCACGGTGTCGGACTCCTTCGCCTCCAGCGAGCGGTCGAGCACCGGCTCCGCGCCGAATTCCCGCGTCACCGTCAGCTGCACCTCGCCGACGTCGGCGCCGGCGCCGAGGCCGCAGCCGGCGGCCGCGAGCGCTGCCAGAAGCAGCGCGCTCGCGACCGCCGTGCCGCGGGGTCCCGTCATTTAGGGCACTTGCCCCCGACGCAGACCGCCACCTTGGCGGAGGGCAGATCGCCGCTCGCCTTGGCGCTCAGCTTCGCCGGCTTGGCCAGCGTCACCGTGGTCCGACCGTCAGCGCCGGTCGGCTCCGCCGCGCCGCTCACCATGGCGCCCTCGGCCGGGGTCTTGCGGCCTTTTTCGTCGTAGGCCCAGACCCGCACCGCGAACGACATCCCGGCCTTGGCGCTTGCCGGCGCGGTCAGCACCAGCTCGTCCGGGTAGGAGTAGTCCGGCGCTTCGGTCTTCACCAGGGCCCACAGGACGTCGTCGCCGGCCTTGATCTTTGCCGCGTCGCCGCCGACCGACTGCACCTTGTGGTTGATCGTCATGTACCACGACGAGCTGCCCTTGGCGACGCTCGAGCCGACCCCGCAGATCGCGAGCCCGAAGTCGAAGGCGTCGGTGATCGAGAGCGGCTTCAGTGCCGGGATGCTCTTGGCGCCGCTGGCGAGCAGCCCCATCGCCGTGTTGCCCTTGATCTGCACGGTCTCGCCGCTGCCGCCATTGTCAGGCCCGAAGCAGGTCGCCTTGGGATTGGTCTTGACGGAGACGTTCGCCGAGGCGACGGTCTTTTCGGCCAGCACCTTGCCGCCGCTGCCGACCACGCGCAGATCGGCCTGCAGGCCCTTGGCCGCGGCGACCACGGTGAAGACCAGGGTCAGGGACAGAGCCAGCGCACACGCAGCCGCCAGCCGGAACGAGTTACTTCTTGGCATGTAGCCACCCTTTCCTCGAGGGTTGAATTGGCAAAGGCCGGGGACAGGTCTCCTGGCTTCCGGGATCAGGGAGGACGCGCCTTCCCGGGGACGAGGTGTCGTCCCCAGTGGCTGGCGCCGCAGCGCCCGCGAACTCCTCCACCCGGTCACAGTGGCGGGACCACGCCGGACTTGCACCGGACTTCCCTTGACCACCGACCGATATGTACGGGGCGAGTCTATCCCGCCTCGCCGTCAAGGTAAGGGAACCGTGGAGCTTCCGCACCGCCGCCCCGGACCCGGCCCGCACCGCACGCCCGGCCGCCACATCCACTGGCGGCTCGCGCGGCGCCGCCACCGCCTGCTGCGCGTGGGCGGGGTCGCGGCGCTGCTGGCGGTGGTCGGGCCGGGGATCCTCGCCGGCCTCTCCGACGACGACCCGGCCGGGATAACCACCTACTCGATCCTCGGCGCCCGCTACGGCTACGAGCTGCTCTGGGTGCTGGCGATCTCGACCGCGGCGCTGATCGTCTTCCACGAGGTCGGGGTGCGGCTCGGCGTGGTCACCGGCAAAGGACTGCTGACCCTGGTGCGGGAGCAGTTCGGGCAGCGGGCGGCCGGGGTGGTCGCGGCGGCGCTGGTGGTCGCCAACACCGGGACGCTCTGCGCCGAGTTCGCCGGCGTCGCGGCAGCGATGGACCTGCTGACCGGTACCAGCCGCTACGTCAGCGTGCCGCTGGCGGCGATCGGCGTCTCGATCCTCGTCCTGCGCGAGAACTTCCACCGCGTCGAGCACTTCCTGCTGGCGCTCAGCTCGGTCTTCGTCGCCTACGTGGTCGCCGGCATCCTCGCCCATCCCGACTGGGGCGCCGCCGGGCGCGGCCTCGTCGTCCCCAGCATCCCGCTCGACCGCGACGCCCTGCTGGTCGCGGTGGCGACGGTGGGGACGACGCTGGCACCCTGGGGCCTTGCCTTCATCCAGTCCTACGCGGTCGACAAGCGGCTGCGGGTGGAGGACCTGCGCTACGAGCGCGCCGACGTGATCGTCGGCGCCGTGCTGACCGGGGTGATCGGCTTCTTCGTCGTCGTCGCCTGCGCCGCCACCCTGCACACCCAGGGGATCGACGTCGAGGACGCGAGCGACGCGGCGCGAGCGCTGGAGCCGGTCGCCGGCAGCGCCGCCGCGACCCTCTTCGGGCTCGGCTTCCTCGGCGCGGCGCTGCTGGCGGCGGCGATCGTCCCCCTCTCCACCGCCTACTCGGTCTCCGAGGCCCTCAGCCGCCGGGCCGACCTAGACCGCGGCTTCCGCGAAGAGCGCACCTTCTACCTCAGCTTCGGCGCGATCACGGCGCTGGCCGCCGGACTGGTGCTGATCCCCGGCGCGCCGCTGATCGACATCCTCTTCCTCACCCAGGCGCTGAACGCGGTCCTGCTGCTGGTCCTGCTGCCCTTCATCCGGTCGCTGGCCAAGGACCGCGAGCTGATGGGCGAGAACGCGCTCGGTCGCTTCGACCGGGTGACGACGGCGGTGGCGCTGGCGGTCGTCGCGGTCTCGGTCCTGGCGCTGGGCGTCCTGGCGCTCCTCTGAGCGCGGCGGTCAGATCCCGAGCAGCAGGTCGAGCACCATCATCACCGCGGCGCCGCCGAGCAGGCCGGCGGTCGGGCCGAGCCAGCGCCGGCGGTCCGCGTAGGCCTGCGGCAGCAGCTCGACGACGATCAGGCTCAGCATCGCGCCGGCGGCGAAGGCGAAGGAGAACGGCAGCAGGGCGTTGACCTGTTCGACCGCCAGGTAGGCGATCACGGCGCCGACCGGCTGCGGCGCGCTGGTCGCCACCGACGTCCAGAACTGGCGCATGCGCCCGTAGCCGGCCGCCTCCATCGGGATCGCCACGCTCGTTCCCTCGGGGACGTTCTGGATCGCGATCGCGACGATCACGAAGAGGCTGAGGCCGGCGCGGTCGGAGGCGTAGGCGGTTCCCACCGCGAGCCCCTCGGGCAGGCTGTGGACGAAGAGCACGGCGAAGACCAGCGCCGAGGTGCGGGCGCTGGGGCCGCTGCGCCCCATGAACACCGCCTCGTGGTCGAGCCGGCTGCGCGCCACGCCGAGCAGGACGCCGCCGACCGCCAGGCCCGCCAGCAGCTCCCAGAAGCTGCCTTCGTCGGCCGCCGGCAGCAGCAGCCCGACGATGGAAGCAACCCCCATCACCCCGGCGGCGATTCCCAGCAGGAACGGGGTCAGCGCCGCGGCCCGGGTGCCGAGCAGCCAGACCGGGATCGCACCGAACCCGGTCGCGAGCGCCGTCGCGGAAGCGGCGAGGAAGAGGACGAGAAGGTCGGGCATCCAGCCCGGACGCTAACCCTCTCGCAGCTCCTCAGCGGGGAAGCTGGCCGCTCCCACGACGACGTCGCGTGTTTTTTCCGGGTCGCGCGCCTGGCTGGCCCTAACCGCGGCCAGCGTGCGGCGCTCGAACTCCTCTCGCGCCTCGCAGATCGCTCGCCATGCCTCGGCGTCGACCCGCGCAAGCGACCACTCCCAGGTACTCCCGGGAGGATCGCCGAACGGCGCTTCCTCCATCGCCGAGACGGCGACGATGAAGCACTCCTCGACCGACATCGGCCGAACGCCCTCCTCGGGCTCGAGGCGGCGGAAGGGGTCGGCGCCGCCCAGCGCCTCGAAATCGAGGGCGTAGATCTTCTCCAGGGCGCCGCGCCTTTCGACCGCCTCGACGAGCTCGACGACGCCGCATTCGCGGGCCAGGACCTGGTTCAGGTGGTAGGAGACGACGCTGAGGTCGAGCCCGAGCTCTTTGGAGATCGCGCTGGCGCTGCCGTCGCGCTTGACCAGCGAGCGAAGGATCTGCCGGCGCACCGGGTGGCCCAGGGCATGGAGGACCCGGTCCAGCGGACTGTCGCCGCGCCTGCCGCCGGAGCCCTTGCCGTTCGCGACGGCGGCGGTCTCCGCTTTGCCCTTCGCCACCATTCCGGTCCCCCCCATTGCTTCTTCCGATCTATATGTGTGAATCCCCGTAACCACTAAGGGACTTCTTCGCAAGCCTAGGTCGGGGCAAAGGGAGTTACGAAGGCAAAATCCGGCAGTAATCCAGACGGACTTGTTTTTGAGCTCAGATTGGACTCGGCGTCAAGGAAGACGGCTCAGGTAGACCGCCTTGGTGTGGAGGTTTTCGTCGAGGCCCTCGCTGAGCGCCCCGTCGAGCTCGCCGTAGACCGCGATGCGCTCCAGGCCCACCTTCTCGAAGGCCGCCTCGACCTCCTCCCGGCTGAAGTGACGCTGCCGGTGGACGTGGGCCGAGCCCTCCGCGCCCGCCTCTTCGAAGCTCGCTTCGGCGAACACCCCGGGAGCGACGTCCTCGGGTGAGAGCTTGCCGTGCCAGATCAGCTGCCGGCCATTCTGGTTGACGACGATCTCCTCGCTGAAGAAGGTGCGGTAGGTGACCAGGGTGTTGATGTCGAACAGGGCGATCCCCTCCGGAGCGAGGTTTCGCCGCATACCGTCGAGGGTCGCCTCGAGTTCCTCGATCGAAAGCAGGTAGTTGAGTGGATCGTTGACGGCCCAGATCAGGTCGAACTCGCCGATGTCCGGCAGCTCTCGCATGTCGGCGACGAAGAGCTCGGCCCGGTCGCCGTACCTCTCTTCCGCAATTTCCAGCATCGCCGGCGAGATGTCGCACCCCGTCACCTCCCACCCGCGCCCCAGCATCGCCACGAAGCTGAGTCCCGTGCCGCAGGCAATGTCCAGCAGTCTGTTCCCCTTCAGCCCGGCCGCTTCGGCAACTCCCAACAGCCGCCCCGTCCAGCGCTCGTACATGTAACCCCGGTTGAAGTCTTCGTAGGCGGGAGCGTACGTGTCATATGTCAGCCGAACCTCGTCCCCTGCACTCCACTTTCCATTCATCATTCTCCCCTTACTTACTGATCAGATAAGTACACTGTTAAATGGCGAATTGACGGGTTCCCCTCCCCCTGGCAGGAAGGGGAACCCGATGGCATCAGCCGGACTTGCTGGTGCTGATGGTCGGCACGCTGGTGGTAGTGGCCTCGATCTTCAATTCGCTCACCCCCCTTCAACAAACTGAGCCGTTTGATGAAAGAGGGTTTACCGCTGGCAGAACCCGGCAGCACTGTCACCTCGCCCAGTTTGGGAGGAAAGAATTTGCACACGATGTCCACTAGTGTTAGCTTTCCCACTCAGCATCTATTGAGGGGAAGAAAAGTGTCGAATCCGGTCAAAAGAAAAGAACCGACAGCCTTCGGGATCAGCGCCCGGATGGCGAGGGCCCTGGCCGATTCCTGGCGGGTCCGAATCCTCTCTGAGCTGAGCGTGCGCCCGATGAGCCCTTCGCAGTTCGTCGAGGAGGTCGGCGGGGAGCTGACGCATATCGCCCGCTGCTTCCGCCAGCTCGCCGAGTGGGACTTCGTCGAGGTGGTCGAAGAGCGGCCCGGCCGGCGCCGCGGCGCGGCGATCGAACACGTCTACCGGGGCATCCAGCGAGCCCACTTCGACACCGCAACCTGGAAAACCGTCTCGCGCTCCGAGCGCGACACCTGGTCCCGCGCCGCCGTCAGCGCCTACTTCGCCCGCATCACCGAAGCGGTCGAGGGCGGCACCTTCGATACGGAGATCGATCGCCACGTCTCTTGGGACGGAGTGGCACTCGACCGCTCCGCCTGGCTGGAGCTGGGGCAGCGACTGGACGAGGTACTCGAGTGGCTGCCGGAGCTTGCCGTCGAAGCGGATCGCCGGCTGCAGGGCTCTGACAGCGAGCGCATCCCGACCGTCGTCGGGCTTTCGGCGTTTCGCTCCCCCCAGTCCCCCACCACCATGCTGGTTGCATCCCGACGCCACCAGCCTCCGCCGGAGGACAACTCCGAGATCGCCTTTGGCCCGCGGATGGCGAAGGCGCTCTCCAATCAATGGCGCTCACTGATCTTGATGGAGCTCTCGAGCCGGCCCATGAGCCCTTCGCAGTTCGTCGAGGAGGTCGGCGGCTCGATGACCCACATCTCACGCTGCTTCCGCGAACTCGCCGAGTGGGGGCTGGTGGAGATCCTCGAAGAACGAAAAGGCGGTCGCCGCGGCGGCGGCGTAGAACGGATCTACCGAGGACTGAGGCGCCCTTTTCTCGACACCGCATCCTGGGAATCGCTCCCCCTCCTCGTCCGCCAGGAAATGTCCAAGTCATTCCTCGCCGCCTACATGGAGCGCGTCATCGAAGCGATCGACGCCGACACCTTCGACGCCGAGGAGGACCGCCATTTCTCCTGGCAGCCGGTTCTACTGGATCGCTCCGCCTGGAGCGAACTGGCCCAGGCGCTCGACGAGCTGCTCGGATGGCTACCAAGCCTGGAGGCCGAATCGCTACAGCGAACAGAGGATCCCGAGGAGCTCATCCCAACGGTGGCAGGCCTAGCGGCGTTCCGGATGCCGAAAACGTCTTCGGCTTGACTTCCCTGGTTACGACCCAGCCTTAGGGGCAACCGACCGGACGCGAATAGGTGCCTGACCTTCGTTTCCGGATGCATCCCGAACACCAACACGCCCGGTAACCACGCTCCTCCTACCTTCAGCCGCGGCCACCCTTGCTGCTTTCAACACCTTGTGTCGTACCCGCAGGCGCAGGACCGCCTGGCCTCCGGCAACGAGCGACTTGCTTGCACTGCCCAAGGAATAGGTCCTACCGCCCCGTCCCTTGATCTGGAGCTCGCCAGAGGCGCGGGCAAGTCCCGCCTCGCTAGAGCCCACCCGGACGACGATGGCGCCGGAGCGAAGAAACGCCTGCTGCTTGGCAAAACGTGCCTGAATGGCAGGTGGAGCAAGGTCCTGCCCGCAAAGGTGCTGATCTCCGGGATGACCGGGGAAGCAGTCTTGAGTCAGGTCCCCGTAGCCGTCATGGTCTGCATCCGGCTCGATCTCTGCATCCAGCAAGAGCTCAACACCTGCTTCTTCGTCCCAAATTGCCGACTCGGGCTCCCCCCACCAAAAATTAATGGTCCCAACTCCGGGCTCTGCAAACGCGATCGGCGCCCCAGCTTCCTGAATGCTCCGATTCTCGACGGCGATCCTCAAACCGAGCGGCTGACCTGCGGTAACCGGCAACCTTTCGGGATACGTATATCTAGTTCCCGGCGAACCTAAGGGAAGCTCAACCTCCGGCCCTTTTTCCATATAGCCGGGGCCCTCCGTGGCACGCAACGCCATCGTCACTTTTCCCGTGCCAGGCAATACCGGCCCACTAACCACCGACCATTTGACGACTATGCCGTCAAAAGGCACCGTAAGACCGCCCGCCCCCGTATGGCTCGGCGTAAGGCTGCTTTGAGCAACGGTGCATACCTGGGTCTTAGGTTCGAATACCTGGAACTTGCACACGGAGTCGTTCGGCGCAGAAGCCAGGTTGCTGCCAAGGGTGTCTGCCTTGACAGGGCTCGCCCCCAACAACGAGATGGCAAGCATGCCGGCAGTGAGTTTCAACCTAATAGCCATGGGTCTTCGCCTGTTCGATGAGCAGAACCTAATTCTGGCATATATGCCAGAAACAGTGTAACTGGCTCTCAAGGGGGTCGATCGCTAGCCATCACTCAGGCCAACGTTTGATGGGTGGCTTCTTGCTCCCATCGAATAACTGCTCTTCCCCAAGGGGTTTTTTCATCCTTACTACCACTTCGGGTCGCACTACCACCGCGGCACACCCGGGCTGATAGCCGCCGACGACATAAGCCGTGAACACAATGCCATCCCGTCGCAAGGTTTCTCGCACCGCAGTAATCCTCGGTTTCGACCGTGGGATCTCTACGCAAAACGAAAGGAAGCCCGTGCCTATCCGTAGCTGACGGTCTTGGGGGGTCCCAAGGACTACCCACTGTACGGGCCGCCCCCGTTTCGGAGGCCTACCAGAAGTAGGCTGGATTCTCGGTATTCCTTGAAAGGACAGCGTGCTATTGCGGTCCTTGGCGTTATCGCCCGCGGAAGATCCTCCGCATGCCCCTAGCACCACCACGCTACAGATGGCAAGCAGAGCACTGCGTCTTCTAGCTGCGCTCATGAGCCAGTAATGACGTGCAAATTGCCCATCACCGTCGCATTCAGCGCTCCCACGATGCGTCTGCCGTGACCAATTTGGGTCGCTAGCAGAGGCTGAACGAATCGTCGCTTTTTGTTTCCATCAATCGCGCGACCATGCAATAACCCTATGGACTCATGGGTTCGTGGATTCCATATGGGTGCGCCGCTATCGCCATCTAACGTTCCGAGTCCAAGCACGGTGACAACCCCTATGGCTTTTGAATGATTTTTCGGCTTTACATGGTTAAATCCGATTACTTCCCCGCATTTTACCCGGTTTGACTGAGCACCGGAGACACATACGACCTGGCCAAGCTGGGCAACTCCCGCCGGACCTATTGGAGGTTTACGCCCCTCATTGCCATAAATCTGAAATGGGGCAATTCCCGTTCCTTTTAGTCGGGTAGCCATTGCATCCACAACTTCGGCGCCTTCGAAGTAGGCATTACGTCCGATTCGACCTATGTGTTCTGCTTTCTCCCTGAATTCCGATGGCTCCATACCGGGGATGCCAATCCGGTACGTATACCCCCCAGTGATCCCGGAGTGACCGGCAGCCAAGAGGAATCTCGTCTCAAGCCATCTCTTTTCCTGCTGGACAAAGGTCTTTTCCACGGCGCCGAATCCAGCGGTAGCGGAAGTCCAAGAAGGCGCTTCCCCAGGAGTCCAATCAGTAACTGACCACTCTCCGGCAAGCATTCGGCTCCCCTGTCGGAAGCGGCCGATCTGCGGTTCGACGGATTCCGACTGCGTGACAACGTTGATTCCGGCTAAAGAGCCAAACAGTTCGTGAAGTCGAGCTTCTACTCCGGCCGCATTCGAAGCGCCGACAGTAATTTCATCGCCCGATTCCGAGATGCCCACCTCATTCACAAGGGGGATGAGCTGGGGATCGGTGTTTGCTGCATTCGCAATTGCACCTTCAAGTCCCTCAAGCGACATTCGCGGGATCCCTGGAACATCAACTGCCGGCTGGATCCTGTCTGGGGCGACGAGGTCAACTTGTTCTAAAAGCTCTGCTACTCGCTGGGTCTGTTCCGAGGTAAAGCTGACGTGGACTATGCCTCCCGCAGAATGATCAACGCTGTACCCAGCGTAGGTCGACGGAAAGTGTGAGTAGCCCCAATCTTCAATTCGGGGACCATTTACGTCGACATACCATTCCCGGTATTCCATCTCAGCTACATCCACCTGGCGAAGCGGGACCCCCCACTTCTCTGCTGATGCCCGCGCCACTTCCCCCGCTGGCGTTGAGGGGTTGTTCCAATCCCCCATCGATTCAAAGACGCGGTCGTTGATCGCCTGCTCATCACCTTTGAGATCGAGATCAAGGCCGAATTCTTCCCGGAACCTCAGAATGTCCCCGAAACGCGGAGGTTCTTCGGCTTCGGGGTTCGGCGGGGGCGTGTAGGGGATGTTGACCCAGAAGCGCTGGCTGTTGGCTTCGCCGAGGCGGTCAGTGGCGATAACTTCGAGGTAGACGATGCCCGGGGACCAGGCGCCGGTTTCCGTCACCCACTCGTTGGTCTCGGTGACGCACTCGGTGGGTTTTTCGGGGTCGTAGTCGCAGATCCGTTCGTCGACGAGCTGGTTGTTGTTGGCGATCACCTGGATTGAGGCGACGCCCTCCTCGTCGTGGGCCTGGATGACCAGGTTGTGGACCCCGGTCGAGATCGGGGAGCTGGTTTCCCGGTTTTGGAAGAGCGTGCCGGCGACGTCGTCGAGGACCGGCGGCTGTTTGGCGTTCCACCATTTGAAGACCGAGCCGTCGGCGCCGATGTCGTAGGTCGTGGCTGGGGCGTCGGGCGGAGTGACGGTGGTCCGTCGGGGTTCGTCGGACCAGCTGAAGTAGGTGGTTTTCGGGTTTTTGCCTTCGACGGCGACGGTCACCGATTTGACTCGGCCATAGGTCGCTTCATAGGCGATTTCGCCGTAAGTGCCGTTAGGCAGGCTGACTTTGGTCATCCGGCCGGCGCTGTCGTAGGAGAATTGCGCTTCGCCGTCAGGCGCGTCGACGGCGGTCAACAGGTCGCCGCTGTGCTGGTAGTCGATCGTGCCGCTCTCCTCGCCTTCGACGCTGTCGACGAGGCCTTCGGAGACGTTGACTTCCAGCTGCGGGTCGTCTTCGGTGAGGACCGGCGCGCTGGATGGTTCGTAGGTGCCGCCGACCCACTCGGCCACCCTGTTGTTCGCCCCGTCGACCACCCAGACCCGGCCGAGGGCGCCGGGGGCGAGACCCGCGGCGCCGAAGTTGAACTGGTCGGGTCCCGTGCCGGTGAAGCCGAAGCGGGCGAGGTATTCACCGGCGCCGTTGAAGACCTGGACGTCGTCGTCGTCGGAGTCGGCCACCCAGACGTTTCCGTCGGCGTCGAGCGCCACCTCGATCGGCCTCGAGAACTGGCCCGGCCCGGTGCCCGGCGAGCCGATCGTGCGCAGGTAGTCGCCGTTTTTGTCGAAGACCTTGACCACGTCGGTCCCCCTGCTGGCGACGTAGACGTCTCCGTTGGCGGCGGTGGCGAGACCCCCTGGATTCTGGACGACACCGGCCCCCGACCCCCCCACGCGCTCGATCAGTTCCCCGGAGGAGGTGAACCTCTGGAGCTTGGTGAAGTCGGCGATCCAGATCGTGTCGTCGGCCCCAACCGTGATGCCCGCGGCTATCAGGAACTGGCCTGGGGCTTCCCCGAAGGAGCCGAATTTCTGCAGTAGCTGACCGCTGGGGGAGAACTTCTGGACCCGGCCCTTTTCGCCGAGCAGCAGGTTGCCAGCCGCGTCGATAGCGATCGAGCTCGGCTGGTCCATCTGGCCTTCCTGGGTGCCGGGGGAGCCGAACTTGGAGAGGAACTGCCCGTCGGGGGAGAACTGCTGGACTCGGCCATTGCCGCGATCGAGCACCCAGAGATCTCCCTCGGAGTCCCGAACGAGGTCGGCGGGGGAGCTCAGCTGGCCGTCGGCGCTGCCCTGGGTGCCGAAGTTGGCGGAGTGGAGGACGGCCCGATTGGCGCCATCGCTTTCTTCGATCTCCCCCGGGTCGACTTTCGCGGTGCCGGGGTCTTCGATCGCGATTGCCGAAAGGTCGCCTTCTTCGTAGTCGTATTCGACCGTCGCCGCGGTGCCGTTGGTCAGCTCCTCCGCCCCGCCGGAAGCGTCGAAGGAGACGGTCTCCCCCGTTTCGCCGCTTTCGTCGCGCAGCGCGTAGCCGCCGTCCGCCTCCTTGGTCACGGTGGCCTGCAGGCGCTTGTCGAACTCTTCTTCGCCGGCGCTGGCCGGCAGGTCGACCCTGCTCTCAACCATCGCGCTTTCGTCGACGATCGTCGCTTCGTCAGGCGGGCCGGGCGCGCCCGGTTCCTCGATTTCGAGCTCCGGCGTCTGCGCCAGCGTCCAGCCGTCCCCCCACTCCGTGTTCTGCTGTTCGGGCAGCAGCGAGTTGTAAAAGAGCTCCAGCTCGAGGTCGGCCGTGGCGCCGGAGACGTCGAGATCCTCCTGGCGGTACACCAGGTTGCCGCTGACCAGGTTGACGGCAAGTTCGGGGCGGCTCGGGTGCTCTTCTTCGGCTTCGTTGCCGCTGCCGTCGGGAAGCGGAAAGTACTGTTGCACGTACTCGTCCTTCATCCCGGTCGCGGGGATGTATTCGAACTCGACTTTCCGTTCCCGCGGCGCGTTGCCGGCGAAGTCCGTGGCCAGGATCCGCAGATAGTGTTCGGTGTCGGCGCTGAGTTCGTTCAGTTTCAGGGTGAAGACTTTGCTCAGCGGGCAGTTGCTGGCCGGGCAAGATGAGGCTTCCCAGGTCTGCTCCGGCGTCGGCCGGTTGTCGATGAAGACCTGGATCTTCTTCACGCCCGAGCGCTTCTGGGCGCCTTCGCTGGGATTGAGGACGCCGTCGGTGGCGTTGACCGTCAGGTTGTAGACCGGCAGCGGAAGCGGCTTGTCCTTGTCGTCTTTGCCGTCGCCTTCGGTCTCGTCGGTCGCCTGCGCCAGCTGTCCCGCCAGTTCGATTTCCGGCGGCGTGCGGTCGACCTTCAGGTTCCATTGATAGGTGTTGGAGGGCTTGCCGAGGACGTCTTTGACGCTGAATTTGACCGGTTTTTCGCCCTCGTCGAAGCTGGCGGCGCCAATCGGGAACTGGAAGGTGTGGTTGCCGGGGCAGGGGCTCGAGTAGTAGCCGGTGCAACCGTGGATTTTTTCAACCGGCGGGGACCCGCCGGGGCTGAGGGTCGCCGAGTAGACCCCGAGTCCCGGGTCGCTTGCTGGACCGTTGATCGTGAAGCTGGCGCCGGATTTGATCCAGCCGGTGGAGTACCCGGAGGTGGCCCCCGCACTCGGATTCTCCGGATCGTCTAGATACAGCGTCGCGCCGCCGAGGCGGTAGTCGCGGCCGCAGTTGAGTTTGGAGCTCGCGTCGGCGTGGATGCCGACGAAGGCGGTCCGGCTCCCCACCGGCAGGTTGCTGACGTCGACGCTGTTGACCCATCCCGACGGGAAGGCGTTGTTTCGGACGACCCAGCCGCTGTAGTCGTTCCAGACGCCGATGTAGCCGTGGGGCTCGTTGGCGGTGCAGCCGTGGGTGTCGTAGCTGACCGGGCCGAGGACCACCCGGCGCATGTAGGTGGTCGAGCCCTGCGGCGTGAACCACCAGCGGCCCCAGCTGCCCGCCGGATAGGTGAAGTTGGACCGCGCCCTCACGTAGAGGCCGCTGCCCCAGCAGGTGACGATGCAGGAGGTGCGCCCGATGTAGTCTTCCGCGCCCGCGACGCCGCTCCAGGCCCAGTTCCAGTAACCGAGGTTGCTGCCGCCGTTGAAGGACTCGTTGATTTCCGGGTCGACGAAGAGCGGGTAGGCGACGTCGAGCCCCTGGTGTGGGACGAGGATGCTCAGCCTGTTGCCTTCCACCGCCAGAGCCGCCGGCACTTCGGTGCCCTGGGCGTCTACAGCGTGCGGGGCGGTGATCGTCGCGGTCGGCTCGCCATCGGCTCCGACCACCTCCGCTCCCCCGGATTCGGCGGCGCGCAACGAGGCGCCCTGCGGCAGGCTGACGTCGAAGGTCAGCTCCTGCGGGCTGTTGCGCGAGGCAAGCATTGCCGAGAGCTCGAGGCCGCCGGCGATCGGCGAGAGCAGGAGACTGGTGTCCTCGTGGGTCGCCGGCAGGAGCAGGTCCTCTTCGCCGATGGGTGTCGCGACGGTAGCGTCGGTGCCAACCGGGGTGATCGCCAGCCCTTCGTCGCCGATGCCGATCGGGTCCTGGGCGCTGTCGGGCAGACTGAGATCGACCAGCGGATTAGCCGGCTCGTAGCCCGCGCGCGTCTCTTCGAGGCCGAGTTCCACCTTGTGCAGGTCGCCGTCCTCTTCCGGCGCCCGCAGCGGCACTTCCGATTCGAGCAGCGCCTTCTCGCCGTCGAGGGTGACCAGCGCCTCGGTCGGCGAATCCAATCGCTCGATCGTCACGTCGACGAGGGCACGAGCGGGGTCGGCGTCGATCGCTTCCAGCTGCGCGGCGAACAGGCTCCGCAGCAGGTTCGCTTCGTCGCCGGCGGTCAGGTCGACGTAGGCGTATTCGGAGTCTTCCCGCTCGCTCGCCGCCTGGGGCGTTTCCAGCGATTCGTCGCGCTGCAGCTCCAGCGAATCGGACGCTTCTCCTTCTTCGCCGGGGGTCTCCGCGAGCACCGGCGCGGCGATGCAGATGGCCACCAGGAAGGCGAAAAACGGCACCAGGCGCCCCCGTTTTGCCATCTCCCCCCTGCCCATGTGACGGCATATCTACTAGTCCGAAGAGGATCGAGCAATACCCAGAACTTTGAGCGGCGCATCCCTGAAAATAGAGCGGTTTTTGAAACTGTAGAAAATTAAAGTGGACACCTGGTATCAGGAGTTCGCCACAAGGGCATATATCCCCGATTTGCACTGAGGGTTTCTTGAGTGAACGAATCTGGTCAACCTGTCGCGTTTCGCCTTCTTACGCACGCGAGAAGATCGGAGACGGTGCGGTATTTGGAGACTGCTCAATCTCCCCTTAACTCAGATCTTTGACGAATCCGGCCGTAGACATTTGTCCAGCGCCACAGATCCGCGGTTAGGGTCCCGCCGCTTCGACCGGCCCGAGCAATGAGCGGCGCCGGTTCAATCAACTCGACCCAAGGGAGAAACTGGATGAGCAGGGGAATGCGGCGCCGGCTGCCGGTCCTGATCGTCGCCGGCCTGGCACTGGCGGCGGCTTTGAGCGGGACGGTGTACGCGGCCGGGAAGATCAACGGCAAGTCGATCAAGGTGAAGTCTCTGCCCGGCAACCGGCTGGCGCCCGGGTCGGTGCCGGGGAACCGGCTGAAGCCCGGGGCGATCGCCGGCAGCCAGCTGGCACCGGGGTCGATCACCGGGATCCAGATCGACGCCTCGACCCTCGGCCAGGTCCCGTCCGCGATCCACGCCGAGACGGCGCAGTCGGCGCGCGACGCGGAAACGGCCCTCAACGCCGCCAACGCGCAGAACGCGAAGACCGTCAACGGCTACGAGGCCGGCTGCAAGCCCGGCACCGAGCCCTTCGCCGGCGCCTGCTGGCAGTCGGAGCCGAGCGGCTCGGCGCTGAACGCGCCCGCCGCGGCCGGCGCCTGCGCGAGCCAGGGCGGCGAGCTGCCCGACGCGCTCTCCCTGGTGGCCTTCTCGCACCGACCCGGGATCACGCTGGCGGAAGGCGGCGAGTGGAGTGGCGACCTCACGAACGTGTCGGGCGTCGACACCTACGCGGTCATCTCCATCTCACCGTCTAGTCAGGTCGATTACGTCGTCTCCACCGCCACCAAGAAATTCCGCTGCGTCATCCCGCTGCTCGGCTGAGCCCGGCAGCCATGCCGTTACTGCCGTCGCCTAGCTCGCGTCCGCCTCGAGCAGGCGGCGGTAGTAGCGGTAGTCGCGCCGCTCCGGGCGCAGGTTGCAGGCCAGAGCCAGGTGGTGGCGGGCGCGGCGCTTCTGGCCGGTCTTGCTGAGCGCCCGGCCGAGGCAGAAATGGGCGTAGTCGTCGACCGGATGCGACTCGACCACCGCCTCGAACTCGGCCGCCGCGGGGGCGAAGCGGCCGGCGCGGAAGTAGGCGCGCCCGAGCGCCTCGCGGACCGAGCTCTTCTCCGGGGCCCGGCGGGCGGCCTCGGCGAGCGGCTCGGCGGCGTGCTCGAAGTCGCCGTCCTCGAGCAGCTCGATGCCGCGGCGGTAGAGCGTGTAGGTCGGCTCCTGGGCGCCTCCGGCGGTCATCGGTCAAGTGTAGGAGGCCGCCAGGGCCGGAAAACTCGCTAAGAGCGCGGATCGTGCGTGGTAGCAGGGCAAAATGGGCGCCCTGCTACCGTAGGTGGACGGGTTTGGCAGCTTCGTCTCCGCCGTTCCCGACCTTTCCTATGAGCACGATGACTGCAAAGAAGTGGACCTGCGACCAGTGCGGGGTGACCGTCAGCCGCCTCGGCGGCGAGAAGGTCGAGCTGCCCGAGAGCTGGACGGCCGACAAGACGGGAACCTTCTGCCTCCTCTGCCGTCGCGAGCGCGCCGCCCAGGCCGCGCTCGACGCCGCCCCCGAGAACTCCGGCCTCGAGGACCGCGCCAAACTGCGCCGCGCCGCCCTGGTCGAGTTCGAGGTCCGGCGCCGCCCCAACCACGGCAACGGCGAGATCGCCAAAGCCTGCCGCTCCTCGGTGGCCGCCGTCGTCGCGGCCCGCAAACGCCTGAAGATCCCGGCGCCGCAGTAGCCGGCCCTACACCCGGGTCCGCTCCGCGAGGTCGCGCAGCAGGGCCTCGATCCCGCCCTCGGCGTGGACCCGTCGCTGGCGGTCGGCGCCGTTGCCTTCGCTGACGATCCGGTCGATCTCTTCGAGGGCGCCGGCGCCGCCCAGCTGCTCGGCGTAGGGGCGGGCCTCGGCGAGGGTCGCGCGGGCCGCCTCGAGCGCGGGGGCCGCCCTCTCGTCGTCGACCATCAACCGTGCCTCGAGGCCGTAGCGGACCGCCTGGTAGTAGGACTCCTCGATCGCCTCGCGGGTCAGGCCCGGGGCGCCGGGCCGGTCGATCTCCTTCGCCGCCAGCGCCTGGATCAGGGCGGCGACGGCGGCGTTCTGCTCGGCCCGCGGATTGACGTCCATCCCCCGCACCTCGACCGTCCCCAGGTTGGGATGGGGCCGCACGTCCCACCAGATGTAGGTGTAGTCGTCGACCCCGGCGGCGGCGATCAGCTGGTCGGCGACGCGGAGGAAGTCCTCGTAGTCGCGGAAGGCGCGGGGCAGCTCGAAGCGCGGGTAGCGGCGGACGACGCTGGCGCGGCAGCTGGCGAGGCCGGTGTCTTCGCAGTCGCGGAAAGGCGAGTTGGCGGTCAGCGCCGCCAGCAGCGGCAGGTGGTGGCGCATCGCGTTGGCAACCGCGATCGCGGTTTCGGGGTCGGGGACGCCGACGTGGACGTGCAGCCCGCAGGGCGGCGTGTCGAGGACGCTGACCAGGTCGCGCTTGACCGGGACGTAGCGGTCCTTCTCGACCAGCGCCGCCTCGCCGGCGTCGCCGGGGAAGAGACCGGAGCCCATCAGCCGGGCTCCCGTCTCGGCGGCGGCGCGCCGCACCCGCGCCAGCTCCTCGGCCGCCTGCGCGGCGTCGAGGCAGACGCCGGTCTTCAGCTCGATCTGGGTGGCGAAGATCTCGGTCGAGACCGCCTTGCGGCAATCGGGGTCGATCCGCTCCAGCAGCTCTTCGGCTCCGGCGACCAGACCGCAGCCCGCGTCGACCAGCAGCAGCTCTTCCTCGACCCCGATCGTCAGCGGCGGCGAGGAGCCGAACTTATGCTCCCGCCCTTCCGCTGCGCTCTCGATGCCGGACCCGCTCCCCGTTTTGGATGAAGTTCCCATTGCTTCCGTGGGGGCGAGCTACCCCTCGCCGGAGCTTCTTTAACCCGGGGCATCACTTGTAGATCGCGATCGGCACGATCACCGCGCCCGGGGCGAACAGTTCGGTCTGCCGGTCGAGTTTGCGCAGGAAGCACTCGCGCCCGGTGAGCGGCTTCGCGGTTTTCCCGTCGGCCTCGGGGTCTGACATTTCGCAGCTGTGGCTGACGTGGTCGATCAGGTATGTGGATGACTGTTCGATCGGGTTGCGCCAGATCTCGCGGGTCCCCCAGTCGGTGTACTCGGGGATCTCACCGGCGCAGGGCCTGCCCCCCGCGCAGGCGGATGGCTCGCGGAAGACGCGGATCACCTTGCCGATCACTTCCAGGCGGCCGCCGGTGTACTCGTCGCGGCCCTTTTCCAGCAGGCTGCGCTCCTGGGTCAGGCCGCTGTACTGCATCGGCAGGAGGATCTTCAGCGGCTGTTCCTCGGGGTCCGGGGAGGGCGGCGAGACGGCGAAGGTCAGCCGCGGGTTGGGGCCGACCTGCCGCACGAAGGACTTCGCTTTGAGCTGCTGCTGATCGGAGTTCGCCGCGTCGGCCGCGCTGTTCGCCGCGCGCGGGAACAGCGCCGCCAGGGTGGCCGACTGGCGGAGGACGACGTAGGGACGGATGTAGCCGGGGCTGAGCAGGTGGTGGGTGGTGAATTTGACCAGCATGCCTTCGCGCAGACCGTCGAGATCGGTGGGGTCTTCGAGCTGCATCGAGTGGTAGTCGATCCCCTGCCGCTGGTTGTCTTCGAGCTCGGCGAGGAGCAGCCCGAGGGCGCTGGATTCGGTCCGGGTGACGGTGCTCTCGGCCGAGGTTTCCCGCTGCGAGGAGGCGCCGCTGTCGATCGGGCCCTGTTTCACGCCGACGTCGACCGAGTTGATTTCCTTGCTGATCCGGTGCACGGCGCCGACTTCGCCCCCTTCCAGCTCGGAGAGGTAATTGAGGACGCGCCCGCCGTCGAGGTAGAGGAATTCGGCCGGCGGAATCCGCGCCTCGAAGCTGACCTCGCCGCCCTCGCCGTCGCGGCTGCCGAGGAGGACCACCGTGAGGGCGACCGCCAGCGCCGCGGTGGCCAGATACGGGGCTGACTTCTTCACCCAATCCATGGCGCGAGTCTCGCGCGCCGCGGCGGTCCGATCAAGAACTTCTCAGTTTTTAACTCTTTTCCCTACATCGTCCGCAGGGCGGCTTCGGCGGCGTTGTAGCCGCAGATGCCGTGGGCGCCCGGCCCCGGCGGGGTCGCGGCCGAGCAGATGAAGACGCCGGGGATGCCGGTGGAGTAGGGCGCCGGGCCGATCCGCGGGCGCAGCAGGGTCTGGAGGGGGGTGTTGGCGCCAGTGAGGATGTCGCCGCCGACGAAGTTGGCGTTGATCGCCTCGAACTCGGCCGGGCCGCGGGTCGCCGTGGCGACGATCCGCTCACGGGTGCCGGGGGCGAAGCGCTCGAGCTGGGCGAGAATCGCTTCGCTGGCGTCGCCCTCGTAGCCGCTGGGCACGTGGGCGTAGGTCCAGACCGGGTGCAGGTCGCCCTGCGAGCGGCCGGGGTCGGCGAGGTACTGCTGGCCGACGAGGACGTAGGGCCGCTCCGGCATCCGGCCGCGGTTGACCTCGCGCTCGGCGGCGACCAATTCGTCGAAGGAGCCGACCACGTGGACGGTCCCCGCCCGCCGCGCCTCCTCCTGGTTCCAGGGCACCCCGCCCTCGACCGCGAGGTCGAGCTTGAAGGCTCCGGGCCCGTGCTTGAAGCGGCGATAGGCGCGGGCGACGCGGGAAGGTAGGCGGTCCCCGGCCAGCTCCAGCACGCCGCGGGGCGCCAGGTCGAGGACCACCGCGTCGGCCTCGGGCAGCTCGTCGAGCGAGCGCACCCGGCGGCCGGTCTCGATCGTCCCCCCGTGCTCGCGGATCACCCCCGCCCAGGCGTTGGAGATCGCGATCGAACCGCCCTTCGCCACCGGCCAGCCATAGGCGTGGCCCGAGGTAGTCAGCGCCATCCCGATCGCCGAGCTGAAGGGGAGGTTGAGCGGCGCGTAGGCGTGGGCGGCGATGCCGCCGAACAGCGCCGCCGCCTGCGGCGAGCCCAGCGACCGGGCCAGCGCCGTCGCCGGCATCGCCGCGGGGAGGCCGAAGCGGGCCAGCCGCAGCGGGTGGCGAGGCAGGTGGAGCAGCGGCCGGTAGAAGTCCTCGCTGAGCGCGTCGTATCCCTTGGCCGAGGCACCGAAGACGCGCTTCCAGCGGGCGCCCGCCGCGCCCAGCCCGGCCGCGGTCGCCTCGACCGAGCGCAGCATCGCCCCTCCCCCGCCGCCGTCTAGCGGATGGGCGAGGTCGACCTCCGGCCAGCACCACTCGAGGCCGTGGCGCTCGAGTTCGAGCGATGTGACCGCTGGCGAGGAGACGACCATCGGATGGGTGGCGCTGCACTCGTCGTGCAGCAGGCCGGGCACGGTCAGCTCCGAGCTGCGGGTGCCGCCGCCGATCGTCTCCGCGGCCTCGATCACCGTCACCTCCACCCCGCGGCAGGCAAGGGTCGCCGCGCAGGCGAGCCCGTTGGGGCCGGAGCCGACGATGATCGCGCTGGCCATGGTCAGTTGTTCCCGGTATCCGGGAACAACTGCGTTCGGTCGATCGGGTGCACCGGGAACGGCTCGTCGCCGACCAGCCAGGGCTGGCGGCAGGCCATGTCGCGGACGTCGACCCAGCCCTCCTCGACCAGGCCGTCGGCGGCGTCCCAGATCCGGTAGCGCTGGCGCTGCACGTGGGCGGGCTGGGACTCCAGCGTCACCACCCGCAGCTCCCCCGGCGCGAAACCGCAGCGCTCCTGCACCGCGGCCAGCAGGCGGTGATCGTGGAAGTGGCCATCGCCGAAGTTGTAGCCGAGGACGACGCCGGCGACGAGCTCGCCCTCGCGCACGTCGTAGGAGTCGACGTCATCGACCGCGCGCGCCGTCAGCGCGTTCAGCGCCCGCCCGTGCGAGTGCATCGAGCGGAAGGCGAGCCCTTTGTAGACGAGCACGTCGATCATCTCCTGCTCGTAGAAGTTCTCCAGCTGCCGGGTGACGATCGGCGCCGACTTGACGATGTCGCGGTCGAGCTTCTCCTCGGCCCGGGTCTCCCGCCGGAACAGCCACTGGCTCGTCGCCCAGTTGCCCGCGTAGTAGCGCATCGAGGGCAGGAAGGAGACGAGGTCGGGGCGGAAGTTGCCCAACACGGGCAGGCCGACGCAGATCAGGGCGAGGGTCGCGACCAGCAGCGGATCGTCGAGCGTCGACCAGGGCACGTCGGCGTAGTGGCCGAAGAGGAAGAAGAGGCCGAAGATCATGAACACGTTCCACTCCAGCGGCACCGCCAGCGGGAACGTCGAGAAGATGTGGACGTGGAAGATCACCATCCCGGCCAGCGCCAGGGTGCCGATCAGCCCGCCCTGGGTGAGCAGCAGGAGCAGCGGCAGGGTGAACTCCATCACCGTCCCGAGGTGGGCGGACGCCGCGCCGATTCGCGAAGGCAGCAGGTTCTCCGGGTGGTCCGTATAGAGCCGCCGCTTCGCCTTCCGCGATTTGTTCCAGGGCGTGTTGCTGATCATCACCGTGACGACAAAGGGGAAGTGGCGGTTGAGCTTCGAGGACGCCGCCCCCCACCAGATACAGAAGAAGACGAGCTGGGCGGCGATCACCATGTTCGTCAGCGGGAAGAGGAAGATGATCGCGAGGGTGCCGTAGATCTCCGCCCGCGCCGCCAGGAAGGGGACCTTGTCGCGCAGTCCGAGGGCGGCGAGGAACGCCAGCAGCACCCCGACCGCGGCCGGGTAGAGGCGCGAGACCGTGCTGTCGGCCCAGGGCGCAGTCGCGTCGGCGCCAGGCGAGATCAGCAGGTAGATAGCCGACGCCAGCAGCCCCGCGTAGAGCCCGACGTCCAGCCAGGTCCGGGTCGTCCCCCGGGTCCCCTGCACCTTCTCGGGCCAGGGCGGCAGCCGCGTCGTCCCCGGACGCAGCCAGTAGAGGACGCCGCCGATCATCGGCTTGAAACGCAGGGTCAGCGGCAGCGAGCCGGCGCCCAGCCCAAGCACCTCCCAGAGCATCGTCCAGACGACCGCCTTCTGGAAGACGATCGGGTCGGTCCACGAGGGCCAGCCGCTGGTCCCGAAGATCACCAGCGCCCCGACCCCCGTGTAGACGAGGATCTTGAGGACGTAGAGGAAGTAGACGGCGACCGGGGTCCCGAACCCGTTCAGCGCCCAGTCCTGCGCCAGCGGCTTGATCTTCTCCAGATGCGGCTTCCGCCGCCACTCCTCGACCTCGAAAGGCGGCGGCGCTGGATCGAGCAGTCCCATCTCGCCGCCAGCCTACTTCGCCCGCTAGGCCCGAATAAACGCCGGTCTCGGCGCTGACGTCACTCTGCGTCGCCGGCGAGCAGCGCCCGGGCGGTTTCCTCGATCGTGCCGCGCCCGAACGGTTTCTCGAAGAGGAAGATCTCGATGATCGTGTGCGGATCGAAGAGCACCTGGCTCTGATAGGTGACGACCTTGCGTTCGGTCAGCTGTTCGACCGTTCCGATCAGCCGCTCCCCCATCACGTTCTCGAAGTGCTGGCGGAAGGCGCGGACCGCGTCCGCCTCGCCGGCGTCCAGCAGCGTCTGCTCGGCCTCGGTAATGCCGCCACGCATGACGACGAACAGGAGGTCGTCGATCAGGTAGGACTTCGCCTTCGTCGGCCCTCGGCCGTAGAAGCCCTTCATCGCCTTCACCATCTCGCGCGAGATCGCGGCGAGAAGAGCGGCTCCCGACTGACCTTCGAGCGGGGGCTGCGGAGGCTGGGGTACGTCGGCCACGGGATAAGCCTAAGCGCTGGAGTAAGCCCCTTTCGGGGCCCACCCCAGCCCAGGCTCAGGCGCGAGCCTGCTCGCTGACCTTCCGAGTGCCTTCCTTGGCGCTCTCTTTCAGCTCTTCGGCCTGCTCGTGACCGGCCTCTTTTGCCGTCTCGAGGGCGTCTTTACCGGCGTCCTTGGCGCCTTCGACGGCCTGTTCGGCGACCTGGCCGACGACGTCCTTGCCTCGGTCGAGCGCCTCCTGGCCCGTTTCGACGGCGGTTTCCTTGACCGTGTCGGCCAGCGGGCCGACCCGTTCGTCCTCAATCCGCGAGCTCGGCAGGAGCATCCCGACGAGGAAGCCTCCGGCGACGCCCGCCAGGGCGAGACCGACCGGGTTTTCCTCGGCGAGGCCAACGGCGTGGTGAGCACCCTCTTTCAGCTGCTGACCATCTGGGGTGGCTTCACCGACCTTCTCGCTCGTGCCCTTGAACTGCCCGACCACGCGGTCGCGCTTGTCGGTGATCGACTCCTTGACGCGGGTTTTCACGTCGGCTTTGTACGCCAGGGCATCGACGGTCTCGCCCATTTCCGAGCGGGTGTCCTCTATCTCCTGACGGATTTGGCTTGGCTCTTGGCCCATTGCACATCCTCCTTAACGGTTTCGACGGTTTGTTCCGGGGCGGCTGGCAGGCCCCGTTTGATGCGCTCGCGGCCGCGGAGGGCGAGGAAGCCGGCGATCGCTCCATAGACGAGCGTCACCAGCAGCGCCGCCAGCGAGAAGTCCATCGCCTTGTCCAGCAGCGACAGGATCAGCGCCGTCAGCGTCCCCAGCGCGAGCAGCCCGGCCACGGCGGCGCCGCCGAACATGCCGGCGCCTTCTCCCGCGGTCTTGCCTTTCGCCGACAGCTCGGCTTTGGCGAGCTCGATCTCTTTGCGGACCAGGGTCGTGGTCTGCTCGGAGAGCTGCTTGACGAGGTCTCCGGTCGAATGTGACCGCAGCTCCTCGCTTTCGCCGACCGCGCTCATGACCCGACGACGGGACTGCCCGCCGGCCCGGGAACTGGCGGCGTCGACCGCGGTGCGCCGTTTGCGGGAGCAGGCACCCCGACGCGGTCAGCCGACTCGTGCGGCGGCGCCGGCGGCTGCACCTGACTGGGGATTTGGCCCGAAGAACCACTCGAGACGGACCGCTGCTGGTAGCGGCTGCGGCTCGACGCCTTCAGGAAGCGGGCCGCGACCGCGCCGAGCGCGAGTCCGCCGACCAGCATCGCCCACGGGCGCTGGCGACCGAAGTCCTCGACGTCGTGCAGCATCTTGTCGGGACCGGTGCCGGAGAGGTAGGAGCCCACCTTCTCGGTCTGCTCGGCCGCCCGGTCGGCGATCTTCGCCGGACCGTCCTTGCCCTGTTTGCGCAGCTCCTCGCCGACGCTGCGCAGGTCCCCGGCGGTGCTGGTGACCTGCTCGCCGGCCTGTTTGGCCCGCTGGTCGACCTGCTGCTGCAGGGTCTCCTGGGCCTTGCCGGCCGCCTCGCGTGCTTTGTCCTGCGCCTGACCGGCGACGTCTTGGACTTTGTCCTGGGGGTTTTCTTTTGCGTCGCTCGGGCCCGGCGGGCTCGACGTCGCAGTCGCGTTGTTCATACGTCCTCCATTCAGAGATCGGTCGAATGCCTCGCCTGCGGCGAGGTCAAGCCCCGGGATCGAGCGCGAACCAAAGAGAGAACGCGCGACATCGGGGGAACGTCGGTACCGGCGGAGCGAAGCGTGGCCAAACCCTGGCGGCTCCCTCCGGATACCCCCGCGACGACGGGGCGAAACGACCGGGGCCGCCACCCCGACGCCGAAGGGGAGGCGCCGGGGCGGGGCCGGGGCGGCACCGGCTAGTGAGCCGTGGTGCGCCGGTCGCGGATGTAGGTCGGCTCGGCTTCGGTCCGGTCCCAGCGGGTCATCAGCGCCGTCAGGGCCTCGAGGACGCCGGCGATGACCATGAAGCGGGTCGGACCGCCCTCGTCGGCGAAGCCGAAGATCAGCGGCGAGAGCAGCAGCACCATCGCCAGGGTCAAGTCGCCGATCATGTGCATCCGCAGCGGGATGACCCGCGCCAGCGACAGGCGCCAATCGGTCAGCGAGCCGACGATCAGCATCACCACGCCGACGAGCACGCAGATGACGGTGGCGCTGTCGACGTCGCTGAAGCCGAAGATCCAGGGGGCGGCGATGACGACCAGGGCGATCAACGGCTCGAGCGCCGCGTGTACGTTCAACGGGATAGGACCGCGGTCCATGGGATAACCCTCCTCAGGTCGGATTTGTCTGAACCTGTCGAGCCATCGGCCGACGCAAGATCGGCGACGTCTCTTTAGGAGAAGTTCCGAATCGCCCTGCAAGGCCGCCGGGCGTCCGGCACTAGAGGAGAAATACCCCTTGGAGGGAGATGTCAATCCGGGGCGAGATGAACGGAGGTAGTACCGCTACGGGGATTCGAACCCCGGTTTCCGGACTGAGAATTGCTTCTGGGAAGCCATTTGCGGCCGATTCGTGCCTGTGCCGTCCAAGGAGATCGGCCCCGTTCCGTTGAGTTCGGTGGAGTCGGGGACATATTTCGGGACACGGAACTTGCTGCGACCTCCCGCTCCCCGCCTGATCGAATCTTGCTCCATGCACGAGCTTGTCCGCTTAAGCACTTATCTTCCAAAATCTGGAGGCGTTGATTATCAAAGCTCTTGAAGCTGCCGGTCGCCTGACGACGCGGCAACTCGCCGATCGACTCGGCGCGGACCGGAATGCCGTCTATAGGTGCTGCACGCGGCTCGAAAAAGACGGACGCCTCACGTCCGAGCTAATCAAGGCATCCAAGAAAAGTGCCTTCTTCTTTCCGATGACGATGGAACCGGTCACTTCGGAGAGCCATGAGCGGATTGAACGCTTGGATGAAGCTGTCAAGGAAACGGTTCGTGCCTATTCGCTCCCCAAGGAGAAGGCTCAGCTAATTGATGCCCTGGAAGCCCAATTCGAACGGCTCGCGGAGACCATGGCCGCCGACAGCAGATCGGCCTTGGAAGAGTTTGCCGAGGAGCTAATCGAGGCAGTGTCGACCGCCACCAAACGGGGAGATGTAATGAGTCACCTCGGCATGCGGCCAAGGCATCCTGCCGCCAGAGTGTGGGCGCTCGGCGGCCAATTGAGCCTGACCTAGATCAAAGATCAACGGTGCGAACTCGATCCGCCTCGGGCATCACCGGTCGCCGGAGACGGCCTCGGGCGCCTATGCGGTATCCCAAACGGAGGCGGAGGCTGCGTCGAAGAAGTCGACCTCCAAGGCGTTTTGACGGTGCTTCGGCTTGGCTTCCTCATGGCGGGCGCGATGCTCGATCATCAGCTCGGCTCGCTCCCTGATCCTGCGGTTTTCGTCGGAGTCGTAGTCGCCGTGGAGGCTGACGTAGAGCGAAAGGACTTTGGAGTTCTCAATACGGGCAAGGACGTGCTCGTCGTTGGCAGCCAGCGAGTGGCCGTAGATGAAAAGTGAGCCGCCGCATCGAGTGAGGCTTTTGAGCCCGCGGTGGAGGAAGGGGCTGTGCTCTATGCGGGCCATCTTTTGCCTGCTCGTGCCCTCCGTGACCACATGCGGATAAACGTTCTCGGCAAGCGCAGTGCGAATCTGATCGACGAGTGGGATTCCCGTCCTCTTCCAAGTGATCTTCTTGAGCTGGGAGCCAGCGTCGTAGAGATGTAGGCCGCCGTGCAGAAAGAAGATTCGCTGGCCGAAGCTCTCGTAGTCGTCCCAGATCACCCACTCACTGGTTTCGTCTTCTGGATCGGACCGAAATCCATCATCGCTCTTCAATCCCGGCTCAAGCGTCTGCATCAGGGTCCAATAGAGCAAGAGGTCGTAGTTGACCGTGTAGACGTTGCCATCATCGAACTGGGCGAGGAAGCGGCGGGCACTGGAGTACTCCTCGTCCCTGATCTCCCGGGGAAGATCGGGATGCTTGCGGGCTAGCACCTCAGCCAAGGCCTCCTTGAGAGCATCTGCATCGGCGCCCAGTTGGGCGATCAAACCGGGGCCGGCATCGGGATAGAGATTCAGCACCTCGGCAGACACTCGAAGCGCCTCAATCGCCTGCTCGAAGTCGGCGGTCCCGAGCAGCTCGAAGAGCGGCCCCGCATCAACGCTGAGCGCGCCGAAATCGGCCTCATCGAAAAGCTTCCTGTACGCGAAGGCGTCAGGTCGACAGGCGATGCTGAATCCATTGCCGAGCAAGAGGTGGCGCTTGCCGCCGATCTCCTTGCTGGCCTCGATCGCCTCCTCGAAGCTCAGCACATTCCCCCTACAGAGTTTCGCGTCTACGTCGCATATCTAACCAAGCTTGAGCAGACAGCATACTTCGGATACTCGGACCTTCCGTTCGCACACGCATCGCCATGAGGTAGAACCCTCCTAGCGCGATCAGCGGAAGGTGTTTCTCTGCCCCCATCCTGCGAGATCCGTCCGGGTGAAGCGCAGGTTTCGCCCCAACCGCACATGCGGCAGGTGCCGTGAGCGAACCAGCTCGTAGACGGTGCTGCGAGGAACGTGAAGCAACTGCGCTGCTTCATCGGCGTTAAGGAGTGGCTCGGTCAGGCCTCCGGTATCTCGCTGATCTTCGACCTGCTGCGTCATCGCCCTATCCCAACGTCAGGTCATAGTCGTACATGGTGGCCCAGTAGCGCCTTGCAGCATGCTTGAGGTCGGTTAGAGAGGCCGATCGCACCCTCTCCTCTGCTCCTATGAAATCGGCTACGTCGACCCCCCACATAGCCGGCTCGCCACCGACCTCAAACTCTTCCAATTTGTGGTTCCATCGAACCGATTCGCGAGCCATGTACCTCCCATCGACCGCTAAGACAGACAGTAGAACCACATTGACTGGAGCGTTTCCAACCCTCCTCACCAAGAACCACGACTAGGGCAAGCCTAAAACCACGGATGCCAAGGGCTTTCTGAATACTCGCGCATTTTTGCTTGCCTGGTCCAGCTGTGATACGGCAGGTCCGCTGGTTCAACACGTTTTAGGGCTAGGGGAGGAGCGCGTGGTCTTGATTCATTCGAATGGGATTTCTCATTTTGCAACACATCTAGCGATTTGCATCAGGCTTCGCCGAATCGTGTTCATAGCAGCGATTGCGGCAATTTCACTCGCGATGTATCCCACTCCACCACGCGCCGAAGCAAAGAAATCTTACCCATACGATGTGATGCCAACCATTCCGAATGCCTTTGGAGTCCAGTCGACGTGGAACCACACGAACTTGACCTATGCATTCGAGAACGGCACGGCGGACATCGCAGGGGAGAATGAGCGTCAGGCGATACGAGATGGCATGGCACTTTGGAGCGCGGCTTCGCCTCTGACGTTCAGTGAAGTTCCGGTAGAAAGCGCAGAGATAAAAATCAAGTGGGCAGAAGGGAACCACGGCGACTCAATTTCCTTTGACGGCGCGTTTAATGGTGTGACGGGCGGCATTCTCGCGCATTCCTCTTGGCCAACTGATCCGGCAAGTGGAGACATACATTTTGACGACGCCGAGACGTGGAGCCTGAATGAACAAACCAAAATTGCCCAGCCATTTGACTTGGTCACTGTTGCTGCGCATGAGTTCGGTCATTCGATAGGACTGGAACATTCGAAAGTTAACTCGGCGTTGATGTACTCGCCTTTCGAAACGGCTAGCCATCGCTACCTTGCCACGGACGACATTGAAGGGGTGCATTCCGCCTACGGCACTTACCCCGGCCAACGCTTCATGCTTCGCAATTCCTTGACCGCCGGAATACCCGAAACGGTTTTCTCACATGGGCAATCTGGAGATAAGGCGATCTCTGGCGATTGGAATAAAGACGGAACTGACACCATCGGGTTCTATCGAGGTGGCGACTTCTATTTGCGGAACAGCAATTCCAGCGGCTCGTCAGACATTAACTTTTCCTTCGGTAATCCTGGGGATCTACCCCTTGCCGGAGATTGGAACGGCGATGGAACCGACACGATTGGCCTGTATCGCCCTAGCAATAGGACCTTCTATCTGCGAAACAGCAACTCCGGTGGGTCCCCGGATCTAACGTTCGACTTCGGCAACTTCAACGATCTCCCCATCATGGGCGACTGGGACGGGGATGGCGACGACACGGTTGGTGTATTCCGGCCGAGCACGGGCGACTTCTATCTCCGGGATAGCAATTCCGAAGGAGCTTCGGAATATTCATTCTCCTACGGCAATTCAGGTGATGTGCCCATTGCTGGTGAATGGGAAGCCAAAAAAGGAAGAGATCTTATCGGCGTTTTCAGGCCTAGCACTGGAGTGTGGTTTTTGGAGCAGGACGCGCTGGAAACGAGCTCACCTGAGTGGGTGTTCGCCTACGGCAATGTCGGTGCTCGCACTCCCCTCACGGGGGATTGGGACAATGATGGAGACGATACGCCGGGGACCTTCCAACCGTGAAAACGGTCGCTGGGAGTGCCTTTGTCTGAACAGCACAGAAGTACACCCGGATGCACATACCGTGCGAGCAGTCTCTTCACTCAGGCCTGAAAACGCCGACTTAGCCCTACGGGCCCGAGGGGACGCCTGAATGCCCCACGAGAGAGCTGGCTTTAAAAGCCTCTGAGATTCGGCGAGCCGCATCCTGTCTTGGCTTGAACTGCATCGTGTCCCAAGTTTCTTGCACGACTTCGGGACACGTTTGGGGACATGCTTTGCGATCGAAGCCGCTTTGAGGACGAGAAAACCCCGCACTTGCGGGGCTTTTCATGAAGTACCGCTACGGGGATTCGAACCCCGGTTTCCGGACTGAGAATCCGGCGTCCTAGTCCCCTAGACGATAGCGGCGAGGAACGGGCATTTTAGCGAGCCGGCGGACGGGGGCGCGAGACGTCGGTCACAGGACGGCTTCGTTGGGGCGGCCGGGGGCGGGCGGCGCGCAATCGGTAAATTGCCTGCTCCGGCGGCTGTGGCGGAACTGGTAGACGCGCACGGTTCAGGTCCGTGTGGGCGAGAGCCCGTGGAGGTTCGACTCCTCTCAGCCGCACTAACTACGAGGCGACCGGCGCGGCGGTGCCCCTGGGCGCCCGCGCCACGTTCGCCGCTATCTCCTCGGCGAAGGTCGGCCACAGCGCCCGCGGCAGGTCGTGGCCCATGCCCTCGATCAGGCGCAGACGGGCGCCCGGAATCGCCTTCGCGGTGGCGCGGCCGCCGGAGGGGTTGACCAGCAGGTCGTTCTTGCCGTGGATGACGAGAGCGGGAAGGTTGAGCTGGCGCAGGCCGGAGGTGCGGTCGCCCGAGGCGGTGATCGCGTGCAGCTGGCGGGCGATGCCGGCCTCGCTGTGGCCGCGGTCGAAAGAGAGGCCGGCGATCTCCCGCACCCGCTCTTCGTCGAAGGGGTAGCCGGGCGAGCCGATCGTCTTGAAGGTCTTGACCACCCGCTCGATCGCCGCCTCGCGCTCGCGCGGCGGTTTGCCCAGCAGGAGGCCGAAGGTGCGGTAGCTCGGGTGGCCGACGCGGCGGCTGCCGGTGGTCGACATGATCGAGGTGAGGGAGCGGACCCGCTCGGGCTGCTCGATCGCCGCGGTCTGGACGATCATCCCGCCCATCGAGGCGCCGACCAGGTGGGCGGAGTCGATCCCGAGGTGGTCCATCAGCCCGAAGGTGTCGGCGGCCATGTCGCGCAGCAGGTAAGGCGGCTTGCCGCGACCGACCAGCAGATCGAGTTTGCCTGGGACGCCGCCGGAGTCGATCCGACTCGAACGGCCGATGTCGCGGTTGTCGAAGCGGACGACGCGGTGACCGCGCTCGGCCAGCATCGAGCAGAACTCCTCCTGCCAGGCGATCATCTGCGTCGCCAGGCCCATCACCAGGAGCAGCGGCTCCCCGTCGGGGTCGCCCATCTCCTGGTAGCAGAGCCTTACCCCGCCGTTGACGGGAGCGAAAAGCTCTTCGCCGAACCGTTGCATCCGGGGATCGTACCCAGCCTGGCTGTCCAGCCAAACGTCATACTCGCGCGGATGCGGACGGCGATCGTCTCCGACCTCCACCTCGGCGTCGCCAGCGACGAGGACGTGGCTCGCGACCGCGACGTGCGACGCGTCCTGCTCGAGGAGATCGCCGGCGCCGACCGCCTCGTCCTGCTCGGCGACGTGGTCGAGCTGCGCAACCTCCCGGTCGGCCCCGCGCTGGCCCGGGCGCGGCCGTTCTTCGAGGAGCTCGGTGAAGTGCTGAGCGAGGCCGAGGTGATCCTCGTCCCCGGTAACCACGACCACCGCCTGGCCGAGCCGCTGCTGGACCAGCTTTCGCTGGACGGCGCGGCGCTCGAGCTGGAGCAACGGCACACGCCCGACACCGGTCCGGCGGCGCTGCTCAACGGCTGGCTCGGCGGCAACCGGCTGCAGATCGCCTACCCCGGCGTCTGGCTGCGCGACGACGTCTACGCGACCCACGGCCATTACATGGACGTCCACCTGAGGCTGCCGCGGGCCGAGTGCGTAGCGGCGGCGACGATGATCCGCCTCTCGGGACCGCTGCCGAGCCGCGCCACCCCGCCCGACTACGAAAAGGTGCTGCGCCCCTTATATGGGTTCGCCTACGCCCTGGCCCAGGTGCTGCCGATCCGGCGGCGCCGCAACGGGCCCTTCGAGCGGGCCTGGGAGGTGCTCGCAGGCGAAGAGCAGCAGCGGACGCTGAAGACGCGCGCCGCCCGCGGGGGCTTCCCGCTCGCGATCCGCGGCCTCAACGGCCTGCTGCGCGCCGAGTTCGAGCCCGACGTGCGGCCGGCGGCGATCTTCCGCAGCGGCGTCGAGGCCGCGAAGGAGCTGACGACCCGGCTCGGCATCGACGACGTCCAGGTGATCACCGGTCACACCCACCGCGGCGGCCCGCTGCCCGACGAACCCGAGTGGCCCCTCCCCCGCGGCGGCCGCCTCCACAACACCGGCAGCTGGGTCTTCTCCTCGGCCTTCCATCAGCCCGGCACGCCCCCGAACTCCTACTGGCCGGGGATGGTCACCTGGCTGGAGGGCGACGGGCCCCCGCGGCGAGTCCGGCTCCTACAGGACCACTCGCACGCGCAGATGACCGAGCTCGTCGCCCGAACCGGCGCCTCAGCCTGAGCGCAGCCAGTCGGCGATCGTCGCGCCGATCTCCGCCCCCGCGTCCTCCTGGAGGAAGTGGGAAGCGTTCTCGACCGGCCGCGGCGGCGGGAAGTTGAGCTCGCTGGAGACCCGCTCGCCGACCGAGAAGGGCAGGATCGGGTCGGAATCGGCCCACAGCACCAGCGCCGGCCGCTCGTCCTCGCGCAGCGCGTCGGCAACCGCTTTGCCCTCGGCGGCGCCGACCGCGTCGGGCTCGGTCGGCAGGATCAGCGGGAAAGCGCGGGCACCGGCCTTGGCCGCCGGCTCCGGATAGGGCGCGTCGTAGGCGGCGACAACCTCGTCCCCCGGGTCGTTCTTGCAGCCCCCTTTAACGAGGAACCCGACCTGGACGTCCTCGTTATTACGGACGAAGTCGCGGAAGGCGAACCAGGCATCGCTCATCTTCTGGCGGCCGGTGAATGGCCCGGTCTCCATGATCACGATGCGACTGATCCGGTCCGGGTGCTCGACCGCGAGCCGCAGCCCGATCGGCCCGCCCCAGTCGTGGACCACGGCGGTCGCGTTCCGCAGGTCGAGTTCCTCGAGCAGCGCCGCCATCAGCTCGACGTGGCGGTCGTAGGTGTACCAGCCGAGGTCGGTGGGCTTGTCGGAGCGGCCGAAGCCGGCGTAGTCGGGGGCGATGCAGCGGTAGCCGGCGTCGCGCACCGGCGGGATCACCTTGCGCCAGAGGAACGACCAGGTCGGCTCGCCGTGGAA
>DASUTJ010000026.1:0-13974 GCA_036374655.1 Solirubrobacterales bacterium | reverse complement strand
CGAGAAGCCCTTCGCCGGCGTCAACGGCTCCGGCAAGCACAACAACTGGTCGATGGGGACCGACACCGGGACCAACCTGCTCGACCCGGGGGACACGCCGGCGGACAACATCCACTTCCTGTTCTTCTGCGCGGCGGTGATCCAGGCGGTCAACAAACACCAGGGCCTGCTGCGGGCCTCGGTCGCGAACATCGGCCAGGACCACCGCCTCGGCGCCAACGAGGCGCCGCCGGCGATCATCTCGATCTTCCTCGGCGGCGAGCTCGAAAAAGTCTTCGAGGCGATCGCCACCGGCGAAGGGGACCCGAACACCCCGGCCTCGTTCCTCGACCTCGGGGCGCAGGTGCTGCCGCCGCTGCCGCTCCACGGCGGCGACCGCAACCGGACCTCGCCGTTTGCCTTCACCGGCAACAAATTCGAGTTCCGGGCGCTGGGGTCGAGCATGTCGCTCGGCTTCCCGAACACGGTTCTCAACACGATCGCCGCCGAGGCGATCGACGAGCTCGCCGGCAAGCTCGAGGCGAAGCTGCAGAGCGGCGAGCAGATGCCGCAGGCCGTGATTGAGATCGTCAAAGAGAGCTACCTGGCCAACAAGCAGATCTGCTTCGGCGGCGACAACTACTCCGAGGAGTGGCACCAGGAGGCCGAGCGCCGCGGGCTGAAGAACCTGCGCACGACCCCCGACGCGCTGCCGGAGGTGCTCGCCGACAGCACGGTCGCCGCCTTCGAGAACTACAACGTCCTCTCCAAGGGGGAGCTGGAGTCCCGCTACGAGGTCTGGGTCGAGCAGTACTGGCTGCGGGCCAACATCGAGGCGGAGACGGCGTTCTCGATCGCCAAGACGATGATCCTGCCGGCCGCCCTGCGCCACCTGGCTCTGATCGGCGCCTCCGGCGTCTCCACGGTCGAGGCCGAGGTCCGCAACCTGGTCGACGAGCTGGTCGCCGGACTCGGCGAGCTGGAAGAGGCGAATGCCGACCCCGGCCTCGAGGGCCTGGAGATGGCGATCCACGCCCGCGACAAGCAGCTGGCGGCGATGGCCAGCGTCCGCGAGGCGGCCGACAAGCTCGAGGGCGTCGTCGCCAACGACCTCTGGCCGCTGCCGAAGTACGAGGAGATGCTGTTCATCAAGTAGGGACGAGGCGCTCGGGCCGCGGGTCCTGTCTCCGATCGGGGGCTCCCCCTACCGGGGGAGTCCTCCCGATCGTCGCCACCCGCGGCAGCAGCGCTTGGAGTTGAGCTGTTAGGGGCGAACGTGAATGCGCATCCTCAAGCCACCGAGCGGTGAGAGGGTTGGCATCTGGCGGATCGTCATCGTTCGGCCGGGAAGGGCCTCGAAGCGGAGGCGCTGCAGCAGCTTGGTCGCCACCAGCTTCACCTCGGTCTGGCCGAAGCGCTTGCCGATGCAGATCCGCGAGCCGCCGCCGAAGGGGACATAGGCTCCGCGCGGCAGCGCCGCCTTGCTCTCGCGGGTGAAGCGCTCGGGGATGAACGCCTCGGGTTCGGGGAAGACCTCGGGTAGCCGGTGGCTGGCCCAGGAGCAGTAGTTGACATAGGCGCCCTTGGGCACCGTGTAGCCGCCAAACTCGTATTCGCGAACCGCGCGGCGCGGGCCTATCCAGGCCGGCGGGTAGAGGCGCAGGACCTCGTCGAGCACCATGTCGAGGTAGGGCATCTCCTTTTCCAGCTGCATCGCCGTCGGGCTCTCGCCGCCCAGCACCTGCTCCTGCTCCTCCTGCAGGCGCCGCGTCACCTCCGGGTGGTGGGCCAGCTCGTAGAGCATGAAGGTCAGGGTCGAGGTCGAGGTGTCGTGGCCGGCGAACATCAGGGTCATCACCTGGTCGCGAATCTCGCGGTCGCTGAATTCCTCGCCGCCCTCGCCGCGGGCGCCGACCAGCAGGCTGAGGATGTCGCGCCGCTCGGGGTCGGGATGGGCGCGGCAGCGGGCGATCTCGTCGAAGACGATCTGGTCGAGAATCTCTCGCGAGCGGGTCATCTTGCGCCAGGGCGAGCCGGGACCACGCAGCAGACGCAGATGGAAGTCGATCCCGTAGTACTCGAGGGCGCGCTCGAAGTGCTCGGCCGCGGCGGCGCCCTTGCCCGCCTCGTCGGGATCGAGGCCGAGCAATGCCCGCATCGCGATCCGCATCGCCAGGTTCCGCATCCACTCGTAGACGTCGGCGACCTCGCCGACCGGCAGGGCCGCGATCGCCGCGTCGGCCTCAAGCGTCATCGCCTCGGTCGCGGCGACGATCTGCTCGCGGTGGAAGGCCGGCATCATGATCGCCCGGGCCCGGTCGTGGTAGTCCTCGTCGATCGTCAGCAACCCGTCGCCGAGCAGCGGGATCAGGTCGCCGAAGCTCGACTCGCGCCAGTGGAAGTTCTCCGGGTGGGCGACGGTGACGAAGTGGTTCGCCTCCGGTCCGAGCATGAAGACGGCCCGCGAGTGCAGCAGCCGTAGGCTGAAGATCGGGCCGTAGCGTTCGTAGCCGTCGAGCAGGATCGGCAGCGGGTCGCGGGCGATCTGGCGGGTGCGGGGCCAGTCGAAGTCGGTGTCTCCGGGCGGGAACTTCCCCCTCCCCCGCCACTCGTCGACGAAGTCGCCCACCAGCCGGCGCACCGGGTTCCCGGACATCTGCGGCGGGCGCGCGACCGGGCTGCTGGTGTCGACCGTAGCCATCGCGCCATCGTAACTGGCTGGCTGGCCAGTTTCTGTCAGACCTGTGAAACGGGTTAGAGACCCTGCAGCCCGGCCAGCGCAAGGAAGAGAGTCACGGTGATGCCGCCGATGGCGAAGAAGCCGCGCATCATGGTCCGGTGCATCGCATCGAACCGGGCGTCGATCGACTTGACGTCGCCGCGAAGTTCACGGATGTCCCCTTCGACCCGTTTGAAGCCTTCGGTCATCCGCTGGTCGAGGCGTTCGATCTCGCCGTCGACCCGTTTGAAACCTTCGGTCATCCGCTGGTCGAGGCCGTCGAGCTCCCGGTGGACGCGCTGGAAGCCTTCTGACATTCGAGCGTTAAGGTCGTCGATCCTCTTGTCGGTCGATCTGCTCTCCATCTCCATCGTCGGCATGATCCTAGCGTAACTTTTCGTCTGTAACGAAACAAGACGCTATTGGAGAATGTGCGGGCCGATTCTGTGACGGAATCGGGACTTGCGCGGGGTTCAGGCGGCGGTCGCCGCCAGCTGGCCGCAGGCGGCGTCGATGTCGCGGCCGCGGGTGAGGCGGACGGTGGCCATCACCCGGTGCTCGGCGAGGATCGCCCGGAAGGCCTCGATTCGCTCCGGCGAGGAGCCGTCGTAGGCGCCGGTCGGGTTGTAGGGGATGAGGTTGACCTTGTAGCCCCGGGGGTCGAGCAGCTTGGCCAGTTCGCGGGCGTGCTCGGGGTGGTCGTTGACCCCGTCCAGCATCACGTACTCGACGAAGACCTTGCGGCGGCGGGCGGCGCGGTAGCGCTCGCAGGCGGCCAGCACCTCGGCGATCGGGTAGCGCTCGTTGACCGGCATGATCTGCGAACGCAAACCGTCGTTCGGCGCGTGCAGGGAGAGGGCCAGGCTGATCGGCATCTCGCACTCGGCGATGCGGTCGATGCCAGGCACCCAGCCGACGGTGGAGATCGCGGTGCGGCGGTGGGTGACGCCGAGGTCGGGCAGCCGTTCGCAGGCCGCCAGCACATTGTCGATGTTCATCGTCGGCTCCCCCATGCCCATGAAGACGACGTGGTCGACGTCTTCGGTGCGGCGGAAGTGCAGCGCCTGGTCGAGGATCTCGTCGACGCCGAGGTTGCGGCCGAACTTCATCTGCCCGGTGGCGCAGAAGCTGCAGGTCAGCGGGCAGCCCGACTGGGAGGACAGGCAGACCGAGCGGCGGCCGTCCCGGTAGCGCATCAGCACCGCCTCGATCGGGCGGCCGTCGGCGGTGTGGAAGAGGGTCTTGACGGTGCCGTCGTCCGACTTCGCCTCGGCGACGACGGTCAAGGTCGAGAGCGGCACCTCGGCCGCCAGCCGCTCGCGCAGCGCCGCCGGCAGATTGGTCATCTCCTCGTAGGACCCCACCCCGCGCGCCACCCACTCCCACACCTGGCCGGCGCGGTAAGAGGGCTCGCCGGTCTCGGCCAGCTTCGTCTGCAGGAGCTCGCGGTCCATGCCGCGAGTGTACGGACGCCCGTGCTCAGCCCTAGGGCAGCTCGGCCAGCAGCCGGTCGAGCGCTTCGCGGGCGTACTCGAAGACCCGCTCGTCCCCGCTGAGCCGGTAGCGGGAGTTGACTCCCATGATCAGGGCGTAGAGCTCGAAGGCGAAGCGCTCGGGCCGCTCGACGCCGGCGACCCGGGCCTGGCGCTCGAGCTCACCCAGCCAGGCGTCGAGGGCCGAGGCGATCGCGTCGCGAACGGGGCCGGGGCGATCGTCGTACTCGGCCGAGGTCGCGGCCCAGAAGCAGCCGCCGGAGTAGTCGCCCATCTGGTCGAGATAGCGGTTGCCCATCGCCCGAATCCGCGGGGCCCCTTCGGGAGCGTCCAGCGAGGGCACGATCACCTTGTCGCGGAAGCGCAGCGCCGCCGCTTCGACCGTCGCCAGCTGCAACTCCTGCTTGGAGCCGAAGTGGGCGAAGAGGCCGCTCTTGCTCATCCGCAGCTCGGTGGCGAGGCGGCCGATCGTCAGCCCCTCCAGGCCCTCTACCGAGGCGAGATCGACGGCGCGGTCGAGGATCGAGGCGCGCGTCTCGCTGCCCTTCTGAGTGACGGGAGTCACAGACGTAGGATATAAAAAAGCACGAACGTTCGTTTACCAGCCGGGGCAGGACCCGGAACGCTGCAAGGGAGGAAGAGATGGGCGAGTACGCGGTGAAGAAGATCGACGAGATGGAGGCGGTCTACCTTGGCGCCTTCAAGCGGGCGCGCGCCGAACTGGGGGTCGAGTCGTTCGGCCTGGCGGTGATCGACCTGCCGCCGGACTTCGAGAACTACCCCGAGCACGACCACGCCGGCGACGGCCAGGAGGAGGTCTACATGGCGCTCCGCGGCGGTGGCGAGATCGAGATCGAGGGCGAGCGCTTCCCGCTCGACCCCGAGCACATGGTCCGCGTCGCGGCGGGAACCAAGCGCAAGGTCTGGCCGGGCCCGGATGGGATGCGGGTGGTGATCATCGGCGCCGTGCCGGGAGGCCCCTACGAGCCGCCCGCGGTCTCGAAGCTGGGCGAGCCGGATCCGATGGCGAGCTAGCCAGATCGCCGGTTAGGGTAGGCGCATGCGACGCGTTTCGTCCTTCGTCGTCCTACTCGCCCTCGCGGCGCTGGCGCCGCCGGCGGCCGCCTCCGCGGCGGAGACGTCGAACAGCGACGAGGACGCGATCGTCGTCATCTCCGGCGACGTCAGCGTCCCCCGCGGGGAAACGGTCGACGACATCTACATCGCCAGCGGCGACCTGCGCCTGGCGGGACACGTCACCGGCGACGTCGTCCTCTTCGCCGGCGACGCAACCGTCAACGGCAGGATCGACGGCGACCTGGTCACCTTCGGAGGTCAGGCCCGCCTGCTCCCCCGCGCCTACGTCGGGGGCGACGTCAGATACGGAGACGAGCGGCCAATCGTCGCCGGCGCCGCGATCGTCCGCGGCGACCTCAACAAGGAGGACTGGGGCGATTGGGACGGCTGGGACGAGTTTCTGCCGTTCATCGGCGCCTTCGCGCTCTGGCTGGGGGTCGGCATCTCGATGGCGATCCTCGGGGTGCTGCTGCTCCTGATCGCCCCGCGCGCCGCCGACGCGCTTTACGCGCGCTCGCGCGAACGGGTCGGGCCGGTGATCGCGATCGGCATCGCGATCGGAATCTGCCTGCCGCTGGCGGCGGCGATCGCCCTCGTCACCCTGGTCGGCATCCCGCTCGCCTTCTTGATCGGGCTCGCCCTGTTGCCACTGGCGGCGCTTGCCTATGTCACCGCCGCCTACGCGCTCGGACGCCGCATCGTCGGCGAGCCGCGCAGCCGGCTCTGGGCCTTCCTCGCCGGCCTCGGGATCCTGCGCGCCCTCGCCCTGATCCCCTTCCTCGGCTTCCTGGTCGGCCTCGCCGCGGTGGTCTTCGGCCTCGGCCTGCTCGGCGCCGCTATCGGGGCGGCTCGGGAGCCGGAGGCGGAACCGGCTCGAAGCCCGGGCAGCTGAGCACCGGCAGCCGCGGGTAGCGCGGGTAGGCCGGGTCGGTGCGCGAGCGCTCGCAGAGCGAGAAGACCGAGCCGCGGGTGTTCGGCACCAGACGCTGGTGCCGGCAGCTGTCGCAGAGGCCGGCCGGGGATCGCGCGGGCGCCATCGCCCGAACCTAGACGATCGCCGCGACCGGAAACTGCGGCCTCGAAGCCGGCCGGTCCCGCCCTCGCGGGGCCTAGCCTTAGTGCGTGACCCGCGCCGCGACCCTGTTCGATTCCGACGCCGCCTCCTACACCGGGACGGTGGAGGTGATCGGCGTCATCTACAAAGCCGACGACGACGGCTACGCGGTGCTCGAGGTGCAGGAGACGGACTCGGGAGAAGGCTTCGCCCTGGTCGGCCCCGTCGCTCACCTCGATGCCGGCGACCGGGCCGAAGTCAGCGGCGAGTGGCAGACCCACAACCGCTACGGCCGCCAGCTGCGCGCCCAGGGAGCGCTGCCGCTCGACCCGACCGACCGCGAAGGGCAGGTCGCCTACCTGACCTCGCTGAAACACATCGGCCAGAAGCGAGCCGAGCGGCTGGTCGACGAGCACGGCGAGGGGGTGCTGCAGGCGATCGCCGCCAACCCGGAAGCGGTCTTCGGCTCGCTGCGCGGGGTCAGCGCCGACCAGGCTGCCGCCGCTACCCAGTCCTGGTACGCGAGCCGGGCGATCCGCGACCTGCACGTGCAGCTGGCGCCGCACGGCCTCGCCCACCTGGCGGCGCCGATCCACGCCCGCTACGGCGACAGCTCGATGACGATCCTCCACGAGGATCCCTACCGGCTGACCGAGGTGCCGGGGGTCGGGTTCGCGCGGGCGGACAAAATCGCCCTGGCCGCCGACGTGCCACCGGAGTCCGACCGCCGCGCCCAGGCGGCTGCTCTCTACGCGCTGATCGAGGCCGAGCAGCAGGGCAACAGCTACCTGCCGGCCGGGGAGCTGGGCCGGCGCACGGCACGGCTGATCGGCCTCGCGCCGGACCCCGACGTGCTCGCCGCGGCGCCCGGTCTGGTCGAGGACGAGGGCCGGATCTACCGCGAGACGACCCGCGCCAGCGAGCTGGCGGTGGCGGCGACGCTGGCGGCGCGCCTCGCCGCTCCTCCCCACCTCGACCACGATCCCGGCGAGACCCCGCGTGACGGCCTAACCGACGAGCAGTGGTCGGCGGTGCGGGCGGCGTTCGCGGCCCGCGTCTCGGTCCTGACCGGCGGCCCCGGCGTCGGCAAGACCAAGTGCACCAAGGAGCTGGTCGCCGAGGCCGAAGCGGCGAACGCGACGATCGCCCTCTGCGCTCCGACCGGGCGCGCGGCGCGACGGCTGGAGGAGGCGACCGGGCACGAGGCGAAAACGATCCACCGCCTGCTCGAGTGGATGCCGGGGCGCGAACCGGCCTTCCGGCCCGGGCGGCCGCTGCCGGTCGACCTGATCATCGTCGACGAGTCCTCGATGCTGAACCTGCGCCTCGCCGAGGTGCTGCTCGGCGGCCTCGCTGAGACCACCCACGTCGTCCTCGTCGGCGACGCCGACCAGCTGCCGCCGATCGGTGCCGGCAAGCCGTTCGAGGACCTGATCGCCTCCGGGGCGGCGCCGGTCGTGCGGCTGACCCAGATCTTCCGCCAGGCGGCACGATCGATGATCACCACCGCCGCCCACGAGATCAACCACGGCCGGCCGCCCCATCTCGAGCCCGGGCCCGAGCAGGACCACGACTTCTTCTTCATCGAGCGCGGCACGCCGGAGCGGGCGCTGGAGACGGTGGTCGAGGTCGTCGCCGAGCGGGCGCCGGCAAAATTCGCCGTCGACCCGATCCGCGAGGTTCAGGTGCTGGCGCCGATGTACCGCGGGCCGGTCGGGATCGACGCCCTCAACGAGCGCTTGCAGGCCGAGCTGAACCCCGACGGCAAGCGCGCCCTCAACGATCGCTTCCGGATCGGCGACCGGCTGATCCAGACCCGCAACTCGCACGAGCTGGGGCTGATGAACGGCTCGATCGTCTTCCTCCGCGCCGACGACCCCGAAGAGGAGACGATCGTCGTCGACACCGACGACGGCGGCAGCCTCGTCATCCCCTACGGGGAAACCGGGACGCTGCGCCTCGCCTACGCGATCTCGGTCCACAAGGCGCAGGGCTGCGAGGTGCCGGTGGTGGTCGCCGTCTGCCAGCGCTCGCACTCGCGAATGCTGACCCGGCCGCTCCTCTACACGGCGATCACCCGGGCCCGCAACAGCTGCGTCCTGGTCGGCGACCGGATCTCCCTCTCCTCCGCGGTGGGCCGTGACGACAGCGGCGGCCGCCACTCCGGGCTGGCCGAGCGGCTGCGCGGCTGACGTGGACGAGAACCGCCTGCCCTGGGCCGAGATCGGGGTCACCCTCGCCGGGATCGCCCTGCTGGCGGCGATCGTCGTCGCCGTCGACCCCCTGCGCGACGCGGCGAGCGCCGCGATCCAGGGCGACCACGACGAGGTGCGCGACCAGATCGACCGCCTCGGGGTTGCCGGGCCGCTGCTGATCCTCATCCTCGCCCTGCTGCACAGCGTCGTCTTCTACCCGGCTGAGATCGTCGACGCGGCGGCCGGCTACGCCTACGGGTTCTGGGCGGCGATGGCCCTGGTGATGTTCGGCTGGCTGCTGAACGGCTTGGTCTGCTGGGCGATCGGCCACCGGGTCGCGCGGCCGCTGCTCGACCGCTGGTTCGGCGAGGAGCGCTTCGAGCGGGTCGAGCGATCGATCGAGCGTGGCGGGGCGACGCTGCTGATCGCGATGCGGCTGATCCCGATCCTTCCCTTCAGCATCGTCTCCTACGCCGCCGGGGCGGCGCGGGTGCCGCTCTGGCGCTTCGTCTGGACCACGATGGTCGGCTACCTGCCGATCACCGCGCTCTCGGTCTACTTCGGGACCCGGCTCGAAGGCCTCTCGCTGACCGACCCGCTGGTGCTCGGCAGCGGCCTGGCACTGCTGGCGCTGCTGGGAGCGGGCCACTGGGTGATGCGGCGGCAGTCCCGCCGCTCCTCGGCCTGAAGTACGGCCGCGGTCGGCGCTCAGTCGGCGGCGACGACGCGGAAGCGGAAGATCGCGGGCGTCGTGTCTACCAGCCCGGAGGCGCCACGCGCCTTGACTTTGATCAGGTGGCGGCCGAGCTTGAATCGCCGCGCCAGGGTCGCGGCGCAAGGCTTGAAGCCGGCTTTGTCGATGTTGCAGAGAAAGCTGGCGTCGGCTTGGTTGGAGCGGAAGCGGAAGACGAGCCGGACCCCGCCGCCGCGGATCTTGATCAGCGCCCGCGGGTGCTTGGCGATCGAGGTGGAGGGAGCGGCGCGCGTCACCGGCGGCAACGGAGCCGGCGGCGAAGGCGACGGGTTGACCGGGGTGACCGGCGGGGTGGTGGGCGCTTCGGCGCCCCAGTCGCCGGGGGCAACGAAGACCGCGCCGGAGGCGTCGGGTGGTTCGCACGGTTCCGGCGCGGGGAAGGGAGTGCCCTCGATCGCTTCCAGAGCGCCGACCGCTTCGATCAGCCCGCCGCCGACCGCGCAGGGACCGAAGGTGCCGACCGGTGAGGCACTCGCAGCCATCGCGTCGCGCACTTCTTCGGGCGAGGCGCCCGGTTCGTCCTCGAGCATCAGGGCCGCCACTCCGGCCGCGTGGGGCGCGGCGGCGGAGGTACCGCAGAAGCGCCAGACGCCCGGTGCGGTTTGACGGGCGAAGAAGGTGGTGCGGCCGCAGTCGGTAGCAGCGACCTCGGGCTTGGAGAGGACTTCGGGTTCCGAGAGCGGGGCCGCCGGCGATTCGCCTTCCACCGGGCCGAAGTAGTGGGTTACCGGGCCGCGTGAGGAGTAGGTCTCCGGTTTGCTGCTGTTGTTATAGGGGACCGCCCCGACCGCGATCGCGCCGCGGGCGCCGGCGTGCCCGTAGATGCTCGGCCCGACCACGTCGCCGCCGCCGGACCGGGGGTACTCGGTGCCGTTGACGCCCTGGAGGAAGATGAACTTGAGGGGCGGCTCACCGGTCTCGGTAAAGCGGTTGACGGCCAGCTGCACAACCTGGTCGGCATCGGTGGGGTTTTCCCACTGCAGGATCTCGAGCGGTTTCTGCGATTCACCGATGTTGTCGGCGAAAGATTCGGCCACCCTTCTCCCTTCGTCATCGAGGAGGAAAGCGTCGAGGTCCGTTTCGACGCCGAACCACGGTTCCGCCCACTGCAGATCGATGGTGAGGACTTCTTCGGGTTCGACCCTGATCCCGAAGGTGCGGTCGGTCGACGCACCGGGGTTGAAGTCGAGGCAGTGGGTGGCGTTGAATTCGGCCAGTGCCCTCACTTCCGGCGGGCAGTCGCCCGAGTCGCGGTATTTCGGCGCTTCCCAGGAGGCGATTTCGTTGCCTTCGCCGTCGAGGAGGTTTTCGTTGCCGGCGGCCGAGAGATAGGTGCTGCCCGCTTCGCTGACGGTGGTGGCCGCCACGGCCACCGGCCCTTCCTGGAAGAACGGCTCTTCGAAGTAGCCGACGTCGTCGACGATCACGTCGGAGCCGGCCGCGGCCAGGTCTTCGATTCCTTCGGCGAACTCGAGTTCGCCGTTGAAGGCGCTGTGGAAGGCGAGGTCCGCCTCGGGCACGATGTCGTGGACGATCTGCAGCATCGCCCGGCCCTCGTCGAAGGACGGTTCTTCTGCGAAGAATTCGTAGGGCTGCTGTTCTTCGACCGCGGTTTTCTGCCCGGCGCAGTTGTTTTTCGGCCCCGGCAGGTCGCCGGTTTCTTCGTCTTTTTTGGCTTTCGAAGCGATCGGTCCGCCGAACACCGCTTCTTTCGCCTGGTTGAAGGAGTCGGAGAGGACGCCGATCTTCACCCCTTCGCCGTCGACGCCGAATTCTTCGCGCGCCGCCTCGACGTTGAGCTGGACGACCCCCTCGGAGATCACCGAGCCGCCGTCGCATTCGTCGCGCAGAACCGGGGCGAGGACCGGGGTCACGGCGAGGACCCCAGGGGCATGGGCGACCGCCGGCAGATCAGCCGCCGAAACCGCCGCGGTCACGGTCTGGAAGGGACGGCTGCTGGAGACCACTTGGGCGCCCTCCTCGCGGAGAGCCGGCAACGTCCCGGCGTCAGGCTGATGACGGATGTAGACGAGCACGCGGTTGCCACGGCGGATCAGACTGCCCGGCCCACTGGGCGCGACGCCGAGGATCCGGGCTTCCTTCAACGGCGGCAGCGATCGGACCCCCGGCTCGGCGAGCATCGCCAGCGCCGGCGAGAGCGGTCCGTGCTCCTTCACCGGCGCGGCCGCCATTGCCACCCCCGCTAGGAGGAACAACGCAAGCGGCGCTACTGCCGCAGCAGCAGCACGACAAATCGCTCGAGCCAACAGCATCGCTTCAAGGTATCGACCGATACTCCGGAAAACTGAACGTCGTCCTCGCCGCCGGACGATCCTGCTACGGTCCCCACCATTAGGGCCGGTAGATACCGGCGAAAGTTGTGCGTAGCGCTCGCAGTCGTTGCTTCATCGCATCCTCCGCGTTCGCAGCACATGAAGTGGAGGCAATGCATGCCGACTGGAACTGTCAAGTGGTTCAGCGACGACAAGGGCTACGGGTTCATCACGCCCGACGACGGCTCGAAGGACGTCTTCGTCCATCACACCGCGATCATGGGCGAGGGCTTCCGTTCCCTCACCGAGGGCGCGAAAGTGAGCTACGAGTCCGAAGAAGGCCCGAAAGGTCCGGCCGCAGCGAGCGTTCAGCAGCAGTAGCTTTTCCGAACGCTTAAGCAGTCCCGAAGCCCGCCGCCAGGCGGGCTTCGTTTTGCCTGCGACCGCCGTCCCCTACCCTCTCCCCTCCTCATGAGCACCCGAGACGACCTCAGGAACATCGCGATCATCGCCCACGTCGACCACGGCAAGACGACCCTGGTCGACGCGATGCTGTGGCAGACCGGCACCTTCCGCAAGGGCCAGGACGTCGCCGAGCGGGTGATGGACTCGATGGACCTCGAGCGCGAGAAGGGGATCACGATCCTCGCCAAGAACACCGCCGTCACTCGCGACGGCGTCAAGTTCAACATCGTCGACACCCCCGGCCACGCCGACTTCGGCGGCGAGGTCGAGCGGGCGCTGACGATGGTCGACGGGGCGCTGCTGCTGGTCGACGCCTCCGAGGGGCCGCTGCCGCAGACGCGCTTCGTGCTTCGCAAGGCGCTGGAGCGCAAGCTGCCGATCGTCCTCGTCGTCAACAAGGTCGACCGGCCCGACGCGCGGATCGCCGAGGTGGTCGACGAGGTCTACGAGCTCTTCATCGACCTCGACGCCGATTCCGAGCAGATCGACTTCCCGATCGTCTACACCAACGCCAAAGCCGGCTGGGCGGCGCTGGAGGAAGGGGTCGAGGGCACCGACCTCTCCCCGCTGCTCGACCTGATGCTGGAGAAGATCCCGGCGCCCGAGTACGAGGAGGGGGCGCCGCTGCAGGCGCACGTGACCAACCTCGACGCCTCGCCCTACGTGGGGCGGCTGGCGATCTGCCGGGTGCGCCAGGGGACGATCCGCTCCGGGCAGCAGCTCGCCTGGTGCCGCGCCGACGGCAGCGTCACCCGGGCGGCGGTATCCGAGCTCTACGTGACCCAGGGACTCGAGCGAGTGACCGCCGAGGAAGCCGGCCCGGGCGAAATCATCGCCGTCGCCGGAATCGAAGAGGTGACGATCGGCGAGACCCTGGCCGACCCCGAGGATCCGCGGCCGCTGCCGGTGATCACGGTCGACGAGCCCTCGCTCTCGGTCGTGGTCGGGGTCAACAGCTCGCCGCTGGCCGGCACCCAGGGCGGCGACAAGCTGACCGCGCGCCAGATCCGCTCGCGACTCGACGCCGAGCTGGTCGGCAACGTCTCGCTGCGGGTCAAGGACACCGAGCGGCCGGATGCCTGGGAGGTACAGGGGCGCGGCGAGCTGCAGCTGGTCGTCCTGCTGGAGATCATGCGCCGCGAGGGCTACGAGTTGACCGCCGGGCAGCCGCAGGTGGTGACCCGGGAGATCGAAGGCAAGACGCACGAGCCGGTCGAGCGGCTGGCGATCGACGTCCCCGAGGAGCACGTCGGCGACGTCACCCAGATGGTCGCCGCGCGCAAGGGGCGGCTGGAGCAGATGGTCAACCACTCGACCGGCTGGGTGCGGATGGAGTACCTGGTGCCGGCGCGGGGGCTGATCGGCTTCCGCACCGAGTTCCTCACGGTCACCCGCGGCAGCGGCCTGCTGCACCACGTCTTCGACCGCTGGGAGCCCTGGGCGGGCGAGCTGCGCACGCGGCAGACCGGGTCGCTGGTGGCGGACCGGCGCGGCCAGTCCGCCGGCTACTCACTGATGAGCCTGCAGGACCGGGGCAGCCTGTTCGTCGCTTCCGGCGAAGAGGTCTACGAAGGGATGATCGTCGGCGAGAACTCGCGCTCCGAGGACCTCGACGTCAACCCGACCAAGGCCAAACAGCAGACCAACATGCGCGCCGCCAGCGCCGACGTCCTCGTCCGCCTGGCGCCGCCGGTCGAACTCTCCCTCGAAGCCGCGCTGGAGTTCGTCCGCGAGGACGAGTGCGTCGAAATCACCCCGGAAGAAATCCGCCTCCGCAAGGTCGAGCTCGACAAGGTCAAACGGCTGAAGGCGTCGAAGCAGCGGGACAAGGCTCCGGCGCGCTAGCGCGTGTCGCTTTTTTGACCCCCCAGGGCGAATAAGGCGACACAAAAAAAGCCGCCGGCCTAAGCCGGCGGCTTTCGGTGACGCTTGAGCGCTTGCTGCGCTAGACCGTGGCGGCGGCCT
>DASUTJ010000025.1:0-46244 GCA_036374655.1 Solirubrobacterales bacterium | reverse complement strand
CCCGCTGAGTAGGTTGCGAGAGACCCCCCTCCCCCTCCGACGGCCGCGGCGCGAACTTCCACGACGCCAGCCCCACCACGGCGACCAGCAGCAGATACGGCACCGGGTCCAACCAGCCGAACGTGCCAAGTAGCTCCGCCGACCAGATCAGCAGGGCGAGCGCGATAACCGCACTCGCCAGATGCGCGGGCGCCGCCTCGAACCGCGGCAGCAGCCATTGGCGCAGCGCCGCCCCACCCAGCCAGGCGAAACCGCCCAGCGCCAGGATCTCGACCACGCCCAGCAGATACCGCCCAGGGCCGAGCATCGACCCCTAGCGGCCTCGCCGCAGCAGCAGGCGGCTCATCTGCTCCAGCTCGGCGACCTGGAGCAGCTTGGCGATCGACACGTAGACGATGCCACCGGCGCCGAGGCCGACGCCGAGGGAAACGATCTGCCCGACCAGACCCCGACCGACCGCCTGGTCGAGGACGTCCCAGACGATCCAGCTGATCGCCGCCAGGCCGGCGGCGGCGATCGTGATCCGCACGCTCGCGGAGATCAAGCGCCCCAGCTCCAGCCCATGCAGGAGCTTCCGCAGGATCACCCCCTGGGCGACGACGCTGGCGCCGGTGGCGATCGCGGTCGAAGCGACGATCCCGCCGACGCCGAGGTGATACAGCGCGAGCGCCGCCCCAGCCGTCACCACCAGGTTGCCGAGGGCGATCCCGGTCGGCACCCAGGGCCGCTGCAGGCTGAAGAAGGTCCGGGTGAGGAGCAGGAAGAGGCCGTTGGTCGGCAGCGAGAAGGCGAACCAGAAGAGCGCCGTTGCCACGACTTCGGTTTCGTGCGCGTCGAAGGCGCCGCGCTGGTAGATCAGCCGGATCATCGGGTCGGCGAGGACCAGCATCGCCGCCGCAGCCGGGACCAGGACGAAGAGGATCTGCCGCATCCCGTTCGCCATCGTCGAGCGCAGGCTGTCGATCTCCCCCGCGTTGGCAAACCGCGCCAGGGTCGGGAAGAGGACGGTGGCGATCGCCACCGAGAAGATCCCCTGCGGCAGCTGGTAGATGCGGAAGGCTTTGTCGATCGCCGCCGGCGCCTGCTCGGAGACGAGGCTGCCGAAGAAGCTGTTGATCAGCAGGTTGAAGTTGATCAGGCCGAGGCTGATCGTCACCGGCAGCATCAGCACCAGCACCCGCCGCACCTTCGGGTTGCGCCAGTCGAAGCTGAAGCTGAACCGGTAGGGCGTGTTGCGCAGGTCCCAGGCCGGGATCAGAAGCTGCACGGCCGTCCCGACCAGGATCCCGATCGCGTAGGCGTAGATCCGGTCCTGGCCCTCGAACAGCGGCTCGAGCACGACCAGCACGAGGATGATCGTCAGGTTCCAGAACAGTGGCGAGATCGCGAAGGCGCCGAAGCGGTCGTAGCTGTTGAGGATGCCGACGACAATGCCGCTGACCCCGAGCAGGACGAGGATCGGGAACAGCACCTGGGAGAGGGCGACGGTGAGGTCGAGGATCTCTCCCTCGAAGCCCGGGGCGAAGAGCGGCATGATCACCGGCGCGAGGAGGATGAAGAGCGCGGTGACCGCCCCCAGCGCCATCGTCACCAGCAGCAGCATCGTCGAGGCCAGCCGGAACGCCTCTTTGTAGTCCTTCTTGCCGAGCAGTTCGGTGAAGACCGGGACGAAGGCCGGCTGCAGGGCCGCGTCGGCGAACAGGGCCCGGATCAGGTTCGGGACCTGGAAGGCGATCGTGAAGGCCGACATCGGCCCGCTGATCCCGTAGTAGCCGGCGGCGACAACTTCGCGGGCGAGGCCGGCGACGCGCGAGGCCGCGGTGGCGATCGAGAAGAACGCGGTCGAGCGGGCGATCCGCCCGGCCCCCTTGCCGGGCGCCGGGTCGCGGGTGATTTCCTCGCCGGGTTCGAATGCCTCCGCCTCCCAGACGGCCGCGTCCGCGTTGATCGGCCGCTCGTCGGGATTCGGTGTGTCAGGTGCCCTGGGGGTCTCCAAGCTTCGTCTCAGTCGCTATAGTCGGCGGCCGCCCGGAGCCGGCAAGGCGCCTGCTCGGGTACTTGACATGGCCAACATAGCCTCACAGAAGAAGCGGATACTGCGCAGCGAGCGCGAGCGGACCGAGAACCGCCTGCTCACCAGCACGGTGAAGACGCACTTCCGCCGCCTCGAGAGCGCGGTGGAGTCCGGCGACGCCGAGGCGATCGCCAGCGAGCAGCGCGACCTGGTCTCGAAAATCGACAAGGCCGTGCAGAAGGGCGCCCTCCACAAGAACACCGGCGCCCGCAAGAAGTCCAAGGCGGCTCGCATCGCCGCCGCCGGCAGCGCCTCCTAGTCAGGCCGCTCCAGCCGCCGCGCGCCTCAGCGCCAGCGTCAACGCCAGCTCGTCGCCGTAGTCGGCTCCGCCGCGGCACCAGAGCTCGAGGTCGGCGAGGGTCTCGGTGGCAAGCCGCAAGCTTGCGAGGTCGGTGCCGCCGAGGCGCCTGACGAGCTGCTTGGCCGCGTAGGGGTGCATCTTCAGCGAGGACTCGACCTGTTGCGGCGGGATCCCCTCCTCCAGCTGCGCCGCGGCGGCACAGGCGCCGCGCAGGCGCGAGGCGAGGCCGTAGATCAGACCGGTGACGTTCTCGCCCTGGCCGATCAGGCGCTCGCCGATCCGCAGCGCCGCGGCGGCGTTACCTTCGATCAGGGCATCGGAGAGCGACCAGACCGCTGCTTCGGAGGTGTCGGCGATCATCGCTTCGAGGTCGGCGACGCCGATCTCGCCGCCCTCCCCCGCCCACAGTGCCAACCGCTCGAGCTCGTTGCGCAGGCGGACCGGACTGGCCCCCATGCGGTCGACCAGCAGCCGCGCCGCCGCCGGATCGAGCCGGAAGCCGAGCCGCTGCGCTTCGCCGGCCAGGATCCGGGGCATCTCCTTCGCCTTCGGCGCCTCGAACTCGTGGACCTCGCCGGACGCGGCCTTGACCGCCTTGACCAGCTTCGCCGGCGCCTTGTCGCGGCAGATCAGGACCAGGGTCAGGTCGGGCGGCAGATCGCCCAGGGCCGCGATCACCGGCTCGAGCTGACGATCGCGCCAGCGCTCGATACCGTCGGCCAGCAGGTAGCGACGCGACTCCATCAGCGACATCGCCGGAATCGCCATCAGCAGCGCCTCGTGGTCGGGCATCCCCCTGCCCTCGCTCGGCTCGAAGACCTCCAGCGCCGCGGTTCCGCCCTCGCGCTCGGCCCGGGCCCGCAGGCGCGCGCGGGTGGCGTCGATTTTCGCGCCGTCGCTACCCGCGATCAGGTACAGCGGCTGCATCTCGTCGGCCATCGGCCGAGTCTAGAAGGCGACCCAGCCGAGCCGCTACTTGCTCTTCTCGTCCTCTTCTCCCTTGCCCTTGCCCTTGCCCGTTTCGGTTGATGCGGGGGTCGGGGCGGGGGCGTAGGAGGCTTCGGGCGCCGCAGCGGCTTCCGGCTTTGGCGGCTTGACTTCCGGCTTCGACGGCTTCGCCTTCGCGGGCGTGGTCTTGACCGGCTTCGACGGCTTGGTCGCGGCGGGCTTCACTTCGGGCTTACCGGGGTTCGAATCAACCGCCGTCGACTTGCCCGGCTTGGACCCCGGCTCCGGGGTCGAGACCGGAACCTCGGGCGCCGGGGTGGATTCCGTGGTCGCAACAGGGGCTTCGGCGGTCGGCGCGGGCGCCGGGCCCGGCGCCGCCGGCGGCGCCGAGGTTACCTCTGGCGCGGAGGGGTCGGGTGCATCGCCGGGGGCCGGAGCGGAGGCAAGATCGGCCGAATCGCCGACGGCGGTGTCGCTTTTGCCGCCGTTAGCGGCGCCAGAGCCGCTCCGGCCGCCGCCGGAACCGTGCGGCACGACTGCGGCGCCCTGAGCCGGCGTGAGCCCGGCCACAGCCGGGTTTTGCTCCAGCGGCACCGCCTTCGAGACCGCGCCTGGCTCGGGGGAGCTGGGTAGCGGGGCCGGCGTGAGCAGCGGGAAGCCCATCTGGGCAAAGAGCGCCACCAGGGCCAGACCGGCGGCTGCCGTCAGCCCCAGGAAGGCGAAGCCGACGCTCCTGATTCGTTCCGGCATTCCCCTGCCGATCAGATCGGGCAACCGCATGGAGCCAGTGAGTTTTCGGAAGATGGACTGCACCTTTCTCGTGCATCGGCGGCCGCCCCGCCACCCCGTAGGCATTGGATTGTATTTCTCTACTTTCGATTCGATCAACCGTCCAGGGTGAATCGATGGCGTTCCACCTCCATCGCGACGGTGCCCTCCTCGTCGGTTCGCAGCGTCGGGATTCCGTGGCGGCGCAGCGTCGCCAGCGTCGGTGGCGCCGGGTGCCCGTAGGAGTTGTCGCCGCCGACAGAGATCACCGCCAGCCGTGGCCGGATCCGGTCGAGCAAGGCTGCGAGCCCGGCGTCCTCGCTGCCGTGATGAGCGACCTTGAGGACGTCGACCGGACCCGATTCGATCGGCACCGATTCCGCCTCGGCGTCGGCGGTGAGCAACATCGTGAAGTCGCGCCAGCGGGCCTCGATCACCAGCGCCAGCTGATTCGGGTCGGCGACCGGCGCCATACCCGTCAGCAGCTCTGCGGGGGGCCACAGCACCCGCAGGCGCAGGCGACCCGAGCGCAGCTCTCGACCCGCCGCGACGGGCACCGGCTCGGTGCCGGCTGCGAGCGCATGGGAGACCAGGTCCCGTCCCAGCCGGGCGTAGACCAGGCGCCCGACCGGCATCGTCCCGAGCAGCTCTTCGACCCCGCCGACGTGATCGGATTGGTGGTGAGTCGCGATTAACGCTCCGAGCTCGTCGACGCCGGCGTCCTCGAGCTTGCGTCCCAGACCCGCCCCCGGCGGACCGCCGTCGACCAGCACCGCCGGGGCGCCCGCCGGTTGGAAGAGGATCGCGTCGCCCTGGCCGACGTCGAGGACCTCGATCCTCAGTCCCGGCGGAGGGCCCGCCGCCGCCCCTCCCCCGTCCGGCAGCGGCACCACGACCGCCAGCCCGACCGCTCCGAGGACCAGCACCTGCCGCGGCCACTTCCAGCAGCAGAGGACACCGGCCGCCAGGGCGCCGTATGCCACGAGCAACTCACCCCCGCCCAGGTGCACCTCCAGCTCCGCCCACTCGGGCGCCGCGCACCAGCTGGCGACCTGCGCGACGTAGGCGAGCAGGAGCGCGTTGAGTCCGTTCAGCGGCTCCAGCGGCAGGCCCGGCACCTGAGCCAGGCCGGCGCCGAGCATCCCCAGCCACATCGCCGGCGCTACCGCCGGCAACGCCAGCACGTTGGCCGCCAGCGTCGTGGTCGAGATGCGCTCGAAGTGGAAGGCGATCAGCGGCGCCGTCGCCAGCGTCGCGGCCACCGTCACCGCCACGCCCTCGGCCAGGGCCCGTCGCCAGGGACCCTTGCCGAGCGTCGTCTCCAGCGCCCGCCGCAGGGGCGAGGCGAGCAGGAGGATGCCGAGCACCGCGGCAAAGCTGAGCTGCCAGCCGACGTCGGCCCCGATGCCGGGATCGATCGCCAGCGTCACCAGCGCCGCCAGGGCCAGCGCGTAGAGCCGCGAGCCCCGCCGCCCGCCCAGCGTGGCCAGCACGCCGATCGCGCCCATCACCGCCGCTCGCTGGATCGATGGGCCGGCGCCCGCGACCGGGACGTAGACGGCAATCAGGGCGAGGACCCAGAGCAGGCGCTCGCGCAGCGGAATCCCGAAGGCGCCCAGCAGAGGCATCGCCAGAAGGGCCAGGAGGGTGACGTTCTGGCCGGAGACCGCGAGCAGGTGGCTGAGCCCGGCGCGGCGGAAGTCTTCCTCGGTGCGCGGGTCGATCCCCTCGTCTTCGCCGAGAACGAACCCGCGTGCCAGCGCCGCCTCGCGGGCCGGTATGCCGCGACCGAGACCGGCCGACGCCCGCTCGCGGATCTCGCCGCTGTTGGCAAGGGCGATCGCGGCCACGGCGAGGATTCCGACCAGGACGGGCAGCGGCGGACGCGCGGAGGCCATGGACGGTGGGGCACTACGGCTGCAGGCGATCCCGCAGCGAGTCCATCGTCGCCGGGCCGATCCCCGAGACCTGGTCGAGCTGCTCGACCGAGGAGAGGCCGCCGTGTTCGTCGCGGAACGCGACGATCGCCTCGGCGGTCACCGGCCCGATCCCCTCGATCTCTTCCAGCTGCTCGACGCTCGCGGTGCCGAGGCTGATCGGGCCTTCGACGCCAGCCGCTCCCAGCGCCGCCCCGCCCGGCAGACGCTCCGGGACGACCACCTGCTGGCCGTCGGCAAGCCGGGCCGCCAGGTTGATCGCTTCCAACTGTGCCCGCGGTGCGGCGCCGCCCGCCCGCGCCACCGCGTCGTTGACGCGACTGCCGGCCGGCATCCGGTAGACGCCGGGGTCGCGAACCGCCCCGGTGACGTCGACGACCAGGTCCCCCGACTGGCCGCCGACCGAGAAGCCGCCCTCCGCCGGCGCCGATTCGGCCGACGCAAACGGGACCTCACCGCCCCCCTCGGCGCGGATCGCCCGCGCCCCGACCAGCAGCAGCGCGATCGCCACCGCCGCGTAGACGGCGACCTGGGTTCGGCTCAGCTCCGGCATCGCCGCCGATCCTGGCCGGGATCGACGCACGCGTGGCGCGCTCAGTTCAAATTCTCAGAAGCAGGGAGCGCGCGAAACAGCGACTACGGCCTAGTAGTCATCCTCGTCGTCGTAGCCGGCTACCTCTGCCAGTTGGTCGCTGTACAGCTCGGCGGCCGAGACCGGCGGCGACTGGATCGAGACGCAGACCAGCTCGGCCTCGCCCTCGTTGCCGATCGAGTGCTCGGTCGCGGGCGGGACCAAGATCAGGTCGCCCTCGCCGACCTCCTGGGTGTCGCCGGCCACCGACATCGTGCCGCCGCCGCGAACGACGACATAGGCCTGCTCGGCCTCGCTGTTGGAATGGAGCGTCTGCTCCGCCCCACCGGGAACGCAGACCCAGTTGACGGAGAGATTGCGCGAACCGAGTTCCCCCGCGTCCATCAGGACGTGGGCCCGGATCCGGTGCCACTCCTCCACCGCAGTGTCTTGCAGGCGCCTGACCAGCATTCGGCGGCTTTCTAGCAGAACGGAAGGCCCCCGCGGAGGGCGCTACCGGACCACCAGGTTGACCAGCTTGCCTGGAACTACAATTTCCTTGACTATTTGCCGGCCGTCGAGATGATTGGCGACCTTCTCGCTTTCGCGCGCCAGCTGCAACAGCTCCTCCTTCGAGGCCTCGGCGGGCGCCTCGATCCGGTCGCGCAGCTTGCCGTTGACCTGGACGACCAGGGTGACCGTGTCGCTGACCAGCAGCTCGGGATCGGCCTCGGGCCACGGCTGCTCCCAGACCCGCTCTCCGGTCAGCCGCTCGTAGACCTCGGCGCCGAGGTGCGGCGCGAAGGGGAAGACCAGCGAGGCCGCGGTCGCAGTCGCGAAGCGGATCGCCGCGCCGCCCTCCGGCGTGCCGTAGAGACCGTCCTTGAGCCGGTAGGCGTCGTTGACCAGCTCCATCACCGCCGAGATCACGGTGTTGAACTGGAAGCCGCGCTGGAAGTCCCGGGTCGTCTTGTCGATCGCCCAGTGCGCCTTGGCGAGCAGCTCGCGCGCCTCGCCCCCGGCCTCCGGGCTGGGCTCGCCGGGCTCGGTCCGCTCGCCGACCTCCTCGCAGAGCCGCCAGAGCCGGGAGAGGAAGCGGTTGACGCCCTCGACCCCCTCGTCGGTCCAGTCGCCGCCGCGCTCGGGTGGGCCCATGAAGCAGACATACGTACGAGCGGTGTCGGCGCCGTAGCGCTCGACGTAGTCGCCGGGGCTGACCGTGTTGCCCTTCGACTTCGACATCTTCGCCCCGTCGCGGGTGATCATCCCCTGGGTGAAGAGGTTGGCGAAAGGCTCCTGCACGCCGAGGTGACCGAGGTCGGCCAGCGCCTTGGTGAAGAAGCGCGCGTACATCAGGTGCAGGATCGCGTGCTCGACGCCGCCGATGTACTGGTCGACCGGCATCCAGTGGTCGGCCGCCGAACGCTCCCAGGCAGCGTCCTTGTTCTTCGCGTCGAGGTAGCGGAGGAAGTACCAGGAGGAGTCGACGAAGGTGTCCATCGTGTCGGTCTCGCGCCGGGCGGCGGCGCCGCAGCGCGGGCACTCGGTCGCGACCCAGTCCTCCGCCGCCGCCAGCGGGCTCTTGCCCTGCGGCGCGTAGTCCTCGATCTCCGGCAGCTCGATCGGCAGCTGGTCCTCGGGCACCGGCACGATCCCGCACTCCTCGCAGTAGACGACCGGGATCGGCGCTCCCCAGTAGCGCTGGCGGCTGACCAGCCAGTCGCGCAGGCGGTAGTTGACCGCCGGTTCGCCGCGGCCCTCCGAGTTGAGCCAGGCGACGATCTCGTCGTAGGCCTCGCGGTTGTGCTTGCCGTCGAAGCGGCCGGAGTTGACCATCGCTCCGTCCCCCGGGTACGGAAGACCCTCGTCGTCCCGCGCCGTCTCGGGGTCTTCCCCCTCGATGACACGCTTCACCGGCAAGCCGAACTTCTGGGCGAATTCGTAGTCGCGGGAGTCGTGGCCCGGCACCGCCATGATCGCCCCGGTGCCGTACTCCATCAGCACGTAGTCGGCGACGAACATCGGGATCTCCTCGCCGTTGACCGGGTTAACGACCGAACGGCCCAGCGGCACTCCCGTCTTCTCGCGGTCCTCGGCCCCGCGCTCCTCGGCCGACTCGCGTCCGACCCGGTTGACGTACTCGCGCACCTCGTCCTCGGCCGGCGTGCCCTCGACCAGCCGCATCAGCTCGGGGTGCTCGGGTGCGAGGACGAAGAAGGTGGCGCCGAAGAGGGTGTCGGGACGGGTGGTGAAGACCGGGAAGTCGAGGCCGACCTCCTCGCAGCGGAAGACGACCTCCGCGCCCTCGGAGCGGCCGATCCAGTTGCGCTGCATGGTGATCACGTGCTCGGGCCAGGACTCGAGCAGCTCGAAGTCCTCCAGCAGCCGGTCGGCGTACTCGGTGATGCGGAAGAACCACTGCTCGAGGTTGCGCTGGACGACCTCGGTGCCGCAACGCTCGCAGCGGCCGTCGACGACCTGCTCGTTGGCCAGCACGGTGGCGTCTTTCGGGCACCACTGGACCGGCGCCTCGGTCCGGTAGGCGAGCCCGCGCTCGAACAGCTGCAGGAAGATCCACTGGGTCCAGCGGTAGTACTCCGGCGTGTGGGTCGCCAGTTCTCGCGACCAGTCGATCGAGATCCCCCACTCGCGGAACTGGTGCCGGAAGGACTCGATCGAGCGCTCGGTCGCGACCCGCGGTGGCTCGCCGGTTTTGATCGCGTTGTTCTCCGCCGGCAGGCCGAAGCTGTCGTAGCCCATCGGGTGGATCACCTCGAAGCCGTGGCGGCGGCGGAAGTGGGCGATTGCATCGCCAACCGCGTAGCACTTGAGGTGGCCGACGTGAGGCTCGCCCGACGGGTAGGGCAGCATCTCCAGCACGTAGGCCTTCGGCTTGTCGGGGTTGAAGCCGGGCTGGCCGGGGTTAACGACCTCCCAGGTCTTCTCCTCGGCCCAGACCGCCTGCCACTTGCGCTCGATCTCTTTCGGCTCGTACCCAGACATGAGCGGCGATCTTACGAGGCAGCCACCGGACGGCGCTTCCGGCGCCGCGTCCCTTAGAAGATGACGCGCAGGCCCGGCGAGAGCTGTTCGAGGATCTGGGGCCAGACGTAGACCTCGATCGCCGCCGCGAGGACGACGACGGGGATCGCCAGCATCACCGTGACCAGGGTGGCGGCGAGCAGCTGGTTCCACTCGCCGCGGCGGCTGGCGATCAGCCAGGCGGCGAGTGGCAGGAAAAGCGCGGTCAACTCGGGCAGCGCGTGCGGCAGGACGCTGAGGATCAGCTCGAAGCGGGAGATCTGCAGCTGATAGGCGAGGGTCGACCCCTGGAAGCCGAGGTAGAGCGCCTGGGTGGAAAGCGAGAAGAGGGTGACGGCGGCGACGAAGAGGATCGCGAACTCGCCGGCCTTGACGTGGATCCAGCGGCTGAAGCCGGTCCGCTGTGCGGCGGCGATCGGCATCGAGGCGCCGGCGATGAAGCCGGCGATACAGGCGGTGGCGTGCAGCGCCAGGACCAGCGAGTTGCGGTAGAGGATCGGCAGCATGTCGTCCGGCTCCGAGGGGTGCGTGAGGCCGGCGAGGTGGATCGGCGTCAGGTCGGGAGTCAGGAGCCCGGCGACGAACCAGGTGGCCGTCAGCAAGGTCAGGGCCACGGCGACGCTGAGGGCGATCCAACCGCGCAGGACCCGCCAGGGATGCTGGGCCCAGAGGTCCAGGGTCGCTCGCGTGTCCCGCATCCCGTGCGAGAACACGTGCTCGTTCGCCGTGCTCACGCTCAACCCATCGGCAGCGACGGAGGTTGCTTTGAGGCCGTGGATTCTGTTACTAAATATTGGGTAAGAAAATTGGGCAAGGAGACTTATGCGGCGAGCGAGGGAGAGATGGCACGTTGTAGCGCTGGCGCTGCTGGCGGTTTTCGCGACCGTCGGTAGCGCAGGCGCCGAAACGCCGGAGATAGATCTGAACGCCGGCGGGACGCCCTGGCACGGGCCCTCCCCCTACGCCGAAGTACAGGGCACGATCGACGGCCACAACCACGTCACCGCTTATGAGTTCCTCGGCGGGGACGCCCACTGCGGCGAACCGTGGAACCCGGCGGGGCCGGCGGCGGCGCTGGTCGACTGCCCCGACCACTACCCGGACGGGACCGCCGCGGTGCTCGAGAACGCGCTTTACGGCGACCCGCTGCGCAAACACGACCCGGTCGGCTGGCCGACCTTCAAAAGCTGGCCGGCGCCCGCCTCGCAAACCCACGAGCAGACCTACTACCGCTGGATCGAGCGCGCCTACCTCGGCGGCGTGCGGATCATGGTCAACGACCTGGTCGAGAACGTCGCCCTCTGCCAGGTCTATCCGCTGAAGCACAACAGCTGCGACGACATGGACAGCATCCGGCTGCAGTACCGGCGGATCCACGAACTGCAGGACTTCATCGACGCCAAATCGGGCGGCCCCGGCCAGGGCTGGTTCCGAATCGTCCGCGACCCGTTCGAAGCCCGCCGGGTCATCAACGAAGGCAAGCTGGCGGTGGTCATCGGGATCGAGACCTCGGAGATCTTCGGCTGCGGCGGCTCCGAACTACTGCCGCGCTGCAATCGCGACCAGATCGTCGCCGGCCTGGACGAAATCCAGCGGATGGGAGTCGCCTCCTTCTTCCCGATCCACAAGTTCGACAACGCGCTCGGCGGCGTCCGCTTCGACAGTGGCTCCTTCGGCGCGGCGATCAACGCGGCGAACTTCAAGCAGACCGGGCACTTCTGGAAGGTCGAACGCTGCAAAGGGCCGGAAACCGACAACGAGCAGGCCACGGTGGTGCCGGAGGACATCATCGACGCCGGTCTCCTCTCCTTCTTCCCCGCCGGCCTGGTGCCGCTCTATCCGCCGCCACCCCACTGCAACGCGCTCGGGCTGACGCCCCTGGGCGAATTCACGGTGGAACAGATGATCGACCGCGGGCTGATGATCGAGGTCGACCACATGAGCGCCAAGGCGGCCTCGCGCGCTCTGGCGCTGGCCGAAGCACGCGGCTACTCGGGCGTCCTCTCCTCCCACTCGTGGATGGACCCGCACCTGCGCTCGCGCGTCTACGGGCTGGGCGGCTTCATCGAGCCGATCACCACCGGTCCCGAGAGCTTCATCGAGGAATGGCGCCAGCTGCGCGCCGTGGCCGACCCGCGGTTCCGCTTCGGGATCGGCTTCGGCGCCGACGCCAACGGCTTCCACTCCCAGCCGCCGGCGCGCGGCGCAGACAAGCCCAACCCGGTCGCCTATCCGTTCAAATCGCTCGACGGGAGCATCACCTTCGACCGCCAGGTCTCCGGCCAGCGCGTCTATGACGTCAACGCGGACGGGGTCGCCCACTACGGGCTTTACCCGGACTGGATGGAGCAGCTGCGGCTGCTCGCCGGCCAGCCCATCGCCGACGACCTGATGGGCGGCGCCGAGGCCTACCTGCAGACCTGGGAGCGAGCGGTCGGCGTGCCGGCGTCGCGCTGCCTCGCCATGCCCAGGCGGCTCGGCCGCAACGGTTTCGGACCGTTGCGGCTGGGCCGCAGCCCGGAGGAGATCCTGCTCGCCGCCGGTCAGCCCCAGAGCCGGACGGGCAATGCCTTCCGTTGGTGCTCGGCGGAGGCGCCCAGCGCCCAGCGCGGTGGAGTGGCGGTGAGCTTCGACTCGCAAGGAAAGGCGGCCGCGATCGCGATCGCCTCCCGCCGCAAGGGAAAGCTGCGCGTCAGCTGCCGAGCTCTTTCTCGTAGTCCTCGGCCAGCTGCGCGAGCCGCGGCAGTGGCACTTTCAGTCCCCGCGCGATTCGCCGCACGTTGCCCCAGGTCGGGTTGATCCGCCCCGACTCGATGTGGGAGATCCAGGTCGGATGGATCTCCGCTCGTTCCCCGAGGGCTTCCTGGCTCAAGCGGCCCTCTTTGCGGAGGGTCCGGATCGCCTTTCCCAGCCCGATCTGTGGGTCGTCGCGGCGCGGCATCTAGGGGAGGGAATTGCCCGGTTGCCCGCAGGTCCATAGAGGCAAGCTCAAGCGCTCTCGTCGAGCTCGCGACTTGCGCACTCCGCTAAACCAAACTTTCGCCATACATCTCGTAGACCGCACGCCGACCGCTGCTTTCTCACAGGCGAATCGGGGTTGTAAGAAATTGCCTACGGCGTGCGGTCTACTAAGTGAGGAACGCGCCACTCCCATCGATGAGCGAAGAACCGAGTCAAATCGAGATCCGCGACCAGCGCCTGCTGCGCCGGGTGCGCGAGGCGCGCGGCGCCGGAGACGGCGCGGCCGAACGGGAGGCGATCTCCCGCCTGCTCGAGCCCTACTGGTCGTGGGCCCGCTCGATCGCCTACGGCAAGATCGCCGGAGTCGACGACCCCGCCGCCGACGCCGAAGAGATCGCCGGCGACCTCCTGCGCCGGCTCGCGCGGCTGCTGGAGCGGAAGCTCGACTTCGACACCTCTTTCCGCGCGATCGCCTTCGCCAACCTCAACTACGCGATCAAGGACTACCGGCGACGCTCGGCCCGCAACGAGTCGACCCCCGTAGACCCGGTGGAGCTGTCCGAGGTGGACGCGCGACCCGACGCACCCCGGGCGGAGGAGATGGTCGACGCGCTGCAGCCCTATCTCAGCGGTCTGAACGAGCGCGAGCGGAGACTCGCTCACGACCGCCTGGTCCTCGACCTCTCGCCGAGCGAGATCGGCGAGCGCCACGGGATGAAACGCGGCGCCGTCGATACGGCGATGCACCGGATCTTCAAGAAGATGCGGACAAACGCCCCGCCAGGCGTAAGAAAACGCGATCTCGGGACGGTGTAGGCGGTATGGCAGAGTTCGATCCGATCGAAGAGAAGGCGGTTGAAATGCTCGACGACGCCCAGCTCGAGGCTGTCCGGGGTGAAACTGTCGCCGCCAACGACGAGCGCTTCGAGGTCGTCCTCTGGAACCTCTGCCTGCGCGGCGTCGCGGTGATCGAGCGGGTCTGCCGGACCCGTGGCGAGGCCTGCGGACTGAGCGAGCAGGAGATCGAGCTGGCGATCGAGGATGCCTCGGCGCGGATGCTGCTGCGCCTCTCGCGCCTCGAGCCCCAGCCCCAGGTGCACGTCCTGGCGGCGGAGATCGCCGTGGCCTGCGTCGAACGCGCCTGGCCGCTGCAGAAGAGCGCGCCGCGGCTCTCGGCTCGCACCCCCCAGCTGCGGCTGATCAAGGGTCTCGACGAGGCGATCGAAACCGGGCTGGCGCGACCGAACGACTGGGAGAACTCATGACCGGCGACGACGCCTTCGAGCGTGCCTTCTGGCTCGCGATCGAAGACATGAAGCAGGGTGAGGAAAGGTCGCTCGAGTCCTACCTGCGCCTCGTCCCGGCCGATCAGCGGGTGGAGTTGGGCCGGATGCTCGCCGACGTCCTCGCCGCCCGCGGGCCGGCGCCGCCCGCGGCCGCCGCCGAGAGCGAGGGGTACAGGCGGGCGGCGGCGATCGTCGACGAGGTGATGGGAGCGCGCGGAGCAGCCGGCATCCTGCCGGGGACCCTGAAGGCGATCCGGAACGCCCGCGGCATCGAGCCCGAGGGGGTCGTCGAGCACCTGGCCGGCGATTTCGGGGTGCGGGGAGAGGAAGGCCGCCGCGCCCTGGCCCGGAACTACCACCGGCTCGAGACCGGCAGGCTCCTCGGCTCGAACCTCAGCCGCCGCCTGCTCGACTCGCTGGCCGCCGTTTTCGAGGTCGACCCCGCCGAGGTGGCCGCCGCCCGACCCGCGAAAGGACCGCCGCTGACCGCCGCGCCGGCGATGGGCCGCACCGGCGGTGCACGAGCACCGTCTCCCCCGCCTTCCGCCGAGAGGCTCCCGGACCCTGAGGTCGACCTCGTCGAACGGCTTTTCCATGGCGGCCCCGACGCCTAGGCCGATCGCGGCCGCGCGGGAGCTGCTGCGCGACTTCGAGCGGCGCTACGACGCGGACGGGGCGCCGCCCGTGCCGGTCGAACGGGTGGCAGGCTCCCTCCTGGGCCTGTTCATCGACGAAGCCGACGACCTCCGATCTCTGCCGGGCGCACCGGCCGATCAGGGACGCCTCTCGGGGATGCTCGACCCGAAGGAGATGGTCGTCTGGGTCGACCGCGGCGAGGCGCGCCGCAGCCCGGGCCGCCGCAGGTTCACGATCGCCCACGAGATCGGCCACCTGGTGCTGCACGCCTCCGACGCCGGAAAGGCCTTCTACGACCGCCCTGCCGACATCCGGGAGATCGACGAGAAACCTGCCGGCGGAGGGCTCCCCGAGCTGGGCCGGCGCGAGCGCGAGGCAAACGCCTTCGCGCGGGAGCTGCTGATGCCGGAGCCGCTCGTCAGCGAGCAGGCGCAGGCGACCGGGTTCAACCTGCCCGCGCTGGCCAACCGCTTCGAGGTCTCGGTTCCGGCGATGCGCCTCCGCCTTCGATTACTGAAGCTGCTACCACCCATGGCGTGAGGATCGTCCACCTCTCCGATACCCATCTGGGACTACGCGAGTTGCACCACACCGACCCCGCCGGTCGGAACGTCCGCGAGCAGGACGTCTACGACGTCTTCGCCAGGGCGATCGACCTGGCGATCGATCTGGAACCGGCGGCGGTGGTCCATTCCGGCGACCTCTTCCACGGCCACCACCCGTCCGCCGCGGCCCTCGGGGCGGCGCTCGACCAGATCGGCCGGCTGCGCGAAGCGGGGATCGAGCTCGTCGTCATCGCCGGCAACCACGAGACCCCCCGCAGCCGGGCGATCGCGCACCCGTTCTCGCTGCTGGAGCGCTTCGGAGCGAGCGCGATCTTCGAAGCACCGCGCCGGCTCCGTCTCGGCGAGCTCGGCCTCACCGCGATCCCCCACAGCCACGACCACGAGGAGATGGCAGGCTGGATCGCGGCCGCCGATCCCGATCCGGAGGCCCGTTTCAACGTCCTGGTCGCGCACGCCGGCCTGGCGGGGCTCCCCCGCGTCGGAGCCGGCGAGCCGGGGGCGTCCGAGCTGCCGGGGGAGATCCTCGAGTCGGTCGCCGACTTCGACTACATCGCGCTCGGCCACCTCCACCAGTTCGACCGGCCGCGGGTCAACGCCGTATACGCCGGCTCGCCGGAACGACTCAGCTGGGCCGATCGCTCCTCCCGCAAGGGGATCGTCGAGGTCGACCTCTCCGCCGAGCCGCTCGACCACGCCTTCGTCCGGGTGCACGAGCTGGAGGGACGCCCCCGCAGGCGGCTCGCGTCCGTTGATGGCAGCTCCGGCGATCTAACCAGGGAGATCTCCCGGCTGGCGAAGGGCAAGGGGCTGGAGGGGGCGATCGTCAGGGTCCCGATCGCCAACGTCAGCTTCGAGCGCTTCGGGGCGATCGACCGCCGCAGGGTCGGCGATGCCTTCGCCGGCGCTCTGCACTTCGAGCTCGAGCCCGAGTTCGTCGAGTCGGGATCGGGCCTGCCGAGAGCGGCCGCGCCCGCCGAGCTGCGCGACTTTCTCGCCAAGCGGGTCCCCGCCGGAACCGAGCCGGAGGAGTTCATCGCCCGCGGCGAGTCCTACCTGACCCGCGCGGCCGAGGAAATCGGTGCATGAGGCTGCTGCGTCTCGAGGCGAGGAACTTCCGTTCCTTCGCCGAGCTCGACCTCGACCTCAACGCCTCCGGGGTCTTCGCGATCACGGGGCCGAACGGGGCCGGCAAGAGCACGATCTTCGCGGCAATCGAGTGGGCGCTCTACGGCGGCGGTAGAGGCGCCGGGGCGCTGCGCGTCGCTCGCGAGGGCGTCGAGCGGGAGGAATGCCAGGTGACGCTGGAATTCGAAATCGGCGGCCAAGCCCTGCGGGTGACGAGGATCGACGGCAAGGACGCCTGGCTGGCCGACGTGGCCGGTGGCGAGCGCCTGGCCCAGACTCTGAGCGGGACCTCCCAGGAGGTGGCCGTGCGCCTCGGCCTGACCAGGGAGATGTTCCGCGGCACCTTCTATGCACCGCAGAAAGAGGTCGAGGCGCTCTCCTCGAAAGACCCGCGGAGACGGAAAGACCAGCTGGAGCGGCTGCTCGGCATCCGGCACCTGCGCAAGGCGGTCGAACTCGCCGAACTCGACGCCCGCGAGCAGCAACTCGTCCTGGAGGGCCTGCGCCGGGAGGCGCCCGACACCGGCGAGCTGATAGCCGAGGTCAAACGGCGCGAAAAGGAGGCCCGGGAGGCCGCGCCCGTAGTCAAACGGCTGAAACGGGAGATCGCCGCCCACGAGGCGAAGCTGAAAAAAACGAACAAAGCCATCGACAAACTCACGGCCCAGATCGGCGAGCACGCCGAGCGGCAGCTGAAGGCCGAGCGCGCGGAGGGCATCCTCACCCGGCATCAAGAGGCGCTCGAGAGCAGGGACGAGCAGCTGCGGGCAGCGCTGGCCGCGAAGACCAAGCAGGGTGAGATCGAGGCCGCTTTGCGCGGCGGCGAGGGGCTCGAGGTTCGCGAGCGCGAGCTCGACCTGCTGCGGCAGAGCTACGAGCGCCGCCAGGGGCTGAAGGAGAAAGAGCGCCTTGCTCTCGAAGAGCTCGCCTCGGCGACCGACGCGCTCGCCGACCTCGGCCCCACCGCGGAGGGGGATCCTGCCGCGGAGCTCAGCAGCGCCCAGGAAGAGCTCAACGAGCTCAGCCGCCAGTTGCGGCAGGCGGGCGCGGCGCGACAGCAGGCCGAGGAGGGCGCCCGGCTCGTGCTCGAAAAGATCGAGCGGGCGCGACGCGGCGCGGAGATCAAGCGCGAGATCGAGAAGCTGTCCGCGGCGGAGGACCGCCTGGAGGAGTCTCGCGAAGGCCTGCAGGAGATGCGCGATCAGCGAGCCGAAGCGAAAGCGGAGATCGCCCACCAAGAACGCCACCTCGACGCCGCGGGCGAGTCGGGGGTCTGTCCCACCTGTCATCGCGATCTCGAAGGCGCGACCAAGGAAGTGACCGCCGGCCTCAACGCGGCGATCGCCGACGCCCGCCGGCAGCACAAAGCGCTCGATCGCAAAGTCGCTCAACTGGAGAAAGCGGCGGCGAAGCTCGAACGGGAAGCTCAGCGGGAAGTTCAGCTGCGGGCCGAGCTCGAGTCCCTGGGCGACTTCGGCTCCGAGGCCGCACTCGCGGCAGAGGCGGCGCGAGCCAAAGAGCTGCTGGAGCAGACGACGGCGGCCGAGAACGAGCGCGAAGCAGCGCATGCGGCGCTGGAGAAAGCGATCCCGAAGCTTCGGGCGAGCGCTGAGAAGAACGCAAAGGCAGAAGCCCGCCGGCGTACGGCGAAGGGGCAGAAAGCCAGAGCCGAACAGCAGGTCGCCTTCCTCGCTGAGCAACTGGCCGAGATCTCCGCCGACGGATACGACCCGGAGGCGCACGCGGCGGTCAAAGCCGCACTGGAGACGCGCGAGGAGGCGACGCGCCGGCTGGCTGTCGTCCGCGACCAGGCAGCGAGCGCCGAGCTGCTCGAAAAGCAGGTGAAAGCGCAGCGCAAAGAGGTAGAGCAGGCCTCGAAAGAGGCCAAGAAACTGCGCCAGCGCGCCGACAGAGTCGCGCCCGAGCCGGGATCTCAGGAGAGGATGAGCGCCGAACGCGATCAACTCGAAGAAAAGCTGGAGGAGGCGCGCGAGGCGCTGGAGGAGGCGAACCGCAGGGCGCTGGCGGAGTCGGAGGCGGTCGCCGCGGCGCGGGTCCGGCTGGAAAGCGCGAAAGAGCTGGAGGCGAAGATCGACACCGAGCGACAGGAGCTCGAGCTGCGCGCCGCGCTGGCGAGCGCGCTCGAGGACTACCGCGAGGAGGCCTCCCGCCTCGCCCGGCCCATGGTCGAAGCCGAGGCGTCGAAGCTCCTACGGCAGATCACCGAAGCCGCCTACCCGCAGATCAGGCTGACCGAGGACTACTTCCTCGAGATCGCCGAGGGCCGCGACTTCTACCTGAGCAAACGCTTCTCCGGCGGCGAGCAGGACCTTGCCGCCCTCTGCCTGCGCCTGGCGCTGGCCAGGACCCTCGCCCACCAGCGGGGAACCGAACACAGCTTCGTCATCCTCGACGAGGTCTTCGGCAGTCAGGACATAGGCCGCCGCAAAATGCTGATGGAGCAGCTGATCGAGCTCTCCCGCGGCGAGTTCGAGCAGATCTTCGTGATCTCCCACACCGACGACATCATCGACCTCTGCTCCCTGCACATCAGCGTCACCCGCGAGAACGGGATCAGCAGGGCTTCATGGAGCTGAGCGAGTGAAAGCGGCAAGCCTCCAACGCGAGACGTTGCCGGCGCGGTCGCGCACCCGCACTCTCACCTGACGGTGTGGGTGCGACCATCGGATCAGTCTCTGGAAGGGCCGCCACGGGCCGACGGCGAGCTTGCCCGAGGCGATCTGCACGGCCACCACGCCAGAGGTGGAATCGCGCGCGGTCAGGCTCAATTTCGTTCCGTCAGCGATGCTGGCTTTTCCGACTTTGGGTTTCTGCTCGTCGAGGATGATGTCGTCCTGGTAAGTCTCCCGCCCTGCCGTACCGCCCGCGAAGCGCACGTACACGGTCTTCGGGAGCCGCTCTTTGCCGGAGGATTCGAGGGTCCAGGGGATCTGAGCGCCGAGGGGAAACTCGCCGGCGGTGCGGAAGCCACCGTCGTTGGCCAGTAAAGCAGTACTGGCGAAGACCGGCCAAACCAGCGAAACGGTCACTTCAGGACTGTTGGTGAACTGGGCACCGTTGTTGATCGTCACGCCAAGCGGGCCGGCCGGAGGTGCCGGGCGCACCGACACCCGCTGCGAGGCGGTCGCTTGGGTACCGAAATTGGAGCTCACCTCCACCGAGACCGTCAGATCGCCGACGTTCGAATAGACGTGGGAGGCGGTAGGCGTCGTTCCGGTATCGAGCTCGAAGCTTCCGTCGCCGTCAAGATCCCACCGGTAACCGATGATCTCCCCGCCGAGCGGCGGGATGGAAGCCGATGCGTCGAAGCCGAACGGCACGCCGGTCAGGGCGAACTCACTTTCCGCAGAGAGGATCGCGTTCGGCGGCGAGGCGACGATCAGGCGTCGTGCTTTGGTCGTGCTGCTGTTGCCGAGAGCGTCGACCGCGACCACCGACCAGGTGTGCTCCCCCGGTTCCAGGTCTTGAGAAGGAACGAACGACTCCGAACCGGCCGGCACCTGGGCCGCAAACTGCCCGTCGAGGTGCAGCTCGTAGTGGTCCAGGCCGGCCGCACCGACATCGGTCGCCGGTTCCCATTCGAACGACGGGCGGGCGCCGGTCACGGCACCATCCGCCGGTACAAGCTGGACGAAAGGAGCCGGCGGAGCGGTGTCGACGCTGAAATCTCGGCTCTCGCTCTCGGTCCGATTGCCGCCTCCGTCGACCGCCACCACGGACCAGGTGTGAGCGCCGTCGGGGAGATCGAATTCAGGCAGGTAACGGTCGTCTTCGACGAGGATCGATTCCCCGTCGAGGATCAGCTCATAGCCGGAGATGCCGGAGCCGGCGTCGCCGGAGGCCTCCCAGTCGAATTCAGGGCGGGATCCGACCGCGCTTTCGTCCGCTGGGGCGAGCAAGGCGAACGGGAAGGGCGGCGCGGCGTCCACCACGAAAGTCGCAGTCGGGCTCGTCTGCGAGTTCCCGGCGCCGTCAACCGCCCTCACCGACCAGGAGTGCGGTCCTTGAGGGAGGTCTCCCTCGGGGACGAAGGAGACGAATTTCTCTTCCTCATTCGCTGGGATTTCCGCCAAGAGCGATTCGTCGAGGAAGAGCTCGTAGCGATCCACTCCGCTGCCTTCGTCTAGGGGCGCCCACCAGCGAAACTCAGGTCGCGTTCCGGTCGCCTGCCCCTGGAGCGGCGCGATGAGTTCCACGGTCCCCGGACCGGTGCCGTCGACGAAGAATTTCCGGGCTTCTGCCTGACGCTGATTGCCGGCTTTGTCGAAGGCCGCCACCGTCCAGGAGTGCCCTCCCTCGCCGAGATCGAAGTCCGGGACGAAGGATTGGGACCCGGCCGGCAGTTTCGCCCGGACTTTGCCGTCTATCGAAATCTCGTAGCGGTCGATGCCTGCCGGGCCCTGGTCTTCGGCCGCGGTCCAGGCGAATTCCGGCCGCGAGGAGGTGGTGCTGCCGTCTGCCGGTTCCAGCAGCTCGAACGGCGCCGGCGGCGAAGCGTCAACCGTGAAGATGTGCGTCCCGCTGCGGGTTTCACCGCCGCCGGTGGCAAGCGCCACGATCGCCCAGCTATGCGCGCCCTCCGTTAGGTCCTGTTTGAGGGTCACGGAATATCTCGTTGCGTCGCTCGCGAGCACTTCCCTGGAAAGGGATTCATCGACGTAGATCTGGTAGCGGGTGGTGTCCGCCGGAGAGCCCACTTCCCAGGAGAAATTCGGCCGGGGCCCGGTAACGGCTTCGGAGGCCGGTTCTATCAGGTCGATTTTCCCCGGCCCTTCGGAAGGCAGCGTCTCACGCGCCACCAGGACGATGCGCGAGCAGAGGTTCTTCCAGGCGTAAATGGTTCCACCGACGTGCGCGAACGCCGAGTCCTGCTCGACGGCGCAGCCGTTGCCGTCGAAGAAGATGCTCTGAGTTCGCTCGGTTGGCGCTCCGGGCGAGGCGCCGGTGGCGGCATCGAAATACCGGTAGTGGTTGTAGAGATTGGCCCCGAACTTGACGAACGGCGGATAACCCCCGGTCGTGGCGCAGCAGCTTTCGACCGGCGCGTATTCGCGTGCGTACTGGACCGCCCCCGTTTTCTCGTTCAGGGCGACCAGGTGGTCCACCTGGAAGCGGACGTCCGTGCTCGGCGTCAGCGCGTAGACGATTCCTTCGTCGGCTACCAATTTGCTGGCTTCGGTCAGCGGCGGCGTTTCGTAGGACCATTCGACGGCCCCGGATATTGCTCCGCGGGAACGCACGGTTTTGCCGAGCGAGTAGATGAGGGCACCGTCGTACGCGATCGCGTCCGAGGCTTTGCCTTCCTGACTCCAGAGCGCCGCTCCGGTTTCACCGTCGAAGGCCTGTAGAGAGGCACCAGATCCGTGGGATACGTTGATCGCCACCCCGGAGACGACCAGCGGCGGGCGACTGGTGGCGCCGACAGGAACGTTCCAGAGGATGGATCCGTTGTCGGCGTTGAGGGCAAAGAGGGTATTCGAGGCCACGACGTAGACCCTCCCACCGCTGACCACCGGCTTTCCTGCCGCGGCGGGCAAGCTCGCCGTCCACTGGGTTTCGCCATTGACCGCTTTGGCCGCGACAAGGCTTTTTCCGTTTGGGTAGTAGACGAGGTCGCCGTCGGTGGCCGGGCAGGCGTTACCAGCGGGCTCTTCGAAGGGCGGCGTCGACCAGACCGCTTTTCCGCTGTCCGGGTCGACGCGGAAAAGCCGTTGCAGACCAAAGTCGGTGGCGGGAGTGGCGAACGTGTAGATAGCGTCGCCGGTCGCAATCACACAGGGCTCTCCCCGCATCGATTCGATCCCTTCCCAAAGCTGCACCGGTCGGAGTCCGGGGTTCTCCGCCCGGCTCATGTTCTGACTGGGCCCGCCCCGGAAGGACGTCCAGTCGGCAGCCGCGACGCTGACCTGAGACCCACTCGCCCCCGCCGCGAGAAGCAGGGAGAGGATGGCCGTCTTCCACCAGCGAACCCACCATTTAGTCCAGCTCCCCACTTTGGCCTCTCTTTCATTGAGCAATAAGAGCGGCGGGAGCGTACTGAGGCGTTCCGGACGGAAAACCTTTCTGTGTCTTTAGGAGAAAGAGAAGGGCTCCCGTGAGAGGGCGCCCTGAGTGGAGCTGAGGGGGCTCGAACCCCTGACCTCTTCGCTGCCAGCGAAGCGCTCTTCCAGCTGAGCTACAGCCCCAAGTCGGCTGCGAAGTTTACTGGGCTCGCTGGAGAACTACGCGGCGCGCTGCTCGGGGCCTGATTCCTCGTCGACGTCGAGGATCAGGTTGTCCGGGGCGTTGTGGCGGACCTTGAAGTCGACGTTGGAGAGCTCCTCGAGTTCGCGCAGGAGGTCGACCGGCTGGTCGAGGTTCATCGAGAAGGTCGCGCGGCCCTCGGAGAAGCGCTCGACCGAGATCTCGGAGGCGCCGAGCTGGCCGACGGCGTCCTCGAATCCGACCAGCTGCGAGAAGTCGCCGAGGGGGCCGATGTCGAGCTTGACCCGGCCGGCGTAGAGGCCCTCGTCGGCCGGGGCGGGCTCGGGCGCGGCGGCCTGCGGCTCGGACTGGAAGGCCGGGTCGACCTCGGTCAGCGCCTTCACCTTCTTGCTCACCTCGACAGCCTCGCGCAGGGCTTTCATCCGGATCCTGGTCGCCTGGCCACGGGCCTGCGTCTCCAGCTCCTCGAGGCGCGCGGTGATCGCGTCGAGCGCGGCGATGCTGCGGTCGTGGGTCTCGTTCGCCTCGCGCAGGCGCTCGTCGCGGACACGAATCTCCCGCTCGCGCTCCAGCACCATGCCGGCGAGGGCGGTCGTCTCGGCCTCCATCTCGGCGATCGTCTCGCGCTGAGTGGCGGCCTGCCGCTCGACATGGAGGATTTGCGCATCGCGAGTGGAGATCGCCTCCTCCACTTCCGCGCGCCGGTACCCGAACAGCGAACGCCTGAACCCAGTCATATGGGCGGCAACCGTACGGAGACGTTCGGACGGCAACTACGCGCTGGCGGCTTCGGACGCTTCCGGGGCGTCGAGATCGAGCTCGAGCCGGGGCGCGTCGCGCCAGAGGTCCTCCAGCCCGTAACGCTCGCGCGCCTCCGGCGTGAAGACGTGGAGGACGCAATCGAGGTAGTCGAGGATCGTCCACCCCGCTTCGCCGCCGCCGTCGACGCCGCCCGGCAGCAGCCCGGACTCGCGCTTCACCCGCACCCGCACCTCGTCGACGATCGCCCGCGCCTGGCGCTCGCTGCGGGCGGTGCAGATCGCGAGGAAGTCGGTGTAGGCGACCAGCTCGCGCATGTCGAGGACAACCAGGTCCTCGGCTTTTTTCGAATCGGCGATCGCCGCCAAGTGGCGCGCCAGCTGCTCGGACTGTGCCTGGTTCATCGGTAGATCCCCTTCTCCTCGATGAAGCTAGCGACTGAGTCGGGAACCAGGTAGCGCAGTGGCCGGCCCCGCTTGGCCCGCTCGCGCACCGCCGAGGAGGAGACGCCGAACTGCGGCATCTCCAACATCGTCGCCCGCTCCTCGCAACCGAGGCTGCCCAGCACCGCGTCGACGTCGGCCTCGGAGACGCCGGCGCGTCGCGCCACCGCCAGGCTCGCCAGCTCGACCACGCGGTCGGGGTTGCGCCAGCTCTCCAGCCCGACCGCAGCGTCCGCCCCCATCACGAACACCAGCTGCGTGTCGGCCCGTTCCTCTGCAAGTGCCTCCAAGGTCTCATACGTGTAGGACGGCCCCTCGCGCTCGACCTCCAGGGCGGAGACCGAGAAGCGCGGGTCTTCGGCAGCGGCCAGTCGGGTCATCTCCATCCGCGCCTCGCGACCGGGCTCCTCGGCGATCCGCTTGTGCGGCGCCTCACCGGTCGGGACGAGGATCACCTCGTCGAGGCCGAGCTGCCAGAGCGCCTCCTGGGCGAGCGCGAGGTGACCGAGGTGCGGCGGGTTGAAAGCCGACCCGAGCACGCCGACCGCCACGCCCTGCGAACTACTCACGCACCTGGCCGTTGCCGTGCGCGACGTACTTGAACGTCGTCAGCTCGCGCATCCCGATCGGTCCGCGAGCGTGCAGCTTCTGGGTCGAGTTGCCGATCTCCGCCCCCATCCCGTACTCGAACCCGTCGGTGAACCGGGTCGAAGCATTGACGTAGACGGCGGCGGCGTCGACACCCGTGACGAAGGCCTCCGCGGCCTCCTCGGATGAGGTGACGATCGCCTCGGAGTGACCGGTGCCGTGGGCGTTGACGTGCTCTATCGCGTCCTCGACCGAGTCGACGACGGCGACCGCCATCTTCAGGCCGAGGAACTCGCTGTCCCAGTCCTCGTCGCTCGCGGCGCCGACCTCGACCCCGCCGGCGGCGGCGCGGGTGCGCTCGTCGCCGACCAGCTCGACCCCGGCGGCGGCCAGGTCACCGAGGACGGCCGGCGCGAAGCGATCGGCGATTGCGGCGTCGATGAGCAGCGTCTCGGCCGCGTTGCAGACGCCCGGCCGCTGGACCTTGGCGTTGACGGCGATCCGGCGGGCCATCTCAGGGTCGGCGTCGGCGTGGACGTAGACGTGGCAGTTGCCCGCCGCCGCGTACATCACCGGCACCGTCGCGACCTTCTTGATCGCCGCCTTCAGGCCTTCGCCGCCGCGCGGGATCAGCAGGTCGACCAGGCCCTCCTGCCTCGCCAGCTCGGCCAGCTCCTCGTGACCGCCGCCGCCCAGCGAGAGAACCGCGTCCTGCGGCAGACCGGCCTCGGCGAGCGCCTCGCGGACGATCGCCGCCAAGGCCGCGTTGGAGCGCTCGGCGTAGCTGGAGCCGCGCAGAACGATCGCGTTGCCGCTCTTGATCGTCAACGCGGCGCAATCGATGGTGACGTTGGGGCGCGCCTCGTAGACGACGGCGAGCACCCCGAGCGGCACCCGCACCTTGCGCAGGTCGATGCCGCTGGCAAGCGTTTTCCGTTCCAGCTCCTCGCCGACCGGATCGTCGAGCGCGGCGACCACCCGCACCCCCTCGGCCATCGCCGCGACCCGCTCGGGGGTGAGCCGCAGCCGATCGCGCAGCGCCTCGGTCAGCCCGGCGGCGCGCTCGTCGGCGAGGTCGCCGGCGTTCGCCTCGAGAATCTCCGCCTCGCGCTCTTCGAGCAGCCGCGCGGTCGCCGCCAAGGCGGCGTTCTTCGCCTCGGGCGAGGCGGTCGCCAGCTGGCGTGCTGCGCGCTTGGCAGCGGCGCAGCTCTCGGCGACGGTGGTCTCGGTCACGGCCATCCGAACAGGGTACCCAGGGCGCCCCGCCGTTCGTCTGTGCCTTTTCGTTGCTCGAGACCGAAAAGGAACAGGCGACCTCAGAATAGGACGAAGCGATCGCGGTGGACGACCTCGTCGGCGGCGTGCGGCAGCAGCTCCCGCACCTGGGCGCTCTGCATCCCTATCACCTGCTGCAGCTCACGCGAGGAGTACTCGCTGATGCCCTTTCCGATCGTCTCGTCGTCGGTGCGGACGTCGATCGCATCGCCGGCCTCGAAGCTCCCCTCGACCGCGGCGATGCCGACCGGGAGCAAGCTGGAGCCGCTCTCGCGCAAGACGCGGGCGGCGCCGGCGTCGACAACCAGGCGGCCGCGCGCCGGCTTGGCGTACTTGAGCCAGAGCTTGAAGCTCGAGGTCTTGCCGGCACCGGGCGCGAAGCGGGTTCCGCAGGACCCGTCGCCGGCGGCGGCCAGCAGCGTTCCCTCCCTGGTCCCGTTGCAGATGACCGCCGGGATGCCAGCCTCGCTGGCCATCTCGGCGGCGCCGACCTTGCTGCGCATGCCACCCGACCCGAACACCGAGGTGCGGTCGTTGATCTGCAGCTGGTCGAGCTGGGAGAAGTCGGTGACCTCGGCGATCAGCTCGGCCTCCGGCTGCAGGCGCGGGTCGCCCGAGAGCAGCCCCTCGACGTTGGTCAGCAGGACCAGGACCCGCGCCTCCAGCAGCAGCGCGACCTGGGCGGCGAGGAAGTCGTTGTCGCCGAAGGTGATCTCGTCGGTGGCGGTGGTGTCGTTCTCGTTGACGACCGGCACCACCCCCCAGTCGAGCAGACGTCGCAGGGTCTGGCGGGCGTTGAGGTAGTTGGTGCGGGCGCCGATGTCGGCGGCGGTCAGCAGCACCTGGGCGGCCCGGGTTCCATGCCCGGAAAGGCGGCTCTCGTAGGCGCGGAAGAGATCCCCTTGGCCGACCGCGGAAGCGGCCTGCAGTTCGTCCATCGCCCGCGGCCGCGCCGGCAGCTCCATCAGCCGCATGCCGCGGGCGATCGCGCCGGAGGTGACCAGCACCACCCGCTCCCCGCTCCGCTCGAGCTGCGCGACCTGCTCGCAGACCGAATCGAGGACGTCGGCGCGCAGCTCACCGTCGTCGGCGGCGACGATCGAGGAACCGAGCTTGACGACCAGGGTCATGGCGGGGAAAGTAGCCGAGATGGGGTCCGCACTCGGTTGGGGCGCGCTTGCCGCAAGCTCCCTCGTCATCGGCGCCGCGCTCAGCTTCGCCCGCCGCTGGCCGGCGATGCAGGTCGGCTACGTCCTCGCCTTCGGCGCCGGGTGCGCCGCGTCAGATGGCCCTAGACGTGGAGTTCGAACTCGTGCTCGCCAATGCGGACGTCGTCGCCGGATTCGAAGCCGGCGCGATCGAGGGCGGCGATCACCCCCATCTCCTTCAGCCGCTGCTCGAGGTAGGCGAGGGCTTCTTCGTTTTTGGTGTCGTGGCGTTCGAACAGCACCTCGACCCCGCGACCGAGAACCCGGAAGCTGCCGTCGTCCTCGCGCTCGACCCAGTAGCCGCCCTCGCCCGCCGGCCGGTAGACGCGGTGCTCGGCCTCGAACTCCGGTTCGACTGCTTCATCGGCCGCCGGGGCGGGCGCCAGCTCCGGTAGCTCGGCGAGGATCCGCTGCCGCAGCTCGTCCAGCCCCTCGCCCGTGGCCGACGAGGCGGCCAGCACGCCGAGGACGCGATCGCCGAGGCGCTCGCGCCACTCCTCCACCGCCTGCTCGACCTGCTCGGGCGGCAACAGGTCGCGCTTGCTGAGCACCACCAGCTCGGGCAGCCGCTCGAGACCGGCGCCGTGGGCCTCGAGCTCGCTCCGCACGGTCTCGTAGTCGGCGACCGGATCGCCGTCGACCGGCGCCACGTCGACGAGGTGGACCAGCATCGAGCAGCGCTCGACGTGGGCGAGGAACTCGTGGCCGAGACCGGCGCCCTCCGCCGCCCCTTCGATCAGGCCGGGGATGTCGGCGACGACCGCCTGCCGGTCCTCCCCTTCGATCGTCCCCAGCACCGGCGAGAGGGTCGTGAACGGATAGTCGGCGACCTTGGGCGCCGCCCGCGTCAGCCGTCCCAGCAGCGAGGACTTGCCGGCGTTCGGCAGCCCGACCAGGCCGACGTCGGCCAGCAGCTTCAAGCGCAGCTCGATCCAGTCGGCTTCGCCGGCGCTGCCTTTCTCGGCGAAGCGCGGCGCCTGCCGGGTCGAGTTGGTGAAGCGACGGTTTCCATGCCCACCGCGCCCGCCGCGAGCGACCACCGCCCGCTGCCCCGCAGCCACCAGGTCGATCCGGCTGCCGTCGACCGCGGTCGCCTGCGTCCCCACCGCCACGGGGATCTCCAGGTCCTCGCCCCGCGCCCCGTGCCGGTTGGAGCCTTCCCCGTGCCGTCCCCGCTGCGCCCGGAAGTGCTTACTCCCCCTCAGGGCGCCCAGGTCGCGCCGCGAGGGATCGCAAACAAGCACCACGTTGCCGCCATGCCCTCCATCGCCGCCATCGGGGCCGCCGCGAGGCACGTGCGCCTCACGACGGAAGCTGATCGAGCCGTTGCCGCCGGCCCCACCCTCAACCCAGATTTTCGCCTTGTCGTACATCTGCGCTCGCTGAATTGTGGCCCCTGCAGGGGCCCAAACTCAGCGAGCGCTGAGTTTGGACGACTAGTCCTGCAGGACGGAGATGGTGCGGCCCTTGCGGGACGACTTGAACTCGACGACGCCTTCACGCGTCGCGAAGATGGTGTGGTCGCGGCCGATGCCGACGCCGTCACCGGGCCAGAAGCGGGTGCCTCGCTGGCGGACGATGATCTCGCCGCCGCTGACCCGCTGGCCGGCGAAGACCTTGACGCCGAGCATGTTCGGGTTCGATTCGCGGCCGTTGCGGCTGGAGCCGAGACCTTTCTTGTGCGCCATGCCTAGCCTTTCCCTTTCAGTTTGGTCACCTCAAGCCGGGTCAGCTCGGAGCGATGACCGGCACGGCGGCGGTAGCCCTTCTTCGCCTTGTATTTGAAGACTTTGATCTTGGGCCCGCGCAGGTGCTCGGTGACTTTCGCCTCGACTTTGACTTTCTCCAGGTCTTTGCCGCCGGCGACTATGTCGTCACCGCGGAAGAGGACCGGGCGCAGGGCGACTTTGTCGCCCTCTTTGGCATCGAGCCGGTCGACGAGCAGGGACGTGCCCTCCTCGACCTTGTACTGCTTGCCGCCGCTCTCTATGACTGCGTAAGTGCTCATTCGTCCTTGCTGCCTTGTTTGGCGCGCGAACGCCCCCGACCGCCCCTGCGGCCGCGACTGCGTTTACGCGAAGGAGCGCCGGATTCTAGCTCGGAGCCGTTTTCGCCGCCTCCTCCGGAGCCGTTGGGCGACTCGCCGCCCAGCAGAGAGGCGATCGCCGCCGAACGCTCGACCTCGTCGATCCGCACCAGCCTGCGCTCCCCGACGAAGGGGCCGCCGCCGGTGACGCTGACGATGTAGGAGTCGATCCGGGCCACCGCGTCGTCGGCGTTGTACATGTGCGGCTCGTCGATCTTGACCAGCACCTCGTCGCCGACCTTGAACGGCAGCGCCCGCTCCTCGATCGCCGCCCGACTGCCGGACTCGACCAGCTCGAAGGTGTCGATCGACAACGCCTCGCCGCCCTCGAAGTGGAACCGCTTGCCGGATTCCTGCTCGAGCTCGAGCAGGCCGCTGTCGGGGTCGGTCAGCTCGTGGGCGACCTTCGGGTTGACGCGGAACAGGAAGGCCTCGTCGTCGCCCTTCTCGGCGGCGACGTCGCGGAGCCTGCCCAGCCCTTCCAGGGCCACCGTCTCGGCCGAGAGGATGACGCCCTCGCCATGGCAGGTCGGGCACGGGGCGGTGAGGATCTCGCGGACCCCGTCGGTGACGTTCTGGCGGGTCATCTCGACCAGGCCCAGGGGCGAGACCTCGACCACGTAGCTCTTCGACTTGTCCGCATCGAGCGCTTTGCGCATCGTCTTCAGGACTTTGTCGCGGTTGCTGGCGCGGGCCATGTCGATGAAGTCGACGACGATGATGCCGCCGATGTCGCGCAGCCGCAGCTGCCGCACCGCCTCCTCGGCCGCCTCGGTGTTGACCTTGGTGATCGTCTCCTCCAGGCCGCCTTTGCCGCGCCCGGTGAAGGAGCCGCTGTTGACGTCGATCACGGTCAGCGCCTCGGCGTAGTCGATGATCAGGTAGCCGCCGGAGGGAAGGTCCACGCGCCGGTTCAGGGTCGACTCGATCGCCTCGTTGACCCGCCATTTCTCGAACAGCGGCTTCGAGCCCTCATACAGCTCCACCCCGCCGACCAACTCGGGGGCGGTGCGCTGGAAGAAGCTCGTCACCCGCTCGAACTGCTTCGGCGAGTCGATCACCGCCTTCTCGAACTCGTTGAGGAAGACGTCGCGCAGGACGCGGATCGAGAGGTCGGCCTCCTGAAAGACCAGGGCCGGCGCCTTGGTCCCCTCGGAGCGGCGCTCCAGCACCTCGTTCAGTTTCTGCAGGTATTTGATCTCCCGCACGAAGTCGGCTTTTTTCGCCCCGTGGGCGGCGGTGCGGACGATCAGCCCGCCGGGACCTTTGTAGGTGCGGTCGACCATCTTCCGCAGCCGATCGCGCTCTTTGTCGCTCAGCCGGCGGCTGACGCCGACGCCGCTTCCGGACGGGGCGTAGACCAGGTAGCGGCCGGCGATCGAGAGGTTCATCGAGAGCCGGGCGCCCTTCGTCTTCAGCGGGTCCTTGACGACCTGGACGAGGATCTCCTGTCCGGGCTTGATCAGCTCGTTGATGCGGCGACCGCTGCCGCGCCCGCGCTTCGGCGCCTGTTCGCCGTTGGGCAAGAGAATCTCGTCGACGTGAAGGAAGCCGTTGCGCTCCAGGCCGATGTCGACGAAGGCGGCCTCCATGCCGGGCAGGACGTTGTCGACCTTGCCCTTGTAGATGTTGCCGACGATCGAACGCCGGCCGCGCCGCTCGATGTAGAGCTCGGCGACGTGACTCTTGCCGCCTTTCTGCTTTGCCTCGAGGACGGCCACTCGGGTCTCGCCGCGCTCGGCGGAGACCAAAATCGTTTTTTTCATTTGTTGTTCAGCTCAGTTCGGATAGGTACGCATTGCCGGACCCCTCTAGAGAGGCATCACCAGGCGAACCTTCCCTTCTGACTGAGATGCGCTTGGACGTTGATGCTCTGAAGAACGCCGACCGCCAGGAAAGTAGCGAGGACGGAGGACCCTCCGTAACTCATCAACGGCAGGGGGATGCCCGTGATCGGCATGATGCCGAGGTTCATCCCCACGTTGACGAAGGTCTGGAACAGCAGCATGACGGCGATGCCGCCCGCTACTAAGGCTCCGTAGGAGTTCTTCGAAAGCGTCACGATCCGCAGCGCCCGCCAGAAGAGCAGGGCGTAAAGGGATAGGACTAACGCGGCGCCCATGAACCCGTAGCGCTCACCGATCACCGCGAAGATGAAGTCGGTGTGCCGCTCGGGAACGAAGTCGAGCCGCGTCTGGGTGGCTTTGTCGCCGCGGCCGGTCAACTGACCCGCGCCGGTGGCGATCACTGATTGGTTCTGCTGGTAACCCGCGCCGTCGGCATGCTCGTCGGGGCTGAGGAAGGACGTCAGACGTTCCTCCTGATAGCCCTTGAGGAGCGGGAACCCGGTCGCCGGAGCGACGACCAGGACCAACGCGACGAGCGCGGTAAGTACGCCGCCGATGACCGCGAAATGCGTCCAGGGGACGCCTCCGAAGTACATGACGGCAAGGGTGGCGACCGCGAACACCAGGGAGGTGCCGAGGTCGGGCTGCAGGAAAACTAGGGCAGCCGGTGCCAGGCCGAGACAGAGGTAGCGCACCGTGCGCTGGACCTCGGACCCACGTCTGGCGCCATCGATCACGAAACCGGCAAGCGCAAGCACGAGCAGGAGCTTGCCGAGCTCCGATGGCTGAAAGCTGAAGAAGGGAAGTTCGAAGGCGCGCCGCGATCCCCGGGCGGCGAAGCCGAAGACGAAGACCAGGGAGATGCTGACGCAGAGGAAGGTGTAGATCCCGACCCGCAGCTCGCGGAAGCGGGAGTAGTCGATCCGGGTGAGGAGCACCATGCCGACGATCCCGAGCAGGGCGTAGATCGCCTGCCGCTCGACGAAGTAGTTGGGGTCGCCGGGGACGTCGTTCTGGGTCGCCTGCCCGAGGGTGAAGACGCTGAAGGCGATCAGGCCGAGGGCGGCGATCGTCAGCGGCCAGTCCATGTGGGCAAGCCCCAATCGCTCGCCGAGGCCGACGTGAACCGCAAACGGCTCCGGCCGGGTGTTCCTGGTTCGGGTGGCGTAGGTGTTCATTCGGCTCCACCGGCGCTCGAGACTTCCGCGGCGCGCTTCTTGTAGATCGCTTCGAGGAGGTCGAGAACGACTGGGGCGGCGGATTCGGCCCCGAAGCCGCCTTCCTCGACGGTGGCAATAGTCACGATACGCGGGTTCGGGTACGGAGAGAGCGACGCGAACCAGGATTGGTCGGCGTGGCCCGGCCGTTCGGCGGTTCCGGTCTTGCCCGCGATCGGGATCGGGAAGCCGCCGAAGACCCCGGCCGCGGTGCCTTCCCCTTCCTGCGCGGCGGCGTGCAGACCTTCGAGGATCGCGGTGCGGTAACCGGGGTCGATGTGGACGCGGCGGCGGACCTTCGGCTCGAACTCCCGCAGCACCCGTCCGGCCGCATCCTCCACTTCCTTGCCGACGTGCGGGGTGACGATCTTGCCGCCGTTGCCGAGTGCGGCATAGGCGATCGCCATCTGCAGCGGGTTCGTCTGCAGGTCGCCCTGCCCGGTGGCGAGCTGGATGTTGTCGCCGGCCGACCAGGGGCGTTCGGTCAGTTCTTCCTTGTACAGCTGGTTGCGCCAGTGTTTGTCCGGCAGCAGGGTTTCGCCTTCCTCGGGAAGGTCGAGACCGGTGGGTCGCCCGATGCCGAGCTTGTGCGCCTCTTCCTGCAGCTCGTTGGTGTCCCACATGTCCCAGCCCAGCAGGTAGAAGTAGACGTCGGAGGAAACCTGCAGCGCCCGCCTCAGTTCCACCGCCCCGTGGGCCACCCCGCCGGCGTTCTGGAAGGTCTGGGTGCCGACTTCGATCTGGCCGTTGTCGACGATGCTCTCGTCGGGCGTGATCTTCCCGTTTTCGAGGGCCGCCAGGGCGGTGATGATCTTGAAGATCGAGCCGGTGGGATAGGCGCCTTCGGTCGCCCGGTTGACCAGCGGCGCCAGCACCGGGTCCCGATACAGTTCGTTCACCTGCGCCTGGGTCATCTCTTCGGTCAGGACGGTCGGGTCGTAGGTCGGATTCGACCCCATCGCGAGGATTTCGCCGGTGTCGATGTTCATCGAGATGAAGGCCCCGGGCAGCCCTCGCGCCGACAGCCCACCTTCGCCGGCGCCCTGCACGTCCTCGTCGATCGTCAGCTTCAGGCTGTCGCCCGGGGTCGGCGGGGTCGAGACCAGCTGTCCCCCCGGCGTCGGCTCGCCCAGCGCGTTGACCTGGATCCGGGTCAGGCCGGGATCGCCCCGCAGGTACTTGTCGTAGGCGGCCTCGGCCCCGGCCTGGCCGATCTCGTCGCCCGGCTCGAGGTTCTTGAAGCGCGCTTCCTTCAGCTCTTCTTCTTCGATCTCGCCGACGCTGCCGAGCACGTGGGCCGCCATCGAGCCGTTCGGGTAGTGGCGGACGAAGACCCGCTCCACCGCCACCCCGGGGAATTCGTCCTGGTTCTCTTCGACGTAGGCGATCAGGTCGTAGCCGACGTCGCGCCGCAGCGTCACCGGCGCCCCGGCGGCGACTTCTTCGCTCTCGGCGATCGTGCGCCGGACCTTGCGCAGCGACATGTGCGCCAGCTCTCCCAGCCGCGCCAGCTCGGCCCGTTCCTCGGCCGGGTCCTCGGGCAGTTTGGCCGTGTTCAGCTGCAGCGCCAGGCTGGTGCGGTTGTCGACCAGCACGTTGCCGTCGCGGTCGAGGATGTCGCCGCGCGGGGCGATCACTTTGAACTCACGGGTGCGGTTGTTCTTAGCCTCGGCCAGGTACTCGTCGCCGGAGAGGACCTGCAGGTTCCAGAGCCGGAAGAAGAGGATGGCGAAGAGCACCGCGGCGACGCCGCCGACGACGGCCACCCGCAGGTAGAGCCGGCTGCCCTGGGGACGGTCTTCGTTCCGCAGGTACATAGACCTAGGCTCCCAGGACGGTCGGGCGTCTGCCGCGGCGCACCATCGGCTCCAACACGAGGGCCGGCCGCAGCGCCCGGCGTACGCCGGCGTAGATCGCCCAGCCGAGGAAGAAGGCGAAGATGCTCTTCAGCAGCATGTCGCGGATCACCAGGCCGCTGATCGGGGCGTCGACCCCCAGCATCAGCTCCACTGCGCCGAAGCCGAGCTCGGCGAACAGGGTCAGCCCCATGCAGAGCAGCGGCGGCACCAGGGCGCTGTGGATCTCGAAGCGCTCGCGGAAGAGCCCGGCCAGGTAGCCGGTCGCCAGCAGCACCAGCGAGGCGCCTCCCAGCGGCGCGATCAGGAGGCAGTCGAGCAGGAAGCCGACCCAGAAGCCGCAGACCGCCCCGGTCAGGGTGCCGCCGAGCAGGCCGAGGACGACGACCAGCGCCGGCAGGACGTCGGGGCTGACGTGGAAGAGCGCCACCTGACTGAAGAAGGAGAGCTGCAGGATCACGCCGGCGACGACGATCGCCACCAGGCGGACGAGGATGTTGGGGGTGAGGATCACCCGCGCGAACCCCCGGTCAGGACCTGGACCAGGTCGAGGTCGCGGAGGTCGGCGTAGGGACGGATGTGGACCTGCTGCTGGGCCTCCTGCTGGAGCAGCGAAGCTTCGACGACTTCGCCGATCGGCAGGTTGGGCGGGTAGTCCGATTCGACCCCTTCCCCGCGCCAGCCCGAGGTGACGACCGACTGTTCTTTTCCGACCCGCTTTTCGCTGTCGAGGAAGTCGAGGATCAAGTCATCCGGGTCCCCGACCGAGGGTTTCATCACTCCCTGAGTCCCGCTCGGCACGATCTTCGCCGAGACCGCGCTGGAGTGGTCGGCGATCAGCGTCACCCGGGCCGAGCTGCCGGTGACGGCGGCCACCTTGCCGACCAGACCATCGCCGTTGACGACCGGGTCGTCGACCTCGACGCCGTCGCCGGTGCCGACGTCGATCGTCACGTCGGCGAACCAGACGGTCGGCGAGCGGGCGATCACCCTGCCGGTGACCGGGTCGTAACCGGAGGGAATCGCGCCGCTGTTGTCGAGCCCGACGAGTTTGCTCAGCTGCGCGTTTTCGGCCAGCGCGGTCTTCGCCCCGACGGCCTGCTTGCGGGCGAGCTGGAGTTCGTCGTGCAACTGGGCGTTGTCGCCCTTCGCGTCGAAGGTCTCGTCGAACCAGTTGACCAGGTCGCGGGCCGGCTTCAGCGCCCGGTCGGCGACGTCCTGAACCGGGCCGAAGATCGTGCTGACGCCGCGCTGGACGCCGTCGGAGCCCTGCCCGTACGTGGCGGTGAGCAGGACGAATGAGCCGACTATCAGCAGGGCGAGAACCGCCCTGCGGCGGCGTACTTGCTTTCGATACACGTTGGGGACCTAAGTTCGCTGATTCGCATGAGCGCTGACTAAAGCCGGGGGCGCGCTCCGTTGTTCCGACCGGCGCGATGGATCGTCTCGACCTCCTCGAGCGAGATGCCCGAGCCGACCGCCACGCACGTCAATGGCGACTCTGCCAGTTGACACGGCATCTGGCACTCGTCACGCAGGCGCTGCTCCAGTCCTTGCAGCAGCGCACCACCGCCGGCGAGGGTGATGCCTCGGTCCATGATGTCACCCGCGAGCTCCGGGGGGGTCCGGTCGAGGGTCTCCTTGACCGCGGCGACGATGTGGCTGACCGGCTCCTCCAGCGCCCCGCGCACCTCCTCGGAGGTCAGCTCGATCGTCTTCGGCAGGCCCGAGACGAGGTCGCGGCCGCGGATCTCGGTCCGCACCTCTTCGGGCAGGGGCGAGGCCGAGCCCGCCTCGAGCTTGACCTCCTCCGCCGTCTGCGTGCCGATCGCCAGTTTGTAGTTCCGCTTGCAGTGGGCGACGATCGCCTCGTCGAGCTCGTCGCCGCCGACCCGGATCGACTGCGAGACGACGATGCCGCCGAGGCTGATCACCGCCACCTCGGTGGTGCCGCCGCCGACATCGACGATCATCGAGCCGGTCGGCTCGGCGACCGGCAGGCCGGCGCCGATCGCCGCCGCCATCGGCTCCTCGATCAGGTAGGCCTGGCGGGCGCCGGCCGAGAGGCAAGCCTCCTCGACCGCGCGCTTCTCGACCCCGGTGACGCCGGAGGGGACGCAGACGACGACCCGCGGATGGGCGAAGCGGCTGCGGTGCACCGAGGTGATGAAGTGCCGCAGCATCTGCTCGGTGACCTCGAAATCGGCGATCACACCGTCCTTGAGGGGGCGGATCGCGGTGATCGTGCCGGGGGTGCGGCCCAGCATCCGCTTCGCTTCGACCCCGACCGCGTGCACCTGGCCGCTGACCGAGTCGATCGCGACGACCGAGGGCTCGGAGAGGACGATGCCGCGACCGCGGACGTAGACGAGCGTGTTGGCCGTGCCGAGGTCGACGGCCATGTCCCTTCCGCCGAGGCGGATGAGGTTGCTGAAAACGCCCATTTACAGGGCCGATGATGGCAAACGCGTTTAAGCGTTCTGTGAGTTTGGTCAGCCGCGCCTGAACAGCTGCGGGGCCAGCTCGGCCAGCAGCCCGACGGGCAGGCCGACCACGTTGGAGACGCTGCCCTCGAGCCGTTCGACCAGGCTGGAGCCGAGGGTCTGGATCGCGTAGCCGCCGGAGCGCCCTTCCCACTCGCCGAAGGCCACGTATCGCTCTATTTCCGCCTCCGCAAGCTGCTTGAACACCACGGTCGTCTTCTCAACCCCAACCCGCTCCTGATCGTCGGCAATAACCACGAGCCCACTCATCACGGTATGAGCCCTCCCGCTCATCCGATTGAGATATTCCCGCGCCTCGGCCTCGTCAGCGGGCTTGCCGAGAACTTCGTCGTCGAGAACCACGTCCGTGTCGCAGGCAATCACGAGACGGTCCGGTTGGGAGGGCGGGGTGCCGAGCACGTTTTTGGCGCGCGCAGGTACCCCGCCCTCCCCCAGCGCTCTCGCCTTGGAAAGAGCGTTCAAGCGAACCAGCTCTTCAGCGTCCCCGCTGGCCAACTCCTCGACGCCGGGGACGACGACCTCGAACTCGATCCCCAGCTTCTGCAGGATCTCCCGCCGCTGCGGGGACCCGGATGCGAGTACGACCTTCAGGGAGCCCCTAGGAGAGCTCGGGGAACCAGATCCCGATCTCGCGCTCGGCCGACTCGTCGGAGTCGGAGCCGTGGACCATGTTGAAGGTCACCTCGAGGGCGAAGTCGCCGCGGATCGAGCCGGGTGCGGCCTCGACCGGGTTGGTCGCGCCGATCAGCTGGCGGGCGGCCTTGACCGCTTCCTCCCCCTCGAGAACCATCGCCACCAGGGTGCCGCCGGTGATGAACGAGACCAGCTCGCCGAAGAACGGCTTCTCGGTGTGCTCGGCGTAGTGCTGGTTGGCGATCTCCTCGCTGGCGCGCATCGACTTCAGCGCGGCGATCCGCAGCCCCTTGCGCTCGAAGCGGGCGATCACCTCTCCGGTGAGGGCGCGTTCGAAGGCGTCAGGCTTGACGAGGATCAGGGTCCGGCTCACGGCGGGGGCTCCTTTGCTCTTGGGTTGGTTGTGCCCCCTCCTGCGCCTCGGGCGGCGCTTTGCGGCGCCGCGGCTCGGCCTGCTGTCGCGGCTGAGCCTGACGTGGCTGGGCCGGTCGAGGCTGAGCCTGGCGCTCCTCGGGGTCTCTACGTTGTTTGCGCCGCGGCCGCTCGCCACCGCTCCCGCCGCCGAGGCTCGTCTCGCAGTAGGGGCAGAGCCCCCAGCGCGGGTCGACCGGCTTGTTGCAGGTCGGGCACGGGTCCTTGAGGCGGCGCTGGCAGTCGGGGCAGCGCAGGTAGTTCCGCTCGATCGGGAACTCGCAGTGGGGGCAGCTCTGCTCGCGCAGCTGCCGCACCCGCAGCTCGGCCGCCTTGATCTCCAGCTCGCGCTCGTGGGCGTCCTCGAGGAACTCCGGCGGGCGGACGATCGCGTAGACGGCGGTGCCGATGTAGGGGAAGAAGGAGGCGACGGTGGCGCAGGCGACCAGGAAAGGATCGGAGATCCGCCGGCGCGCGTCGAGGTAGGTGTAGACGATCAGCGCCAGCCAGAGGACGACCAGCATCAGCAGGAAGAGAGTGGCGACCAGATTGAGGCTGTCGTTGGTGATGCCGAAGATCGCTAGGGGCATAGGAAAGGGAAATTGAGGGGGTAAGGGCCGCGCGGGGGCGGCAGTCTACTTCGCCGTGGCCGACGCCAACCCTGTTTCTAGAGGAAGAGCCTTCCGAACAGGTAGCCGACGCCGAAGAAGACGAGGATCACGATCGCGACGACGGCAGCGACCAGCAGCATCATCGAGAGCAGTTCGGAACCGGCGCTGCGGGGACGATCCATGGCCGAATCCTCGCACAGTCAAGAGCCGATCAGACCGCGCGCCGGCCCGATTGCATAGTGGGAACCGGCGACCAGCAGCAGCCCTTCCGGGTCGCCGCCGGCCAGCTCCCGCCCACGGCGCAGCGCCGCCTCGAAGCTCGGCTCGGGCTCGGCCGGCAGACCCGACCGGGCGCAGATCGCCGCCAGCTCGGCCGCCGGGCGCGACCGCGCGCCCGGTCGCCCGTGCCCTTCGAGCGCCGCCGCGGGCAGCTCGGTGCAGACGGTCCGGTCGAGAACCGGAGCCAGCGCCGCGACCATCTCCCCCGCGTCCTTGTCGGCGAGGATCGCCAGACAGGCGACCACGCGGCGGCCGGCGGCGACCTCGGGAAGCGAGCGCGCCAGGGCGGCGGCCCCGGCCGGGTTGTGGGCGGCGTCTAGGTAGGTCTGCGGGCGCTCGGCGATCAACTCCAGCCGCCCCGGGACTGTGACCGCGGCCGCGCGCCGCACCGCGTCGGAGTCGAGCCGGCCGAGGAAGGCCTCGGCCGCGGCGCAGGCGACGGCGAAGTTGCGGCGCTGGAACTCGCCCTGGGCTCGCAGCCGCACGCCTGAACCCGGGTCGGTCGGGGCTCGGACCAGGCGCGCTCCCCGCCCGCTCGCCGTGCGTTCGGCGAGCGCGGCCACCTCCGGCGGGACCTCGCCCAGCACCAGCGTCGTCTGGTCCCGCAGGACCGCCAGCTTCTCGGCCGCGATCTCGACCTCGGTCTCGCCCAGCCACTCCGTGTGGTCGAGGCCGATCGAGGTGAGGACGGTGACCCGTGAGGGGATCGTGTTGGTCGCGTCGAGGCGGCCGCCGAGCCCGGCCTCGACCACCGCCACCTCGACCCGTGCCCGGGCGAGGGCGACGAAGCTCGCCGCCGTCGCCGCCTCGAACTGCGTGACCGCGTCGCCCTCGTCGAGGCTGCGGTCGACGCCCTCGGCGGCGCTGGCGACCTGCGCCACGGCCTGCTCCCAGGCCGCCGCGCCGATCTCCTCGCCCTGCACCAGGGTCCGCTGCGACCAGCGCTCGGTATGAGGCGAGACGCAGGCGCCGACGCGCAGCCCGTGCTCCTGCAGCAGCGCCGCGGTCATCCGCGTCACCGAGGACTTGCCGTTGGTGCCGACGACGTGGATCGAGGCGAAGCGGTGCTGCGGCAGGCCCAGCGCCGTGGTCAGCCGTCGCATCCGGTCGAGGCCCAGCCGCCAGCCGACCGGCTCCAGCGACTCGAGGTAAGCGTCAGCCGCGATCAGCTCAGCTCGGCGAGTTCGGCGCGGTAGCGCTCGAGCTTGCCGCGCTCCTCCTCGACGACCTCGGCCGGTGCCTTGGCGACGAACCCCTCGTTGCCCAGTTTGCGCTCTCCCCGGTCGACCTCGGCGCGTAGCTCCTCGCGGCGCTTGTCGAGCCTCTCGGCGACCGCCTTGGCGTCGAGCTGGTCGGAGTCGAGGACCCGCACCGGACCGACCGAGGCGACCGGCTCGGCGCCGACGCCGTCGAACTCGAAGCGCGAGAGGCGGGAGACGAAGGCCGGCGGCTCGACCCCGTCGATCACCGCCGGCAGGGTGGCGCCGACCGGGACCCCGGCGAGGTCGCGCCAGGCGCGCAGCCGCTGGGTGAGGTGGATGCCGCTCTCGACGTCCCGCTCCGCCGCCTCGTCGAGCAGCGAGGAATCGGCGACCGGGAACGAGTGCACCGCGAGGTGCCCCCGGCGGGCCGGGTGGTAGCTCCAGATCTCCTCGCTGACGAATGGCATCGTCGGGTGCAGCAGGCCAAGCACCCGCTCCAGCGCGTAGAGCAGCGTCGCCGAGACGTCCTCCTCGCCGTCGTAGAGGCGGGGCTTGACGATCTCCAGGTACCAGTCGCAGAGGTCGCGCCAGAAGAACGAGTAGGCCTCCTGCACCGCGTGGGCGAAGTCGTAGGTCTCGAGCTTCTCGGTCACCGAGGCGATCGTCCCCTCCAGCCGCGAGAGGATCCAGCGGTCCTCGACGCAGGTCGGCCGTGGCGCCGGCTCGACCTCGGCGGCGTTGAGCAGGATCAGGCGGCTGGCGTTCCAGAGCTTGTTGGCGAGGTCGCGGCCCTGCTGCACCTTGGCGTCTGAGAAGCGCACGTCCTGGGTCGAGGACATCGCCAGCAGGCCGAAGCGCAGCGCGTCGGCGCCGTGGACGTCGATCTCCTCCAGCGGGTCGATCCCGGTCCCCAGGCTCTTCGACATCCGCCGCCCGTCGCGGGCCTGGATCACCGAGTGGACGTAGACGTCGCGGAAGGGGACGTCGCCGGCGAACTCGAGCCCGGTCATGATCATCCGCGCCACCCAGAGGAAGAGGATCTCGCGCGCCGTGGTCAGGAAGCTGGTCGGGTAGAAGGCGCGCAGCTCGGGCGTGTCGTCGGGCCAGCCGAGCGTCGCGAAGGGCCAGAGCGCCGAGCTGAACCAGGTGTCGAGCACGTCCTCCTCCTGGCGGAGCTCGCCACCGCAGGCGCCGCAGCGCTCCGGCTCGGACTCGGCGACGATCGTCTCGTTGCAGGCGTCGCAGTACCAGACGGGGATCCGGTGCCCCCACCAGAGCTGGCGCGAGATGCACCAGGGCCGGATCTCCCGCATCCAGTCGAGATAGACCCGCTTCCACTGCGGCGGGGTGATCGCGACCTCGTCGCGTTCGACGACCTCGATCGCCGGCCGCGCCAGCTCGTCCATGCGGCAGAACCACTGCAGCGAGATCAGCGGCTCGATCCGCTCGCCGGAGCGGTGGGAGAAGGGGACCGAGTGGGCGTAGGGCTCCTCGGCGCGCAGGCGGCCCTCGGCCCGCAGCGCCTCGACGACGGCCTTCTGCGCCTCGGCTGCGGTCATGCCGGCGAACTCGCCGGCCTCCTCGGTCATCCGCCCGTCGGGGCCGATCACGCCGATCTCCTGCAGGCCATGCTTGCGGCCGATCTCGAAGTCGTTGGGGTCGTGCCCGGGGGTGATCTTCAGGGCGCCGGTGCCGAACTCGACGTCGACGTGGTCGTCGGCGATCACCGGGATGCGGCGCCCGACCAGGGGCAGGATCACGTGCTTGCCGACGAGGTCGGCGTAGCGCTCGTCGCCGGGGTTCACGGCGACGGCGGTGTCGGCCAGCATCGTCTCCGGCCGCACCGTGGCGACCGTCAGCACCTTGTCGGAGTCCTCGACGGGGTAGTCGATCGAATAGAGGACGTCCTCGACCTCCCGGTTCTCGACCTCGAGGTCGGAGATCGCCGAGCGCGAGCCCGGATCCCAGTTGACCATGTAGTTGTCGCGGTAGATGTAGCCCTTGTCGAAGAGCTGCTTGAAAACCCGGTAGACAGCGCGGACGTAGCCCTCGTCCAGGGTGAAGCGCTCGCGCTCGTAGTCGCAGGAGGCGCCGAGCCGCTTGTACTGCTCGACGATCCGCGAGCCGTACTCGGCTTTCCACTCCCAGACCCGCTCGACGAACGCCTCGCGGCCGAGGTCGTGCCGGCTCTTCCCTTCTTTCTTCAGCTCTTTCTCGACCACCGCCTGGGTGGCGATCCCGGCGTGATCCGTCCCCAGGACCCACAACGTGTTCTTCCCCCGCATCCGGTTCATCCGCACCAGCGCGTCCTGCATCGACCCGTTCAGCGCGTGACCCATGTGCAGAGCCCCGGTCACATTTGGAGGCGGGATAGCAACCGAAAAATTCTCCGCCGCAGTCCCCTCCGCCTCGGGATGGAAGTACCCCCCCTCCATCCACTCCGAAAAGATCCGCCCCTCTACCTCAGAGGGGTCGTACCGAGTCGTCTCCTCCAGCTTTTTCCGCCTCGCCGCGTCCACGCGGGCGAGTCTAGATAAGCGGCTTGGGTGGGGCTTCGGTGGGAGGGTGCCGGTGGGGGTGCCCCGGGCGCACCTCCGCCGGCAGATGCGTCTACCTGCTGTCGCCTCAAGGGCTGTGGGCCGGCTCCATGCTGAGTGCCCGGGACACCCCCACCGGCACTCTCCTTCGACAGCTTTCGTCAGACGCTGTTCACCGAGTCCGCGAAAAACCGTGCTGTACAAGGTTTTTCGCGGACTCGCTGAAAAAGCTGATCTTCAGCAGCTGTCGAGAGGAGGGACGGGTGCCCCTCCCTCCCCCCACCGCAAGCTTCTAGGCGGATTCCTCGGAGAGGCCCGTGTCGGCCGGGCCGATGTCCTGCTGGACGGCCTCGGTGACCAGCGTCGGCCGGCGGCCCTCGCTGATCGTCTCCTTGGTGACGACGCACTTGGTCACGTCGCGCCGCGAGGGCAGCTCGAACTGGACGTCGAGCAGGGTCTCCTCGAGGATCGAGCGCAAGCCGCGGGCGCCGGTCTCGCGCTCCAGCGCCTTGTCGGCGATCGCCTCGAGGCTGTCCTCGGCGAAGACCAGCTCGATGTCGTCGAACTCGAAGAAGCGCTGGAACTGGCGGGTGAGCGCGTGGCGCGGCTCGGTCAGGATCGTGCAGAGGTCGTCGCGGCTGAGCTGGTGGATCGCGGTGATCACCGGCAGGCGGCCGATGAACTCGGGGATCAGGCCGTACTCGACCAGGTCCTCGGGCAGCACCTGCTCGAACCATTCACCGGTGTCCTTCTTCTTCCGCGAGGAGATTTCGGCGCCGAAGCCGATCCCGCGGTCGCCGATCCGCCGCTCGATCACCTTGTCGAGCTCGGCGAAGGAGCCGCCGCAGACGAAGAGGATGTTGGTGGTGTCGATCGTCAGGAACTCCTGGTGGGGGTGCTTGCGGCCGCCCTGCGGGGGCACCGAAGCGGTGGTCCCCTCGAGGATCTTCAGCAGGGCCTGCTGGACGCCTTCGCCGGAGACGTCGCGGGTGATCGACGGGTTGTCGGCTTTGCGCGCGATCTTGTCGATCTCATCGATGTAGATGATCCCCGTTTCGGCCTTTTTGACGTCGAAGTCGGCGGCCTGGATCAGCTTCAGGAGGATGTTCTCGACGTCCTCGCCGACGTAGCCGGCCTCGGTCAGCGCGGTCGCGTCGGCGATCGCGAAGGGGACGTTGAGGATCCGGGCCAGGGTCTGGGCGAGCAGCGTCTTGCCGCAGCCGGTCGGTCCCAGCATCATGATGTTCGACTTCTGCAGCTCGACGTCGGTCTCGTCGGACTGGGCGATCTGGACCCGCTTGTAGTGGTTGTAGACGGCGACCGAGAGGGAGCGCTTGGCGGCCTCCTGGCCGACCACGTACTCCTGCAGGACGTCGTGGATTTCCTGCGGTTTGGGCAGGTTCTCCAGCTCGAAGGCGGGCGGCGCGGTCAGCTCCTCGTCGATGATCTCGTTGCAGAGGTCGATGCACTCGTCGCAGATGTAGACGCCGGGGCCGGCGATCAGCTTTTTCACCTGACGCTGCGACTTGCCGCAGAAGCTGCAGAGGAGCTGCTCGTTCGAGTCTGAAGGCCGTGCCAGCGGAATCCCCTCCTAACGGGATCGATCAGTTACTTCCGGCGGCGCCCCAAAGCTTAGACAGGGACCCGCACCGGTTCGTGGGGTCCGTTTACGTCGCCTGGACGCCTGTCCCTGCTCGTGACGGCAGCCTTGCGTCCCGGTACCGTGACCGGATGGCCGAGATCGAGATCGCGCCGGTCCCCGTCGAGGAGTTCGAGGAGCTGCTTCCGTTGATCGCCGCCTACCAGCGCTTCTACGAGGTGGCGGAGGTCGACGACGAGCGCAATCGCGCCTTCTTCCGCCGCTTCATAGCCCCGAGCGAGGACGGGCTGCTGCTCGGCGCCCGCCGGGAGGGCGTGCTGGTCGGCTACGCCTGCCTCTACTGGCACTTCAGCTCGCTGGAGGCGACCGAGTGTGTGCTGATGAACGACCTCTACGTGTCCGAGGATGCCCGGGGCGAAGGCGTCGGCAGGGCGCTGATCGAAGCGACCGCCGACGTCGCCCGCGAACGCGGCGTCCCCTTCGTCGAGTGGTCGACGGCGCCCGACAACACGACCGCCCAGCGCCTCTACGACTCCACCGGCGCCAAGCGCAGCGAGTGGTTCAGCTACGAACTGCGGGTCTGAGCTCGCCGCTCAAGCGGAGCGCAGGTCAGGTGGCGGAGGCGGCAACCGGTCCATGAGCTTCTCCTGCCGCGCGATGGCGTCTTCCAGTTTGAGCCTGGCCACCTCTAGGCCAAGCCTGGTCACTTGGAGGTTCAAGTGCGCTCGTTCGGCACGCTCCACACATTCCTCGGTTGACGCCGCAGCCCGCTCGATGCGCGCGGCGCATTCGATGATTACCGCAGACAGTTCATCTCGGGTCACGTGACGAAGTGTGCCAGGAGTGACGGTAGGCGCCATCTCAGATTGGAGAAATTCTGCAACGCGTTAGCGTCGTCTCCGTGACCTTCACTTTGGAGCCGGTCGAGCGCGACGATCCGCGGGTTCTCGACCTCTACGCCGACTTCGTCCGCGAGGCCGACGGGCCGCTCGTCTACGACCGCGAAGAAGCGGGAATCGACCTCGACGCGGAGATCGCCGCCGGCCCTCCCGCCGACCTGGTGCCGCCGGGCGGCGTCTTCTTGCTGGCCCTCGCCAACGGCGAGCCGGCGGGCCTCGGCGGCGTCCGCCATCTCGACACCGAGATCGCCGAGGTGAAGAGCATGTACGTGGCGCCGGCCTACCGCGGCACCGGGCTCGGCCGCCGCATCCTCGCCCGGCTCGACCAGATCGCCCTCGAACATGGCTGCCGGGCGGTCCGCCTCGACACCTCCGACTACCTCACCCCGGCCGTCGACCTCTACCGCTCCGCCGGCTATCGCGAAGTGCCCGCCTACAACGAGAACCCGAAAGCCGACCTCTGGTTCGAACGGTCCCTGGAGGATGACTAGCTGTAGCGGTCCCAGCGCCGCAACGCCGGTTCCGGGTTGACCGGCATCCCGCGCTCGTGGATCTCGAAGTGGAGGTGACAGCCCGTGCCGGCGGCGTTGCCGGTTTCGCCGACGACGCCGACCCCCTCCCCCTCCCAGACCCGCTCGCCGCGGCGCACCGCCGCGGGCTGTGCCAAATGGGCATAGAAGTAACTCCGCCGCTCGCCTTCTCCGTGGATCAGCAGAAAGTTGCCGTAGAGGACCGGATCGAACCCGCGGCGCAGCACCCGTCCGTTGCGCACCGCCACCAGCCTCGCCCCGCAGGCTGCGGTGACGTCGAAGCCTTCGTGGATGCGACCGCCGTTGCGCGGCGCGTGGTAGGTCCCGATCGCGCCGCGCACGCCGTGCGCGGCCTGCACCGGAAAGACGTGGCCGTGGTAGGCGGTGCCGCCGTCGCGGCTGACGATCGCGGCCGAAGCGGGAGCGGCCAAGGCCGCGAGCACGACGAGGACGAAGGCTGCGGTGCGCCTCAGTGGTGCTCGATGACGCGGTCGACGATGTTGTACTCCTTCGCCTCGTCCGCGCTCATGAAGTAGTCCCGCTCGGTGTCTTTGGTGACCTTCTCGAACGGCTGACCGGTGTGCTCGGCGATGATCTCGTCGAGGCGGCGGCGGACGTCGATGATCTCTTTGGCGTGGATCTCGATGTCGGTCGCCTGGCCCTGGAATCCGGCCGAGACCTGGTGGATGAGGATCTTCGAGTTCGGCAGCGCCATCCGCTTACCGGCCGCGCCGCCGCTCAACAGCAACGCCCCCATGCTCATCGCGACGCCGACGCAGATCGTCTGCACGTCGGGCTTGATGAACTGCATCGTGTCGTAGATCGCCAGCCCGGCGTACACCGAGCCGCCCGGGGAGTTGATGTAGAGGCTGACGTCCTTGTCCGGATCGTCGGACTCCAGGTGCAGCAGCTGGGCGACGATCAGGTTGGCGATGTCGTCGGTGACCGGCGTGCCGAGGAAGATGATCCGCTCGCCGAGCAGGCGCGAGTAAATGTCAAACGCCCGCTCTCCACGGGACGTCTGCTCGACCACCATCGGCACCAGAGGACTCATCGCTCGGCACTCTATAGAAGCCGTCACTCGCGACTCAGGTGGTGGTTGGAGGGTGCCGATGGGGGTGCCCCGGGCGCACCTCCGCCGGCAGATGCGTCTCCTGCTGTCGCCTCAAAAGCTTGTGGCCCGGCTCCATGCTGAGTGCCCGGGACACCCCCACCGGCACCCTCCCTCGACAGCTTTCGTCAGACGCTGTTTACCGAGTCCGCGAAAAACCTTGTACAGCACGGTTTTTCGCGGACTCGCCGGAAAGCTGATCTTCAGC
>DASUTJ010000024.1:0-16064 GCA_036374655.1 Solirubrobacterales bacterium | reverse complement strand
TGCCCCTCGCCAGACACTCAACATCGAGCCATAGCGAGATGTGTCTGGAGAGGGGCACCCGACCCCTCCCCTACCAGCTAAGCAGCCTGATTCTTAAAATAATTCGCGTTGATCTCAGCGAATTTGGCCCACTCGGCCGGGAGCTGATCCTCGGCGAAGCAGGCGTCCACCGGGCAGGCCTCGACGCAGGCGTCGCAGTCGATGCACTCGTCCGGGTCGATGTAGAGCTGCTCGACGTTGTCGTAATCGGCCTCGTCAGGCGTCGGGTGGATGCAGTCGACGGGACAGACCTCGACACACGAGTTGTCCTTCTGGCCTATGCATGGCTCGGCGATGACGTAGGTCATAAGGGGAGTTCTCCTAGCTCGTTTTACCGGGTGCCCGCCGGGGGCCCCGGCCAAGCGCGAGGGCACATTTTAGGGATGATGCGGACATGCTGCTGCTGACGGGGGCAACTGGAAGCATCGGGTCACGGCTGCTGCCGCTGCTCCTGGAGCAGGGCCAGGAGGTCCGCTGCCTGGTGCGCGAGCCGCGGCGGCTGGGTCCGCGGCGGGTCGACGTGCAGATCGCGCTGGGCGATCTGGGCGAGATGTCGGATCCCTACCTGGTGCGCCAGGCGCTGCGCGGGGTCGACACCGTCATCCACCTCGCGGCCTCGATCCGCGACCAGCCGCCGAAGCGGATCGAGGAGCTGAACGGGCTGGCGACGGTGCGGCTGCTGCGGGCCGCCGAGCGCAGCGGCGTCGAGCGCTTCCACTTCTTCAGCGCCCTCGACGCCGAGAGCGCCCAGCGGACCCGCTTCTTCCGGGCCAAGTGGCTGGCCGAGCAGGCGGTGCTCTCCTCGCCGCTACAGACGACGGTCTTCGCGCCCTCGATCGTCTACGACCACAGCGACCCCTGGATCACCCTGCTGCGCCGCTTCTCCTTCCTGCCGGTGCTGCCAGTCTCGGGGGAGGGGCAGGCGCGTTTCCAACCGATCTGGGCCGCGGACGCGGCGCGGTGCGTGACGGGAGCCCTGGCGGCAACGGATCCGCGGCCCCGCTACGAGCTCGCCGGGCCGGAAACGCTCAGCTACGACCAGATGTCCGACCTGGTCAGCCGCATCGCCGGCCGGCCGCGGCCGCTGGTCCACCTGCCGTTGCCGTTCGTGCGGGCCGGATTGATCGCCCTGCGCTCCGTTTTCGGCGAGGCCGTGTTCGCTACTTGGGAGGAGGCCGAGTTGATGGAGGTCTCCATGGTCAGCGAGCGGGGACCGGCCGATGCGCAGGCCCTCGGTGTCGAACCGCGAAGGATGAGCGATGTACTGGAGAACGCCTAGACGAAACCTGCCGCTGCGACCCCTCGTGGTCGCCGCGATCCTTGTCGTCGCCCTGCTGGGACCGGCGCGGGCCGGAGCCGTCTCGCTGGTGCCGCCGAAGGGGAACGTCTTCCTCGGGGTCAGCGACAGGGGCACGACGACCGAGTTCAACGAATTCACCGAACTGACCGGCAAGCACCCGGCGCTGCTGCAGACCTTCCATCCCTGGGGCAACAGCCTCAACGAGGCATACGAACGCTGGCGCGAAACCGCGACGCGGCCGATCCTCCACATCTCGACCGCCGATGACCAGACCCTGGCCGAGCTGATCACCCCGGCGCAGATCGCGCTCGGGTACGGCGACGACTACCTGCTGCAGCTGAACGACTTCTTCGCCACGAAGGGCCTGCCCGCCTACATCCGGCCGCTGGGCGAGCCGAACCGCTGCCTCAACGCCTGGACCGCCGTCGACTGCGAAGGCAACCAGCGCGGCGGCGAACACACCACCGGCTGGTACAAGCAGGCGTTCCGCCGCATCTCGGCGATCGTCCGCGGCGGCCAGAGCCTGGAAGGCGTCAACGCGACCCTGGCGGAAATCGGCCTGCCCCCGGTGACCCGGACCAAAGGGCCGCCGCCGACGGCGCTGCCGGCGGCGCCGGTCAGCATCGTCTGGAGCCCGCTGCCCGGCGGCTCGCCGCGGGTCAAAGGCAACTTCCCCGGCAACTACTGGCCGGGACGGCGCTGGGTCGACTGGGTCGGCACCGACTTCTACTCGCAGTATCCGGTCTGGGAAGACCTCAACCGCTTCTACGCCGGCAAACAGTGGAAGGGCATGCCGGTGGCGATGACCGAGTGGGCGGTCTCCGGCGAGGACGACCCCCGGTGGGTCAAGCAGACGATCGCCTGGACCGTCAAGCACCCCCGCGTGCGGATGCTCGTCTACTACCAGGGCTTCGGCCCCGGCAACCCCTACGACCTCCGCCTCTATCCCCGCACCACCAACACCCTGCGCCTGAAGATCCGCCGCCCCAACTTCCTCTCCACCGCCGACTACAACGCCAGCCTCTTCCCCCCGCTGCCGCCCAAACCGCGGAAAAAATAGATCAGAAAGCCAGTGTCGCTTTTGTCTCCCCATAGGGGGCAAAAAGCGACACTAAAAAGAGAGGCCCGGTTTCCCGGGCCTCTCCAAACTGCTCCGCGTTAGCGGTGGGCTACATCATCCCGCCCATACCGCCCATGTCGGGCATGCCGCCGGCGGCCGCGCCGCCCTCCTCGGGCGGTTCGGCGATGATCGCCTCGGTCACGAGGATGTTCTTCGCGATCGAGGCCGCGTTCTCGAGGGCGGAGCGGGTGACCTTGGTCGGGTCGATGACGCCGGCCTTGATCAGGTCGCCGTACTCGCCGGTCGCCGCGTTCAGGCCTTCGCCGGCCTTCAGCTCGCGGACCTTGTTGACCACGACCGAGCCCTCGAGGCCCGAGTTCTCGGCGATCTGCCGCACCGGCTCCTCCAGCGAGCGGTGGATGATCCGCGCGCCGGTCACCTCGTCCGGCTCGTCGAGGCTCTCCGGGTCGAGACCGGCCTGCGCGTTCAGCAGCGCCACGCCGCCACCCGGCACGACGCCCTCCTCGAGGGCGGCGCGGGTCGCCTGCAGCGCGTCCTCGACGCGGTGCTTTTTCTCCTTCATCTCGGTCTCGGTGGCGGCGCCGACCTTGACCACGGCAACGCCTCCGGCGAGCTTGGCCAGGCGCTCCTGGAGCTTCTCGCGATCGAATTCGGAGTCGGTGTTCTCGACCTCCGATTTGATCTGCTTGATCCGGCCCTTGATGTCCTCGGCGTCACCGCCGCCGTCGATGATCGTGGTGGTGTCCTTGGAGACGACGACGCGACGCGCCTTGCCGAGCTGAGCCAGCTGGGTGTTCTCCAGTTTCAGGCCCATCTCCTCGGTGATCACCTCGCCGCCGGTGAGGATCGCGATGTCCTCGAGCATCCGCTTGCGGCGGTCGCCGAAGCCGGGGGCTTTGACGGCGACGCCCGTGAAGGTGCCGCGGAGCTTGTTCACGACCAGGGTCGCGAGGCACTCTCCCTCGACGTCCTCGGCCACGATCAGCAGCGGTTTGCCGCCCTGCATCACCTGCTCGAGCACCGGCAGGATGTCCCGCACGGAGCCGATTTTCTGGTTGGCGATGAGGATGTAGGGGTCGTCCAGCACCGCCTCCATGCGGTCCTGGTCGGTGACCATGTACGGCGAGATGTAGCCCTTGTCGAACTGCATCCCCTCGGTGAACTCGAGCTCCATCCCGAAGGTCTGGCCCTCCTCGACGTTCACCACGCCGTCTTTGCCGACTTTCTCGATCGCGTCGGCGATCACGTTGCCGATCTCGTCGTCGCCGGCCGAGATGGCGGCCACGCGGGCGATCTGGTCTTTGCCGGCAACCTCTTTGCTCTGCTTGTTGCGGAGGTTGTCGACGACCTCCTCGACCGCCTTCTCGATCCCGCGGCGCAGGGCCAGCGGGTTGGCGCCGGCGGCCACGTTCTTCAGGCCCTGGCGAACGATCGTCTGGGCCAGCAGGGTGGCGGTGGTGGTGCCGTCGCCGGCGACGTCGTTGGTCGCGGTCGCGACCTCGCGCACCAGCTGGGCGCCCTGGTTCTCGAAGACGTCCTCGACCTCGACCTCGCGGGCGATGGTGACGCCGTCGTTGGTGATCGTCGGCGCGCCGAACTTTTTGTCGAGCACGACGTAACGACCTTTGGGGCCGAGGGTGACCTTGACGGCGTTGGCGACGGAATCGACGCCTGCCTGCAGGGCCCCGCGGGCCTCCTCTGCGTACTTCAGCTCCTTGTGAGCCATCTGTTTCCAGTCCTCCTTAGTTCATTAAGTCCGGGTGGGAGCTCAGCCGAGCTTGGCCAGGACGTCCGACTCGCGCAGCACCAGCAGTTCGTCGCCCTCGACGGTCACCTCGGTGCCGCCGTATTTGGAGTAGAGGACTTCGTCCCCCTCCGCGACGTCGAGCGGAATGCGCTTCTCGCCGTCCTCGTCCCATCTGCCGTCGCCGACGGCCACGACCTGGCCCTTCTGCGGCTTCTCTTTGGCCGTCTCCGGGAGGACGATGCCGCTAGCGGTCGTCTCCTCCTCCTCGATCGGCTTGACGATCAGCCGGTCCCCGAGGGGCTTCAGCTTCATCCGTGAACCTCCGTAATAGGTGTGGGTGTTGTGAAAGTTGAGAAATCGCCGATCTAGAGCCAAATTTCAGCTCTTGCGGCGCTTGGCACTCTCAGGGGGAGAGTGCCAACAACTGAAAAGATAGCGAGAAGACGCCGCCGGTCAAGGCGGCGTCGCGCTTTGGCGCTAATCGATCGCCAAGAGGCGGCAGCCGAGCAGCTCGGCGATGCCCTCGCCGCCACGGCGCATGACCCAGTCGTGGTTCCACTCGAAGGCCGGCCGCAGCATCGGCGCGAAGAGGTTCATCCAGGCCTTGGTCGTCCGCACGTTCCACTCGTAGAGGACGGCGGTCACCCCGTCCTGCTCGTAGAGGCGCCAGCGACCGATGCCCTCCAGCTCGCCGACCGCCCTGCCCTCCATCAAGTTCGGGTGCTCGATCCGGGTCGTCGTCACCTCGAAGGAGACTCGGTAGGGCAGCAGGCTCTTCCAGACCATCCGCGAGACGCTGCCGAGGCCGTTCGCGTTGTTCCCCGGCCGCACCTCGGTCGCCTCCTCCACCCCGCGCCACCAGCTCGGCCAGCGCTCCTGGTCGTGGATCGCCTCCCAAACCTGCTCGCGCGGGGACTCCAGCAGCCAGGTGGTGAGGAAGGCGTATTCGGCCATCGGCTACCTATACGGGCCGGGCGCGCATCGGTTCAGTTGCGGTGCGGGGTCTCGCCGTTCCCCAGGTGCGCGCGCGGAGGCTCGACGATCTGCGAGAAGCGGATCACCGTGACCAGGTCGCTGGCGGCGACCGGCCGGCTGTAGATCTGCTCGAGGAAGTTGATCTCGTCCTCGAGCCGGCGGAACTCCGGATTGTCGTGCTCGATGTCGCGGCGCGAGAGCTCGTCCAGCCGCTTGACCTCGACGTCGTCGATCACCGCGGTGAAGATCTTCTCCCGCGGGCTGTGGCGGAACCCGACGGTGATCCAGACAACCTGACCGCGCTCGTACTTGTTGCTCTTGTCGCCGAGCCGGATCGTCGCGGTCTTGCGGCCGCGCTTCAGCTGATCGATGAAGACCGCCGAGTAGAAGTTCAGAACGTAAATACCGCCTCGCATGCGCGCTGCGAGCGTATAGGAGAGGGGTATTCAGGCGGGATTTGGACGCTCGTACTAGGCAGAAGGACGAGTTTTTGGGTGATTTTTTTGCACGCTCAGGTTTTGGGCACTGGGCGTCCGATGCCCCAACACATGCCTGTCACGCTCAGAACTCTCCGCCTGCCCGCCCTCCTCCTACTCGCGTTCCTCTCGCTCTTCGTCTTCGCCGCCCAGGCGCAGGCGATGAAGTGCGACGGCAAGAAGGTGACGATCAAGGGCACCGCCGGCGACGACAAGATCGTCGGTAAGAAGGCCAGCGACGTGATCTGGGGCGGTGGCGGCGACGACACGATCACCGGCGGCCCCAACGGCAACGACACGATCTGCGGCGGTCCCGGCAACGACTCGATCAACGGCGGCCGCGGCTACGACTCGCTGCACGGCGAAGGCGGCGACGACGACCTCGAAGGCGACACCGGCTCCGACATGGTCGACGGCGGCGAGGGCAACGACGTCGTCTCCGGCTCCAAAGGCGCGGACGGTCTCCACGGCGGTGGCGGCGACGATGTCGTCATCGGCTACAAGGGCCCCGACAAGCTCAGCGGCGGCGGCGGCAACGACTACATCGACGGTCAGCAGGGCAGCGACAAGATCGACGGCGACGGCGGCGACGACAAACTGCTCGGCGACAAGGGAAATGACCAGATCGGCGGCGGCGGCGGCTTCGACCACATCGAAGGCGGCCCTGGCGACGACCATGACCTGCAGGGCGGCCCCGAGGGCGACGAAGTCTTCGGCGGCGCCGGCATCGACCACGCCGACGGCGGCCCCGGCGACGGCGACATCGTCCGCGGCGACGCCGGCACCGACACCCTGGCCGGCGGCGACGGCGCGAACGACATCGTCTCCTACGCCAGCGCCACCCGAAGCGGCGTGATCGTCAGCCTCGCGGCCAACAAGGCCAAAGGCGACGGCCACGACGACCTCGGCGGCTTCGAGGACGTGGTTGGCTCGCCGCAGGGCGACACGATCGTCGGCAACGGGCTGCAGAACCGGATCGACGGCGGCGTCGGCGACGACAACCTGCAGAGCGGTGGCGGTGGCGGCCAGGCCTTCGGCGGTCCCGGCAGCGACGATTGCGGCGGCTTCTCGGTCGAAACCTCCTGCGGGCCGGAAGAGCCCCACCCTGCCGATATGGCCCTCGGCATCCTCAACCAGGGCCTCGACGGCACCAGCCTGATCGTCCAGGGCAGCCCCGGCAACGACAGCCTGCAGATCTCCTTCGGCGGCGCCCTGATCGTCTCCTCGGGTCAGCCGATCTTCGCCGGCGACGGCTGCCAGGACACCAACGCCAACACCCTCGTCTGCGGCGCCGGCGTGCCGCCGCTGATCGTCGTCACCGGCGGCAACGGCAACGACAGCGCGGCGATCGACCCCAGCGTCCCCGGCGGCACCAAAGTTCGGATCAACGGCAACGCCGGCGACGACCGCCTCGTCGGCGGCAACGGCGAGGACGTGCTGGAAGCGGGCGAGAACTACAACAGCCCGGACTTCGGCCATGACGTGCTCGAAGGCAACGGCGGCAGCGACGTCCTCTATGGCGACCCCGGCGGCGACAACCTGCTCGGCGGCAACGGCAACGACCTGCTCGTCAACTCGGTGGTCACCTGCCAGGGCCACGTCTACGACGGCGGCAGCGGCGAGGACACCGTCTCCTACGCGCGCTCCAACGACAACCTGCGGGTCGCCCTCGGCGGCAGCGGCGGCCCTCCCGGCTGCGGCAGCGCCGACCAGGTCCTCGGCAACAACGAGAGCCTCGAGGGATCCGACGGCCCTGACGTCCTCGTCGGCGACGGCGGCTCGAACAGCTTCATGGGCCACATCGGCAGCGACGTGATGATCGGCAAGGGCGGCAGCGACTTCTTCGAAGCGCTCGACGGCCAGCACGACAAGATCCTCTGCGGTGGCGGTGGCGACGACGTCGTCAAGGACCCCCAGGACGCGGCCATCGGCTGCTGAGCGGCCGCGAAAACGCGCGCTGACGCGCGCTACTCGGCGGGGAAGCCCTCCTCGCCGATCAGCGGCACGAAGCGGCAGGGGCCGATCGTCTCGCTCACGATCTCCGCGCCCTGACGGCGCAGGACGGTCAGCAGGTCCGCCTCTCCGGAGGCGATCGGGATCACCAGGCGACCTCCCTCGGCGAGCTGGTCGAGCAGCGCCGGCGGCGGCGCGGGGGCGGTGGCGTGGACGGCGATCGCGTCGAAGGGGGCGCGGGCGGGAAACCCCAGGGTGCCGTCCCCGACGACCAGCTCGGCGTTACGGACGGCGAGCGCGTCCAGCAGGCGCGCGGCTCCGTCGGAGAGCGCCCGGTGGCGCTCGATGCTGACGACGTGGTCGGCGAGCAGGGCGAGAACCATCGTCGAGTAGCCCGAGCCGGTTCCCACCTCGAGCACCCGCTCGGGCCCCTTCAGCTGCAGGGCCTGGAGGATGGCGGCGACTATCCAGGGTTGCGAGATCGTCTGCTCCTCTCCGATCGGCAGGGCCGAATCAGCGTACGCCCGGCTGCGTAACGTCTCGGGCACGAATCGCTCCCGCGGCACCGCTTCCATCGCCGCCAGCACCCGCTCGTCCTCGATTCCCCGTCGCCGCAGCTGGCGCTCGACCATCCGGGCGCGCGCCGCGGCCAGGTCGGTCATGGCAGGGGACGATCGCCGAAGCCCGGCCGAAACCGCCATGTGCGCAACCTGAAGCGCCGGTAGCGCCGCTGGAGGTACGGGAGGTGGCGGTCCCAGTCCGGGGGGCCGAGGATTGTCGGACCGAAAACCTCGATCCTCTCCCCGCGCTTGACGATCGCCCAGCTGAAGCCCAGCAGGGCCCGGACCTCGCGGCGGAACTCGAGCAGCTCGCCGCCCAGCCCGCAGAGGAAGGTGTGGGCGAGGAAGTCCCAGTCCTGCAGGTAGGTGTGAGGGTGGTCGAAGAAGGTGATGTTCGGGCCGTAGGAGAAGAACGGGTGAGAGACCCGCCCGAGAGCTTCGTAATGGTCGACCTCGAAGCCTCCTCGCCTGTCGCTCATGTCGATCAGCTGGACCCAGCCGAGCGAGTCTCCGTACCCGACCGCCGGCGGCTCCAGCAGCGCCCGGCAGTAGGGGAAGCCGCGGGCGACCTCCTCGCAACCGAATTCGCTCGGGTTCCGGTCGATCCCGATCTCGACTGTGACCGTGCCCTCGACCTCGCCCCAGCGATACGGCATCCGCAGTGTCCGGAGGGCCTCGGGCGCGCTCATGGACACGGCCTCGTGCCTCAGTAGATGTAGTTGCGCAGCTTCTCCGGCTCCAGCACGGTGACGCGACCGCGACCGGAGCGGACGACGCCGGCGCGCTCGAGCTCGGCGAGGAAGCGGCTGACCGACTCGCGCGAGGTCCCGGCGAGCTGGGCGAGGTCGGTCTGGTTCATCTGGATCGTCACCTCTTCGCTGGAGTCGGCGTCGCCGCCCCCGTTGTCCTGCGCCTCGCGGCTGAGCTGGGCGAGGATGCCGGCGACCCGGCTCGGCACCGTCTGGAAGGACTGGCGGGAGAGGCGGACGTTGGCGGCGCGCAGGCGGCGGACCAGGCCGGCGACCAGCTTCAGCGAGATCTCCGGGTGGCGAGCGAGGAGGGCGCGGACGTCGTTGGCCGGCAGGGCGAGCAGCTCGCCCTCGGTCAGCGCCTCGGCGCTGGCCGAGCGTTTGTCGCCGTCGAGCATCGCCAGCTCGCCGAAGATCTCCCCCGGACCGAGGGTGGCGAGGGTGATCGCGCGACCGTCGGAGTGTTCGCGGGTGACCCGGAAGCTGCCCTCTTTGACGATGTAGCAGGCGTCCGAGTCGTCGCCCTCGTGGAAGACCCGCGTCCCGGCGGGAAAAGTGCGCGGGACAGCCACGTGGGAGAAGCGCTCCAGCTCCCCCTCCTCCAGGTCGGCGAAGAGCGTCACGCTCTTCAGCAGCTCGACCGCGGTCTGATCTGCCTCAGGCACCAGACCGGATTATGGCAATGGTCTGGTCAGGGAGCCGAATCAGGCCGTGGCGGTGAGTTTGCGCGGGCCGCGATTGAAGCCGGCGCCGATCAGCGCCTCCTCGTGGCCGGAACCGATCACCGCTTCGCCGTCGAGCTTCTCTACCGCGAGTTTGGGCAGCTGGCCGGCGCTGACGGCGTCGGCGAGGGCGCGCATCGCCTGCTCCAGCTCCTTGTCCTGGAGTGGCGCGAGGCGCAGCAGGCCGCGGCCGCCGCGCTCGACGAAGACCAGCGGCTCGCCGTCTCGCAGCAGCAGGTGGGCGCCGGGGGTGCGGCTGGGGCGGCGGCCGCCCTCGAGCTTCGGCCAGGGCAGCGAGGCGCCGTAGGGGTTGGCCGGGTCGGTGGCGGCGAGGACGGTGTAGCTCCCGTCGGGTTCGGGCAGAGAGCGCAGCCGCTCGACCGCACCGGGCAGGGCGAACTGGGCGCCGCCGAGACCCTCGACGAAGTAGCCGCGGCGGGCGGTGCCGAGCAGCTCGAGGTTGCCGAGCTCCCCGTAGAGGGTCGAGAAGCCGCCGGGGATGCCCTCGGCGAGGACCGTCTCGCGGGTGACGATCCCGTAGCGCTCGAGCATCAGCTCGGCGGTGGCGCGGAGCTTGGCGCCGGGTCCGGGCGCGTTGGCGAAGAGCGGCTCGGTCAGGGACCAGCGGCCCTGGACGGCGGCCCCCGTCGTACTCCGGCGGCGGGCGAAGCGGCGGCCGGGGCGTTCCGAGGGCGGCACGGCCCGGAGGCGCGGCGCCCGCAGCGGCGCGAAGGCGTCGTTGGTCACCTCTCCCGTCCAGGCCAGGTCCCAGAGCGCGTTGTGGATGTCCTCGGCCGGGTGCTCGAGGTCGAAGGCGAGGTCGAGCCAGAAGGAGGGGCCGGCGGCGAGCCGCTCGCGGATCGCGTCGTGGACCTCGCCCTTGGGCGACTCCAGCTTCGCGTTGGCCGGTGGCGGACCGGCGAGGCGGACGTCCTCGCGGAAGTAGAGGGCGACGCGGCCGTCGTTGCGGCCGAGGGCGCCGGAGCCGACCCAGACCAGCTCGCCGCTGGTGCAGAGCTCGTCGAGCCAGCTGGGCGAGTAGGCGCCGAGGCGGCGGGGAAGCACGTCCCCCTCCCAGACTTTCGGCGTCAGCGCCACCCCCTGCAGCGGCACCAGCGCCTCGCGCAGGCGGTCGATCCCGGCGCCGGTTCGCCGGAACGCGTCGACGTTCTGCCAGCTCGGCAGGAAGCGGGCCAGCTCACGCGTGTCGGCGGCCTCGACCTCCTTGCGCAGGCGGGCGAGGCTGGCGCGGCGGACGCGGCGCAGGACTTCGGAGTCGCACCACTCGCGCTCGGTCCCGCCCGGCAGCAGCTCGCCGCGGACCATCGCTCCTTCGCTCTCCAGCTCGCGCAGCGGCGGCAGCGGGTCGACCCCGTAGCGATCGGCCAGCTGCTGGGTCGGGAACGGGCCGTGGGTGCGGGCGTAGCGGCGGACCAGGGCGCGCATCGCGTCGGGGTGCTCCTCGAGGAAGGTCTCCGGCAGGCCGGGGGGCTCGGGGACGCCGAGCGCGTCGCGGTAGAGGCCGGCGTCCTCGGCGGCGATGTAGCGCTCCTCGCCCGCGACGCGGACTTTGGCGACGCGGCGCTCGGCGACCAGCTTCTCCAGCATCGACTTCGCCGAGTAGCCCTCGGCGACGCGCTCCTCGCACTCCTCCGCGGTGAGGTCGCCGAGGTTGCGCAGCAGCTGCTGCAGGGCGTCGCGGTCGCCGGCGCGGCCGGCCTCGGTCCGGTGCTGCAGCTGCGCCTCGACTTCTTCCAGCGCCTCGGGGTCGATCAGCTCGCGCAGCTCCTCCTGGCCGAGCAGCTCGCGCAGCAGGTCGCGGTCGAGGGCCAGCGCCGCCGCCCGCCGCTCGGCGTTGGGCGTGTCCCCCTCGTACATGTAGGTGGCGACGTAGTCGAACAGCAGCGAAGAGGCGAAGGGCGAGGCGGTCGGCGTCTCCACCTCGACCAGGGAGAGCGCCCGCGAGTGCAGCTTGCCGAGCAGGTCGGCGAGGGCGGGCAGGTCGAGAACGTCCTGCAGGCACTCGCGGTAGGTCTCGAGGATGACCGGGAAGCGGGGGAAGTCCCGCGCCACTTCGAGCAGGCTCTGGCTCTTCAGCCGCTGCTGCCAGAGCGGCGTGCGTTTGCCCGGGTAGGCGCGCGGGATCAGCAGCGAGCGCGAGGCGTTCTCGCGGAAGCGGGCGCCGAACAGGGCGCTGCCGGAGAGCTCGGAGACGATCAGGTCCTCGATTTCGTCGGGGTCGATCAGGACCATGTCGGCCGAAGGCGGCTCGTCGGCGTCGGGGAGGTGGATGACGATCCCGTCGTCGGACCAGATCGCGTCGGCCTCGAGGTCGCGCTCGGCGCGGATCTTGGCGGCGAGGGCGAGGCCCCAGGCGGCGTGGACGCGGCCGCCGTAGGGGGAGAGGATGCAGAGGCGCCAGTCGCCGATCTCGTCGCGGAAGCGCTCGACCACGATCGTCTCGTCGGAGGGGACGACGCGGGTCGCCTGCTGCTGCTCGCGCAGGTAGCTGACCAGGTTGCTGGCGGCGCGCTCGTCGAGGTCGTACTCCTTGGCCAGCTCGGCCGGCTCGCGGTTGACCGCCTCGCGGGCGAAGGCGCCGATCGCCCGGCCCAGCTCGGCCGGGCGGCCGATCCCGTCGCCCTTCCAGAAGGGGACGGCGCCGGGGGCGCCGGGGGCGGGGGTGACGATCACCCGGTCGCGGGTGATTTCCTCGATCCGCCAGGTGCTGGAGCCGAGCAGGAAAGTCTGGCCGGCGCGGGCCTCGTAGACCATCTCCTCGTCGAGCTCGCCGACCCGGCGGCCGTCGGGAAGGTGGACGCCGTAGAGGCCGCGGTCGGGGATCGTGCCGGCGTTGGTGACGACCAGCTGGCGGGCCCCTTTGCGGCCGTGGATCGTGCCTTCGGTGCGGTCCCAGACGATCCGCGGGCGCAGCTCGGCGAAGCGGTCGGAGGGGTAGCGGCCGTCGAGCATGTCGAGCACGTTCTCCAGCTGTTCGCGCGAGAGGTCGTGGAAGGACTGGGTGGAGGTGACGACGCGCTCGACCTCGTCGACCTCCCACTCGTCCAGGGCGGCCATCGAGACCAGGTGCTGGGCGAGGACGTCGAGGGGGTTCTGCGGGATCGTCGTCTCCTCGATCTCGGCCTCGCGCATGCGCCGGGCGACGACCGCGCACTCGAGCAGGTCGCCGCGGTATTTGGGAAAGATCCGGCCTTTGGAGACTTCGCCCATGCGGTGGCCGGCACGGCCGATCCGCTGCAGGCCGCGGGTCACCGACTTCGGCGACTCGACCTGGATGACGAGGTCGACGGCGCCCATGTCGATACCGAGCTCCAGGGAGCTCGTCGCGACCAGGCAGGGGAGCTCGCCGGACTTGAGCATCTCCTCGACCACGGCGCGCTCCTCGTGGGAGAGGGACCCGTGATGGGCGCGGGCGATCTCGACCTGCTCCAGCGGCTCGCCGGTGTCCTCGTGGTGACCCGCGTGCTCGGTGGCGGGAAGCTCTTGTTCGCCTTCGCCATTCGCAAGCTCGTTCAACCTCTTTGCCAGACGCTCGGCTGCGCGGCGGTTGTTGACGAAGATCATCGTCGAGGTGTGTTCCTCGACCAGCTCGAGGAGGCGGGGGTAGATGGCTGGCCAGATCGAGCGGACGTGGGCCGAGGGCTCGATTTCGGTCGGCGGCGGCCCGTCCTCGCTGGGGTAGGCCGGCGCCCCCGGATCGGCCATGTCCTCGACCGGAACCACGATCTCCAGATCAAGCGCCTTCTTCTGCCCTGCATCAACGATCCGACATTTCCTCTTGGGCCCTACAAGGAACTGACCAATCCGCTCCAACGGCCTCTGGGTGGCGGACAACCCGATCCGCTGGACCCGGGAATCAGACGCATCTGCGGCGGGTGGCGACGATTCCGAGGACTCTCCCGGTAGGGAGAGCCCGGAATCGGAGACAGGACCCGCCGCCCCACCCGCATGGTCCTCCACCCATCGATCCAACCGCTCCAAGGTCAAGGCCAAGTGCGACCCCCGCTTGGTCTGAGCGACGGCGTGGATCTCGTCGACGATCACGGCTTCGACCCCGGTGAGGATGTCCCGCACGCTGGAACTGAGCATCAGATAGAGCGACTCCGGCGTGGTGATGAGGATGTCCGGCGGGGTTTTGGCCATCGCCCGCCGTTCTTTCTGCGAGGTGTCGCCGGTCCGCAGGCCGACGGCGATCTCGGCGCCGATCCCGCGCAGCGGCGCCCGCAGGTTGCGCTCGATGTCGTAGGAGAGCGCTTTCAGCGGCGAGACGTAGACCAGCTTGACCCCGGTGCCGAGCGAGTCGGAGCGGGCCAGTTTGTCGATTCCCCAGAGGAAGCTGGCGAGCGTCTTCCCCGACCCGGTCGGGGCGCAGATCAGCGCGTGCTCGCCGCTGGAGATCGCCTCCCAGCCCCCGGTCTGCGCCGGCGTCGGCCCCTCGAAGGAGGCCTCGAACCAACGCCGCGTCGCCGCGCTGAACGGCGCCAGCGGATCGGATTTCTTACTCGGTTTCGCCTTAGAAGCCAACCCACCGATCTTACGCAGATCGGCAGGTGGGCTCTAGCGCACTACGGGGTGCCGCCGGCGAGCTTCACGTATTCGAACCAGGACTTCCTGGGCGTGAAGCCGGGGGCGAAGAGGCCCGAGTGGCTGCAGAAGTTGCAGGCGCCGGGGGCGTCGTCGACCGAGAACCAGAAGACGCTCTTCAGCTTCCATTTCACCTGCTTGTTGCGCAGCAGGGTGAAGGAGGTCTTCAGTTCGCGGGCCTGGCCGGCAGGACCCTTGGCGAAGAGGTTGCCGCCGCTCTTCGGGCCGGCGCTCCAGCCGAGCTCGGTGATCCACAGGCCCTTGGCCGCATCTTTGTTCTCGGCCAGGACGTTGCGGAATTCTTCGGTCACTTCCGGCAGTTCGCGGGCGTTGATCGTGTACGGGTGCAGGGCGGCGCCGCTGTACTTGGCCTTCAGGCCGGGCGTCGTTTCGTACATCCGGTCGACGAAGTCGCTGGCGTACCAGTTGAGGCTTTTGTGCTTGCCGGCGGCGTTGCGGGCGCCCTTCGGACGGGAGAAGAGGCCGGCGAGGACGAGCTGCGCCCCGGGATCGGCCGCCTTCAGCGCCGTGTAGGAGATCTTCACCAGCTTCCCGTACTCGGCCGGGTTGGGCTTGGCGATGAAGTACTTGAAGTTCGGCTCGTTCCAGATCTGCCAGACCCGGATCGGGCGTTTCGGCACGCCGGGGTGCTCCGCCCAGAAGCTGCCGTTCGGTCCGTAGCGAGCCACGGCGGCGGTGACGAAGGCGACCCAGCCGGAGCGGGCCGCGCCGCTGACCGGCAGGTGGGCCGGGGCCTTGAGGCCGCCCGCGCCCGGAACCGTCTTGCTCGGCACCGCCCATTCCGGCGCGCCGGAGAGGAACGGCAGGACCTTGATCCCGGCCTTGGCCGCCACTTCCACCTGGCTGTCGAAGCCGCTCCAGTCGAAGGGGCCGTTCTGCGTCTGCTGGACCGAGCCCCAGCCGACCGGGATGCGGACGCTTTCGACCCCGCCGGTGCCGAGCCGCTGGTACTGCTCGCCGTTGAGGTTGCTCTGCGGCACGACGCCCCAGAAGCCCGCGGGCAGCGCCTGCGCGGCCGAGGCGAAGATCGCCAGGCTCGCGACGACCGCAACGGTGGCCGTCCAGACGCGCACAGATCTCATCGTGTAACCACTCGCTTTCGGCATCGGTCAGCCCGCCTTCGGCGAGGAGACGGAGGATCCGGAGGAATCGGGGCCCTTGCGCTGCCGGTAGTAGAAGTAGCCGATCGACATCGCCGCCAGCACGGCCACCGCGATCAGAATCGGGACCAGCGGAGAAGAACCTCCGTCGTCGGTTTCGGCCGGCGTCAGCGGAAGCGGTTCCGCGGCCTTGATGTTGCCGGCTGAATCCTGGGAGCCATTCTGGCCCTTTTGGCCGTCGCCGCCTCCGGCTTGGCTACCCTGGCCGCTCGGGGTGCCCCCGCCCTGGCCGGAATCGCTGCCCCCACCGGTACCGCTACCGGTCTGGGCATTCGAGTTCGTAGCTTCGGATTCGGATTCCGCCGGGGCGTTGGTACCGCCCGATTTGTTCTTCGAAGGAATGTTGGAACTTTCGTCCTTGGGCACGGTTGGAACGTCAGATTCGTACTGGATCCCGCTGCTGTCTTCAGCCTGAGCCAGACCCGGAAAGCAAGCAATTGCCAGCACAGCAAGCACTGACAGAAGCGCGAAGGCAGGTCGGGCCGAGCTACGGTCGCGGGGGCGGCGGGTCCGAGGCATGGCGCGCAAGACTAGAGGAATCAGCGGCGCTGATAAGTCCGGTCGCCTTGATCCTTGGGCTGGCCCTGGCCGGCGGAGGCTTCGTCCTGAGCCAGCGTCACATCGCGGGGCTCGCGGTCTGGCTGGTCGTGGTTGCGCTCCTGGTGCTGGGCGCCGC